>CALWPC010000053.1 GCA_944383325.1 uncultured Lachnospiraceae bacterium | reverse complement strand
ACGGAGAGGAAGATGGTTGTCGTTAGCCATCTTCTTCTCTTTTTAGGAGATAAATTTCAGGGGCAGGTGTGACTCGCATGAGTCACACCTGCCCCTGCTTGGGACTATCTATTTCCCGACAGCCCCTTTCTCGTTCATGGCCTGCCTGTTCTTGTCCTGTACACGAATGATGATTTTCTTCTCAAGCTCATCGACAATTGTGGATAAGTACCCATTTGCCCTTTTGGCGCATTTGGAGTTTCATTATATTGACTGGCCATGCAATTTGTGATATTCTAAATAAAATATGTTTCTTCTAAGAAACGCTTATCTTTACTCTGTTAGGCCATGGCAGGAGTAAAAATAAGCCTTTATTTTTTTTGTGGAGGTATATATGATATTTCGAGAAATGAGAAGAAAAAAACAAGCACTATCACAGCAAGAAGTTACAGATATTCTGCACAAGGGGACATCTGGTGTGCTTGCCCTCTTTGGCGACGATGATTACCCATATGCTGTTCCAATCAGTTATGTATATGACGACGAAAAAATCTATTTTCACAGCGCAAAAAACGGGCATAAAATTGACGCTATTAAAAAGACTGCAAAAGCGTCATTTTGTGTAATTGAAAAAGATCTGATTGTACCAACGGAATACACGACTTATTTTAGAAGTGTCATTGCCTTTGGCCGAATAAAAGTAATCGAAGATGAAAATGAAAAGAGAACAGCAATAGAAAAATTAGCCATCAAATACGCGCCAAAAGATACCTTCGCCAACCGCGATAGTGCAATAAACCGCGAGTGGAAACCTCTTTGTATGTTGGAGATGACAATCGACCATGTAACAGGAAAAGAAGCTATAGAACTTTTAGAGGAAAAACAACAAAAATAATGATTTAATACCATAAAATAATATTCTATCACTCCACACTGCATAGAAAAGCGGGCAAGAAGACATCTTCCTCTTACCCGCATTCAGTCGCAATGTGTCTGCAACCGTTAAGTTAGTTTGTTTTCCATACTTCCTTATCGGTGGTTAGCTTTGCTTGACCCATTTTCTTCGTCCCCGTTTTATAGTTCGTTATGACATCAGGACTGTGCGCGCGTCTGCCGTTTGCGCTGCACGAACTTGACTACTTCCACAATCGGAATCACCAGAACTGACAGCAGCAGCGCCACTGCGTATTCCATCCAACTGATCGGATCAAATCCAAACGCATTGGCCACAACCGGCACTTCAAGCACAATCGTCGTGAGCGCGAGACTTCCAATCATCGCTCCCCACAACACGATATTGTGCGTACTCAGACGGAACACACTCTTTCTCTGACTGCGCATATTAAAGCTGTGAAAAATCTCACACATGCTCATCGTCAGAAATGCCATTGTCATTCCATTCGGAGAAACGCCTGACGGCATCTCAAAATGCCCGACTTCCATACAGTGACCGACGACATAGCTGACAATCGTAATCAGTGCAACCAAAATACCCTGATAAATAATATCAATGCCCATTCCGTTTGCAAAAATGCCGTCCGTCGATTTCCTCGGCGGCCGGGACATCACATCATCCTCCGAAGCCTCCAAACCGAGCGCCAATGCCGGAAAACAGTCTGTGATCAGATTGATAAACAGCAGATGCACCGGATTGAGCAGCGTAAAGCCAAGCAGCGTCGCACAGAACACACCAACCACTTCGCTCATATTACTTGCAAGCAAAAATTGAATCGCCTTGCGGATATTATCATAAATCCTTCGACCCTCTCCGACCGCATTGACGATTGTGGCAAAATTATCATCGGCCAGTACCATATCAGCCACATTTTTAGTAACGTCCGTGCCGGTAATTCCCATACCGACTCCAATATCCGCCGATTTAATACTCGGCGCGTCATTGACGCCGTCGCCCGTCATCGCGGTAATGCAGCCTTTTTTCTTCCACGCCATTACAATGCGGACTTTATGCTCCGGCTGCACCCGGGCATAAACGCCGTATTTGTCAATCTGCTGTTCTAATTCCTCATCGCTCAGCAAATTAAGCTCCATACCGGTGATCGCCTCATCAGGACTGCTGATAATCCCCAGTTCTTCCGCAATCGCCACCGCCGTGTCCTTGTGATCTCCGGTAATCATAATCGGCCGGATTCCTGCGGAGCGGCACTCTTCAATCGCCGCTTTCACTTCCGGCCGCACCGGATCAATCATACCGGTCAGCCCGACAAAGCACAGCTCCTGCTCCAGATATTCCGGCGTATTCTGCTCTGGCTTCTCGCTCCAGACGCGCTTCGCCGCCGCAAGAACGCGAAGCGCTTTGTCCGCCATCTGCTTATTGCCCGCCAGAATTTCACGCCGCTTCTCCTCGGTCATTGTATAGACCTGTCCGTCCTCAAAGTACGCCGTGCATCGCTTCAGCACTTCATCCGGCGCACCCTTTGTACACTGTACAAACCCGTCAGATGTCTGGTGAATCGTAGACATCATTTTCCGCGACGAGTCAAACGGCGCCTCGTCCACACGCGGATACTGACGCTCCAGCTCCGGCTTTTGCAGGCCGATTGAAGCCGCATAATTCACTAACGCCGCCTCTGTCGGCTCCCCTTCCGCCAAGCCGTCCTGACCTAACACCGCGTCGCTGCAAAGTGCCATTGTCGATGCCAGTTCAGATTCTTCTCCCATATGTTCCACAACGGTCATCTTATTCTGCGTCAGCGTACCCGTCTTATCAGAGCAGATAATCTGTGCGCATCCGAGTGTCTCCACCGCTGTGAGACGCCGGATCACGGCATTTCTCTTACTCATATTCGTAACGCCGATCGACAAAACGACCGTCACAACCGTAGCCAGGCCTTCCGGGATCGCTGCGACAGCCAGCGATACCGCCACCATAAACGTGGACAACACGGTGTCAATATCAAACCGCCCTGCGGAAATCAGATTAAACACAAAAATAAATACACAAATTCCCAACACGAGCTTGGAGAGTGTCTTACCCAACTCATTTAACTTTTTCTGAAGCGGTGTCTGTTCCTCCTGCGCTGCGGCCAGGGCTCCGGCAATTTTTCCCATTTCGGTATCCATACCGGTTCCGGTCACAACCATACGCCCGCGGCCATAGACAACCGCCGAACCCATATAACACATGTTGCTGCGGTCGCCGAGCGGAATATCCTGCATATTCGACCCAAGCTTCAACGCCTCCACCACTTTATTGACCGGCACGCTTTCCCCTGTGAGGGCCGCCTCCTCAATTTTCAGACTGGCCGATTCCAATATACGGCCGTCTGCCGGGACGCTGTCTCCCGCTTCCAGGATTACAACGTCGCCCGGAACGATTTCTGAGCTGTGAATCGTCACCTGACGCCCATCCCGCAGCACCTTGCTCGTCGCGGCCGTCATCGTCTGCAGCGCCTCAATCGCCGCCTCCGCCTTGCTCTCCTGATACACGCCAAGCACAGCGTTGAGCAGCACGACCACGATAATGATAAAGACCTCCGTCAGGCTCTCATTCTGCATAATACTCGTCACGGCCGAGACTGCTGCCGCAATCATCAAAATGACAAGCATCGGATCTTTTAACTGCTCCAGAAACCGCTGTAATATGGTAGGCTTCTCCGCCTCCTTCAGCTTATTCTGGCCAAATTTGGCGAGTCGCGCCGAGGCTTCGCTGCCGCTCAAACCGCCGTGATCCGACTTCACCTGGCTCAGCACCTCCTGAGCCGACATTTCATAATTCTTCATAAACCCCTCGTTTCTGCGCCGTAGAATTGAAGATGCCCTTTGCATATCCTCACATACCAAATTTCAGCCGACAGCGCACAGGCCAAAAATTTCTGTGATGCAAAAAACTCATATCCACATTGATGATCAAACGCTGAGTCATCCCCGCAGATATGAGTCTCATTCTTTACGAACAGCACCGGGTGTGGTCACACCGTAATGACGATGCCATTCCGTGTCATACACGGAATTACTCCCTCATGTGAGTATGCATTTATCAGGTGCAACCGGCAAAAATTGCCTAATTGAACCTAATTTAACTATACTACACTTGTCCTCCATCTGTAAATAGTTTTCTTGGCAAAACCTTCCGTTTCTTTTTGTTTGTGCGCCGTCATGTCCGCCCGATGTCCCGAATCACTTTGCGCACCGGAAGAACCATCGACGGTGTCACCGATAACTCATCCACGCCAATTTGAACAAACCACTCCGTCAGTGACGTATCGGCGCCCAGTTCCCCGCAGATACCAACCCACGCGCCGCCCGCGTGCCCATTTTGAACGACCTGTTCAATCAGCCTGAGAACAGCCGGATGATGTGCGTCATAGCAGGCGTCCAGTTTCGGATTCTGACGGTCTGCTGCAAGCACATACTGCGTCAGATCATTTGTGCCGATGCTGAAAAAATCCACCTCTCCGGCCAACTCATCGCTTATGATGGCGGCCGCCGGCGTCTCAATCATAATGCCGACCTCCACATCCCGGTACGGCAGACCTTCCTGCTCCAGTTCCAACCGGATTTGCTCAAGAATACGCTTTGCCTCCAAAATTTCCTGTTTTGAAATAATCATCGGAAACATAATTGCAAGCGATCCGTATGCGGAAGCCCTCAGAATCGCGCGCAGCTGCGTTTTAAATATATCCGTCCGGTCCAGGCAAATCCGAATGGCCCGATAGCCCATGGCCGGGTTCTCCTCTTTGTCCAGTCCAAAATAATCCACCTGCTTGTCCGCCCCGATGTCTAACGTGCGAAAAATCACTTTTCGGCCTGCCATGGTCTCCACTACGGTCTTATATGCCTGAAATTGTTCCTGTTCGGTCGGAAAATGATCTTTCTCCAAATATAAAAATTCCGTCCGAAACAGCCCGATGCCCTCCGCGTCATTTTCGAGTACCGAAGCCAGATCTCCGGTGCTTCCGATATTGGCATATAGATGAACCTTTCTGCCGTCCCCGGTAATCGTCTCCTTATTTTTCAGCTCCAATAAAAGCGCGCGGGCATCTTCATGTTCCTTCTGTTTCCTCCGAAGCGTCTCCAGTACCGCTTCGTCAGGTTCAATATACAGTGTGCCCGTATCCCCGTCAACTGCGGCCGGTTTCCCGTCCCAATCCTCTGACAGCCTGATTCCTGTGAGCGCCGGAATATTCATCGACCGCGCCAAAATTGCCGTGTGCGAATTTGTCGATCCGACCTCAGTCACAAACGCAAGCAGCAAGCGTTTATCAAGCTGAATCGTCTCACTCGGAGCGAGATCATACGCCGCCAGAATCACCGGTTCCGTCATAACCGCAGCCGGGCCGGCACCGGTCAGCGCCGCGAGGACGCGGTCGGAAATATCTCTGATGTCCGCACTCCTCGCTTTAAAGTACTCATCTTCCATCGCCGCAAACATTTCTGCAAAATTGTCTCCGGTTTTCGCCACTGCATATTCCGCATTCACCCCCTGCGTGGCAATCATGTTCAGCACGGACTCATTGTAATCGTCGTCCTCCAACATCATTGCGTGCACCTGAAAAATCTGTGCATTGAGCTCCCCGACTTCCTGAACGGCTTTTTTATAAATTTCCCTAAGCTGCGCGGCAGCCTGATCCCGCGCCGTAAAATAACGCTCTTTTTCATGCTCGGCACAAGCCGCCTTCTGCCGTTTGACACGCTGCCTCTTTTTTCCATAAACAGAGAGTTTGCCGATGGCAATACCGTGAAAAATTGCCTTTCCCTGTATCCGCTCCATATCTATCCTCCCTTAGAAATTCTCCCGAAAAAACTGCTCCAGGTCTTGCGCTGCTTTCGTTTCATCCTCACCTTCTATCGTTACGGTCACTTCCATTCCTTTCGTCGCCCCGAGCGCCATCACCGCCATCAATTTCGCCGCATCGGCGGATTTTCCATTGCATTCCAGGGAAATGGACGATTGAAAGCTCTTTGCCTTCTGCACCAACATCCCCGCTGGCCTAGCATGAATACCTACTTCATCCTGGATTACATACGTAAACTGTCTCATAATCGACCTCTCTTTCCTGCGCACAGCGCACTGTACTGCTTATCTTTTATTTTCACTTTCCTCGCCTTTTCCGGTCAGCTCCGCAGTCGTAGGATAAGATGCAAGCGCCCCATGCTTTTGCACACTGTGGGCGCAATACCGGTTGGAGAATTGCAAAAAAGACTCTAGCTGTCCCCTTTCCAGGTCTGCAATCTGTCCGCATCCAATCCTATTCTCATACAGTTTGTACAAAAACGCGCCTATAAATGCATCCCCGGCGCCGGTCGTATCGATTGCCTTTACACGCACTCCCGGAGCATACGCCGATTCCGAACGCGTAAATGCCTGCGCCCCTTTTGCTCCGCCGGTACAGAGAATGAGTTTGACATTCCCGGCAAACAGTTGGTCTTTCGCCTCCTTTGCACAGGAAGTTCCCGTGAGAAAGAAAAGCTCCTCATCGGAAACTTTCAGCACGTCGGCAAGAGGAAGAAACTCCCGCACCGCGCTTTTGAGCGCGTCGTCATCATTCCAGAGAGCGCGCCGCAAATTCGGATCAAAACTGATCATCATCCCTTTTTGGCGCGCAATGGAAATGGCCCGTTTGTGCGCCTCCCTCATCGGAAAATCTCCGAGCGAGACGGAGCAAAAATGAAGCGCAAATCCGTCGTCAAACCACTCCTCCAACACCTGCTCCGGTTCAAGCAACATATCTGCCCCGGGATTGCGGAAAAACGAAAACTCCCGGCCGCCGGCCGCATCAAGCGCGACAAATGCGAAAGATGTATTCGCCCGGTCTGTCCTCAACACTGCATCACA
Source organism: uncultured Lachnospiraceae bacterium (assembly GCA_944383325.1). Lineage (GTDB taxonomy): Bacteria > Bacillota > Clostridia > Lachnospirales > Lachnospiraceae > CALWPC01. Next base: position 12,417 of record CALWPC010000053.1, on the reverse strand, counting down.
GTCTATATGATAGCGTTTAAATTCATCGATAATCTTATCTCCAAACGGATCTTGTCCCAACTGCGTAATCATTTTCGCTCTTCCGCCGAGACGCGCAAAAGCCCCGCACACATTGGCGGGCGCGCCTCCCACAACCGGATGAAAAGAGTCCACCCGCCGGATTGCCACACCGATTTGTTCCGGTATCCAATCAATCAGCGCCTCCCCGATTGCCAGTAATTGTGTTCCCATACTCACCGAAGTCAACCTCCATCCCCTTAAATTCCCATACTTCCGCCGCGCTTACCGGCCCGATAAGAGACAGCGCAGTCTCTTGCACCGATTTCGGATACCATCTCGTCGTAAACACCAGTTCACCGTCATTCACATAAATCTCCAACAATGAGGTATCCCGCAGTACGCGCAGCGATCGAAGCGCCGGATCCGCCGTCCTCATCCGCGCGGACCGCAGCGTCCTGCCGCATCCTGCGTCACTTAAAAATTTCAGTTCTGCACAGCCATTCTCACAGACAAACAAGACGTCGTCGCCTAACAGAACTCCCCGTTTTTCTCTGGGATGAATTCCGGAAAATTCAACTAGCAAATCAAATGCCTGCGCTTTGATCATCCCGGAATTTCCCTCATACGGGACTCGTTTTATCCGCAATTCGTCCAGTTCTTTCACCGGCCGTTGACAGAGCCGACCGTGATTCCAGAACAGTTCCCGCGGTACAGTCATGGCATGCTGCCAACCGTCCCGGATCGTCGGCCCGTTTCCGTAGCGTTTTTCCTCCGGAATACCGGCCCAACCAAACAACAGCCGTCGGCCTTTCGGATCGGTAAACGTCTGCGGCGCATAAAAATCAAAACCATAATCCAACTCCTCAAAGGACTCTCTATCACACAGATAATCCCCTCTGCGAAGCGAAAAATCATCGCACCGGAAATACCCTGACTGATACCGGTTTTGAAAACGGTATTTTTCCTCCGCAAGTCCCTGCGGACAGCATATGAGCACCCAAACATCCTCAAGCTGAAACAAATCCGGACATTCCCACATATATCCAAACGGTTCTCTTGTCGTCAGTTCTTTGCAAAAATGCCAGTGCTTTCTTCCCGCAGATTCATATAAAATGGCCGCGCCTCTGCCATCCGTGCGGCGGCCTCCGAGCGCCATATAACAGCCCCCGTCTTTTCGAAACACCTTTGGATCACGCACATGGAGCGTATATCCCGCCGGATAGTCCGCATTGGTCAGCAGGCGCTGTTTCTTTGAAAAATGTAATCCATCTCTGCTTACAGTATACAATACATTTGCCTGTCTGCCATCTAAAATATAATCATACTCCCCTTTTTCTTTGACATTTCCCGTATAAAACAGTTCCATCTTTCCGTCCGCGGTAAAGGCGCTGCCAGAGTACGCTCCATCCCGATCCCATTCCATATCAGGACAAATGGCCGCGCCGTCAAATTGCCAGTGCAGCAAGTCCGGAGAAGAATAATGTCCCCACGAACTGGGCTTTCCCGTTTCTAAATTTTGTGAATATTGAAAAAACACATGATAATGATGCTTAAAATAACACAGCCCATTCGGATCGCTCATCCACCCGGCCGGAGGCATCAGATGAATTTGCAGACGATATTTTCCTTGTCCGGAATTCACTTTTCCGACGTTATTTTGATCTGCCATTATCTCCTCTCCTCATTGAAACAATTCGATCAGACGCGCGCCGGCCTCAATCGTTCCTTTTCCCGCCACGCGCACACTTTGATAATTCTCCGGATTCGTCACAATAACCGGCGTCGTGAGATCATATCCCGCCTTTGCCACGGACTCTAAATCCACCTTTAAGAGGAGCTGTCCGGCCTTCACCCGCTCCCCCTCATGCACTGCCATCTCAAATCCCCTTCCTTTTCGTTCCACCGTATCAATGCCCACATGAATGAGAATTTCCGCCCCTCCGTCGGCCGTCAGGCCGACAGCATGCAGCGTGCCGGGCACCATGCTGACTACACCGTCCACAGGCGACACGACCTCGCCGGAGGACGGAATAATCGCTGCTCCCTGACCCAACATTTCCTTTGCAAACGTCTCATCAGGCACCTCACTTAACAAAATCACCTCGCCGTTCATCGGACTGTGAATCAAAACCGCTTTCTCCTGCGTCCGGGGTCCGCCCCGGCGCTCCTCCTCCGGGTTCTGCCGCTCATCACGGTAAAGCAGCCAGGAGACAAAAAACGCCGCTGCAAAAGCCACCGCCATGACAAGCGCATACTGAAACGCGTAATTGGTTGTAATCAGAAAGCCGAATACTCCGGTAATGCCATACGCAGTAGCGCCCACTCCGGTGATTCCCGCGACAAGCCCGCCGAAGGCTCCTCCAATACATCCGGCAACAAACGGTTTCATATAACGAATATTCACGCCGAAAATCGCCGGTTCTGTAATTCCCAGAAACGCAGACAGCGACGCCGGGAGCGCTACCGACTTTATTTTTCGGTTTTTGGTTTTTAGCGCCAGGGCGAGCGCAGCCGCGCCCTGCGCAACATTGGCTGCCGTCGCGATCGGCATCCACGTATTGAGCCCTCCGGCGCTTAGCAGGCCGGCTTCAAGCGCATTATACATATGGTGCACGCCCGCCACTACTGTCGGCGCGTAAGCCGCCCCGATCAAAAATCCGCCGATTCCAAACGGAATGGCAATGAGCGCCTGCGCCCCGGCCAACACATAATTTTCCAAAGTAGAAAATACCGGCCCGATCACGGTCAGCGTCAGATAACCGGTCACAAGCACCGTGAGAAGCGGCGTAACAAACAAATCAATGATTTCCGGTACAATCTTATGCAGTTTTCTCTCGATCCAACTCATAAGCCAGACTGCAATCACAACCGGAATTACATGTCCCTGATAACCGACAAGCGGCACCTCATACAGGCCAAACCATACGCCTGCCGACGGAATTTCCGACGCCTCCATTCCCGCAACACTCCACGCATTGACCAAATCGGTGTGAATCATAATCATACCGATCACCGCTCCCAGATACGGATTGCCTCCAAACGCCTTGGCGGCGCTCATGGCAATCAGCACCGGCAAAAACACAAACGCCGCATTACTAAAAAGGTGGATAATCGTATATGTGCCCGACTGCGCCATCTGCGGCCATACATTACACAGTCCCTCTAAAATGCCCATCAGCAGTCCGCTAGCAACAATGGCCGGAATAATTGGTACAAAAATATCTCCCAATGTTTTTATCGCCCGCTGAAACACATTCTGCCGACCGGCGGCCGCCCGCTTTATATCCTCGCGGTCGCCCCCTGAAATACCGGTCTCCTTTATAAATGCATCATAAACCTTGTTCACGGTTCCTGTGCCGAAAATGATCTGAAGCTGACCGGACGCCTCAAATACTCCTTTCACACCGTCTATATCTTCAATCGCTTTTGTATTACATTTGCTGTTATCCGCAATCACCAGGCGAAGCCTTGTCGCGCAGTGCGCCGCGGAGAGCACGTTGTCTTTGCCTCCGATATTCGCACAGACTTCTCTTGCCGCTTTTGCATAATCCATAATAACACCCTCCGTATGATCTCGCCGCCCAAACGACCGTTACTATGAGATTATTTTTTGCCAATCTGCGCAAGGTTATTCTTTTATAATCCGACAACTGACAAAAACGGCATGGAAGGGAGAACCCGTCAATGCCGTTTTTCAAAAGAAAACTATAAAATGAAAAATTATTTTTATCATTGTGTGCAAATTATCGTATGATATGCACTTTAATCATATTTGTCGTCCCCGACATGCCGATCGGCACTCCCGATGTAAATACCGTCACATCACCCACCTCGACAAGTCCCTGCTGTTTTGCCGTCTCCGCCGCGTGGTCAAACAACTCAAACAGATCGCTCTTTTCCTCAAGCACAACCGGCACAACTCCCCAGGACATGTTTAACTGCCGTGAGACTTTTTCCGAAATTGCACATCCAATAATAGTACAGTCGGGACGATATTTGGAGATCATACGCGCTGAACCTCCCGACTTGGTGACGGTGATAATCGCGGATGCGTTCAGATCATGCGCGGTCGTACACGTCGCATGGCAGATTGCGTCCGTCACATTCGGATTCGCTTTGCGGTCCCGGTGGAAAAACCGCTTTGGATAATCAATGTCTCTCTCCGTGCGGTCCGCAATGCGCACCATCGTCCGCAGCGCATGTACAGGATACCGTCCCGCTGCCGTCTCCCCGGAAAGCATGATTGCACTTGTCCCGTCATAGATCGCATTGGCTACATCCGCAACCTCCGCTCTGGTCGGGCGCGGATTTTTAATCATGGAATCCAACATCTGCGTCGCCGTAATAACCTGTTTGCCCGCCTCATATACCTTCCGGATGATCATTTTCTGAATCACGGGCACTTCCTCACCCGGCACTTCGACGCCCATATCACCCCGGGCAATCATAATCGCGTCCGCCACCTCAATAATTTCATCAATATTTGCAACGCCTTCCGCATTTTCAATCTTTGCAATAATATTAATGTCCTGACCGCCGTGCTCGTCCAACAGCCACCGCACGCGCAGCACATCATCACGGGACCGTGTGAACGACGCCGCAATAAAATCTACATCCTGTTCAATGCCAAAAATAATATCCTCACAGTCTTTTTTGCTCATATACGGAAGGTTCAAATGAATACCCGGCACATTGATGCCCTTGTGATCCGACACCGCCCCTCCGTTGACAACTTCGCAGATAATATCCTGCGCGTCCACACGAATTACGCGCAGCTCAATTAAGCCGTCATCAATCAGTACTCTGCTGCCCGGCCGAACATCCTGACAAAGCTTCGGATATGAAATTGTACACCCTGTCTCGTCGCCGGAAATTTCCCGTCCGGTCAGTATAAAACGCTGTCCGGCTTTCAGATTGACCTTGCCCTGTTCAAAATTGCCAAGACGGATCTCCGGCCCCCTTGTATCAAGCATCATCGCCACCGGCTTTCCGCACTCTTTCCGAACAGCGCGCAGCATTTCCATACGTCCTCCGTGTTCCTCGTGCGACCCGTGCGAAAAATTCAGCCTGGCCACGTTCATTCCTTCCATAACTAATTGTTTTAATACGCCCTCTTTATCAGTCGAAGGCCCAAGAGTACAAATGATTTTTGTTTTTCTCATAAAAAATATCTCCTTATTTTCGAACTCACGAAAGTATTATCTATTATAATACAAATCGGCATACAATGGTACGGTTTTTTTTAATCTTAACATAACTTTTACCAACCATTCCCGTAAACACAGGCATTGATACTTGTAAACGCCTTATAACAGCGTGTCCGTTTCTTTACATGTAGCTTTGAAAATGCTATGATGAAAGAAAACAAAAGAGGGGGATGTTCTATGAAAAAAATTTTATTCGTATTATTGTTTGGGGTGTGCTTAGCGGGGTGCTCTTCTGATCAAACACCGAAAGAAGCTGTTTCTACCGAAACATCAGAGGAACCAAAAGAATCTGAAAATGCCGAGATAAACGAAACGGCATCCGCTGCTGAAACAGAAATTGCATCAGAACATGTTTCAACTGCAGAGACAAATGCTTTGAATTCTGCGCTATCGTATCTGGAATTTTCTGCTTTTTCACGAGAAGGTCTCATTGAACAGCTTGAATATGAACAGTTTACAACCGATGAGGCCACATATGCAGTGGACAACTGCGGGGCTGACTGGAATCAACAGGCGGTAAAATCAGCAAAGTCTTACCTTGAATTTTCTTCGTTTTCCTATAATGGATTGATCGAACAGTTGGAATATGAAAAATTCACAAATGAACAGGCTGTTTACGGCGCGGATAACTGCGGAGCTGACTGGAATCAGGAGGCGGTTGAAGCGGCAAAGTCTTACCTTGAGTTTTCTTCGTTTTCCAGAGGCGGTCTTATAGATCAACTGGAATATGACGGTTTTACACAGGAACAAGCAGAATACGGTGCGTCGCAAAACGGTTTTTAAACAGATGAGGATGTCCTTTGGGACATCCTCATTTTTTTGACAACCGTATCCAGTTTCAAAAATATGGTATTACAACTTACGATGCTGTTTATTACTCATATTATTTACCTTCCGACTGTTCTCCGTCCTCGCGCTCCTCGTCTTCCTGCGCTTTATGCTCCTCATCGTCCTGCTCTTGCTGTTCGAGCTCCTCAGGGGTCAGTTTGCGGACAAGCGCCTCTTCAATTCTGCGGTCCTCCATTTTGTCCACATGAATGTTCAGGCCATTCACCTGTACATCAAACTGGCTGCCATCCTCCGGTATTGTATGCAGGCAACTCAAAACCATACCACCGACCGTGTCATAGTCCGCATCCTCCGGAATTTCAACATCTAATTCCTCTGCCAACTCATCCACGCTCACGCTGCCGACAACACGCCAGAGATTCTCTTCCAACTGCTCCATCTCAGGAAGCTCTGCCGGATCAAATTCATCGTAAATATTTCCGACAATTTCCTCCAACAGATCCTCAATCGTAATAATACCGGCAGTCTGACCATATTCATCAATGACAACGGCAATATGTATCTTGCCTCTCTGCATATCTTTAAACAGATCATCCGCACGGATCGTGTCAGGTACAAAATACGGACTTCGCAACATATCCTTTAACGGCTTTTGTTTCTCCGCGCTGCGATTAATCAAAAAGTCCCTTGCATTCAATACACCAATCACATCATTAATATCTTCATCATAAACCGGATAACGGGACAGACCGGTTTCTTTAATCGTGTCAAAAATCTCCTGATCTTCCGCATCTGCAGCGAAAGCTACAACGTCTCGCGTCATGGCATCCCTGACAGAAATATCATCAAAACGGAACACATTCTCAATCCATTCCTGCTCGCCCTGATCAATCGTACCCTTTTGACCGCCAAGGTCAATCATCATCCGAATTTCTTCCTCGGTGACCGTCTCTTCCTCTGCTTCTGTTTTCATGTGCAAAATCCGCAGCACCGCATTCGTTGACAGCGCCAAAAAGGCAATAATCGGACGCATAATGAATGCAAGAACGGACACAACGCCGCTTGTAAACTTGGCAACTTCCATTGATTTTTGCATCGCAATTCTCTTCGGCACCAACTCGCCAAGAATCAGCGTAAAATATGAAAGAATAATGGTGACGATCACAAGCGCAATGGTATCAAGCACATGCTCCGGTATTCCCTGAAATCCGAGATCATCATATACCCATCTTACAATATAGACGGAGAAATTATCGGCAGCAAACGCACTGCCCAGAAATCCCGACAATGTGATTGCAATCTGAATCGTAGATAAAAACGCCGACGGCATCTCCACCAATTTCAGAAGCCGCTCCGCTTTCTTATCGCCTTCCTCCACCATTTTCCGCAGTTTCGTTGCATTCAGCGATACTACCGCTATCTCTGCCGCCGCAAAAAATGCGTTTAATAAAATTAAGACAACCTGTAACAATAATTGCTGTGGTATAGAACCCAAAACTTTCTCTCTCCTTTTCTTTTTCGCAACTTTTAACCGATCGGAACCGCGCATAAACGCACAAAAAGACATCGCCTGTCAATTTTCCTACTGACAGACCATGCCTTTACATATGCTATAAATAATAAAGTTTTCAACCTTATGATTCGTCTCCGCGTCAGGGTCCGCGTCGCTCATGACCGCAAATTCCTTTCTCAGTTAATGCCTATATTATAATAAGCGGTACGCGTGCTGTCAAGTAGTTTTTAAACAAAACATGGCGCCTGCCTTTTACTTGTCAACAACAGGAATTTCTTCATCGCTTTTCGCATCCAGATTGTGAATATATTTCTTCGTCTCACTCACAATCACCGGCGTCAGCAGCAACACGGCAACCAGATTCGGAATCGCCATAAACGCGTTTAAAATATCCGCGATTGTCCACACAAGATCAAGCGTCACAACCGGCGCGATCGCTGCGATCAGGATAAACAGCGCACGGTACCCAAACAGCGCACGCTTTCCGAAACAGTACTCTACACATCGCTCTCCGTAATACGCCCATCCAAGTATTGTCGAATACGCAAACAGAATAATGCCCAACACCAGAATCAGCGGCCCGATCACTGGTATCTGCTGAAATGCCAGCGTAGTCAACACTCCTCCGTTGTCAACCGCAGCGGCGTCAATACCGGGATTTTTCATAATACTCGTCACTAAGACAATTCCTGTCAATGCGCACACTACAACGGTATCCCAAAATGTTCCGGTAGAAGATACAAGCGCCTGTCTTACGGGGTTTCTCGTCTGCGCCGCAGCTGCCGCAATAGGCGCCGATCCCATTCCGGACTCGTTGGAAAATAACCCACGGGCAACTCCATACTGCAGCGCAAGCATCAAGCCGCCCCCGACCAGGCCGCCGGCCGCCGCGCCCGGTTTGAACGCCAGCGTCACAATCGTCTGCAGCGCCGGAATAATATAATCATAGTTAATACACAGAATCACTATACATCCAATCACATAAAACAGCGCCATAAACGGGACTAATCTCTCACATACCCTGGAAATAGACTTAATTCCTCCGAAAATAACAACCGATGTCAGCACTGCCGTCACAATACCGACCACACCGACCGGAATGCCCAGATTCTCCTGACATACTGTAGCAATGGCATTGACCTGAGTGGAACATCCAATGCCAAAGGATGCGCAGGCAGCCAAAAATGCAAACACAAACCCAAGCCATTTCATATGTAATCCGCGCTCAAGCGCATACATCGCGCCTCCCTGCATACGCCCGTCAGAGGTTCTGACGCGGTATTTCACTGCAATGAGCGACTCCGCATACTTTGTGGCAATGCCAAACACGCCCGTAAGCCAACACCACAAAACTGCTCCCGGCCCTCCGAGCGCAATGGCCGTACCCACGCCAATAATATTTCCTGTTCCAATCGTGGATGCGAGCGCTGTTGTGAGCGCGCCAAACTGGCTCACTTCCCCTTCTGCATCGCTGTCTTTCGATACCGATAATTTAATCGCCGTTCCAAGTTTCCGCTGTATGCCGCCGGTGCAGGCTGTCATAAAAATATGCGTGCCCAACAGCAAAACAATCATCGGCCAACCCCACACAAGATCGTCAAACTGTTGAATTCCGGCTGCAATTGTATCCAGAATCTTATCCATCTTATTCTCCCTCTCAATTTGTTCTGTACGCCAGATGTCTCTTATTTTATGAAACATCCATGATCATTACTATAAAAAACGCACAATTTCTTCGATACTCCGCCGCGCCGGCGCATCACGCTCCTCGGCGGGCTGCCCCATCGCAATCACTGCCGTAACGACCTGGTCTTTTGGGATCTGCAAAAGCTGTCCGATTTTTTCCGCATCAAAAATCCCCATAATTACCGTGCCCACTCCATATTCGTGCGCCGCCAGGCAAAATGTCTGTGCGGATATTCCCGCATCGTACATCTCCCATCCTGCGCCTTTATCTGTTGAAAAAGTTCCGTCCTGCTCATAACCGCTCAGCCCCCGGACAACCGTTTGTACCGCCAGAATCTTACTGCGTCTGATTGTCTTTGCATTATACACAAAGCCAAGCACTGCCTCATCTGCTATTTTTTCAATCAGCGCCCGGTTTTCAACCATCGTATAACGCACAATCTGCGTATTCTTCCATGAGGGCGCATAGGAGGCGGCCTCCACAATTTTATTCAATATTTCATGTTCTACCGGTTCGTCGGTATACTTCCGCACGCTTCGTCTTGTTTTAATACACTGTATGGTATTCATAAACTAAAATCCTTTCTATTTTCCGTTTGCATTGAAAAGAATAGCACAATATTTCAGCTAGTCAAGAGATTTTCTGCTTTTTGTTTTGCAAAAGCAGACGTTTTTCACACTTTTCTTCCTTTCTTCAGCCGCATTGTCACATATTGGAGACGAGTGTATATTATACTCATAGAAACAAAAGGAGGATTAAGCATGAACATTTTTTTAAGTGTCGGACACAGTATCTTAAAAAGCGGATCATACACAAGCGCGGACGGCCGGAAGTACGGCGGCGTGCTTGAATACGAATATTGTAAAGAATTAGGTAAAAAGGTTGGCAACTGGCTTCTCGCCGCGGGCCATGACGTCGATTTGGTAATATGCCCGGAGAGACAATTTACCTCATCCGCACAGGAAAAAGACTATAAACTCACACTGGAAAACCGCGGCAGCTATGATCTGGCCTGCGAACTACATTTAAACGCCTCGAACGGTCAGGCAAGCGGATGCGAAGTCTACTACAAAACCGACAGCGGCAAACTCTTTGCCGACCGGGTTCAAAATAAGCTTGCACAATATTTCGCAAACCGGGGCGCACAGAAAAGAACGGATTTATACATTCTAAACGGCACCAGGGCTCCCGCTATCCTCGTAGAAAGCTTCTTCTGCGACAGCGCAGGCGACTGTGCAAAAGCCGGCTCACTCGGGTATGACGTCATCGGAAAAGCAATCGCTGAGGGCATTCACGGCAGCGCCATCTCTTCCGGCAGCACCGCTATATCCGGCGGCTATTTAGTGCAAATAACCGACGCTGCTCTGAATTACCGGTCGGGTCCCGGCACGGAGTACAGCATTAACGGCACAATTAAAGATCAGGGAATATACACCATTATGGAAGAACAATCCTCCTCTGACGGCGGCAGATGGGGGCGTTTGAAGAGCGGCGCGGGATGGATTAATCTGAAATATACAAAAAAAGTCTGATTATCCTTCGCGGCATTCAAATAGACAGAAACCACCCCTCATCAATCACGTAATCATTCACCGGAGCAATCCCCAGTTGTAATTCTCGTAATTTTTCTACCAGTTCATCTCCATCTACCAAGTCAATCGGCGCTGCTCCGGGCCGATTGGCCTCTTCTACAGCAGATGTGGAAAACTTTCCGGTTGTAATAAACAATCCCTTATCCGCTCTTCCCTGCATGGCTCCTCGAAAGTCCCGAATTTCTCCTGCCGACACACTCCCCGTATATCGTTTGCACTGAAATAACATATGAAAGCTGACAATCCCATTCAGTTTCACAATCCCCATACCATCAATTCCGCCGTCTCCAGTCTTCCCGGTCACTTTTACATGGGTGAAACCGGACTCGCGCAACAGCCTCTGTGTCAATCGCTCAAACGCATCGGGGCTTAAATTTAGCAGAACATTTTTTAACTTTTCTCGCCATGATTGTATTTCATCCGGCGTGTCCACACCGTCATTTTCCAGATTGTCATCGTCGAGATTGATCATAGATAAGTCTTTTGTTTTTAGAAACGTCATTTCCCGAATCTTTTGAATAATTTCTTCAGGATTAATCGCACTCAGTTCCCTGCCCTTTGCAGTTAAAGACCAAACTCCCCGTGAAGAATTTTCCAAAATCCCAACCTTTTTCATATACGTCCGTGTCCATGCCAGGCGATATTCGACCTCCGTTTTGCTACTATTTCCATGCATAATTTCTTGCACTTCCGGCGCCAGGTCCAAAATCTCAATCGTCTTATCATCAATCTCCCGGACTGTCCCAGACCCACCCAAGTCCTTCATCGCCTGAAACAACTCACTCATCATATCATTATAAGCAGGTACTTCTAAATTTTTCTTCACCATCTGTCCCCCATAACTTTATCTTTTGACTTGCATCCTCCAGAACACTCCCGACGTCCTCAATGCCGAAAACTGTCATCGCTCATTATATCACATATTTCCCGCTAGTTCTACTGTGCAGAATACAATAGCCCAATTATATCGAATTCTCCTCTGGTTCTTACGTTCTCCATCCGATTCACACAAAACCTCGAATTGACACTTTTTGTTCCCATTGAAAGACAAACAGAAAAAGCATCCTGTGCATTGTACAGACAATACAAAAGATGCTTTCTCTGCGAAACACCCCATATAAAGATTTTTGCCGACTATAGAATGCAATGGATCAGCGACACATTTTCACATTTCAAACATATGTGTGCATTTCCATCAGGGCAGACAACACCCTCTCTCAACTGCCCGTACATTACCCGCAAAGGATCCAGTCCGTCATCCATTTGCCCGTGCTTGCATTGTACAGCCTCCGGTACAGCTTCCCGTCTTCCTCTTTCATCACCCACACTAACCGGTCGCTCTGAGGACTGATCGTCTCTTCCCCGACGCTCCTTGCTGCCTGCTCTTCCGCCGCCTGTACCACGGTGCTTGCCTCCACATCCTGTACGCTCGCTCCGCACAGCAGCGTCGCTGCCATCATCCCGGCCGCCAGGCCCTGTACGATTCTCTGTTTAATCATTTGCCTCTGCCTCCTCGTTTGTTTTATATATTTTAACCCCTGGAAAGGGGGTTAAATCCTCTGTCGTAAACGCATACTTCCCGTCGTAGTATACATCATAGCTCTCCCCGTTCTCTACCAGGTACGTGTT
>CALWPC010000052.1 GCA_944383325.1 uncultured Lachnospiraceae bacterium | reverse complement strand
GAGTATCTGAATGATCCGGTCGCTTACCGGAAAGTGGCAACCGGCGATGAATTTGTAAAAGCGCTCGACGATGCGCGCGCCGGTACTGTGAAAGTCATCGAGGTGACGGACGATATTGATCTTGGTTACTATGCGTTATCGGAGGAGGGGCGCCAGGCGTCCTGTGTGGAAAAATACGAGGATCCGAATAATATGAATCCCGCGGGTCTGCGGTATACAAACCCAACGATCAGGGAATCGGGCGTCAGCAAAATTTCAGTAGCGGATACGCATGGACTGACTGTGTTTTCACAGACCGGAAATACGATTTATCATGCCGAATTTAAGCTTCAGTATGGAAGCGACGACCTTATTTTCCGCAATCTGAAATTTGATGATGTGTGGCAGTTTGACGAGGCGGACAATATAACGATTCATAAAGAAGTTGGTTGGTCGTTTTTTAAAGTCAATGGGGCGAAAAATGTCTGGCTCGATCACTGTACCTTTACAATCGGCGCGGACGCTCTGATTGATCTGGAAAATGCGGCGAGCGGCGTTACCTATTCATGGTGCCGGTTCAGCCTGAATGCAGAAACTCCGGATACGTCCAGTCCCATTTACAAGACGGTGACCTATATGGAAGAGATGTATCAGGCAGGCAAGCTGTCCGATACCGGACGGTATTCCAAGCTGCGCAAGAATGGAGCCAGTGTGGAACAGATCATGCAGTATGAAGCATATCATTCCAAAGGATTCGGCGTCGGCAATGAAAAGCAGTTTACGGATTCCAGAACCGGGAATATGCCGGAGGACTCCGCAAAGCGCGTGCGCCTGACGATGGCTTATAATTACCTGACGAATATTGGACAGCGTGTTCCAAGACTGAGCGTCGGACGTGTTCATATGATGAATCTGTATGTGGACAATACGACGCATACCGCTCTGCATAGCATTCAGCCGTTTGTAGGATATGGGCAGCAGGGAGCGAATCAGTGTATTGACGTACATACGGCCGGTTCCTGTGCGGCGGACACGTGTGTATTTAACGGTGTAAACAAGTCGGTAGTCGGCAAGGAATATCAGGGCTTCGAGACGTCGGGCACCGGTCTGAGCTCGGATGCAAGACTTTCGAAAGCATGGAGCTATGCAAAAAACCGTGCGGTTGTATTTAATTCTACAATTACAAATTCCAAGGGCACATATACCGGCAGCAGTTGGGACAATAACGGAAACAATCTGTTAATTGACAAGGACTACTGGAATCAAAACGCATCTTATGGTACGGCGCGTTCCACCATTAATAACTGGGCATGGCAGCTCAATATTATCGGGGAAGAAAATATGACCCGTGACGATTACCCGGAATATTTTGAGTTTGAGGATGATTATGATGCAGAGCTCGGATATGATTATCAGGTGTTGCCTCTGGATGAAGTAGAAGATACCGTTACAAAGTATGCGGGCGCTTTTGTCTACAATATGTCTGCAAAAGACTGGCTGCGCGTTTCTTATGATGAGGGAGAGGATATTGCGCCGGTTAGCGGCACTGTGTTATCTAGTGCAGTTTCGATCCGTCAGGAAGATCAGGTTGTTGCAGTCGGCGATCTTGTGCAGTTTGACGTGGATGTGAAGCCTGGCAATGTATCGAACCGTACAGTAAAATGGAGTTCTTCGAATCCGGACGTTATGGAAGTATTGGACAGCGGTCTTGTGAAAGTAAAGACGAGCGGAAGTGTAGTTATTACTGCAGAAGCGGCCGACGGTACCGGAGTGAAGGACAGCGTGACGCTGACGGCGCAGGTAGCGGTGGAAGAAATTGTTCTGGACCGCACGAAGACGATTTATGCCGGCGAAACTGCCCAGCTTGTTGCCACAGTGCTGCCGGAAAATGCGGCGAATAAAGATGTAAAATGGACATCCAGTAATACCAATGTGGCGACTGTGGATGAAAATGGCTTGATTACAGGTATTCAGGAAGGAAATGCGACCATTACTTGCAGCTCAGTAGATAATCCTGACGTCAAGGCAAGGCTGACGCTCAAAGTGAAAGCAGGATCAGCCGCAAGTCCTGAACCGACTGATCCGATACCGACAGATCCGGCTGATCCGACACCGACGCCGCCTGTGTACACATTGGGAGACGTCAATCATGACGGCGTGATTGACGCATCTGACGCGCTCTGCGTCCTGAAGCACGCGGCGAAGCTTGAAGTTTTGGAAAAAGAAGAGGATCTGTTGGCAGCGGATGTCAACGGGGATAGTCAGATTGATGCATCCGACGCTTTGCTGATTTTGCAGAAAGCAGCCGGCATCATAGAGGAGCTTTAAATAGAATTCGCCTTCTATTTAAATAATGTTTTATGAAGAGGAATCGGCGTATCGGCACAATGTTGCCGGGCGCCGATTTCTTTTTGCGGCGGCTCCAAGGAATTTGTTGTGTTTTTGATGAAGATATAGTATGATATGCACATATAGTGAACAAAGGAGGTGGGTTCATGGAACCGGTGTTTTGGCTTGTCGTATTGGTTGTTTTGTTAGTGATTGAGATTGCCACATTGGGGTTGACGACCATTTGGTTTGCCGGCGGATCTCTGATTGCGTTTTTAGTCAGTCTGTTCGGCGGACCGCTGTGGCTGCAGATTTTATTATTTTTAGTTGTTTCATTGCTGCTTTTGTATTTTACCCGCCCATTTGCGGTAAAATATATTAACCGTGACCGCGTGCGCACAAATGTCAATGATATTGTGGGCAGACGTGCGGTCGTGAAAGAGCGGATTGACAATTTGAATGCCGCCGGTCTGGTGAGTATAAACGGTATGGACTGGACGGCGCGTTCGGAAAATGAATCCGTTATTATTGAAGAGGGCGCCGAGGTGGTAGTCACGGCAGTCAGGGGCGTAAAAGTTATTGTGAAGGAGCCCGGAAAGGAATAGGTGTGTTTATGGAATTTTATGTGGTGGCAATTTTATTTCTGCTGATTATTCTGATTGTGGCTTCTTGTATCAAGATTGTACCGCAGGCGAAAGCATATGTGGTAGAGCGCCTGGGAGGATACCAGGGGACATGGTCTGTAGGCGTTCACTTCAAGCTGCCGATTATCGATAAGGTGGCAAAGCGGGTCGTATTAAAGGAGCAGGTAGTAGATTTTGATCCGCAGCCGGTGATCACAAAGGACAATGTAACGATGCGTATTGATACCGTGGTGTTTTTCCAGATTACCGACCCCAAGCTCTATGCTTACGGTGTGGAAAACCCGATTGTCGCGATCGAAAATCTGACGGCGACGACGCTTCGAAATATTATCGGCGATTTGGATTTGGATGAGACGCTTACATCGCGCGAAGTCATTAATACGAAGATGCGGGCGGTGCTTGATGTGGCGACGGATCCGTGGGGAATTAAGGTCAACCGTGTGGAGCTGAAAAATATTATTCCGCCGGCGGCCATCCAGGATGCGATGGAGAAGCAGATGAAGGCTGAGCGCGAGCGCCGCGAAGCGATTCTCCGGGCTGAGGGCGAAAAGAAATCAACGATTCTTGTCGCCGAGGGAAAGAAGGAGTCCGCGATTCTCGACGCAGAGGCGGATAAACAGGCGGCCATTTTGCATGCAGAGGCGCAAAAAGAGCGCATGATCCGGGAGGCGGAAGGTCAGGCGGAAGCAATTTTGAAGGTGCAGAGAGCGAATGCGGACGGCCTGAAAATGTTAAAGGATGTACAGCTAGACGAGGCTGTGCTGCAGCTGAAAGGTTTTGAGGCGTTTGAAAAGGCTGCGGACGGCAGGGCGACAAAAATTATTGTTCCGTCGGAAATTCAGGGCCTTGTTGGCCTTGTGCGGTCACTGACTGAGGCCGGAGTGCGTGATGATGTCTTGGCTGAGGGCGAGGCGCGGCGTGAAACTGCAGATTGATCCTGAACGTCCGTATGCGATTGCACTGGAAGGCGGCGGTGCGAAAGGCGCCTATCAGATCGGGGCATGGAGAGCGCTCAAGGAGGCGGGCGTGCAGATTTGCGCCGTGGCGGGAACTAGCGTGGGAGCGCTCAACGGCGCCTTCATATGCATGGATATGCTGGAGGAAGCGGAACAGCTCTGGGATCATATATCGATGTCAAGTGTAATTGCCAGGGAGGATATGTTCCGGCGGGGCGGCAGTGAGTATATGAACTGGTTTCGTGCGCTAAAGGAGGGCGGTTTTGATATTTCCCCCTTAAGACAGCTGATCGAGGATCATATCTCAGAACAGCGGGTGAAGGAGTCGGCGGTCAAATTTTATATTATGACGTATTCGGTGACCGAGCGCAGGGAATTAGTTGTTGACGCGCAGACACTGGCTTCCGGAAGTTTAAATGAGATGATTTTGGCTAGCGCTTCGCTTCCGTTTTTTAAAGTGCAGAAGATAGACGGCATACGGTACATGGACGGCGGTATGTTTGACAATGTGGCAGTGGAACCCCTGATTCAGCGGGGGTATCAGAATATTATTGCGCTTCGAATCTATGGAGTCGGACATGACAAGAGGAGTGAGATACCGGAAGGCTGCTGTGTGCATGCGATCGCTCCCCGCCATGCCCTCGGAAAAATTCTTCAATTCGAAGAAAAACGGTGCAGGCGGGAACGCAGATTGGGATATTACGACGGTATGAGAATGCTGTACGGCCTGAGGGGACGGCGTTATTATATCGATGACGCCGTGTCCGAGGCGGAGTATTTTCGGCGTCTGACAGATTTGGATTCCGGGGTGATGTCGGGAGTTCTTGAAAAGATGGGACTTTTGCCGAAAGATTCCGACAAAAACCTGCGCGTTTATGTGGAGCGGGCTTTGCCGCGGATAGCAAAGGAGTTGGATCTGGCAGATTCATGTACGTATCAGGAATTATATGTTGCCATGTTGGAGTTGACGGCGCATATTTATAAAATAGAAGTGCTTGGGATTTATACGGTGGGACAACTGTTGGAACAGATCAGGCAGCGGCAGTGTCAGATGAAAAAAAGAGACGAAGCTGTTTTGCCGGTTTGTGTCAATATCATATGTAATCAAAAAGATGTGTAGAAGGGATCGTTTCAGGCAGAGAGCTGCCGGGCGAAAAAATAGGAGGATAGAAACATGATTTCGTTACAGGGTCGTTCTTTTTTAACTTTAAAGGACTTTACGGCACAGGAGATTCAGTATTTGCTTGATCTTGCGTCGGATCTGAAGAAAAAAAAGAAACAGGGTATTTTGGGGACAAGCCTGAAAGGGAAAAATATTGCCCTTATTTTTGAAAAACCGTCCACACGCACAAGGTGCGCATTTACAGTTGGCTGTGTGGATGAGGGCGGCCATCCGGAGTATTTGGGCAAAGACGATATTCAGCTTGGACATAAAGAGAGTGTGAAAGATACAGCGCGCGTGTTGGGCCGTATGTTTGACGGTATTGAGTTTCGCGGATTTCGCCATGCAACCGTCGAGGAACTGGCGCAGTATGCGGGGGTTCCGGTGTGGAATGGACTGACGGACGATTATCATCCGACACAGATTCTTGCAGACTTTCTGACTCTTCAGGAGCATTTCGGACGGCTTCGCGGACTCAAGTTTGTCTATGTGGGAGACGGCCGCAATAATATGGCAAATAGTCTGATGATTGGTGCGGCAAAAATGGGCATGGATTTTGTGCTTGACGCGCCCAGTCAGCTTTGGCCGAGTGAAGAATTGGTGCAGCTGTGCCATAGCTATGCGGCGGAATCGGGCGGCAGCATTACAATTACGGATCAGCCTGACGCAGTAGAAGGGGCGGATGTGATTTATACGGATGTCTGGTGTTCGATGGGTGAGGAGGATAAGGCTGCGGAGCGTGTGAAACTGCTTAGGCCGTATCAGGTGAACCGCGAATTGATGGAGCGCACAGGGAAAAAGGAAACGGTATTTCTTCATTGTCTGCCGGCTGTGAAAGGCAATGAGGTGACGGAGGATGTGTTTGAGTCTCCTGCATCGCTTGTGTTTGACGAGGCGGAAAACCGGATGCATACGATCAAGGCGGTTATGGTGGCCACGCTTGGCAGGCAGGAGTGAGGATATGGGAGTCTATCAGGATACGATGGTGCTGTGCGCAGCCAACTCATATAATCGCAAGTATTATTTAAACGAAAACTTTGCCACCCTCCCTGACGGCGTGAAGGATGAGCTGAAAATTATGTGCGCGCTGTTCGTGGAGGAAGTGGGCGGCATTCTGACCCTGATTTTTGACGAGGACGGATCTCTGCTGTTTGAGGTGACGTCCAATGAGGATGATTTTTTCTATGATGAAATCGGAAGCGCGTTAAAGATTAAGGAGCTTCAGAGAGAAAAGCGAGAGCTGCTTGAAGGTTTGGAAGCGTATTACCGGACGTTTGTGCTCGGCGAGGAACTGGACGGAGGAACAAATGAACATTCATCCACTACAGATCGGTGATGTAAAGATCCCGAACAATCTGATATTGGCACCAATGGCAGGGGTAAGCGACCTGCCATTTCGTTTGCTTTGTCAGGAGGCCGGCGCGGGTATGACTTGTACGGAAATGGTCAGCGCCAAGGCCATTTATTTTCAAAATAAAAACACGCAGCCGCTGCTTGCCATGGCTCCTCAGGAGCGCGCGGTGTCACTGCAGCTGTTCGGCTCGGATCCGCAGTTAATGGCGGAGATTGCACAGCGGATTGAGCCGCTGCCGTTTTCGGTACTCGACTTAAATATGGGGTGCCCGGTTCCCAAAATTGTGAATAATGGAGATGGTTCCGCGCTCATGAGAGATCCTCAAAAAGCGGGCGAGGTTATTCGTGCAGTAAGCCGGGCAATCAAAAAGCCGGTGACGGTGAAGATGCGTCTGGGCTTTGACGAACAGAGTATCAATGTACTGGAATTTGCCAAAATTGCACAGGAAAACGGCGCGGCTGCGGTTGCTGTGCATGGCCGGACGCGGTCGCAGTATTACAGCGGGAAAGCAGACTGGACGTGGATTGCCCGCGTAAAAGAAGAACTAAGCATTCCGGTGCTTGGAAACGGCGACGTATTTACAGCGCAAGATGCTGTGCGCATGTTGAGAGAGACCGGCTGCGACGGTGTGCTCATTGCGCGCGGAGCGCGCGGGAATCCGTGGCTTTTTGACGAAATTCTTGAGTATGCCCGCACAGGCGCTGTGCCGCTAAGGCCGGGTAGAGAGGAAATTTCCCGCATGATTCTCCGCCATGCCAGGATGCAGGCGGACTTTAGGGGTGAAAAGATTGCGATGCGGGAAATGCGCAAGCATGTGGCATGGTATACAAATGGCCTGCCGCATTCAGCGTGGCTGCGCCGGAGGGTGAATCAGGTGGAGACATTGAATCAGTTAGAGGAGCTTCTTTTGAGCGCCTGGACGAATATGCTTACGACAGTTTCAGAACGCTCCGATGCGGACGGACCGCAATCTTGACAATGAAGTGATGTTCTATTATAATAAAAAAATTATGGGAGGTATGCGAAATGGAAGCAAAGAAACGTCTGTTGACCTATGAAGGACTGCAGCAGTTGGAAAATGAACTGCATGATTTGAAGGTTGTTCGCCGTAAAGAGGTGGCACAGAAGATTAAAGAAGCAAGAGAGCAGGGCGATTTGTCCGAAAATGCAGAGTATGATGCCGCCAAGGACGAGCAGCGCGATATTGAGGCGCGTATTGAAGAAATTGAGAAAATTCTGAAAAACGCCGAGGTCGTTGTCGAGGATGAGGTAGATCTGGACCGCATTAATGTGGGCTGCATTGTCCGGGTTTATGATTTTGAATATAATGAGGAAGATGAGTTTAAAATTGTCGGTTCTACTGAGGCAAACAGCCTGAAAAAGCGCATTTCCAACGAGTCGCCGGTAGGCAGCGCGCTGATTGGAAGGCAGGTTGGAGACGTTGTGGACGTGGAGACATTAAACGGCGTCGTTCAGCTTAAGGTACTGGAGATTCAGCGTTCTAATTAAAATGTCTGGTGCCCTGTGGCAGATGAGTATTGAAAATAGAACTATGGGAGTGGAGAACGTGGCAGAGAAAAAGAACAGGCAGGAGCAGACGCAGGACGTCAATGAATTACTGCAGATTCGCCGGAATAAGCTGAAGGAATTGCAGGAACAGCACAAAGACCCATTTGAAATTACAAAATATGATCAGACGCATCACAGCGAAGATATACGCAGAAATTACGAGCAGCTTGAGGGGCAGACGGTGTCGGTAGCGGGGCGTATGATGTCAAAACGCGTCATGGGAAAAGCGTCTTTTTGTAATATACAGGATCTTCAGGGCAGTATTCAGTCTTATGTGGCAAGGGATTCTGTCGGTGAGGAGGCATATAAAGAGTTTAAGAAATTTGACATTGGAGATATTGTCGGCATTAAGGGAGAAGTATTTAAGACCCGCACCGGAGAAATTTCGGTGCATGCCAGTGAAATTATTCTGTTATCAAAGAGTCTCCAGATTCTGCCGGAGAAGTATCACGGCCTGACCAATACGGATCTGCGTTATCGTCAGCGATATGTGGATTTGATTGTGAATGAGGATGTGCGGGATACGTTTATCAAACGGTCTAAAATTTTAAGCGCAATCCGCGAATTTTTGTCCGCGGAAGGTTTTATGGAAGTGGAGACGCCGATGTTGGTGGCCAATGCAGGCGGCGCCGCAGCGCGTCCGTTTGAGACGCACTATAACGCTCTTGATGAAGATCGGAAGCTGCGTATATCTCTGGAGCTGTATTTAAAAAGGCTGATTGTCGGCGGACTGGAGCGGGTGTATGAGATTGGCCGCGTGTTTCGCAATGAAGGACTGGACACCCGGCATAATCCTGAATTTACGCTGATGGAGCTGTACCAGGCATATACGGATTATCATGGCATGATGGATCTGACAGAGAGGCTATTTCGTTATGTGGCGCAGAAAGTGTTGGGCACGACGGTTGTTGTCTACAATGGAATTGAGATGGATCTTGGAAAGCCGTTTGAACGGATTACGATGCTCGATGCGGTAAAGAAGTATGCAGGCGTTGATTTTGGTCAGGTTCACACGACGGAGGAGGCTAGGGCTCTGGCAAGAGAAAAGGGACTGGCGTTTGAGCCTCATCACGAAAAGGGCGATATTTTAAATCTGTTTTTTGAGGAGTATGTGGAAGAACATCTGGTACAGCCGACGTTTCTGATGGATCATCCGGTTGAGATTTCTCCGTTGACGAAGAGGAAACCGGATAATCCGGAGTATGTAGAACGGTTTGAGTTTTTCATGAATGGTTGGGAGATGGCGAATGCATACTCAGAGTTAAATGATCCGATTGACCAGCGCGCGCGTTTTCAGGAGCAGGAGAGACTGCTTGCGCAGGGCAATGAGGAAGCGAATACGACGGATGAAGATTTTCTGAATGCGTTGGAAATCGGGATGCCGCCGACGGGGGGCATCGGATTTGGCATTGACCGTATGGTGATGCTGCTGACGGATGCGGCGGCGATCAGGGATGTGCTGCTGTTCCCGACGCTAAAGAGCATCGGCGGTTTTGACAACAAGAAAGCAGACAAGAATGAGGAGTCTGCGCCGGCTGTGAAGATTGATCTTTCCAAAGTGAAAATCGAGCCGCTGTTTGAAGATCTTGTTGACTTTGACACGTTCAGCAAGTCCGATTTTCGTGTTGTCAAGGTGGAAGCGTGCGAGGCGGTTCCCAAGAGCAAAAAGCTGTTACAGTTTACTCTGAACGACGGGACAGACAAGAAACGCACGATTTTAAGCGGCATTCATGAGTATTATGAGCCGGAAGAACTGATCGGAAAGACCTGTATTGCCATCACAAATCTTCCTCCCCGGAAAATGATGGGCATTGATTCCGAGGGTATGCTAATTAGCGCGGTGTATGAGTATGACGGTCATGAGGGGCTGAATCTGCTGATGGTCGATGACCGTATTCCGGCGGGAGCGAAGCTGTACTAGGGGTTGACTAGTACCTGTACATTTGGCAACAAATTACGAAAACTAAAGAGTAAAGACCTTCGGTTTATGCTGATAAGGCAGTATTCACAACAGACTTATCACTAACGCTGACAGATAGGGGCAAGCACTGCTTGGCGATTATATGGAGATTGAGGAATGGATTTCAGAGGGCGCGTGGACTGCGGCTTTCTGTGAGGGAGCATTCATGCTCTTGGAGAAGGGCGCAAAAACGGAAGTATCGGAAATATTTGAACGTTATAATCTGACGCCCAACGTACATTTTACAACGTGGGATGATTGCGCGATTATGTCAATGGTAGAAAGCGGCTTCACTTGCAGTCAAACGGTTCATGGAGTATCTTCAATATCGTTAAAAATTTTATATTGAAAATATGAAACAGCGCATTTATATTCAGCCAAATTTTCGGTTGCTTATAGATGCGCTGTTTTTATGAAAAAAAATAATTTTCTAAACGTTTGGCATTTGCGACGCGTCTTCCGTAATAGGCTGCAGATAAAAAGTCAAGGCTAAAATGATGAACTTTGGAAATTTTATGTAGGATTACAATACATGTGTTACAACTGAATATTGAAAAAGCAGGGTTGCCTCTTTTGTGTTATAGTTTAGTCACCACAACAAAAACCAAACATAAAGGAGTTCCCTGCTATGACTACTATAACA
>CALWPC010000051.1 GCA_944383325.1 uncultured Lachnospiraceae bacterium | reverse complement strand
GCCTGTTCTTGACATGCCATCGGCCAGATGGTATATATAAAACGAGGGGTGAAAAGCTCATTTTCAAGCCTTTCACCCAGTCTTATCATAGAAGAATCGTATTTACAGACTTTTCTTCACAGTCTCGTTTTATCGCACTGTATCAGCCTGCTACCCGTCACGTCATTTATATACCCCTTTTTCAGTTCTATAGTATAATGCTTATTCATCCCGTTAATTGTATCAACGTACATCCTCTGGATCATATCTCGGTACTTCTGCGCCACCTGCCATTTATCCAGTAGCTTCTATTATTTATTCTTCTGTAAATTCCGGGTTTAACTTCTCTCCCAACTTACTTTTACCAGATACCAAATCATCACATACAAGAGCGTACAGATATTCATTCACAGACATTTTTAACTCACTGGCCGCCTGCTTTATTCTGTCCTTCTCTCCTTTTGGAACTACAAACAAGATAGAATCATAATGCTCTTTTCTGTGCTTAGTTTTGTATTCTGTACGCTTCACAACACATCGCCTTTCACGTTTTTCTATATTATATATAAGACACAAGTTTTCATGATTTTTATTTTGGGTGCTATTGAGTACTATAGACCGCTTTTCTGCACAATTTTCAGCCATTTAAGAACATTCCAGATATAAAGAAAACCCTTGAAAACACTGAATTCTCAAGGGTTTTATTAATCTCTTTAATTGTCCAAAAATTATCTCTTGCTGAACTGCGGTGCTCTTCTCGCTGCTTTGAGACCGTACTTCTTACGCTCTTTCATTCTCGGGTCTCTGGTGAGATAGCCGGCCTTTTTCAAAATCGGACGAAACTCTTCATCCGCCTGAAGAAGCGCTCTGGCAATTCCGTGTCTCACAGCACCTGCCTGTCCTGTATATCCGCCGCCGCGGACAGTCACTTTCACATCAAATTTATTCGTCGTATCTGTTGCAACCAAAGGCTGACGAACAATCACCTTCAGTGTCTCCAGACCAAAATAATCATCAATATCTCTTTTATTAATAGTAATCTTACCGCTGCCCTGTGTCAAATACACGCGTGCGATGGATTTCTTTCTTCTACCTGTTCCGTAACATTGAGCCACTGTCATTCTCTCCTTTCATTCCACTTAAAATGTTAATACTTCCGGCTTCTGCGCCGCATGCTTGTGCTCAGGTCCTGCATAAACAAAAAGCTTTTTATACATCTGTCTGCCCAAAGGTCCTTTCGGCAGCATTCCCTTTACCGCAAGTTCGACAACTCTCTCCGGCTTTTTCGCTAACATTTCTTTTAATGTAGTCTCTTTCATACCGCCTACATACTCGGAATGATGATAGTAAATTTTCTGATCTAACTTTTTACCTGTTACAGCAATTTTATCTGCATTAACGACAATCACATAATCGCCGGTATCAATGTGCGGTGTGAAAATCGGCTTATTTTTACCGCGCAATACCTTTGCCACTTCTGATGATAAACGTCCTAACGTACAACCCTCCGCATCGACAACATACCACTTGCGCTCAACGGTTGCGGGACTTGCCATGTAACTTTTCATTGGTCTACCTCCTACAAAAATACAAATACATTGAACTTTTCAGATCTATGATAAAATATTCCTCCGGGGCATTGGAGAATATTTATCTACAAATACTTTCCAGTCAATCTTAGTTATTATAGTATACTCATTTATGCCTGTCAACCCTTTTTTCGCACATCTGCAGCGCTTTGTCCAAACACTTTATCCCCGCGTCCGGCGCGCCGAATACCACACATGCCGTTCCCGTATACGGTCATAACCGGACTGTTCATACAAGCGCAGCGCCTTTGTATTTGCGTCGGAGACTTGCAGCGTCACCCTTTTTTTCCCACAATCCACCGCCATCTGTGCAACCTGCTCCAACATCATTCTGGCATATCCCTTTCGGCGGCATCTGCCAAACACCCCGATCGCATATAATTCAAGCGCGTCCGCATCCTCCGCGCTGTTTCCCACAATGCAAACTCCAACCGCCTGCTGACCGGACAACAACAGATAGCCGTTGCGATCTGCAGAGGCAAACAGCGCCGCCATATCCTCGTCATCATACGAAAGCGCGCACGGCACCGAGTAGAAGCATTGATTATAAAGCTGCAAAAATTCCTGTTCACGCTCTCTGGTCAGTAAAACAAAATCACAATCTGACGCAACGGCAGCAATCTCCACCTTCCCCTGTTGCGGCGGATACGCCCTCAGATCGCGGTCCATCTGGATCACCTTATTATCAAGGACATACCGGTAATCCCCCGCTGTAAAAAACACTCCCTCTGAATACGTATTTCTTCTCGACGCACCGAGAACGTCCGGCAAAATCACATCCCCGTCATGCCGGACAAGCAGCCGCCTGGCGCCAAGCCGGAACGCTTTCTTCGTCATGCGGGCAATCAGCGGCGCCAACTCCTCAGGCTGACACCAATACACGATCAGATAGGCCTGCTGTTTTACCGGAATATCCTTTTGCACAAAACAGTAAAACATCTTGTCATTGCTCACTAGCAACTGTCTGGAAAGCGTCTCCCGGTACTCGATTCCGATCAGCGTCAATCCAATGGCCGGCGCGCACGGCCCGGCCTCATTGCGATCCCTGCTATCCAAAATCCGCCTGACGTCTTCGTCCGACAAACGGCCAATACCAACCTGAATCAGCGTGCCCGCTATAATACGAACCATATTATAAAGGAAACCGGTGCCGCTCACTCGAATACGCACTAGCGGCGCTTCCCTGCGAACCTGAATTTCGCACACGGTGCGCACAGTATCCCGCACCTGCGCATGCGCGGAACAAAAGCTTGCAAAATCGTGCTCCCCTACTAAAATACAGGCTGCGCGCTGCATGGCCTCGACGTCAAGCGGCCGGTGATAAAAATACGTATTATGCCTATACGCCGGAATCTGGAAGCGATGATTTAAAATACAATACTCATATGTTTTGACGCTCTCGCAATAGCGCGGATGAAAATCGGGCGCTACCTCGCAGGAACCCTGGATTCGAATATCTTCCGGCAGCCGCTCGTTGAGCGCATAAGAAAACTTATCTGCCGGTATCCGGCTCTCAGTATCAAACACCGCCACATTGCCAAGCGCATGGACGCCGGCATCCGTACGGCTTGCGCCGATCACTGTTATATCCTCTCCAACCAGTTCGGAAATCGCACCGTTTAGCACTTCCTCAACCGACACCGCATTTTTTTGAATCTGCCATCCGGCATACGCAGTTCCCTCATATGCAACGGTCAATTTCACCCGCTTCAACTCTGCCTCCTCCTTCGCGCTCATCCTATTTTGTTCTATTCATTGTCATACATGCTAAATACCATATAAGCCGTCTCCACCAGACTGCTGCCGCTGTCCATACTGCACCGCTGCAGATAGCGGTGAGCTTCCTCCTCACTCCAATGATTCACCTTCTGCAGCAATTCCTTTGCACGCGCAATCACGGAATTTTCTTCCTGGCTGCGCTGCCGGGGCCGGGACTTTCTCTTTCTTCTCAGCTCCATCATCTGATCCGCCAACGAGCCTACGGTCTCAATAAATTGTCTCGGTTTTAAAGGCATCGGCAGACAGCAAATCCCCCGCACATGACACTCATCCCATACTGGTTTTGCGGTGAGCAGCAGCATGCTGCAATACTCCGGCAGTGACTCCTGCAAACTTTGAAACGGCATATCGGCTAATTGGTAACCGCACACTACAATACAGTCGCCAAGATCATCTGCCCTCTGCAAGACCTGTGCGCCGGACGTGTACATCCCTGCAACTGTAAAACTATATTTTAACAACAGACTGCGAATTGCCCTGGCATCCTCCATCCTCGGAAACGCTACAATGACACTGACCAAACGCACACACCTCCCCTGTCGGCCGCAAGGTTCAATGATGTCAAAATCGTTTCCAACACTTAATTTTTATAAAGGTACGTCTCTACCTCCCAGGGCGTTACCTGAATATTATACTGCATCCATTCTGCTTTTTTCGCCTCAATATATTTCTTAGCCAACTCATCGCCAAGAGCGCCAAGCACAACGGGGTCCTTCTCTAACGCGCAGACTGCCTCCCACAGATTCGCAGGCAACGCCTCAATCCCGCAATCCGTTCTCTCCTGATCCGACATCGAATAAATATTTTGATCCACGCTTTTCGGCGGATTGATCTGATTTCGGATGCCGTCGAGTCCGGCCTCCAGACAGGCCGCAAACGCGAGATACGGATTTGCCGCCGGATCGGGACAACGCAGCTCAATGCGCATTCCCTCGCCGGTTGTTGTCGGAATACGAATCAACGGACTGCGGTTCGCAGCCGACCATGCAATATAAACCGGAGCCGCATACCCTGGAACCAGACGCTTATAA
Source organism: uncultured Lachnospiraceae bacterium (assembly GCA_944383325.1). Classification (GTDB taxonomy): domain Bacteria; phylum Bacillota; class Clostridia; order Lachnospirales; family Lachnospiraceae; genus CALWPC01. The sequence continues at coordinate 28,231 of CALWPC010000051.1, read as the reverse complement.
GAGTTGACAATTGGATTGGTAATCGCCGCCAGTGCCGGCGCATGTTTCATAATCCCTCCCATAAAATAATAAGCTTCCCGACTCAGTCCGTACGGATCATCCGGGTCAAAAAACACATTTTTGCCGTCGTGCAAAAGCGACATATTAATATGCATACTGTTGCCCTCAACCCCCATCTTGGGCTTTGGCATAAATGTTGCATACAACCCGTGTCTCTGGGCAAGCGTTTTCACCACAAGCTTAAAGGTGACAATCTGATCAGCCGCCCTAAGCGCCTCGTTAAACCGGAAATCAATCTCATGCTGAGAGGGGGAAATCTCATGATGCGAGGACGTCACTTCAAACCCCATCTCCTCAAGCATCATCACCATATCTCTCCGCGCATTCTCACCCTGATCAAGAGGGCCAAGATCAAAATAACCCGCATGCTCATGCGTCACGGTTGTCGGCTGACCATTGTCATCTGTTTCAAACAGGAAAAACTCGCACTCCGGCCCGACCAGAAACGCGTAACCCATCTTTTTCGCCTCAGCCAATACTCTGCGCAGCACATGACGCGGGCTGCTCTCAGCCGGCGTCCCGTCCGTGTGGCGGACATCGCATAAAAAGCGTGCAACCTTTCCCTGCTGCGGCCTCCACGGAAAAATCGTAAATGTATCCAAATCCGGTACGAGATACATGTCCGACTCTTCGATCCGAGCTAAGCCGTTCAATGACGAACCGTCAATTATACATTTATTGTTGAGCGCCTTTTCCAGTCTCCCTGCGGTAATCGCCATATTTTTCAGCACGCCAAACATATCCGTATACTGCATCCGAATAAACTCGACATCTTCCTCTTCCACGAGTCTGATAATATCTTCTTTCGTATATCTGCCCATCAATTACAGCCTCCCGTCTGTTTTGTGCCGCGAAGCACAAGCAACTCATCCAGTAAAGCGTGCGCCGCCTCGTCTTTCGTCATAAGCGGAAGCTCTTTCACCTCATTCGCCCCGATGAGTGTAATCCTGTTCGTATCCGTCCCAAAACCTGCATCTTCCTGACACAATGAATTCGCCGCAATCAGATCCGCATGTTTTTTCAAAAGTTTTTTCCTGGAATTTTCGATCAAATGCTCCGTTTCCATTGAGAATCCGCACAGAATTTGATGCGATTTTTTCTGTTCGCCCAGATAAGCCAGAATATCCGGCGTTCTCTCCAGTTCGAGCGCCATATCGCCATCTGACTTCTTTATTTTCTGCTTTGCGGCAGTTTTCGGACGATAATCCGCCACTGCCGCAGCCTTCACAATCATATCCTGCTGCTCTGCGCACGCGCGGACTGCTTCAAACATTTCCTGAGCAGAGGTCACTCTCACCACCTGTACAAACGGCGGCTCCTTTACGGAAGCGGAACCGGAAATCAGCGTAACCTCTGCCCCGCGCAGCATAGCGGCCTTCGCGATCGCATACCCCATCTTTCCCGTCGAGTGGTTTGTGAGAAACCGAACCGGATCTACCGCTTCCTGCGTAGCTCCCGCCGTGACAAGCACGCGCGTTCCCTGAAGATCCTTTTCAAACGCCAGTTCCCGAAACAGATAATCCATAAGCGTCTGCTCGGGCACAAGCTTGCCCGCTCCTGTATCCCCGCACGCCAGACGCCCGCTTTCCGGCGCAATGACCGTCATTCCATAATTTTGCAGCCGCTTCAGGTTATCCTGTACAACCGGATTGCCATACATCCTCGTATTCATTGCCGGCGCCACAAATTTCGGACAAGTGCACGCGAGGGCAGTCGTCGTCAACATATCGTCGGCCAGACCATACGACAGTTTTGCAATCACATTCGCCGTGGCGGGCGCTACGAGCAGCGCATCCGCCTGTTTGGCAAGCGCTACATGTTCGACAGAGTGCTGAAAATTCCGGTCAAACGTATCTACCAGACATTTGCGCCCGCTCAGCGTTTCAAATGTAATCGGATTAATAAAATGCGTGGCGTTCTCCGTCATAATCACAGTCACGTCACAGTGCTGTTTTACCAACATACTTGTCAGATTCGCCATCTTATATGCCGCAATCCCGCCGCTTACCGCCAAAACAACATGTTTTCCTTTTAACATTGCTCCTCCTTCAAAATTGCTCGGGACTGTTGTTATCCGTCCTTATTCATATCATAAAGAATTTTAAGTCCCTTCAGCAACAGTCCATCGTCGATAATAATATCATGCCTGCACTGCGGAATCACAATAGAGGCCAGTCCCCCCGTTGCCAGGATCAGCGTCTCATACCCAAGCTCTTCCCACATCCGGTCAATCATTCCGTCAATGCCCGCCGCGCTCGCAATCACAAGTCCGCTCTTCATACATTCGGCCGTATTCTTGCCGATTACCCTTTCGGGTGCTTCCAGACTGACTTTGGAAAGCTGAGCGGCATTGGAAACCAGCGCATTCATCGAAGTAGCCAACCCCGGCAAAATTGCGCCGCCAATATAATTTTGCTCACAGTCCACAACACTGATTGTCGTGGCTGTTCCCATATCAATATAAATCGCGGGAGATCCATACTCGTGAATCCCGGCCACCGCGTTGACAATCAAATCACTTCCAAGCGTTTCCGGGTGATCCATAATCACATTCAGCCCCGTTTTCATCCCCGGACCGATAATCATCGGCTCCATGCCGAGCACCTTGCGGCACGCCTCTCTGATGACATGGACAAGCGGCGGAACGACTGAAGAAATAATAATCCCTTCAATATCCTCTTCCACAATATGATGAAACGCCAGGACATTCTTGATGCTGACCGCATACTCAAGCGCCAGTTTTGACTGGTCGGTTGCCAGACGCTCTACAAACCAGATCCGCTCGTCATCCACACATCCGATGACAATGTTGGTATTACCCATATCAATCGCTAAAATCATCCCACTACTTCACCTCTCTTCCCAGTCGTGCACACAGCCGCTGTACATACAGTATAACAGAATCCGACGGTTCTGCCTATCGAAATTTACAGTGCGCATACCGTCTCAAACGGCAGCGTACCCCCATACAAATCCAATGCGCTGCCAACTGTAAAATCAACATTCCCATTGCCGAGACGCCGAATAACCTCAAGATCCTCCACGGAACGAATGCCGCCGGCATAAGTCACAGGGCGCTCTGCCCATTCCCCTAACAGGCGGACAAGCGGCTGTTCCACGCCCCAGCATCTCCCTTCAACATCCACGCCGTGCACAAGTATTTCATCACAGTATGCCCCCAACCGAGACAATACTTCTCCTGTCAGACGGACGTTTGTAAACACCTGCCACCGGTCTGTCACAATATAATAATCCCCGCCCCGTTTCCGGCAGCTTAAATCTAGGACAAGACGTTCCCTCGATACCGTGCGCTCCATCTCCCGCAAATGCTCTAACGAAACTTCTCCGTCTGAAAATACATAAGACGTGACAATCACATGCGAAGCTCCCGCCTGCAGATAGTCCTCTGCATTTTCAGGCGTAATTCCGCCCCCGACCTGCAAGCCCCCGGGATATGCGCGCAGCGCGGCCATCGCCTGCTCTCTTGTCTGTTCATAATACTTGGAATCGCGGTCGTTCAGCAAAATGACATGCCCACCGACAAGCCCGCGCTCTTTAAACAACTCAGCATAAAATACACTGTCCTGCCCGGACACAAAATTTTCTCTGGCATAATTGCCGGCGTCAAGCAAACTTCCTCCGACAATCTGCTTGACCTTTCCGTTATGAATATCAATACACGGCCGAAAACGCATCGGCATCCCTCCTGTTCAACCTGTTAAATTACTGCAAGCACAATACCTGCTGCCACAAGCAGCGCGCACATACATTTATAGCGGATTCGTCTCTCCTGATACACGAGTTTCCCTCCCAGAATCGCCACAAATACAGAACACTGTTTAATCAGCGTCATCACAATGACATTACTGTCCGGATACCCATTTGCAGCAAACAGCGCGCGGTCTCCTGCGATAAACAATACGCTCAGCAATATAATCCACGGATTCGTCTTAAGATCGCGAATATGTACGCCCGTATGCGTGAATGCCATCGCCATGCCATAGAAAATGAGCATAAAAAACATATACCAGAATTGAAGCTGTCCGCTAGTCATATGCTGCATCAGAATTTTGTCCGCCAACTCCGAAAGCGCGCTAAAAAAACACGATACGAGCAAGATCATTACCGCCTGTCCCTGCACGACCTCCCTGCCCTCCCGCTTTGAAATGTTGACAAGCAACAGCCCGACAAGCACAAGAATATAACCAACTATGCGGCTTTGTGTGAGCTGTTCTCCAAGAAACAACATACTGAGCGCCGCTGCAAACAGCACTCTGGACAGGTCAATCACTCCATACAGGCTGACCGGCATCCGTTTAATGGCCCAAAAGCCGCACATCCAGGCGATAAACACAACAAACGATTTGAAAATGACAGCGGCAATCCATTCGGGCGGCACCTCCGCTGCCCTCGGGCCATCGGGCAACAAAATCACAAATCCAAGGAGCGTATAAAAAAACAGCACCTCAATTACGGAATTTTTAGACAGCGCTTTTTTCTTCACAATCTCACGGACGCCCTTGATGATGCCAAACACACCGACCAACAACGCCCATGTCGGAACTCCCATACTCCCCGCTTCCTCCTCTAATAATCCTTTAGACCGCGTATATATGCAAACGTCTGTTCTTCTCCGTTTTCAGCAAGCATCGAAAGCAGATGCTCGAGCAGCTTTGACGTCTCCGGGTGAATCATCCTCACCTTTTTTGCTCTCAAAAAATACTGAAGCGCACTGTCATCCCGGTACTGCTCCTTCATATAGATTTTGCTCGCCGCCACACGGTCGCAAAACATTTCCTTGACATAGCGAAGCGGCATCTTTACCGGCGCCAACTGCCGCGTCTTCGCATCATAGTCTGTCCAATATTCAAAGTGATGTTTATTGCGCCCCTTATGGTGCATCCACGCCTTAGAATACCCATACGCCTCCCGCTCACCTTCATTTGGACTGCGATTGCCCTGAAAATACCGGGCGCCCGGCAAAAATTCCGCCGGAGAATATTTCGATAAATCATGGCGAAGTCCCTGAAACAAGATTCCCGCCTTTTTACAGTGCACAATCACCAAATGACGATGCCGTGTAATTGTAAGAAAATGTTTCCATCCATTCATAAAAAACCTCCGAACAACCTGCCTGCACTCTGCCGCCAAGACAACGCAAACAGCACAAATATCTGGATAAAACAATGTAAACTGCAAATACTTTAAAGACCGTGTTAAAACCAGGAAAAGTCATTCATTTGTATTTACATCGTTCCGAGAAAAAAGTATACTAAACACACGGTAATATTATACCTGTTTCACTGCGAATTTTCCATAGGAGATGAGCGTACTTGAAATTTGATATGCATACGCACACCAAAGCCGGCTCACTGGATGCGCGGGCAACCATTCCGCAGCTCGCATCCGTACTCATACAAAATGGTTTCGACGGTATGCTGATTACCGATCACAATTCTTATAAAGGCTACGATCAATTTCAGTCTCAGCGCAGCCGGCATCCTGAACTTTGCCGCTTTGTCGTACTGCGCGGCATCGAATACGATACCTGCGACGCCGGCCATATGCTGATTATCATGCCCGATGACTGCGACGTCCCAATCCTTGAGATCCGCGGAATGTCCGTGCTTCCCCTGATTCGCATTGTGCACCAACTGGGCGGCATTATCGGACCGGCCCACCCATTTGGAAACGGCAGCATGGCCATTATGAATTCCCGAATCATCCGCAGGCACCGGTCTTTATTAAAAGAATTTGATTTCATCGAAGTATTCAACTCCACACTCTCTGCGTCGTCCAACCTGCGCGCGAGACTTTTGAACAACATACTGAACCTGGTGCCCTTTGCAGGTTCGGATGCGCACAGCCAACGAAACGCAGGCACCGCATATACGGAATTTGCATCCGATATTTTCTGTAATAACGATCTCATCCGCGCAGTAAAAGAAAAAAGCGGTATTACCGCGGCCGGAGATCAGGAGCGCTGCCTCCGCCGTTATAAACCCGCCTTTGTCCGAATGCTCGGCATCAGCATGTACTGGCTTTACAATCAGAGCACAGCACTTTACCGGTATCCGAGCAGACGGCGATTTTTTCATCATTTTATTATATAAATACAAACAGCGCAGCCTTCTCAATCCATAAACCGATCGCTGCGGGTGCTCCACTGGCAGACCTCAAGATCCACGGCGCCGTCTTTGAACAGAACTCCCTCCTGTTTCAAAAGCTCAATCTGACGGTTTACCCCGCCAAATACAAACGCTTTCGACGGCTCGCCCAAACGGTTAACGACACGATGACACGGAATATTTGCGGGATCCGGATTGGCATGAAGCGCATATCCAACTACACGGGCCCATCTGCGGTTTCCCGCTAGCTCGGCAATCTGACCATATGTCGCCACTTTACCGCGTGGAATCTGCTTTACCACCTCATAAATCTGATCAAATACGCCCGGTTCCTTTTTCATCTCTTCCACCCATTCACACGCTCTTTTTCTTCCCGGGAAATACGCCTGGACTCGCGGATTTTTTGAATTGCCTTGTTGTGAGTAAACACATCCAACCGATTATCTGAGAGAAGCAATCCCGTCTTTTCCGGATACCGTATATAGCACACCGAAACGCCCCAGGCAACCGCCATTTTGACATAGTAGCCTTCATGTTCAATCGAACTGTAAATGCGAAGCACATCGTCAATCCACTCGTCATTCACATAATAATCCATCAGCGCCACAACTGCAAAACGAATACGGTACTCCGTACCTGCCGACAGCTGTTTGAGCAGATAATCATACCACTGATCCAAATGCTCACTCATAAATTTATAGGTACTCGTACAGCAATCGCAAACTGCCCAGTTATTTATCCTTGGCACAAACAAATCCAAGAATTTCATCCGCTCTTTAACAGACATCGAAGCATAGCCGATCGCCATGCCCTGAATCATACATTCCTCATACGTTTCCGGTTCAACCCGCACATATGCCCGCCAGTCGGAGCGGGCCACCTTCCTCGCCAGAACGCGAAGCTTCGGCACCCGCACCCCAAGAATGTGATCGACACCCGGCAAAAGTCCCGAGTGAAACTTCTGGTACTCCGGTTCGGCCAGTTGAAACAGTTCTTTGCGAATTACCTCCACAAGAGGCTCGCTTGCCAGAGAAAACTGCATCGGTTTCCCCGTCTGCGGATGATGAAATGCCAATTCATACGAACAGAGACACAATTCCCCGCCCTCGGCGCCATACTTTCGGTCGCCGACAATCGGCATGCCCGCATGAGCAAGCTGTACCCGGATCTGATGATGCCGTCCCGTCTTTAAGCGGATACGCACCAATGCATATCCGTTTTGATACTCGTCGATACAATAGGAAAGCTCTGCCCGCTTTGCCCCCGGCTCATCAGCGGCGACAACCGACGAGCAGTTTGTCCGCCCGTCCCGGAGCAGATAATCGGTCAACGTATGCCACTCTCCGCAGCGCTCTTTCTCCTCATCTGATCCCTGGCCGGACAGCCTGCAAACCGCCAGATAGCGTTTTTTCAGCGTCCCGCTCTGCAGCTGTTTGGACAGCTTGCTAGCTGCCTCCGGCGTTTTTGCAAAAACAATCAAGCCCTGTACGGGCTGATCCAGTCTCTGCACAATGCCAAGCGCTGCGTCCGGCTGTGTCGACAAATGGCGCCTTAGCAGACTCTCAGCGCTGACCACGCCGAGTCTGGCGCTCTGAACCGGAAGCCCAGGAGCTTTTTTGCAGACGATCAGCTGCTCATCTTCAAAAAGTACGTCAAGCAATTCCTGCGAGTGACAGCGAATCTCCTCCCACGCTTGAAACACAGGGCATCCGTTCGAATCACTCATCGGTCACAACGCCCTTTTGCAGCATGACATTCGCATAGAGCGCCTTCTCGCCGGTCGCAATAATCGCATAGGCCTTTTTGGCCTGTTCATAAAATGCAAAGCGTTCTATATGACCGACTGTCTGATCTCCCCGGTCATCATATTTACGGATAATCTCTTTATACGTATCCCAGATCGGAGTCTCGACATCATCCCCCGGCATCACTTCCATCAGGTTCACCGGATGAGGCACATACGTATCCAACGGAAATACCTGAAGAATCGCATCGAGCAGCTCCGGCACGCCGTGCCCGTCACAGCGGATCACTACGGCGTCCTTCCCCATGGATTCCGCCGGAAAATTTCCGTCCGAAATGACGAGACAGTCGCTGTGTCCCATCTCACACAGCACCTTTAACAGCTCCGGCGATAATATTTTCGGAATTCCCTTTAACATAATGAAAACTCTCCCTTCTTTTCATCTCATAATTGAATCGAAATTGTCCGGCCAGTCGGCTGATACGGGATGACGTCCACTCCCGCCGCTCTCAGCATACGCTTCGAGGCAATCACCCCCGGTGTATTTTCATACTTGTCCGACGCATAAACGATGGAGCGAATACCGCACTGAATCACCGCCTTGGCGCACTCATTACACGGAAAAAGCGTTACATACAATCTGGCGCCCTCCAGACTGCCGCCCCGATAATTCAAAATGGCGTTCAGCTCGCCGTGCGTCGAATAAAAATACTTATTTGTCGACACGTCGCCTTCCCGACCCCATGGAAATTCATCATCGGAACACCCGTTCGGAAAACCATTATAACCCATCGACAAAATTTTGTTTTTATCACTCACAATGCAGGCGCCGACCTGTGTATTTGGATCTTTCGACCGCTGTGCCGACAACATGGCGACGCCCATAAAATACTCGTCCCAACTGATGTAATCCGTTCTCTTACTCTGCATAATCTCCGTCCTCTTCCAACAGTCCGATACGGCGCGCATGGCGTTCCGCGCCGGAGAATTCGGTATTCAAAAACGTATCCACAATTTTGAGAGCCAAACCCACGCCGATCACACGCGCACCAAGCGCCAGAATATTTGCGTCATTATGCAGGCGCGTCGCCTCCGCACTGAAACAGTCCGAACAGAGCGCCGCCCGTGCGCCCTTCACCTTATTCGCCGCCATGCTGATTCCAATTCCCGTCCCGCACATGATAATTCCCCGGTCGCACTCTCCGGAGACAACCGCGCGGGCAACTGCCTTCCCATAAATCGGATAATCACACGGCGCCTCATCATAACTCCCAAAGTCTTTATACGCCAGGCCAAGCTCATCCAAATGCTTCATCACTTCCTGTTTCAGGCCAAACGCTGCCTGATCACTTCCCAATGCTATCATCCTATCCCTCCTCAGTACCAATCACGCGGTGCCCCGCCGCTTTTAAAAGCCGATTCATAATTGCCTGTCCAAACTGACCGTCTGCAAAACTCTCTGAGTAGATCACATCTACCTGCTCATGATCAAATCCGCGTAAAACATCATATAAATGCGCGGCTACTGCGGCATCATCCGCCCGGCATCCAACCGCCCTGACACAATCTGCATCATAATCCCCGCAGCTCTCCTCGGCAGCGATGACGCCAACCCGCTTTCCCTGTTCATGCGCTTCTGTACACAGCCGCTGAATTTCCCTCGTGACCGCCCGCTGATTTCCAGACACAATCATAAGCTCCGCGCGCGGCGCATAATGCCGATACTTCATCCCCGGCGCTTTCGGGCGCACTTCACCGCTTTCACTGCCAAGACCTGCATCCATCTGGACTTCCCCGATCGTCTCGCGAAGCATCGGCAGTGAAATGGCTCCGGGACGCAGCACGGTTGCCACAGGCACGCTTAAATCCACAATGGTAGATTCCAGTCCAATCTTGACCGGGCCGCCGTCTAAAATCAGCGGAACTTTCCCCGCAAGATCCTCATATACATGAGACGCGAGCGTCGGACTCGGACGTCCCGACGTATTCGCGCTCGGCGCAGCGACAAAACCTCCTCCGGCGCGAATAACTCCGAGGGCAATATTGTTCGCCGGCATCCGCACGGCAACTGTGCCAAGCCCTCCCGTAGTACCCATGGGCACTGCGTCCGTCTTTTGAAAGATCATTGTCAGCGGACCGGGCCAGAACTTCTCGCTCAGACGTCGGGCGCGTTCATCGATTTGTCCCGCAATTACCGGCAGACTTTCAGCCGAAGCAATATGCACAATCAGCGGATTATCACTCGGCCGCCCCTTTGCCGCATAGATTTTCGCCGCCGCCTCCTCATTCAGCGCATTGGCGCCCAGTCCATACACCGTCTCCGTCGGAAAAGCCACCAAACCGCCGGCACGCAATATTCTCCCCGCTTTAGCAATCGCTTCCTGATTGATATGCAGTTGATCAACCTGTATCACTTCTGTTTTCATATATACGATATTATACCGCACCTCTTTTACAGTTTCAAGAATAAAGGAAGTATGAAACACATTATCCCTGCTTATCCATATCCATAAAGGTCAAAATACCCTGACCGATCGCCTCGGCAACCTTTTTCTGATATTCCTCGGTCACAAGCAGCTGCGCTTCCTCCCAGTTCGACAGAAATCCGCATTCAATTAATACGGTCGGCGACACTGTGCGCCTTAACATATAATAATTGCTGTTCGCCTTTGCCTGCCTCCCATTTGACGGATCCAACTGCTCAATCAGTGCGCTTTGAATCGTCTCAGCAAGTTGTTTCCCGACGTCCGACTTCTCATAATAAAACACCTGCGCCCCTTTCACACTGCCGTCATGATAACTGTTCTGATGAATGCTGACCGTGAAAGCCGGATTCGCTTCTTCAATAATTGCGCAGCGCTTCTGCATATCCTCCGTCTTTTTGTTGGAGGCATACTCCGAATAAAGTCCTTCGTCATCCTCCCTCGTCAGAACCACCTCGACGCCGTTGTCCTGCAAAAAGTCCATCAGATAATATACAATCTGCAGGTTCACATCCTTTTCCTTGGCATCATTTACACCAATTTTTCCCGGATCAACACCGCCGTGACCGGCGTCCAGAACGATCAAATTGGTATTTGCCATATCTGCGACTTCCGTCTGCGTCGGCGACGTCTCATCCGGTGAGGACGTAACCGGAAGCGTCAGCAATCCGCTAAACAAGAACGCAATCAGCACCAGTACAAACAGCCCGAACAACAGCTGCATTCTTTTTTCCCACATACATTGCCTCCCACAACATTCATGTGACTCTCCTTACAGTCTATGCAGAAAAAAAAGCAAGATACCCTTCGATCAACGCCTCGCCCGCAAACATGCTGATTGCCATACCCGCGCATAAAAACGGCGCAAACGCAAACCGCGTTCTGCGCCCCCTTTTTTTGACGATAACAAGGTATAAAATGTATACGCCCGCCAAAAGCACCGCAATCACCATTGCGAGCACGGTCAGTCTGCAGCCGAGAAAAGCGCCGCCTGACGCCATAAGCTTAATATCGCCTCCGCCAAAAGCGCCGTCCATCAGAAGACATGCAAACAACATCGGCGCGCTGACACAGACGATGCCAATGAAACGACTGGTCATCGACGTCTGCGGCATCGTGAAGCAGGACACTGCCGCCAACGCGAATATGAGCGCAGGACACTGATTCGGGATCTCCATCGTATCGAAATCCCTGAGGGAAACCACTGTCAAAAAACCAAGAAAGAATACCGACGTGAGCGCTGCCGCCAACTGACCGCGGTAGTACCACACACACAAAAGTGCCAACACGCCGCCCAAAACGGAAACTACAAGCAGACGGTACTTGCCGTTATACTTGATACAAACGTCTCTTCGCCGCGCCGTAACTCCGATTCCCTTATCAAAACATACAAACAGCGCCGCGCCCGCCAAAAATATGAAAAGCGCCGCAATCACTGCGGCGCCGTTTAACCGAACATTCATAAACGCTCTGCAATACCCTCCTTATGCAAACCTCAATATTGCTTTTTAAAAGTATACATCAGGATGCAAGTTTAGCCGGCGTCGTCCAACCTTCACTCCTCGACCAAGTCGTTTCATAGGTCATATCTGTAAATGCAAACGATACCATATCGCCGTCCGGGCTGAGGGTACATTTTGCCGCCTTTTCAGACTGGCTGCCCGAATACTTCTGCTCCACCCCCTTCAGATCAGCCGAGTCTTGCACATTTATGGTGACAACCACGTCGTTGATCATAATTGTGGTGGGGATCAGCTGTGAATCCTTATACATATCTGCCACTTCCTTCTGAAGTTCGACAAGGATTTTTGCCGCCTCCGCAGTACAGTTTGTCTGATTAATACCCGACATATACTTCTTTGCAGAAGGCACCAGAAATGCAGCAATAGCCAGAATGATTATAATGACAAGAATCAGCTGTACTAGCGAGTATCCCTTTCTGCTCTCCAACGTCTGTCTGATCTTTCCCAATCCCATTCTCTCCTTTATCAAATTTCGCCCGTCTGATTCGCCTTACATATAAGAACGCAAAAGCTCTACTTTATCCAGGCGCTCCCAGGGCAGCTTTAAATCATCTCTTCCGAAATGACCGTACGCAGCGGTTTGTCCGTAAATTGGACGCCTAAGGTCAAGCATTTTAATAATTCCGGCCGGCCTCAAATCAAAGTTCTCCCGGATAATCTCTACAATTTTCTGATCAGAAAGCTTTCCGGTTCCAAAGGTATCTACATGGATAGACATCGGCTGCGCCACGCCAATGGCATAAGCCAACTGAATCTCACAGCGTTTTGCCATACCTGCCGCGACAATATTTTTTGCAACATAACGGGCCGCATACGCCGCGGAACGATCTACCTTCGTACAATCCTTACCGGAAAATGCGCCTCCTCCATGTCGCGCCACTCCGCCATAAGTGTCCACAATCAGCTTGCGCCCGGTCAGTCCGCTGTCTCCCACCGGTCCGCCGATTACAAAGCGCCCTGTAGGATTAATAAAATATTTTGTATTGGAATCCACAAGCTCTTCCGGCACCACCGGATCAAACACATATTTTTTAATATCCCGGTGAATCTGCGTCTGGGATACGCTTTCCGCATGCTGCGTGGACAGCACAATCGCCTCCAAATGAACCGGGCGGCCGTTTTCATCGTACTCAACGCTCACCTGCGTCTTTCCGTCAGGGCGCAGATACGGGAGTGTCCCGTCCTTGCGAACCTTGGCGAGCTGCCGCGCTAACCTGTGCGCCAAATAAATCGAATATGGCATATACTCCTCTGTCTCATCTGTGGCATACCCAAACATCATGCCCTGATCGCCGGCACCGATCGCCTCCATCTGCGCATCTGTCATATCATTTTCCCGCGCCTCCAACGCCTGATTAACGCCTCGGGCAATATCCGGAGATTGCTGTTCCAGATGAATCTGCACGTCAATCCTGTCGGCATTAAAGCCGCACGCATCATTGTCATAGCCGATTTCGCGCACAGTGTCACGAATAATTTTCTCATAGTCCACTTTGGCTTTGGACGTCACCTCGCCCATAACCATGATAAAATCTTTCTTTGTGCAAGTTTCACACGCTACGCGGCTCATTGGATCCTGCTCAAGCAACGCATCCAAAATGCGATCAGAAACCTGGTCGCACACCTTGTCAGGGTGTCCTTCTGTTACCGATTCCGATGTAAAAATCAGTCTCTCCATACTTTTATCCTCCTCCATGTGTATCAAACCGTATATTGAAATTAAGGATAGTAGTTGATAATCACATCCCACACATCGCTGCTCTCAAGGCCGAGTTTCCATGCGGCAAACCCGCCGACTCCACTGGCCTGCATTACTTTCAGGCGCTCTTCCAGTGATTGGGTGTCCTCCAACCAAACCTTATAATTCACTCCGTCTACCGTATATTCTGCATAGTTTTGTTTTAACGTATCATCCCATACCGGCGACGCTCCGTGCTGCGCAACCTGCTCTGCCGCCGACGCCATGCCGAGCGTTTCCCATCCGAGAGTATACGATTCCCGCTCCCCTCCGGATGCGGCTGCCGCGGCCTCCTCTGCACTCATTGGCGTCTCCGACCAGATACGCGTATAAAATGGAACGGCGTTAATCAGCTTTTCCGCAGGCACTCCCTGCTGCAGCGTGCGCTCTATGGCAGTTGTCACATATTCAATGGACGCGACGCTGCCCGCCCCTGTCGATTCATTCAAATGTTCATCATAAGACATCATGATAATATAATCCGCAAAGGCCGACTGTTCTTCCATATTGTAAAAGCTGTTAAATTGGTAGGGTACATGATTGTCCACCGATAATACAAGATTATTCTCATGACATCGAAGCGCCAGTTCGCGGATAAATTGTACAAAACTCTCTCCCGTATCCTCGCCCAACTCCTCGAAATCAACATTGATCCCATCCAGAGAATATTCAGTCGCATATTGTATAAGCTGATCAATCATATGGGCGCGTGTCGATGCAGATCCCAGAATCTCGCTCATCGGAAGATCCGGCGTAGTAAAGTTATCAACTAATCCCCATACTTCCATTCCCAGGCCATGTACATATTCGACGTAAGCGCTGCTTGCGAGAGAAGTAATTGAGCCGCTGCCATCCGCAATATAAAACCACGTCGGCGATACTACATTAATCCCTTTCGTCTGCGCCAGTCTCGACGAAATGTTATCATTCTGCGCCACAGATGTCACCTGATGCCATACCATGCAGATTTTGTGATCCCGCACAAGACTGATGAATCCGTCATTCTTCGAGGCGATGTCAAGCATAACGACCTGCTCGTCGGTCAGATAACGCTTTTGTATATAGCCGACCAACCCATCCTGCGTCCTCACCTGCGTCCAGTCCTCACCATGCTCCAGAACGCGGACTGTATCGCCCTGTTTTACCTGGGTAAGAATGGGACTCTTGATTCCTCCGCGATAACGCACCTGCGTGTCGGAATCTACCTGAGCCGTCGTCACCTCGCGCGCTTGCGTATCCATCACCACGCGCGCCGGAGATTCATATTGCTCGCACTCCATCGGCGTATGAACCTGCACCAATTCCAGGGATACCCACACGGCGCCATCCAAAAGCATGACATCCTCTCCCAGATCATATGACAGCACTTCCGAAGCTGTAGTATAAAGCAGCTTATTCTGACTGGCATCCCAGTAAAAGCGATCATTTACGCTGCTCTGCAGCAATGTGTACGGAAGATAAACGGAATCCCCAATCTGTCTGGCGTGCTCCTCGGATACCTCCTCCCCAATGATAACCGCCACATCACCCTCTTGCATCTGATAATAGTCTGTCAGTGTATATTGCTCATTAGATGGTTTGTACCGGAAAAAAACGCCGAGTACCAGACTGATACATAAAATCAGTATAACAAAAAATACAATCGGAATCAACCGCCTGACCCTGCTGCGCTGCCGATGCAATTTTCTCCGCTGATCTGCCATAATTTCCTCCTCGCCGTATGATCTGTTTACCTGTTGGACATACTCTGCAGCCACTCAGTCTGCCAGAGCGCTCATAAAAGCATTAGTATTATACACCGTGACGATCGATATTACAATGTCGGAATCATATCTTTTCATGTATTTTGAACATTTGTCGTCTGTTTCTAGCACCCGGACGACCTTTTGGCCGCGATGTCATACGGAACAGCCTGCGCACTGCGCGCCGATTGCGGATTGTCAGCTCATTTCCATCCTTCCTCAAATGTACTATACTTGTTTTGTCCGGCAAACAGTACGCCTTGGTTCTGTCCCTTTGCAATATATTTTCCACCCTCGGCAAAACAAACATATTGTTTGTGTTGTTTATTATATATTATTTGATACTAAAATGCAAGCAGGAAATAATCTGATCTTTACAAGCGTTGCGTTTTTGTATATACTGTAATTGTGCCATGACAATGTAAAAGGAGAAGTTCCCATGAGAGAAAACTTTGCCTTTGACATATACTATAAGAGACGGAATTATGACCATTTGTATTTCGGTTTTGCAGTACACCAAACAGTAATAAACCGGAAATCGAGGTGATAGATATGAAAATCGAGTTGATTAACGAAAATCAGATTCGCTGCACTCTGACCAAAGAAGACCTGGCCAACCGCCAACTGAAAATCAGCGAACTGGCTTACGGAACAGATAAAGCAAAGATGTTGTTTCGTGAAATGATGCAGCAGGCAGCCGCAGATTATGGCTTTGTTGTGGAAGATATTCCGTTAATGATCGAAGCGATTCCGCTGTCTGGCGAATGCATTATTCTCAACATTACCAAGGTGTCCGATCCGGAAGAGCTCGACACGCGCTTTTCCCGCTTCACGCCGTTTGAAGCTGATGAGGATGTAGATGAGGTAATGTCCGATATGGACAACATCCGCCATACGTCAGACACCACGGAAGAAATGTTGGATGTTCTGAAGCGTTTCTACGACCGCATTGCACCGCCAAAAAATATTCGCAGTGATAAACTGAGTTTGTTTGAAACGCACGGCCCTGTGGCGATCACAAATTTCTCGGACATGGACAGTCTGACGAAGCTTGCAAAGAACTTTGATGGCCGCTACCGCGGCAGAAACTCTCTGTACCGCGCCTCGGGAAGCGATCACTATACACTCATTATGTATCGCAATCCGCATTCCGACGAGGAATTCAACCGCTTTTGCTTCATGCTGCCGGAGTATGGCACACCGCAGCTTAGTATTGACGGAAGCGACGCGCATATTGCAGAACATTACGACTGCATTCTTGAAAATAACGCGCTTCAGGTGCTTGCTCAAATTTAGAGGCACACATAAGCTTGCTTAATGAAGGAGGATTACACCCATGAACAAAAAGATTACCAAAGACATGATTATCGCTGAAATTCTGCAGGTCGATCCTGCAATGGCAGGTCTCTTGCAGGCATCGGGGATGCACTGCGTATTTTGCCCGTCCCAGAGCGGCGAAACGCTAGCGGAGGCGGCAATGGTACACGGCATGGACGCCGATGCACTGGAAGCCCGTCTCAATGAATATCTCGAAACAAAAAGCGCAAACGCATAACCGTTTCCGTTTATGCGGACAGCACCCTGACTGTAAGACGATTTCGCCTGTCTTACGGTCAGGGTATTTTTTATCTCCCAAGCGACCGCCGGGCTCCATCGCCATGTAATCAGTCCTTTCCTTCTAATTAATTTTTTTAATTATTTTTGCAGGCACGCCCCCTACCAACGTATTTGCCGGGACATCCTTCGCCACGACCGCTCCGGCGGCGACAATCGCATCATCTCCAATCGTCACTCCGGGCAATATCGTCGCGTGCGAACCTATCCAAACATTTTTCCCAATATGAATCGGCGCAGGCAGATTATCGGAACGCCGGGCAGGAGCCTGCCCATGATTAATTGTCGCCATTACTACATATGATCCAACGAGTGTCCCGTCCCCGATATAAATACCGCCGTGATCCTGGAAATGACAGCCGCAGTTGATAAAAACATGTTCTCCGACATAAATATTTTTCCCGCACTCCGAATAAAAAGGAGGAAACATCGAAAACGTCTCCGGCACCGGTTTTCCCGTCAATTCCGCAAACAGGCAACGGATTTCCTCGGGACTGCGATAGCTGTTATTAAGCTTTGCAGTAATTTGCAGCGCCTCCTTTGCAAGCAGATGCATACAACCGTGCACATCCGAACCGCCCGCAACAGATCCACCCTGTCTTAAATACTCCAAAAAATCCTGTATATCCATAACATCTACCTCTCACTGATAAATCGAATTTCTTAAACATCTCCTGTACTTATAGTATATCTGCGTCCTGTCGGCATGTCTAATACTTACACTTTATATCATCATATTCTGCACAGGCATATCAGATAAAAAAATGAGGGGAAACACTCCGTCCGGAAGTGTTCTCCCCTCGTCCACGTTTTGTTTTGTCCGCACAGCGGCCAAATTATTCTACTTCAAAATCGGTTTCTTTTAAAATAATATTGCCCTCGTCGTCGACATGCTTCCCAAACAGCCCGCCAAACAGCTTTTTGCCCCGTTTTTCCTCACACCGATCGATTGCGCCATCGATAATACGTTTCATGTCGCCAAGCATCACGGAACGGTCGCTGTTCTTCTCCTCAGCAATCGTCGTATAAAGCGCCAAAACCGCTAACTCATCCATGACATAGCCTTTCGTATATGCATAGCTTTTTCCGAACTCCACAAGCTCATCATTCGTATACGACGGCAAATCAAACTGATAAGAAAACTTCTCTTTCAGAGACGGGATCTCCTTCATCATCTGATCAAGCGAACTTTTCTCTCCCACCAGAATCACCCTGAGCGCTTTTGCATAGGCATCCAGAAGGGGAACCAAATGTTCACATACCTCGACGGACAGCAGGCCGGCGTCTTCAATAATGAGCGTTCCGCTGCCCACTTTTTCAAACACTGCTTTTAATGGTTTTTGATTCAGCGACGCCGCCGGAACTTTCGCAATTCGTCGGCTTGTCGGATCGTCTTTCTGTGAAACAGCCTTCACAAGCCGTAGGGCAAGCGAGGTCTTTCCGCTCCCCTTAACACCTGTAATCAGCAGGTTCTCCCTGTGATCCGCGGGACGTTCCAGAAAGTCCACAATCATACGCTCTACGCCGTCCACCTGCATAAAATAGGACATAACATTTCTCTGCTCTTCGCTGACCGTGCGTCTCTCCAGGACTTCTGCCTCTGCCGGCTCTTCCGGTTCCTCTGCCGCAGGCTCGTTCTCCGGCTCCTGCGGTTCTTCTGCCGCAGGCTCATTCTCTGGCTCCTGCGGCGCTTCTGCCACGGGCTCGTTCTCCGGCTCCTGCAGTTCCTCTGCCGCAGCCTCATCCTCCGGCTCCTGCGGTTCTTCTGCCGCAGGCTCGCTCTCCGGTTCCTCCGGCTCCAAAGTCGCCGCCACTTCCTGCGCCGCCAACTCTTCACCGAGCGCTGATTCCATTTCCACAAGCAGACCGGAAAGATCTGCGATCATCCTGGCAATCTGCTCTCTTGTCGGATGATCAATGCCAAACAGTGCCTGAAGCTTCTGATACAATTCCTCATTCTGGATTTCCTTCATGTCGTCAACCTCGCTTCGTACTTCTTCCAATGCTTCTTCTGGTTTCTCCTGTGCCGCTTCATCCAACTCCATGCGCTCGTCTGAATGGATCTGATCCTCAGCGTCCCCGTCGGTGATCTCTATAATCTCATGATCTTCCATAAACGGAACAACCGCCGTCAACTGCTGGATATACCCTCCCGCCTGTTCAAGCGCTTTCCTTTTCGCATCCTCAAGCTGCGTCTTCTCCTGTTCCGCCAAAAGCTGCTCCAGACTAATCTGTCCGGTAATTTGCCGCTCAACAGGCTTCTCATCAATCAGCAGACGAATCTGCCCGTCATATTCCTCATCCAGAACTTCGCGCAGAAAACCTGCAGATGTCATGCCATTCTCCGGCTCCGCCTCTCCCGCTTTCTCCTCATCGGGTGCATCCTCACTTTCCGGATGTACATTTAACCGCTTTGTCTGGATCAGCCTGGGAATATTGCTCTCCTCCATACTGCGGTTAATATTTTCTAGCGTTTTCTCTACGTCATCCTTCTCGGTTGCGTCCAAAATATCACGTATACTCTGCGCCAGTTCTTTCTGCAAATTCAATGTATCATAGCGATTTACAACCACTGGCTGAATCTGGACGTCATAGTCCGGCTGATTCGCCATGCGCGTAACGGGTTTTTCCTTGCGAAGTGCGTCCGACGTCTTGCGCCATACTTTTCGGAATGCGCTTTCCTTCTTTTGAAACGACTGCTCGTCGTCCTCTGTCACATCGTCGTCATACTCTTCATCAAATTTTTCTTCCGCGCTGTCATACTCATCGTCTAAAAACTCCAGATCATCCTCGTCCGAATCGTCCGCGCTCTTCTGAGCAGAATCACTCTCCTCATAAAAATCGTCGAACAGATCCAGATCCTGCTCGCTCAGTGTTCCCACAAACGAATCTTTATCTGCAACGCCGTGCTCAATATAATCATCTTCACGGACGGTATCGCGGATAAAATCGTCCTCATAGCTTCTTTTGACCGGCTGCTCAGGAGGGAGCTTTCCCTGCAATGCCAGGGCAATTCTCTCTGCCAGAAGATCCCCGTCGGACGGCCCTGAGTTCGGCTCCGGCTTTATGTCCATAACGGGCGTCTCCGGTTTGACCGGATCTTCCTGTCGTTTCAGTTTATCCGCACGCTCCCGCGAAGGGATGCCCTCCTCTGCACCCGTCTGCGGTTTTTGCCTGCGGGGTGCGACCCCGACAACCTGCAGTTCCTCTGCCGGCGCAGTCACTTCCACTCCCGGCATCGCTCTGCGCACACTGGGCTTGTCATTCTCAGGCTGCGGCTCCTGCCGGTTGGCCTCCCGACGAGCCTCCGCCGCCGCTTCCTGCAGCAGCTGAGCCGCGCGGGCCTTTTGTGCTTCTTCAAGCGCTTCCTTTCGCGCGCGCTCCATATGTTCCTGTTTATCCGTCCGCGGACGCTCCTGTCTGTGTTGCTCTGACTGAACCGACGCATCGCTTCCCCGAGACTCTTCCTGCCCCTCTAGCTCATCCCTGAGAGACACAAACTCGTCTGTTTTTTCCTTCCAAAGCCTGCGCGCGCGCTCACCGTCTGCGATTGTTTCCGCCGCACGGTTGGGCTGTCTGGCCGCCGTAAAATCATCCAACTTTTTTTGCTGTTCCCGCGTCAGCGCCTGGTAACGCTTCTTCAACTGTAACGCTTTACATACATACTTTCCATTTCCAAACCAGAGATTAATCTCGTCGCACTCGGC
Source organism: uncultured Lachnospiraceae bacterium (assembly GCA_944383325.1). GTDB lineage: Bacteria > Bacillota > Clostridia > Lachnospirales > Lachnospiraceae > CALWPC01. Next base: position 7,492 of record CALWPC010000051.1, on the reverse strand, counting down.
AACACACATGTCAATGAGACCGGACTCGGCATACAGCTTCGCCAGCTCATATGCCCAGCGTTCATGATAGTCGACATCTTTTAATTCCTGCAGAATGCGAATTAAAATTTCATTGGCCGCGCCGCGCGCCTGATAGATTTTATATCGCAGAACATATAAATTTGCATCCTGCGGCGCAATCTCCTCATAGCTTTTATAATAATGAATACTGTCCTCGTAATCTCCAAGTTTAATAGACAACTCAGCGAGGCGGTATACAATAATTCTGCTTTTGGGCTGAAACTGATATGCCCGCAGATAAATCGCCTTACTGTCCTCAAAGTAGCCGCATCGCTCGAATACTTCCCCGGCCACACACAGCATATTTACATTTTTCGCCCGATCCCAGTCAACCGTATTGGCAATCTGCATTGCTTCTTCGTATCGTTTTTGCTCAGCCAACCGATTGATCTCATCATATTTCACCCGTATTTCATAGCGTTCCACTTTTTCACCTCATGGCTTGTTCTCACTTGTGCTCCATATCGTACCTGTCGGCAATTTCACTCTTTCTGCCCTCGCCGTACACGTCTCTAAAATTAAATTCATTTTAGCACACACAACCATTGATGTCTAGCTCGTAGAACGCAAAACTAATTTTTTTCAAACTTACATTTTCCATGTATTTGCATCCGTTATCCGCACTCTTGTTACCTGACTCTGACAAAACATATGCGGATGACAGGTAAAAAACAGCACCTGCTTACTGCGCCTTGCCGCATAATCATACAGAAATGCCTGCGCATCTTCCAGACGTTCTTCATCATAAGAGGAAAAGACATCATCACACACTAGCGGAAAGTCTTCACCCGATTCGTCCAACAGATCCAAAATAGACAGGCGCAGTGACAGATACGCCTGACATACCGTGGCATAACTGAGATATTTCCACTCATGGTACGACTCCGTATCGTGCTCGCGAATATAAACTGAAAGCTCCGGCGTCACAATTAAATCTGTGTATTTTCCGCGCGTCAGATTGGACAAATATTCTGCCGTCAGCGCCATCAATTTCGGCGTATAATCCTGTTCAAACTCTTTCGACGCTTCTGCGACTGCCTGTTTGGCCAACGACAACGCCTCATAGGTCTCCTCCAGTTGTCCGCGCTGTACTGTGCACTCTTTCAGTTCCTTTGCAAGCGATTCCTTCTGTGACTGAAGCTGCTCAAATTGTTGTTTTAAAAACGTCATCTGCCTCTGATATTCCTGCGTCTGTGCAGCGTTCCTCGCAGCTAGCAACTTCTTTTGCCCCGCGCGCAGACGGCAATATCCAACATAACATCCGGCCGCAACTGCTGCAAACAAATAACCTGGCCATGCGACAGCGGCGCCGGCCCACACGCCGGCCGCTGCGCAGACTACCGCCAGCGCAGTAATAACCACATGAAAAACTCCCGCATGAGCTTCCCCGTGAAGCGGCGCCGGCTCCTGCCGTCCCACCACCCCTTCGTATTCATCCAGGCGGTCGCAAAGCTGTTCAAGCTGAGACTCTAGCCGCCGTTCCCTGGCGCGGCATTCCGACAGTTGTCCTCTGTCGCCGCGTTTACTTACGAGGCGCTGCCGCCACGCCTCCAGGCGCTCCTGCGCAAGATGCGCAGACAATTCTTCCTCCCCTGACACCGCCAAATTACTCAGATGCCAAACCAATTCACTTTTTCCGTCCGTTCGGCTTAGGTGATCATGCTCGCCGAGAAGAATCGTTTTTAAAAATGTTTCCGCGCCAAACTGAAAAAAATATTCTCCCACTTCCTGCTGTTTCTTTGGGGTAAAACGCTCTCCGGTTGTCCGGTTATAAATCGTCACCTCATCCGTCAGCCAGGACTGCCTGAATACCTTCTCGATCCGGTAATCCATACCGTCATACTCCATTTCCACGGCGCCGCTCATGACTGCGGCAGACTTCCACGGCATATATTTTTTTCTCAGACTCTTTTGAATATCATTGCTTCTCTCCGCCCCCGCATTTCCGTAAAACATCAGCAGCACAAAATGAAATAACGTCGTTTTCCCCGACTCGTTATCGCCTTCCAGCACTACGATCCCATCAGGAAGCTCCAACCGATAATCCTGAAACTTTCCAAAAGCGTTCAGTTCCAATACCTTAAATTTCATTATGCCTCACCTCCGTCAAACGCAGCCAGGCCAAGCTCAAGCGCCCTGCATAATGTTCTTCGTTTCCTCGTCAGCTCCTCACGGCGCTCTCTGTCCGCCGCATCGCCGTCCGTCTCTGAAAGTGTCTCCAGTTCCCGGTCTAACAGCACAACCTGATCCCACAGCTTTTTCACAAAAACGCCCCGCAGCCCCGGTTCCCCGGACAAAGCCGCAAAATCACGGGGTATTTCCCTCTCATCCACAACGACTGCATGAGGAGCTACAGTACGTATCACTTCCGCCCATTGTTCCGCTGCCCAACCGTCCTCTCCCGTACTCTGCTCTCCCTGGAGTAAAATTTTATATTGATTTTTTTTGTAGTTTTCACCAAATTTTTCAAGCAGCAGACGGTCCAACCGCCCCTGGTAGGACGTTCTCTCCCTGGCAGGCAAGCCAGACGGCACAGAAAGAGATAAAACATGCCATTTATAAGCCGACGTGGGCACAAATGAAAGATGTGTCCCCGCGTTGTCAATTGTCCCCATATACACCCCGCACGTTCCGCCCTCATCAAATCCCTGTCCCTGCGGACAGCCTGAATACGCGTAAATCGTTTGCCCCTCTTTCAACAATGCCGTGCGGCCGTGCTGATGTCCCAGCGCCAGATAGTGCAGTCCTGATTTTGAAATCCACTCTCTCGCAATCGGCCGATACATGCTTCTTCCGGACGCACATACTTCTCCGTGCAAAATCCCGAGAGCAATCCAATCACTTTCCTTTTCCGGCGGTGTGATCGCCTCCGGTGAAACCGTCACATGAGGCGACGCAAAAGACTGCCCCCACACGCGCACCTTTTGCTGTTCAAACACCTGACACGTAAGCTGCTCCCCAAAGACAAAGACATTATCCGGCAGGCGCCCTGTGCTGTAACAGCCGTTCGGCGACAGGTAATCATGATTGCCCGCCACGATCAATACCTGCGTGGGCGCAATCATGCCCAACAGATTCGACACCTCGCCAAACAGCGTTCCCGGAATATCGTTTCGCTCAAAAAGATCTCCGGCGATCAGTAAAAAATCAATGTTCTCCTCACGGCAGAGCGAACAAATCCGGCGAAGCGCGTCAAGCGCATCGCCGCACGTATGCTGCCCCGCATGAACCTTTCCCAGATGAAGATCTGCACAATGCAATATTTTAACCCGATTCATAAAACCTCCGTTCACCTACTCTGCCCGCGTCATCAAGCATAGCTATTTCATAGGACGCCCTAATCCTATGAAACTATGAAACAAAAAAATCCAGCATTCGCTGGACTTTTGCTGCATTGTTTTATTTAAACTCCGTGCATCTTGCTTTGAACAGCCTTTCACAGACGTTACCTCCACAGTAAACTCGGTTCAGGCGCCCTCACGGCACACAGGGTTGTTTACTTAGTGCTGCTATGTTCCCATCCTGACACGGTTCGTAAAGTCCTGTTGCGTAAGACCCAAACGTCAACGCCACTTATGAAGGGCAGCTCCACAAAAGATTGCCCGGGGCAAGATCTCACCCCTGCTATAGCGGATTGCAGGTACAGGGCACCGCTAACTCCCCGGCTGCACGGAAAGATTATAACAACCGATCATCAACCTCCGCAATATCCCGCGTATGGTTTATGCTTTGACAGTATAGCGTACATTTGATAAAATGTCAATTTATTTTGCTAATCCGGACGCTGTGAATGCATGGAATCGGACGTTTTTCGCTGCAGCTTTTCCTCCCGGTTACGAACGCGCAGCGCGGCAAAAAACCCCTTCAACAGTTCTGCGCACTCATCCTCCAACACACCGCTTTCAGAGTCCACCTGATGGTTAAACCCGGATTCATCAAACAAGTTTAACACGGATCCTGCGCACCCCGCCTTGGGGTTTCTGGCTCCGAAAACAACTCTTGGAATCCGCGCCTGTACAATCGCGCCCGCGCACATCGGACAGGGTTCTAAAGTCACATAGAGCGTACAATCCTCAAGCCGCCAGTCACCGGTACTTTTGCTCGCTTTGCGGATCGCCGTTATTTCTGCATGCGCAAGCGTGCTCCGGTCTGTATTGCGCCGGTTGTAACCCCGGCCTACCACTTTCCCGCCGCAGACAATCACGCACCCGATCGGAACTTCTCCGATCACAAGCGCCTTTTTTGCCTGTGTTAATGCCTGCCGCATATAGCGCTCATCTTCCGTCTGTTTCCGTCTGCTCACCGCGCACACCCCCTTGGTCATGCCCCTGTCTTTCGGAAATCCGATCACTCAGCGCCGCAAATTGCTGAAGGCTTAACGTCTCCCCGCGCACATTCGGATCTCCGGTCAGCTCCTCAATAATCTGCATCAATTCCGCCCGGGGAACCGATAAGCCCGCCCCGTTCAACAGTCCATTGACCAGTGTTTTTCGACGCTGATTAAACGACGCGCGGATCAGACGAAACATCAGCGCCTCGTCTCGCACCGGAACCGGCGGGTGTCTGTGCACATTCAGATGAACCACCGCCGACCCCACTTTCGGGCGGGGCATAAAACAGTTCGGCGGCACATTGGCGGCCAGATACGGCTGTGCATAATACTGCACGGCAAGCGAAAGCGCCCCGTAATCCTTGCTCCCCGGCGCTTGCTGCATGCGCTGCGCGACCTCTTTCTGTACCATCACAGTCATACTTTGCAGCGGCACGTGGGACTCAAACAATCCCATAATAATAGGCGTAGTAATATAGTAAGGCAGATTTGCAACCACTTTGATCGGCCTGCCTTCGCAATAACGATTCACAAGGTCATGCACATCCGTTTTCATAATATCAGCATGAAGAACCGTCACATTCGAAAACCCGCAGAGTGTCTCCTCCAGAATTGGAAGTAAATTTCTGTCAATTTCCACAGCGACCACTTTTCCGGCGGAAGCGGCGAGAAACTGGGTAAGCGTGCCAATACCGGGGCCGATTTCCAACACGACATCGTCCCCGGTAATATTTGCCGCCGCTATAATTTTCTGCAGCACATGACCGTCAATTAAAAAATTCTGCCCAAACTTTTTCTGAAACGCAAACTGATACTTTTGTATTACAGCAATCGTATTTTGCGGCAAATAAAGATCTGGTTCCTTCAAATTGCACCTCTCCCGGCTGTATCAGCAAATTACTGCACCCGACGGCATCTCCTTCTCGGGAACAACCAGCGCAAGTTTACCTTCCGCATCCTCCGCACAGAGCAGCATGCCTTCCGATACGACTCCGGCCAGTTTAGCCGGTTTTAAATTCACAAGTACCATCACTTTTTTGCCAACCAGTTCCTCCGGCTTATAGTATGCTTTGATTCCGGAAACAATCTGCTTTACCTGGCTGCCAATCCGGACCTGAGAACACAACAGTTTTTTAGACTTTTTCACTTCCTCGCACTGGATGATCTCACCTACCTGAAACTGCATCGTCATAAAATCGTCGTAGGTAATCTCCGGTTTCGCCGGGCAGTCCACAACCGCTTCCTCCTGTTTGCCGTCGTCGGCCTGTTCTGCAGGCGGATGCAGCTTGCCAACACGCTGCATCACCTCTTCCGGATCCAGTCTCGCAAACAAAATTTCCGGTTTTGCCGTCACCTTATTGCCGGAAACATAGAGGCCAAACTGCTGCAATTCTTCCATCGTGCGCGCCTGGCTGCCAAGCTGTGCAAAAATCTTTTCCGACGTCTGCGGCATGAACGCTGAAAGCAATGTCGCGCCAATCGTAATACTTTCCACAAGGTTATACAATACCGTCGAAAGACGTTCCCACTTTGTCTCGTCCTTGGCTAAAACCCAGGGCATCGTCTCATCAATGTACTTGTTGCACCGTTTAAACAAACTGAATATATCCGTCAGCGTGTCCGCAACACGCAGTTTTTCCATCTTTTCGATACACTGGCGAACCGTAGACAGCGCGGTATTCTTCATCTCTTCATCGACAGAGTCCGAAGCGCCCGTATCGGCCACTACACCGTCAAAATATTTATTCGTCATCGATACCGTGCGGTTGACCAGATTGCCAAGCGTATTGGCAAGATCCGAATTTACCCGCTCAATCATCAGCTCCCAGGTAATAATACCGTCATTTTCAAACGGCATCTCGTGCAAAACAAAATAGCGCACCGCATCCACGCCGAAAAGATCCGCGAGCTCGTCCGCATACATCACATTCCCCTTGGACTTGCTCATCTTGCCATCGCCCTGAAGAAGCCACGGGTGGCCAAACACCTGCTTTGGGAGCGGAAGGTCAAGCGCCAGAAGAACAATCGGCCAATAGATCGTATGAAAGCGCAAAATATCTTTTCCAATCAAATGCAGATCAGCCGGCCAGTATTTCTGAAACTCCGGCGAAGGCTCCCCGTCCACATCGTACCCGAGACCGGTAATATAGTTCGACAGCGCGTCAATCCATACATAAATAATATGTTTCGGATCAAAATCAACCGGTATTCCCCATGTAAACGACGTGCGGGAAACACACAGATCCTGAAGTCCCGGAAGAAGAAAGTTGTTCATCATCTCATTTTTGCGGGATTCCGGCTGAATAAAATCCGGATGTGTATTGATGTGTTCAATCAGTCGGTCCGCATATTTGCTTAACCGCAAAAAATAAGCCTGCTCCTTCGCCGGCTTACACTCTGCTCCGCAGTCGGGACACTTTCCGTCAACAAGCTGAGAGGGCGTAAAAAAGGATTCGCAAGGCGTACAGTACATCCCCTCATACTCGCTCAGATAAATGTCGCCCTGCTCGTACAGTTTGCGATAAATTTTCTGTACCAGAGCCTCATGATCCGGATCCGTCGTTCGGATAAACCGATCGTAGGATGTTCCCATCAAATCCCAGATTGACTGAATCTGTGCGGCCACACCATCCACAAACGCTTTCGGTGTGACTCCGGCCGCCTTTGCCTTTTCCTCAATTTTCTGTCCGTGCTCATCCGTTCCGGTCTGAAAGCGCACATCGTACCCTTCCAACCTTTTAAAACGGGCGATACTGTCCGCGAGCACCGCCTCATACGTATTGCCAATATGAGGTTTTCCTGACGAATAAGCGATTGCCGTCGTTATATAATAAGGTTTTTTCGCCATTTTACACTCCTCCTCTGCCACCGTGATCAACCTTTTCTTTCTGGTGCAGGCACACGCGCTGCTGCCAGAAAATACTAACACAAGATTAACATAGCCCCCCAAACGTGTCAAGGGCAAGCATATACGCGATGAAGTAAACGAATTGTCAGTTGAAATGAAAAAGATTGTTCCTGAAGAAAAATGATCATAGACTCGTTTTCTCAATCATACAACCCACTTCTCGTTTTTGCAAGCTTAGATATTCCCGATCTGTT
>CALWPC010000050.1 GCA_944383325.1 uncultured Lachnospiraceae bacterium | reverse complement strand
CCGACATCCACATCTCCGTTGCGATCCTCCTCAAACTGAAACCGGCCGAGCAGATATACCTGCAGCGCCACCATCGCCAGGACAATGACAATCGCCCCCGCAAGTTCGCCTATATATTGCTTTTTTGTAAACTTACTTCTCGGGATCAGGAAAAACAACAATAAAATTGGCGTATAAATCATGTATTTTACTGAAACGATAAAAATGCCGCACACCAGAAGCAGCGCCATCTCACCCTTCGGAATCATGCTCTCCCCGCCAAAATAATGCTTCAGGCAGATAGACGCAAACAACAGCGACGCCGAGACGAGCACCGGATCAATCGAAAACGATCCCGCAAGCCAGACCGACATCGGAAGCGTCGCCACAATAAAAAACAGGCTTTTGTAATGGGTTGCTTTTTTGATCGCCAGATAGCAAAATCCCACATAAAACAGATAATCGCATAATCTTCCGAGAATGATCACAAGCACGGCCGGCAAATGCAAAAGATTGGCAATAAAAATACCAACTGCCGCGACCGCATGATTGAGCGGGGCAACGGACGCCATATAAGGATTGACATAAAATTCTTTCTGATCCGAAAACCGCTGATTCCAAAATTCCGGATCCGAAAAATAAGACTTCAGAGTAAGCTCAGACTCCATGATTTCCTCATAATTTTCCGCCACTGTGCCGCCGATTTCATCGTCTTGTTCACTGTCTAGCCAGTCGCCCTGGCTGACCATATAAGATCGGAAAAAATGCGTGCTTTCATCGAGAAAATGCGCAAACGGATTAAAAATCACAACCAGAACGCCCAACAAAAAGGCAAACTTTAAAAATGTTTTTTCATCCGCCGAACCCGCCAAAAGCATGTAGATCACAGACAACACAAGCAACAGCAGCCATGCTGCAACCTTGACGTATTGTACCGCGGCATTGTCGTATCCGATCTTAAACGCAAGCATAAACGGACACGTCTCGCCGTTTTTCTCGGCCGCAAAGCAACCGTCCTCCACTTTGCTTGCGAAAACCGTAACGGAATTGTCCATCGTCCCCTCGTCGCTCGTCAGCCGGATCACATAGGTTCTGCCCTCAGACATTGCCTGCGGTTCAAACGGCAGCTCATAAAATGTATTGTCCACAAAATCAGAAACGTCTGCCTCTTTCTTGACAACCGTATCGCCGGAAACTTCATCGATCACGCTGATCTGAAGAGTACCGGTATTTTCCCTCTCATAAGTACCCATATACAGAGAAATTTGTTTCAGATGATTCTGCTGCGACGTAAAACGCTGTTCCAGAACCGTCCCCTCCACAATCTCCGAAGCCACTCCGACCCTTTCAAAACCATACCGGTATTCTGTCGTATTCCCTTTTGACGGATTCAACGGGTCAAAAACAAACAGCACCAGAATCCAGAAAATCAACAGCGCCAACAGATAATATTTTCGTTTTTTAGCAAGCTCTATTATTTTCACAACGATATTCTCCCAGTAAGTTTTATCAAACTGCCGCAAAATCCGCATACTGGCCGGCGGTCACGAAAAGCAGCGCGTCTGTACGGACTTTGAGCGTCAGGCCAACCCTTCCGCCGCTTATATAAATTTCCTGAAATTCAGCCGCCGACTTCTCATAAAAAGTCGGAAACTGTTTTTTCATCCCGACCGGGCTGCATCCTCCGCGCATATAACCGGTCACTGCGGTCAGCTCCCGCACATGCAGCAGCGCGACAGACTTTTCGCCGCAAACGCGCGCCGCTTTTTTCAAGTCGACCTCCTGCTCAACCGGCAGCACAAAAACATAAAACGCGCCGCTTTTCCCCCGCGCGACCAACGTCTTAAAAGACTGTTCATGCGGCGTACCGGTCTGGTCCGCCACATGAACGCCGTCTATAAACTGATCGCACGCGTAATGCAGCGCTTCATATGAAATTTGATTCTTCTCTAATATTCGCATTACATTGGTTTTTAATTCCCTGGCCATGGAAATGTCCCGTCACTTTTTCTGATTTTTAAACTGCACCGGCGACATGCCGTACCTCTTTTTGAACAGCCGCGTAAAATGCTCCACATTCTGATAGCCGACCGATTCTGCGACCGCCTCCACCGTCATACCTCCGCTTTTCAACAAGGTGCGCGCTTTTTTCATCCGCACTTTCTTGACAAGCTCGCCGAATGTCATCCCTGACTTTTCTTTAATATACTTCGACAGATACGGCTTGGAGAGGAAAAATTCCGCCGACAAATCCTCCAGTGTCACCGTCCGGTAATTTACAGAAATAAAGTTTAAAATATCGTTGAGCCGCCTGTCACGACTCTCGCTCATAGACCGGATGGCCTCTAGCTGATTGGCCGCCACCTCAAGCGCATGAATCGACGCCTGAATAATATCTTCATGGATACCCACGCCCCAGTGCATGTTCCCCTGGCAGCAAATACCCACATAGGCAACCGCCTTTGAGGACGACCCCTCGGTCAGCGCATGCTCCTCATAAACCGAAAGTTCATAGCTGACATTAAAATATTGTTTTACCGCATTGCTCACCGCATCGATACGCCCGTTTCCATTCGCCGTGACAACACGGGTCTCGCCCGCATGCGCAATAGTCACCTCTGCAACCATACCGTCTGTCTGTTTAAAATGACATTCCGGAATGGTGAAATTGGGGGTATTTAAAATATATTTATCCTCAAAAATCTGATAAATCCAGGCAGGAGACAATTCTTTATGCTCCCTGTCGGACACCCCTTTGACTGTATAGCCAACTTCTTCTTTCATTTTGTCCGGAATCGACATTCCGAAATTCTGTTTTAAGATATAGCTGACTCCGCCTTTGCCGGACTGACTGTTGATACGTATCACATCAGACTCATACTCCCGCCCGACGTCTTTCGGATCAATCGGAAGATACGGAACCGTCCAGTACTCGCACTGCTTTTCTTCACGCCACGCCATTCCTTTGGCAATCGCATCCTGATGAGACCCGGAAAAAGCGGTAAACACAAGCTCTCCCGCATAAGGCTGACGCTCATACACGCGCATTCCGGTAAGTTCCTCGTACGTCTTGCAAATTTCCGGCATATTGGAAAAGTCAAGCTTCGGATCAACGCCGTGAGAAAACATATTCATCGCCAGTGTGATAATATCCACGTTGCCGGTCCGCTCACCGTTTCCAAACAGTGTTCCCTCAATTCGCTGCGCCCCTGCCAAAACTCCAAGCTCCGCGTCGCACACACCGCTTCCCCGGTCATTATGAGGATGCAGACAGAGAATCACATGATCCCGGTACTTTAAATGCTTGCTCATATATTCTACCTGAGAAGCAAACACATGCGGCATTGCGTTTTCCACTGTCGCGGGCAGATTGATAATCGCCTTATTAGCCGCAGATGGCTTCCATACGTCCAAAACCGCATTGCACACTTCCAACGCGTAATCGACTTCCGTTCCCGGAAAACTTTCCGGGCTATACTGAAACGAAAAATTACCGTCTGTCTCATCAGCCAAACGCTTGAGCAATTCTGCTCCGTCCACCGCAATCTGTTTGATTTCTTCCTTACTCTTTTTGAACACCTGCTCGCGCTGCGCTACCGAGGTGGAATTGTAAAGATGAATGACCGCGTGCGGAGCGCCCTTCACCGCTTCGAAGGTCTTCCGGATAATATGCTCCCGCGCCTGCGTAAGCACCTGGATCGTCACATCCTGCGGAATCATATTGCGGTCAATAAGCGCCCGCAAAAAATTATATTCTGTTTCAGACGCCGCCGGAAATCCCACTTCGATCTCCTTAAATCCGATCTTTACCAACATCTCGAAAAATGTAATTTTTTGTTCCAGGCTCATCGGTTCAATTAACGCCTGATTTCCGTCGCGCAAATCTACGCTGCACCAAATAGGCGGCTTTTCTATCGAATCCTTTTGCACCCAGTCATAACATGGCTCGGGTGGCATAAAATACTGTTTTGTATATTTTTCAAAATTTTTCATGGCAACCTCCAACAATGATTACTCTTTCATCTGACGCAATCATACCATAAGATTTTTCTTTCGAACAGTGATAAAATTAATCATTTTTATTGATATTTTTTAATATTTTGTTTAAAATCCATCAAACAGCTTGATTTATTATTATTTTTGCTTCATCCCTAAAAACGACCGATACGCTTCATCACCCACTTTGCAACATGATAAACCGGAGATTCCATCTTTCCCGCCGCCTCCGCCAGTTTTTCACGAATTGGAATCTGCTGCGGACAATGTGACTCACATTTCCCGCACCGCACGCACTGAGATGCACCGCTGTGCTTTGCGCGCATAGTCGTACACATAAAATATTCCTTCATTCCCGTATAGTAATTATCCGTATACCGCTCATTATAACATCGAAAAACACCCGGAATATCCACACCCGACGGACACGGCATACAGTAGCCGCACCCCGTGCACGGTACCTTCATGCGCCTGTTAATGGCGGCGATCACCTGACGGTACAGCGCAAATTCTGCTTCTCCCAACTCTCCCGCCCGGACATCCGACGCAATCCGCACATTCTCTCTTAGCATCTCCATCGAATTCATGCCCGAGAGTACTACGGTAACCTGGGGCTGATCCCAAAGCCACCGAAGCCCCCATTCTGCCGGACTCCAATCGGACCTCGCCCTCGAAAACAAATGCCCCGCCTCCTTGGGAAGACCGTGAACAAGGCGCCCTCCTCTAAGCGGCTCCATAATGATGACCGGCATTCCCTTTTTAGCCGCCTTCAACAGCCCGGCTCTTCCGGCCTGACTGTGTTCATCCATATAATTATACTGAATCTGGCAAAAATCCCAGTCATAGACATCGAGCAGCTCCTGAAACGCCACCGTATTGCCGTGATAAGAAAATCCGATATTGCGGATCATGCCGGACTGCTTCTTCTGCAGCAGCCACTCCTCGATGCCGAATGTTTGCAGGCGCCGCCACGTCGCCACATCCGGCAGCATATGGATCAGATAATAATCTACATAATCCGTCTGCAGCCGCTGCAGCTCCTCGGCAAAAAAGCGTTCGAAATCCTCCGTTTTTTTTATGTAATAATGAGGAAGCTTTGTCGCAATATATACGCTTTTTCTGATCCCGTTTTGCGCTAAAATTTTTCCGAGCGTCTCCTCGCTTCCTCCATATACATATGCGGTATCAAAATAATTGACTCCCAGGCGGACAGCCTCCAAAATTTCCCGCTGTGTTTCTTCAAAATCAATTTTTCCGTTCTTTCTCGGAAACCGAAGACAGCCAAAGCCAAGCAGCGACAGCGAATCGCCGTTTTTTTGGTTTAAACGGTACTGCATACACTGATCTCCTCTCTTTTACATGCAAAAAGCCGCCAGTCATTTCTCTGTAAAAATAAAACGTGCTGCCGTCACGCACAGTCACAGCAGCAGCCATTGCACAACATATTACAAAGCATCAACTCACAGCAAAAATTACCCATATCCATATTCTGACGGCCGTATCCTCCGCCCATGCTCTGATACCAACCGCCGCCTCCCTGCAGCCTTTGATAGAGCATCTGGTACTCCGCATTATTGGGTTCCATCTCCACAGCGCGTTTTGCAGAATCCATTGCCATGCTCGTATTGCCCAATCCCGCGTTTGCCGCCGCGTGCACGTAATACCATCTTGCAGAACGGTTGTCCATACGGTTCAGAACATTAATTGCCTCCTGATAGTGGCCGGAATTGATATAATTAGTGGCGGCCTGTAAATGAATATCCTGCTCGGACGTCCCTGACTGCCCGCTCGCCCCCTGACCAAAACCACCAAAACCGCCGAATCCTCCAAAGCCTCCAAAGCCACCGTACCCGCCGCCGGTTTCTCCATAGCCTTCGCGGCCCTCTCTGATCCGCATAATCTGTTCATAGGCCATCTGCACCTGCTTAAATTTTTCTTCCGCCACCTCCGGATGAGGGCTATTGACATTGGCATCAGGATGATACTTGCGGCTCAGTTTTCGATATGCTTTTTTCACTTCCTCATCCGTTGCCCCCGGGTCAACCCCTAACACTTTATATGGATCCATGCGTTTCCTCCATCCGTTTGTTTCTCGCCTGATAAAAGCGCGTCCAGACACCTGCATATAGAATATTTCGGAGCAGCCCCGCCTCCTGCAAAATGGGGAGGCGCTCAAACGCGCGCGCGCATACGGACATAATGAGATTGAACTGCTGCTCGCAAAAATGATGAAACTCTTCTTCCGTTCGAGATTGATACCATATCCACAGCGGATTATAGCTGCGGTTTTTCCGGTCTTCCTCCATATCCACATAGGCGTCCGCCAAATAAATATATTTTCCGAGATAAAAACCGATTTCCCTAAGCGTATCCGACCATTCATCTTCATGCCAGACAAAGATTTCCGACAGAATCGATCCAAACAGACCGGATACGACATCCGCAGATGTCTCCCCGCGGCGTTCCGCCTGTGAAAGACTGTGCATTCCATCTTCAACGGCGGCGCACTGCCTCGGATATTCTGCCCGCACTCTCCGATAGCGACACAGAAACCACCGGCTAGTAAACAATGCCGTCAGCCGGCGATCATCCTCCCAGTCATCCAGAAGTTTATGATAGGTCAGCAGCATTGTCATATCCGCAGCATATTCCGTAGCCGGATTACACAGACCGGTTTGCCGGCGCGTCGGGTGCAGCAGACAGATCATCCGCTCGCCCGATCCCTCAAGCTCATACAGTCCGCTAAATAATATGGCCAAAAATGTCATATCATAGCTTAAAAGCAATTTTCCGGTAATGCCGTACCGTTTGCCGAGCGTGCGGCACAGACCGCAGTAATAGCTTCGGTAACGCTCATAATCCCTGACTTTTAATTCCGGTTTATGGATTGTCACATGGCCAAACATGCTTTTCCTTTCTTCCATCATTTTTTTGCAAAATCCAGATTATTATAGCATAAAGTATAGGTCCTGACAATCTATGTTTACTGATTTCACAACATTTTCACCTTCCAATCTGAGACTTTACTATCAAAATTCTCTATGATATACTGTAAAAAATGATCATTATTGAAAAAAATGGAGGGTATCAATTATGCATGGAGTATTTATAGAAAACGGTTTATCAGACTGGCAAATTCTCCAACACAAAAACGGCAGCGCAGAAATTACCCTTTCTGGAACCTATCTTGTGCCCAAAGCTGCAATTAAACAGGGCGTAGCGTCCGCACAGCCCATGGCGCGCATCATGAGTGAAGATGACAACGTCCAGATTATTCCCTGGACCGATGCCGAATACGAGACCGACGATACCGTCAACAGCGGCAGTTGGTCAATCCGGATGACCGTTCCGGCAGGAGGGCTGTATCGCGTGGAGACTGGTCTGAAAGTCGTAAGTACTCTTCCGAACGTACAGTGGACATTTCGTGGAGACACCCGACTGCACTTCGGGGTAGGTGATGTGTTCATGATCGCCGGTCAGTCCAACTCGGCCGGTTACGGAAAAGACACCGCGTTCGATCCCCCGCAGCTTGGCGTACACCTGTACCGCAATCGTCACGCGTGGGATATTGCAAGTCATCCTATGAATGAATCCGGTTTCGGCGCCGACGCGCCAAATGCCGAAATGGGCGTCTCCGGCGTTTCCCCGTACCTTGCCTTTGGCAAACGCTTTTCCGCGCTTTCCCACTACCCGGTTGGCTTAATCGCCACGGCAATGGGCGGTATGCCAATGAAGCGCTGGAACCCGGACGGCGGACCGCTTTACAAAAATATGCTCGCGCAGGCCAAAGCCTGCGGGCCGATTGCCGGTGTGCTCTGGTATCAGGGGTGCAGCGATACGAACGAACGCCGGGCTCCGGAATATAAAGAAAAATATTATCAGTTTATAGACGCATTCCGCAGAGATCTCGGGTATCCCGTAACGTTTTTTACATTTCAGCTCAATCGTCAGATCAACGGAGAAAACGATCCCGGATGGGGCATGGTACGCGAAGCACAGCGGACAGCCGCTCACGATTTTGAAAATTTGTACATACTGCCGACACTAAACTGCAGCCTCTCCGACGGCATCCACAACAACGCGCATTCCTGCATGCTGATCGGCGAGCGCATGGCGCGGCTCTGTGCAAATGTCCTATATGGTACACCGGAATTTTTTGCCCCTGAGATTACTAGCGCCACTCTGCGGCAGCAAAAGCTTACGCTGACTTTTGATCATGTACAGCGCGGTTTTGCCATGAGCAGCGATTTGCCCGAGGACAGCGGTTTCACCGTCCGGGATGAGCAGGGAGAAATCCCTCTGCAGGACCGGCTGATTACCGCACAAAATACGGTGACTCTGACGCTTTCACGAGAAGTAGCTGCAAACGCAACCGTCTCCTTCGCATGGCAGAGTAACCCGACCACGGTATTGCTGACAGACGAGGTAACCTACTTGCCTCCTCTTTCGTTTTATAAGTATCCAATTACGATTGAACAATCATAACGCAAACAAAATCCAAAGAGAGGTGAACACAACATGAACGAAAAGAGCAACTGGGACAACCTGCAGCGGGAAGCGCCCGACTGGTACCGGGATGCAAAATTCGGACTATTTTTCCACTGGGGTCCATACAGTGTGCCCGCCTACAAAAATGAATGGTACTCCCGCAACATGTACGCCAAAAAAAACAGCATTAACCGGTATCATACGGAAACCTACGGAAAAGTCAGCGAGTTTGGATACAAAGACTTCTACCCGATGATGACCGGAGCGAAGTTCGACCCGGAGCAGTGGGCGGAGCTTGTAGAACGCTCAGGAGCAAAGTTTGCCGGCCCGGTTACGGAACACGCCGACAATTTTTCCATGTGGGACAGCAAGGTGAATCCGGTCAACGCCAAACAGTACGGGCCGAAGCGCGACGTCGTCGGCGAATGCGCCGAAGCGTTCCGCAAACGCGGTATTAAATTTCTCGCTACTTTCCATCATCAGTGGCTTTGGGGTTGGTTTATGTCGACGGATCCCGACGCCGACGTGTATGTCCCCGAAAACGAGCGATATTACGGAAAAGCGCTGCCGCTTGAAACCAACCGCTATCTGCCCTACCGCATGCCGGACGCAGAATTCAACGCGTCCTGGCTCGCCAAAGTAAATGAGGTTGTCGATCTCTACCAACCAGACGTCATTTATTTTGACAGCCGCACCTGCATTATCGACGCGCACACCCGTCAGGCGATGGCCAGACATTTTTATGAACGTCCGGACACCATTCTCACATATAAACAAGAGGATTTTCCTGAGGGCGTCGGCGTTTACGACATTGAATGCGGACGGTTTGAGGAAGCAAAAGCCGCCCCGTGGCAGACGGACGACCGCCTGGAAGATAACGTCACATGGTGTATGGTACAAAACCCGCGCTATAAATCTGCAACACGCATTATCCATCAGCTGTGCGATATTGTTGCAAAAAACGGAAACCTTTTGCTCAATGTCGGCCCCTATGCAGACGGTTCTTTCCATCCCGACGCCGTGCGCACTCTGGGCGAAATCGGCGATTGGCTCCGCGTCAACGGAGAGGCGATCTATGGCACAAGACCATTCTCTGTTGCCTCCGAGGGCCCGACGCAGGTATCCGACGCAGACTACAACATTGAAATGGTCAACGCTCAGTTAGAAAATACACAGGGCGAGGCCGGAGATGTCAGTCTGGGGGCATTTACGGCAAAAGATTTCCGCTTCACGCAAAAAGGGGACTGCGTTTACGCAATCGCCATGGGATGGCCTGCAGACAATCGTCTGCGCATCAAAACATTCCGAACCGGCGGTGCGCTTCCAAGTATTCATCGCATCACCTTGCTCGGCGCAGACAACATGGCGCTTTCATACACTCAGACGGAAGAAGCACTCTGCATCGACTTGCCCAAACAGCCGTGCGGCGCGCATGCATTTGCGTTAAGGTTGGAATAAACAGCGGCTATTTTTGAATTGTATAGACGAGATGGCGTACGACTGTGCGCGGCAGGAAATGAACCGCAGCGACAACCGCCTTGTTCATAAACCCCGGTACCGCCACCACTCTGCGCTGTTTCATCTTTTTATAGCCATACCTGGCTACTTCCGCTGCGCTGGCATTTTTCAGATGTTTAAAAAGACCGGACGAACCAAGATTGGCATGCTCTTCAAAGCCAGTCTTGGTCGGTCCCGGGCACAGCGCGGTCACAGTCACGCCCGTGCCTTTTAATTCTACCGAAAGCGCCTCGCTAAAAGAGAGGACAAACGCTTTTGACGCATAGTACACGGCCATCAGAGGACCGGGTTCAAACGCGGCCACCGAAGCCATATTTAATATTTTTCCGTTACCACGCCTGATCATCGGCCTGACATACAGATGACACAGCTGCATGAGCGCAATCATATTCACCTGGGCCATATCAGACTGCTTGTCCAAATCTGTTCCTGCAAAGCTTCCAAAATCACCGAATCCTGCGTTGTTGATCAGAATATCCACTTCTATCCGCCGTTCTTTTGTATAGCGGAAAATATCCATTGCTGCGTTCACTCTGCTCAGATCCTTGACGACCACATCCACCTCGGTGTGATATTGGCTCTCCAGATATGTTTTTATCGCGCACAGTTTATCTTCGCTTCTCGCCACCAACACAAGCCGGTATCCATCTTTTGCAAACAACTTGGCCAATTCCAGGCCAAGACCTCCCGACGCACCGGTAATTAACACGGTTCTGCTCATATTGTTCACACACCTTTCCCATCAAAAAACGTCTGTTATCCGTACCGGGACAACAGCTCATACACACTTTCCCCTAAAATCCGCGCAAACAAAGGCGGCACTGCATTTCCAATCATTTTATAATTATCCGACATTCCCGACAAAAATTTATAATCATCCGGAAACGTCTGCAGCCGGGCGGCCTCGCGCACAGTAATACTTCTCTGCTGCTCCGGATCAGGATGAATATGGCGCAGCCCGTCTTTATATAAGTGCGCAGGCACCGTATTGCTCGGTTCCTCCGGACTGATCACGTGATACTTGTGCACATTGGACACTCTTCCAGTAATACTTGTATAAAGCTCCTTCAAAGCCTGCGCGGATGCATAGCGGTTTGCTCCGCACGCCCGGTCATTTGCAAGAAGTTTGAAAATCTGCATATCTCTCGGATTGCAATATCTCGGAAGATGATTTTTGATCGTATCATCTTCCGGAAAGCTATGGGACTGTTTCCTCCCCTTTTTCTTGGTACATTCCGGCAGCGGATACAAAGGCTCCAAACCTGCCATGGCCTCTCCCGCCGTTTTGACCTGATCGGACTGATGAGACGGCAAAATTTCCTCATAAAATTTGTTTAGAATCTCATCCGTATCCTGCGCACGAAATTGATCCTTCCGAAGCCCTAGCAAAATCACACGTTTTCGGTACTGCGGCACACCATACTGCGCAAACTCAATCACCGCCCGCTTAAAATCACTGATACACGCATATCCGGCCTTATCAAACTCCTCCATGACCATATCGACCGCCAGACGACTTCCGTCTCCGGGCCGGGCGCTCAGCATACCCGGCACATTTTCAAACACTACCGCCTTTGGCTGATAATGCTGTACGATTTTTATATAACTTTCAAACAGATAATTGCGGTAGTCATTCCGCATGCCATGTTCATCTCTGATTCGTCCGGCAATCGAATACGCCTGACAGGGCGGTCCCCCGATAATCAGATCCACCCTGCCGCCCCGCTTTCTCACACAATCGTCCAGGCCTCTTGAGACGCCGTACTTTTTATCATCCCAACCGTTTAACAGCTCCGTTGTCCTTTGAATATCAAACTGCAGCACCATTTCATCCGATGTCTGGTAATGCCACTTGTGACCCAGACGATGGCGAAGATTCCGGCAGGGAGCCTCCTCCCATTCAACACAGGCGAGCGTCCGGTAATGCCCGGACTGCTCAAAGCCTTCCGTCAATCCGCCGCAGCCGGCAAATAAATCAATCATCTGGATTTTTTTGCTCATGATCCTTTTCTCCAATCAGTGTACGCAAATGTCTGGCAATCGCATAGCCGAGTAACGGCGGAACTGCATTGCCCACCTGCCGGTTTTGCTGGGTTCTTGTCCCGCAGAAAACAAACGAGTCGGGAAACGACTGCAAACGCGCATTTTCGCGAACAGTAGGCACGCGATTATACTCATAATGAAAATGATTGCGATGGCCGGTGTCAATCGTCCTTGACGGTTTATTGCCGTCGTACCTCGTCCACGCCTCATGAAATTTTCTGCTCTCTCCAACCCCGCGCGGCAAATCTTTATAATTTCCGCCCTCCGGCACGAGCGCAATCGTATCCTGAACCATTTTTGTATGTCTGGTTGCCACGTGATTATATAATACCGTATTATTTGCGCGCATTTTTTTCTGATAATCCGTAATCGGATCATGCGTGTACACGTCTACTTCCTCACCAATCTCTTCTGCTCTGGACGGCAAATCTGAAATGGCCTCTCTGCACGTAACATAGTGCTCCGGTGTGACGAGCTCGGCCGGAAATGACACCGGTCCAATGTCCTCCCGGATTCCGATGAAAATGAGTCTTTTTCTCATCTGCGGGACTCCGAAATCGGCAGCACATAATATTTTGCTGTCTATATGATACCCAAGTTTTCGAAATCTTCGCAAAATTTCCGCCTGAATCTGTCCATTATACAATGTCGACATTCCCGGTACATTCTCAATTACCAAAGCCTTTGGCCGCAGCGCTTTGACCATCCGAAACACAGCCAGGTACAGCCGGTTACGGTCGTCATCAAAATGTCTTGGACCGGTGAGCGAAAACCCCTGACACGGCGGCCCCGCAATCACGACATCAACAGACTGTTCAGACGCAAGGCCGATCAGGCGCTCAAGCTCGTCCTCATCAGACAAATCAGCATTCACCGGCGTCGCTCCGGGATGATTCAATGCAAATGTTTTCAGCGCCGCCTCGTCATTGTCAACGCCAAGCAACACCTGATAGCCCGCATCTATAAAACCTTTTGATAACCCGCCGCAGCCGGCGAACAGATCAACCGCATTCATAACATATCGTCTCCCTGTACAACCTGTTGTTTAATTCCTTGTAAATATTCCGTAAATATGTTCTCTGTGATACTGAATCTGCTCCGGATCCGGCGCGAAAAACACATTGTCCGGAACCCGCAGCGACTGGCCGTCAAACTGGCGCAGATAATCGCTGTCCGCTTGCGGATGCACGATCACCTTCAGATCATCGCTGAACGTAAAAAACCCCTTGTCAAACGCCCAGTGCAAATCTCTGCACATCGCAATTCCATTGCTCGGCAAAAACGAACCACCGTGGCTCTTTGGACGGATATGCGCAGCCTCCAGATTATTGTATGCCCCGCTGCGTATCACCATACCGGTAATGCCGCACCGGTAATTATACCCCACGAGCACAAAATCCCGAAACGATGAGGCGCTAAACAGTCTGGCAACTGCGGACGGATCGATCGCCGAAATTTGTCTCATCACGGTTCGGTCGATAGCCACCTCAGTCTCCCCGGCATTGGGCAGCGACCGCACCTGTTCCTCAAACGCAGCAAGGTCGCCCTCATAAATCCCATAATTTTTCGGAAGCGGAGAGTCCTCTATAATCTGGCTGCACTCGGCATAAAACGCGCCGGCTGACGGCTTGACCAAATCCATCACATAGACAATCTGAGGACCGTCCTCTTCTTCGATCTGCGCCTGACGCATAATCATAATATCGCCCTGTTCAAACAGCAGCCTGCCTTCTTCCAGTTCCTGATTTAAATACAGCCTGTATTCGTTTCTTGGATGCCTCGCTGTAGAATGATGAAACTTATCATTGTGATAAACAAAATTGCAATATACCTTTTTCCCTGAATACAAAGGCAAAACCGCCAATAGTGCGGCGTCATTTTTCTGCGTAGTCGAAAGCGCAGGGAAGATACGCAGTACGCGATCGTCCATCGTTGTCAGCAAATACCGTCCCCGATGCACGACCCCGTCTTCCCCGACACTTCCCAATTCCTGAAAACCACATCTTTTTAAATAGTAGTACATTCTTCACCTTCTCTCATTGTATAAACATGACGCCAATACATATTCGTTATTTTACTACAAAATCAATGCAACGGCAACTGTCAAAAAACAACCGGACTGTCACGTGCGATTTTCATCCGCACGGTGACAGTCCGCTGCACATCTGTCATTCGCAGTAACCAAAACACTGACAACTAAGCGTTACAGCGATGATTTGCCTGATTCCCCTGACAATCAAAACTGGGGTTAAATGCATAGAAGTTTTTCGAATTCAAGTCCTCCTGAAGAGCTCTGAGCGCTTCACCGAATCTCTGGAAATGCACAATTTCTCTTGCCCGTAAAAAGCGGATCGGATCAGCGACTTCCGGATCTTTGACTAACCGCAAAATGTTGTCATACGTCGTGCGAGCCTTCTGCTCTGCCGCCATATCCTCAAATAAATCTGTGATCGGATCTCCCTTAGACTGAAATTCACAAGCATTAAACGGAACCCCGCCTGCCGATTGCGGCCAAATTCCGGTCGTGTGATCCACATAATAATTTTGAAATCCCTGCTGCAGAATTTCTTCCGGCGTCAGATTTCTCGTCAGTTGGTGCACAATCGTTCCCACAATTTCAAGGTGCGCCAATTCTTCTGTACCAATATCAGTCAATGTGCCCATGCAGATACGGTTCGGCATGGAAAAACGCTGCGAAAGATAACGCATCGACGCGCCCATTTCTCCGTCCGGACCGCCGTACTGACTTATGATCACCTGAGCAATCTTCGGATTGGGCTGTGTTATCTTGACAGGGTACTGTAATCTCTTTTCATATGACCACATAGTTTAACATCCACCTCCCAATTCCCAAGGAAACGGCGTACATACCCATTCCCACTGTTCGCATCCCGGCACCACTGTCGAGGCATTCATCGGTCCAAAATGTTCCGCATACTCAGCCAACGCCTTATTATATTGCTCTAAACATGAAAAATACCTTTTCTGCGCATCCTGATCGCACGGATGGGTATCTAAAAACAGTAATAAATCATACAGTGTAAAGCCAAGCGTCTGAATATTTCGGCATGCTTTACACCTCTCAGCATTTTGATTTGTCATCATATACAACCTCGATTCCCCAAAAATGGTAAATCTAAATCTTGAAATATCGTCCCGCGGGAAAAGCCCTTTTCCGGCTCAAACACATTCCGAAACATCTGCCACGGTACATATCCCATCGCAACCGAATAACAGGAAAACGACGCCTGATCATCCGTATTCGGACATGCGAGATGACAGCAATGCCTGTGAGTGTGAGCATGCTCCCGGCACGGTGCCGAAAACGTCCTTTGCTCCCGGTTTCTCGCAAAGGGCGCTGCCTCACGGTTCTGGTTGGAAGCCATATTTCCGCGGTCTGTTCTTCCGGCAGTTCTTCCAAACGAATTGTGCGCGCCGCATGGCATGGCCGCATTACAGTCACAGTCTGTATGGTGATGCATAACCCCCGCTCTGCGGTTGTCATCCATGCCGCACCCGCAGCCCATATTGTTTGTCATACGTCCGGCGTTTACGCCGCGCATTCCATTTCCGTTTGAGCCGCATCCGCAGGAAGTATTGTTCATTTGATTACAATCTGACATAATAGAATTCCTTCCTGAATATACTATTGTTTACAATAACAGTCTATGTTTGAATCCTATCATCGGTGCAAACATGTTGACATGCAGCTCATTAACAACAAAAAAACGGCATCCGATAACTGTATCAGGTGAAAATACGAATACTTTCGCCCGATACAGCCACCGGATGCCGCTGATCAATCCTGTTTATCCATATCGCCGGTTACTGGTTACTGTGCCGGCTCAAATTCATCCTTACCTACGCCGCAGACCGGACAAACCCAGTCGTCGGGAAGATCCTCAAATAATGTTCCCGGCTCAATGCCATTATCCGGGTCGCCCACTGCGGGATCATATTCATATCCGCACGGTGTACATACATAAACCTGTCCCATCTCTATCATCCTTTCTTTTTAAATTTTATATGAAGATTCAATCGGATTGCCGGATGTCGCAGCGTGAGCCAGATCATCCAGAGTGACCGAATCCACATATTCATTGACTACATTGTGCAGTCCTTTCCAAAATTGAAGTGTTGCACATGTGTCCGCATGCTCGCAGTCATTCACCTCCGTGCTGAGGCATGCAATCGGCGCCAGATTTCCCTCAATAGCCCGCAGTATATCTCCGATCGTATACTCCTGAGGCTTTCGGCTAAGCTTATAGCCTCCCTGCGGTCCGCGCACGCTAAGGAGCAGTCCGCTTTTGCTCAGGCTCGGCACAATCTGTTCCAGATACTTTACCGAAAGTCCCTGACGCGCCGATATATCCCGAAGCGTTGTCCATGAATCTCCGCCGTTCTCCACAAGATCAAGCATGAGTCGCAGCGCATAGCGGCCACGTGAAGAAATCTTCATTCCTAACACCTCTGTTCTTTTCACGGATAGAATTCCTATAAATCTTATATGAAAAATCTATCACA
The DNA here is from genome assembly GCA_944383325.1 of uncultured Lachnospiraceae bacterium. Classification (GTDB taxonomy): domain Bacteria; phylum Bacillota; class Clostridia; order Lachnospirales; family Lachnospiraceae; genus CALWPC01. The sequence goes on along the minus strand of CALWPC010000050.1, from coordinate 145,267 downwards.
CCAGTAAATCTCTGTCAAGCCTGTTTTTTGGAAAGCCAACCGCGGTCTTGGCGCCCTCCGTTTGCAATCTCCACTTTTAATTTTCTGCCGTTTAGACGAATTCCATTCAGATTTTTTACGCACTTATTTGCACAGTCCGATGAAACGTCGATGAAAGAAAACTTGTCCAACAATTCCATCTTTCGGATCTTGCGGGCCGGAATCCGTCCGCGATCCCGAAACAGATCTGCAATATTCTTTTTTCGGATCTGATCCATTTTTCCGATATTTAAAAACAACCGCGTAGCATTCCGGTCTGCCGGCAAAATACGTCTGTGCCCTCCGCTGCCAAGCTGACGGTCAGAGCGAACGGCGGTGAAATCTTTCAGTTTTTCCAGTTCCTCGGAACGGATTTCCCTGCTTAAAAAAGCGGCGGCCAAATCAAGCGTGGTCACATCTTCATGTTCGGCATCCTCAAGATATTTTTCAATCAGCTCCGCACAGTGCAGCTGCCGTCCATCGCGAATCAGCTCCAACAATTCCTCCAAGACTCGATTTGTACGAACTTCTTCAATTTCTGAGACATTCGGCACCCTGGTCGGTTTAATTTTCGCATGGGTGTAACGCATGATTTCTCTCAGCTTATACATTTCCCTGCGGGAGACAAACGAATAAGAGACACCGGTGCGGTTTGCCCGCCCCGTTCTTCCAATCCGGTGCACATAATATTCGCAGTCCGTCGGCAAATCAAAATTAAATACCGCCTCAATATCCTCAATATCAATCCCCCGGGCCGCCACATCCGTAGCCACAAGAATCTCAAGCTCTCCACGTTTCACGCGCTGCATGACACGATCCCTCTGCATCTGACGCATATCGCCGTGCAGTCCCTCCGCGCTGTAACCGCGCGCCTGCAGCGACTCCGTAAGCTCATCCACCATTCGCTTGGTATTGCAAAACACAATTGACAATTTAAAATGATTCACGTCAATCAGTCGAGCCAGGACGTCCAGTTTTTGATCTTTCGATACTTCCAGATACTTCTGCTCTACCGTGGATACCGTCACTTCTTTTCTCGTAATCTGCACGCGCACCGGATCATGCAGATACTTTCTTGTAATTTCCAAAATCTCCCGCGACATCGTCGCGGAAAAAAGAACGGTCTGACGTTTCTCAGGCACGGATTTTAAAATTTCGTCAATATCTTCCCGAAATCCCATATCGAGCATTTCATCCGCCTCGTCAAGCACAAGAAACTGTAAATGCTCAAGCCGTATTGTTCTTCTCCTCATATGATCCATCAGGCGTCCTGGAGTTGCCACCAGAATCTGGGGGCGCTTTTTCAGAGCAACAATCTGCCGCTCAATATTCTGTCCTCCGTAAATGGGTGTAATCCGCACAGAAGGTTTAAATTTCGTCAGCCGCATCAGCTCCTCTGTCGTCTGAATCACAAGCTCCCTTGTCGGGCAGAGCACTAACCCAAGTACGACTTCCTGCCGGTTATCCAGTCCCTCAATCAGCGGAATGCCAAATGCGCATGTTTTCCCCGTTCCGGTCGGCGCCTGGGCCACAAGATCCCGCCCTTCTAAAATAGGCATAATGCTCTCCGCCTGCACCGGCGTCGCCTCCACAAAACCCATTTCTTTGACGGCGCGCTTTAATTTTCCTGAAATAGCTAAGTTTTCAAATAATATTGACTCTTTTTCTGTCTCCATATCCTTTATTCCACACTCTTTAATGATTCAACCATATCAATTTTTTTCAATTTCCAATGCATAATGATATTGACGGCAACAGCAAAAACAATCGTCAGCAAAATACTGAACAGATAGCTCTGCCAGTAGATACTGCGTCCGAACATCATCATATCAACCTCGACTGTGCGGATGACAAACTGATGCAAAATCACGCCGACGACAATCCCTCCGAGAATGCCGATACATACCATCATAAAATTCTCACGGAGCACATAGACCGTCACATCCCGGTCATAAAAGCCGAGCACTTTAAGGCTTGCCAGTTCGCGCCTGCGCTCAGTGATGGCAATGTTATTCAGATTATATAAAACAACAAACGCCAACAATCCCGCCGAAACAATCAATACCACCACAACCATATTCATACTCTTTAACATATCATGAATAGAATCAATATAATTCTGAATATCGGTTACCGATCCAACGGCCTCATATTCGTTGCAGTCTGTCAGAAATTCCTGCATTTCTTCCTCATCAAGACTGCTGTTTTTTACATAAATGGTATTGTAGTCCGGTTCGCCTCCGTAAATCGTGTCATAATAAGCCGGCGACATATAGACATAATGCTGGAAATAATTTTCTGTAATTCCGGACACCTTCACCTCGACGTGGTAATTGTCATTATCCACAAGTGTAATCAGGTCACCGGCCTTAACGCCAAGAATGGCAGAAAGCTTTTCAGAAATAATGACGCCGTCGTCTTCCAATTTCAACGATTTGCCGCCTCTGCGGTTTCGCAGGGTAATATAATCGCTTAGCGCCTCCCCGTTTTCCGGCACGACAAGGTACACGCTCTCCTCCGAGTTTTCCAGTTCCGCGCTCAGCGCCGCAGAATACACTGACAAATGATTTTCCACACGTTCATCCTGTTCCAGTGCGGATTCCAATGTGCGCACCGGCGCAAGATCCGTTGTCTCAAGCGTCAGACTGGCCGTGTAATCCGTCAGCTCTCCAAACTGTTTGTCTGCGACACTCATCACACTGTCGCGCACGCCGAAGCCGACGAGCAGCAGGCCCATGCAGCCGGCAATGCCAAACAAAGTCATAAAAAACCGCTTTTTATACCGAAACATATTGCGCACCGCGGCCTTCTGCGAAAAATTCAGATGCTTCCAGATCAGCGGAACACGCTCTAACATGACCCGTCTTCCGTTTTTCGGCGCAACCGGACGGATCAGCTCGGCCGGAACCGCTCTTAATTCCCGATAGCAGGCAAAAAACGCGGCAACTGCCGTGCACGCCACAGCCACAACCAGGGAACTGATCGAATACCAGAAATTCAGCGGAGTAATCGCTTTTGGAATTCCGGTATATAAAATCTTATAAGCGTTAATGATCACTCTTGGCAAGATCAACTGTCCGAGCACTAATCCAAGTACCCCGCCGATCAGACTCGCTGCAATCGCATAGCAGATATATTTGCCGGCAATGACGTGTTTTTCAAAACCAAGCGCCTTCATCGTACCAATCTGCGTGCGCTGTTCCTCCACCATTCTCGTGATGGTTGTCAGACTGACCAGTGCGGCCACAATAAAAAAGATCAAAGGGAAAACCGTGCCGATCGCTCCGACTCTCTCCGAATCCTGGCGAAATCCCTCACAGGACTCTGTGTAGCTGCGGTCGAGAATATACCACTTTGGCACGCTCATTTTTGCAACTTCACGCTTTTTATCATTGAGCTCCTCGCGCGCATCCTTCAGTTTCTGTTCGCTCTCCTGCACAGCAGCCTCGTAATTTTGTTTGCCCTGCAAAAGCTCCTGTTCCGCACCTGCAATCTGCAGCTGGGAATCGGAGATCGTTGTCTGTCCGTTTTCAAGCGCCTGCTTTGCCACATTCAGCGCCTGCAAACCTGCATCCAACGTCGCTTTCTGCTTATTGTATTCCGCCTCCCCCAATACAAGCTGCGCAGAGGCAAGAGACAGTTCCTGTACGGAGGCATTATACAGCGCCACCTCATTCTCTAGCTGCGCATTGAGCTGATCAAGCTGAGATTTTGTAGAATTGAGCGCGTTTGTCGCCTCCTCAAGCTGACTTCTCTGAGCAGACAATTCGCTCTCCCGCGATGCAATATCAGACTCAAGCTGTGCTATTTCCTGTTCAAGCTGCGCCGTATCCACCTGGGACGGCGGCTGCGTATCGTCGGTGCCAACCGGTTCGGTCGGCGTCGGCGCCGGTTCGGACTCCACCGGAGACGACGTCGGGCCTTCTGTGGGTTCCGGCGTAGCCTGCGGTATCTCTGTTGCAAACCCAGGATCACCGGTCGGCTCCACATTACCCGGATTCTCTGCCGCCCCATCCGTCGACGACTGTGAAACCACACCTTCTGCAGAAGACGCATATACCGCCTGCTCCACATGAATGCTGACCTGTTGGCCAAGCAGTTCTTCAAGCTGCGCCTTTTTCGATTCTAGGGTCTCTCTTTGTTCCTGTAATTTTGCCTCCGCCTGTTCAAGCATATTCCATCTTGATACAATCTCATTATTCTGATCCGTCCACTCGCTGTAAGCGTCCGTAAGCTCTGCCCGACTGGCATCCAACTGCGCTTTTCCCACATTCAGCTGCTGCTGTTTCGCGGACAGATCGAGCATTGTCGCATCAAGCTCCGCTTTCGCCTGCGCAAGTTTTGTGGTAGACTCCGCCAGAGCCGCCTCCTGCTCCGCAATCGTTGTGTGACCGGACATGACCTCCTGAATTTTCAATTCAATCTCTGCTTTTGCCTGTGCAAGCTCCGCCTCCGCCTGCTCCAGTCTGGTTCTGGAATCCGTCAGTTCCTGTTCCGCCGCGACAAGATCCGTTTCCGCCTTCGTAAGTTCTGCCTCCGCAGTCTCCTTCACGCTGTCATAACGAAGCGTACTGCGCGTCTCCTGGATTTCCTCGATGCGGTCCGCCACGACCTGCACCGCGTCCTCATATTCAGAGGAAAATGATGTCAACATATCCGCGCGGTCAACAAGCACGTCAATTTCCGTATATGCCGTCAAAGAAAAGGCCATCGGATCCAAAATAACAAAACCGTCTACCGATCCGTCCCCGACGGCGCTTGTGCCGCGTTCTCTGGAAATATAGGACGGATGTCCTCCGATCCCGACAATCGTGTATTCCTTGACATTGAGCGTATCCATAATATCATCACCGGTTCCTGAAGAGACCGTAAGCTTGTCTCCGACTTTGAAACCGGCACGCTCGGCCAGCAATTCATCGATCAGACACTCGCTCGGCCGCTCCGGAAGACGGCCCTCGCTGACCGTGCACTGATTCATTGTCTCGCTTCCGCTCATCAGATGCAAAACAAACTGTTCTTCTTCCCCATCGCAAAGCACGTCTGCAGAATAAAATCCCTCTGCAGCCTCCACACCCTTTAAATCCTGTACCGCCAACACATCTTCCGAAGTAAATCCGAGCGTGCTGACAATCCGTATATCCATAAACCGGCTATCGTCATAAAGCGCGTCCGCCGAGAGCTGCATGTCCGGCTCCGCCGCACGGATACCCGAATAAAACGCAACGCCCAATGCCACAATCAGGAGAAGTGACAAAAACCGGGTGACGTTTTTCCTGATTTCCATAAAAAAATCAACAACCAACATATTTGAATTCATTTGTCTATCTGCTCCTTACCACTCAATGCTCTCAATGGATACCGGATTGCGGTTGACCGTCATTTCGCTCACCCGGCCGTTTTTTACATGAATTACACGATCTGCCATCGGCGTGAGCGCCTGGTTATGTGTGATCACAATGACCGTTTTATTTTTTTCGCGGCAGGTATCCTGCAAAAGCTTCAAAATTGATTTTCCGGTCTGATAGTCTAGCGCCCCCGTCGGCTCATCGCACAACAGCAGTTTTGGATTTTTGGCAAGCGCGCGCGCAATCGCCACACGCTGCTGCTCTCCTCCCGATAACTGCGCCGGAAAATTGTCCATGCGCTCCTCCAGGCCGACTTCGCGCATAATTTCAACCGCATCCAGAGGGTCTTTGCAAATCTGAAGGGCAAGCTCAACATTTTCAAGAGCGGTCAGATTCCCGATCAGATTATAAAACTGGAATACAAACCCAATATCATCGCGGCGATACCCGGCAAGCTGATGCTCGTCAAAGGCGGAAATATCCGTCTCGTCAATGATCACGCTTCCTGACGTACAGCTGTCCATACCGCCCAAAATATTTAATATCGTCGTCTTTCCTGCCCCCGAAGGACCGACCACGACAACAAACTCCCCCTGCTCAATTTCAAAATCCATGCCGTCTACCGCATGAATATCCACTTCACCCATATGATAAACTTTAGTGACGTCTCTGACTTCCACGAATGCGCTCATGACATACGCCTCCTTCGCATTTATTCGTTCTATTATAGCATAAAGCACAGCACCTAGTAACTATTTTCTTAAATATTCGAAAATAATTCACATTTTACCCGCATACGGCATTTTCCAAAAAAGAGCGCCGTCATGCATTCCGCATGGCAGCGCCTCCTGAGTTAGCTTTCAATAAGACAGTATAAGAACATTACTGACATAGGGTAGCTGCCGTACAGGGTGCGACAAGAAAATGGGGACGGATGCACAGAGAATATCTGAGAGAATCCAATCCCATCCGCTTTGATGAACTTTGCTTGACCGGAGAGCTATGGACATATCTGGCGAATTTGAATGAGCAGGCACAAAACCGTCTTGAGCTGATTATCGAGCAAATGAAAACTTCTGAAGGCGTGACAGAGGAGTTAAAAGCAACTAACAAGATGGCATGGGTTGGCGCTATGAATAATATCCGCAATCGTGCAGAAGAAATCCTCAAAAGTGAATTGATTTGTTGCTAACTAAATAAAGCTACACGCAAGCGGTGCTCGGTAAACCTACCAAGCATCGCTTGATTTTAATATCTGTCAGAAAATCGTGGAACTTATCAACTTTAATCGCTGTAAAAAATGTTACTATTACACCAAAACACATTGCAATTTTTGTGATTGCATAATATACTATACTTACATTATGATGACGGAGGTGCATGTATGTATCGAATTGCTATTGAAAAGCTATTAAAATGGAAACAAAGCAAACGCCGTAAACCCTTAATTATTGAAGGAGCACGTCAGGTTGGCAAAACCTGGCTAATGAAAGAATTCGGCAAAAAGGCGTATATAGATACCATATATATCAATTTTGACTCTAATTCCAGAATGGCAGAGTTATTTGCTTCTGACCTGGATACTGACCGCTTAATTATGGGATTAGAGTTATATGCTGGTCGCAAAATTGATCCAGACAATTCTTTGTTGATTTTTGATGAAGTACAGGAAGTTCCAAGAGCATTGGCATCTCTTAAGTATTTTTACGAAAATGCTCCGCAGTACCACATTGTATGTGCCGGTTCTTTGCTTGGTATCGCTTTGCATCAAGGCACATCTTTTCCCGTTGGCAAGGTAGATTTCTTAAAGCTTTATCCTCTTTCATTCAAAGAGTTTTTGATGGCAACCGATAAGGAACGTTTTTCCGAACTTCTTGATAAGCAAGACTTTGGGATGATTACATGCTTTAAACAAACATATACCGATTCCTTAAAGCAATACTACTTTGTCGGTGGTATGCCTGAAGCTGTGCAAAGCTTCGCAGAGAGCAAAGACTTTAACGAAGTTCGTGAAATTCAAAAGCGAATCCTTGCAGCCTACGAACAAGACTTCTCCAAACATGCTCCTAATGAGATCGTTCCGAGACTTCGTATGCTGTGGCACAGTATTCCTTCTCAGTTAGCCAAAGAAAACAAAAAATTCATTTACGGACTCGTCCGTGAAGGTGCTCGCGCGAAGGACTACGAAACCGCAATTATGTGGCTCAGTGATTGCGGTCTTGTTCATAAGGTCAGCCGAGTTAATGCTGCAGGTATCCCGCTACGGGCGTATGAGGATTTAAAAGCATTTAAGCTGTTCGTAGTAGATGTTGGACTTCTGGGGTGCATGGCAGGACTCCGCCAGCGCACATTACTTGATGGTAACGACCTTTTCGTTGAGTTCAAAGGTGCTCTTACAGAACAGTACGTTTGTCAACAGTTGAAAACCATCGAAGACTTGGATGTTTACTATTATACCAACGACAGAGGCTCCTGCGAGGTTGACTTTGTCGTTGACACAGGCGAGCAAATTGTTCCCGTTGAAGTAAAGGCAGAGGTGAACCTTAGGGCCAAGAGCCTGAAAACCTATCAGGAAAAATTCTCACCTGAAATTTCTATCCGTACATCCATGTCGGATTACAAAAAAGAAGAATGGCTCGTTAATCTGCCGCTGTATGCGATCGATCAGCTTAAGGCTGTAGCCGATGCCTAATAGAAGGAGATTACACAATGGCTGAATGGACAGCATTTCCAAACCAGAGAGGAAGAAAAGTCAGCCGTATTTGAATATATATATGGATATTTTATAACCGTAAACGAATTCATGAAGCAAACGGCTATCTGACGCCGGAAGAATACTATGAGCAGCATCAGACAGATTTGGAAGCAGCATAGCTGTTTTTGAATAAGCAACCACACAGGCATAGAAGAATAAGAGTTCTCTGTCTTTTTTTTGACAGGCACTGCATTTGTGGTAACAAATGCTTTTCCTATAGAATAATTCAAAATTATAGGTTGTAATTACTTTTATAAATCCATTAACCGATACGCTATCTCCGACACTATATAAGTGAAAGCTTTCAAACACAGGAGAACAACTATGACCGACAAAAGAGCATCGGAACTGCTGTCCGAAAATCTGACGGCAATTTACGGCTACGCCTTTTCCAAACTCTATGATAAAGATAAAGTGGAAGATCTTGCATCCGAAATTGTATATGAGATCATTGTTTCGGCTCGTAATTTGCAAAACGAGGAAGCCTTTTGGGGCTTCGCTTGGAAGATTGCTGAAAATACGTTTCGTCGCTTCATTCGTAAACATGAGCTTGCCGCGCAGATCATAGAACTAACAGAAGAAAATGTAGGCGTGTATGAGCTCTCTCCGGAGCAAGAATATATACAAAAGGAAACTGACAGCAAGGAGATATATCTACTTCGTCGTGAGCTTTCTCTTTTGAAGAAAACACACCGAGAGGTATGCGTTGCTTATTATGTCGATAACAAAAGTTGTTCTCAGATTGCAAAAGAACAAAATATCAGCGTGGAAATGGTAAAATACCATTTATTTAAGACACGCAAACTATTGAAGGAAGGTATCGGTATGACGAGAACACTTGGAGAAAAAAGTTATAATCCCGGAATGTTTAGACTTGATTTTTGAGGAGATACAAACAAGTACGGCGGTCTTTTCAAAAGAAAACTACCTGGTTCTATCGTGCTTGCCGCTTATTATGAGTCTATAACTGCGGAAGCGCTTTCTGTGGAGCTTGGAGTTTCAATGCCTTATCTCGAGGAAGAAATTGAAATTTTGGAAGCTGCGGGAGTGCTAAAAAGGACGGGCGATAAATATCAGACTAATATAGTTATTATAACGGACTCTATTCGGTCTTTTGAATCTCGCATTTATCAAAGGCTATATTTTGTCAACAAAGAAATCTCCTCTTGGGAATCCAAACACGCTTGCACTTGGCGGCCACGGTTGGATCTTTGGATATGATAACGATTATGCAAATCATCATTTTTGTGGTGTTACACTGGAAACGTGGAACAAGGGTGAAACGGCGTGGTTCTCCGCAGAAAACTACAGAGCAATCAAGCAGGTACAGATATATGATCACTACGATTTCCGAAACAAAGCAGAAGCTATGTGCGATGCGATTATTGGAAAAGACGCCAACAAGGATAATCCCATGCTTGCGTGGCTAATCGAGAACAAATTTATTCTTTGCGAAGATGATAACGTTTCTGCAAACTTCCTTGTTTTTGATAGCGATGTGTTTGAAGAAATCACTTGCATCCTTTCGGACATTATAGAGGAAGTGGCGAACTGTATGATTGATATATCAAACAAAGCCGAGAAAATACTTGCCAAACACACTCCTACTTCACTCAAAGGACAATGCAGCGATATTGCGAAGATCCATCACCGACTTGACGTTGCGGCTTTCTTGTTAGAGGAGCTTATTAAAGAAAACAAACTTATTGTTCCATACGAAAAAATTCCTCTTTGTGTTTGGGGGGTCAGAAAACAAAAAATCACCGTTAAGAGGCGCACAGACCGCGGCTCAATCCCGAATTTTGTGTAAACTCTGTTGGTGAATGCAAATAAAAGCAAAAATATTTTAGGACGGTAGCGACGGAGAAACGGCATGACCGAAATCATGCCGTTTCCCGAACTAATATACTGTTTTATTGAAGCGCTCCTGACGACACTTATTTATCTACTGGCAGCCTGCGCACCGCAGAATCCGACGCATCTGCTGCATATCTTTTCTCTGCGACATAATCATTTCTCGCAGCATCGTTCTTAACTGAGGGCAAAGATCATAGCGAAGCGTACATTCACACAATGCGATTCCCCCTCTGTGATGTATCATCATTGCCCGCAGATAATCGGCATTGATCCGGTTGGAAGCACACATCCGGCTCAGTTCCTCAAACATTGCATTCATCACCTGATCCGCCTCACACTGATACCGGCGGACGTCCTGCTCAGAATTACACTGCATGCTGCACTCCTGCAGGATCGACTGCATCTGGGCAATACTCTCCGACTGTTCCCCAATCACACTCTCTGCGAATGTCTGAACCGGCATGCAGGTCGTATACCGCAAAATATTCTCAGACATTCCTATCGCCGCCTCATGATGCGGAATCATCTGCACAATAAAATTGTGTGAAATACTGCCGCAAAGCGCAGCCCTCATCATATCATTCATCATTTGCTCTACAATGCAAAAAAACGCGTCCATATAATCCTTCGCAACATGACTCAACTGACCGGATTCTGACGAACGCGCATGCGTATGACACTGTCGATTCACTGGTTACCTCAACCCCTTTCTCTTCATCATATGTAACCAGTGACGACAGAGTGCAAAAGAGCAAATTGTGAACATCAAAAATGAATTGTTTCAGAAGCCATTCACTGCGCCGCCGTCAACCGGCAGCACTGTGCCTGTAACAAAGCCTGCCGCATCGGAGCATAAATACACCGCGGCCCAACCGATTTGCTCGGGATCGCCGTATTTTTTCATCGGCGTGCGCCCCAAAATTTTCTGCTGCCTCTCCGGGTCATTGTCCACAGCCTGATGCAGCATCGGCGTATCAATCCATCCGGGTGCAATTCCATTGACCCGAATGCCGTCCAGGCCAACCTCCGCAGCCAAATCGCGAATCATTCCCAACACTCCGGATTTTGCAGCTGCATATCCTGCAATATAAGGTTGTCCGATATAGCTTGCCATGCTCGCAATAAAAAGCAAATTGCCGCTTTTTCTTTTTCTCATATGCGGGATCACAGCTTTTGAGAGTGCAAACGCACCGACCAGATGAACGTCCAGTACTCTCGTAAACTCTCCGACTTCCATTTCTTCAATCGGTTTTTTGCAGTGCACTCCCGCATTATTGACGAGTATATCAATCTTCCCGTGCTCCTTGATCAACCGATCGACAAAAACCTGCGCTTCCTCCGTATTGGTGACATCATATTGTTCGTAAACCGCGCGCTCTCCAAGCGGACGCAGCGTCTCTTCATACCGCTCTGCCGGAGAGGAGCTAGCTACGATCACTTTCGCACCGGCCGCGCTCATACATTTAGTCATCGCAAGTCCCAGTCCGGTTGCACCTCCGGTAATGAGCGCCACTTTTCCATCCAGAGAAAACGCCTGATTAAATTCCAACATTTTTCTGTTCCCACCTTTCCTTACATGTTCCTGCAGGTTTATCCTGATATTTATAAGGGATGAAATATTCTTTATGTCCCAGTTTCTCCGCGTTCGTCTGCTGCCCCCCGCACACATCTGCCGTAAGCAAAGCAAGACGTTCAGCCAGTGGCTCCAGACGCTGTGACGACCACAGCATTTCACTCGCGTCAAAATCCATATCCTCCGACATCCGCACAAACGTCTGATGATTGCCCGTTACCTTAATCACCGGCGCAACCGCGCTTCCGACCACATTGCCCCGTCCGGTAACTAAAAAGACCAGATGCGCCCCGCAACTGATCAAATCCATCAGCCCCTCATTATCATTTGGATTGGTAATGCCAAACTGCATCCAATGCGGATCCGGCGTGCTGTCTAACAGCCATAGTCCGGAAGAACGCGGTCTCTCACCGACTTTTAATACGCCCTGAATGGGACTGGAACCGCTTTTGACGACTGCGCCCATACTCTTTTCCTCAATCGTCGTCAATCCTCCGACAAAATTGCCGGGACTGATCGAGTACTGCCGCACATCCCGGCAGTATTGCATAGCCTTTTTGTATGTAGCAGCAATCTGACGGCGCGCCGGCTCATCAGCCGCCCGCTTCTCCAACAGATCAAGCAGCCCTACCGCCTCCACGATCTCTTCAAAAATTGCGGTGCCGCCTGCTCTGACGAGTAAATCATAAAACGCGCCGACAACCGTATTTCCCGCAAGACCGCTTGTGTAATCGCTTCCTCCGCACTCCGCGCCGACGACAAGCTCCGAAAAGCCCATCGAAACGCGCGGTGTACTCTGAAGCTGCCGCAGCATCGCCTCCGCATACGCGGTTCCTTTCTCAACGGCCTTTCGGGTGCCGCCCTCGTTCTGGATAAACAGCCAGTCCGCGCACTTTCCCTCCTGCCATGCAATATCGGCTAATTTTTCAGGCTGAACATACTCGCACCCCAATCCCACCGCCAAAACACCGCCAATATTCGGATGGCGGATCATGCTGATCAGCAGCCGAATCGCGTAATCATTGTCCGTGCACCCCGAAAAGCCGATCACGTCTACATCCGGATGATTCAGCCGGCGCGAAATTTCTTTCGCCACAAAGCTTGCGCATTCGACTGTATAAATAATAAGCACTTTATTCCGAATTCCCTTGCGCCCGCCGGCGCGCGCATATGCCTGCCAGGTCACTGTCTGAAAATCCATAATACGACGCCCCCTATTCATACTCAGAATCGACCGGCACGCCGGTCATCAGATCCAAATGCGCGCTCCGCTCGTCATAATTACTGCGCATGCAATGCAAATGCACCCAGGAACCCGCTGCAATATTTACAGTTGCCGTTCCGATTGGAACGCCATATTTGACTATCGGCATCCCTGCCTCAATATCTTTCAGCGCAATTTTATGCCCGTCCGAGATCGGCTCTGCCGCCAGAATTTCCGGCGCGCAGGCTTCGCCGGTGATCGTGACACGTCCGGCTTCAAGCGCCCCAAGCGCTGTCGCCACATTATCGGACGGATGAATTTGAAATGCCGTCTGCTTTTGTTCTCTGTTCATCACAATACCCCAAAAATCTGAAACGCCTCCGTTACCGGCATGCCACCCTCGACTGCCTTGCGAAGTCCTTTTTCCTTACTGGCTTTGTCAAGAGCTTCTTCGATCACCCGTAAAGCCACTTCCTTTGGAATCACTACAACGCCGTCCACATCGCCAAACAGATAATCTCCGTCATGCACCGTCACCTGACCAATTTCGATCGGACACCGAAAATTCACTACCTGCGTGCGCACACTGGAATCCTGCGCATAACATCCCATACTGAACACCGGCCAGTCCTGCTCAAGCACCTTCGGAGTGTCGCGGTGGTAGCCGTCAATCACCGCTCCGCTGCCTCCCCGCGTCTTTGCCGTGGCCGTGAGCAGCTCTCCCCAATATGCGCATCGCTTTGTACCGCCGGTACATATGTAAATTTCATTTTCCTGAATCTGATCCAGACATTCACAGAGACGTCCAAACGGCACCTCCTGCGGACCAAATACGTCAATCATCAAAACCGTCATCGCCTTTCCGGCGATCTTCATCTCCTCGCGGAGAGGCCGGATATACGGCGGTAAAAACTGATGCGTATAGCCCAGACTGTCCAAAATATCGCCCACCACCGGAGTATACAGCTTTTCCTTCATCAGTTCAAACATCTGTGTCTCATTTTGAAATTCCATTGTTTTTTCGTCCCCCTTACGTGCTTGGCACAACTTTTTTACACAAATCTGCTTTTATTATAGAAGATTTATCACCAGTTTACAACATGTATTCTTCCGAAAACCTGACAGAAAAAAACGCCTGAACACCTTCACGGTATCCAGACGCTTTTTCGTCCAAAACTTTATTGCGTGCTCAGATTCGTAAATCCCATCAGATCCTGATCGACACTCTGCGCAACTTCACGCCCCTCCCGAATTGCCCAGACAACAAGAGATTGTCCTCGGTGCATATCACCGGCGGCAAACACATGACTGACGTTCGTCTTATAATCCCCCTCGCCCGTCTCCACATTGGTGCGCTCGTTCACCTTCACGCCAAATGCTTTTGTGACATAATCCTGACTTCCTAAAAATCCCGCCGCAATCAGAACAAGGTCTGCCGGTATCTCCGACTCGCTCCCCTCCACTTCCGACATCATAAAGCGGCCGGTTTTTTCGTCTTTCCTGCTCTCCAGTTTTACAGTTTTAATCCTGCAGACATTGCCCTTTTTATCGGAGATAAATTCTTTTACCGTCGTCTGATAGATACGGGGATCCTGTCCGAACAGATGGATGGCTTCCTCCTGGCCGTAATCTGTTTTGCACACCTTCGGCCATTCCGGCCACGGATTGTCCGCCGCGCGCTCGTCCGGTGCCTTCGGCATCATTTCAAGCTGCACGACCGATTTTGCTCCGTGCCGGATCGCCGTACCCACACAGTCATTGCCGGTATCCCCGCCCCCGATAATCACTACATGCTTATCCTTGGCAGAAATATAAGTTCCGTCTTTTAAGCCCGAATCCAGAAGGCTTTTCGTCGTGGACGTCAAAAAATCCACCGCAAAATAAATTCCTCCGGATTCCCGTCCCGGCGCCTTAATATCGCGCGGATTCGACGAGCCGCAGGCAAGGATGACGCGGTCAAAATTCTTCATAAGATCTTCGGCGCGCACATCTTTTCCGACGTCCGTATTAGTCACAAACGTCACGCCTTCTTCCTCCATAATAGCAACCTTGCGCTCAATAATCCGTTTTTCCAGTTTCATATTCGGAATACCGTACATGAGCAGTCCGCCGACACGGTCCGAGCGCTCAAAGACAGTCACCGAATGCCCTCGCTTATTGAGCTGATCCGCGGCGGCCAGGCCTGCCGGACCGGAGCCGACAATCGCCACCGTTTTGCCAGTGCGCACACTCGGCGGCTTCGCTTTCGCGTATCCCTCTTCGTACGCATGCTCAATAATCGCAAATTCATTTTCCTTGACGCTGACCGGATCGTCGTTCAGACCGCATGTGCACGCTTTTTCACAGAGCGCGGGGCATACGCGGGCCGTAAATTCCGGAAAGTTGTTTGTCTTTTTCAGCCTTTTATACGCCTGCTCCCAGCTTCCGTTATAAACCAGGTCGTTCCACTCCGGCACTAGATTATGAAGCGGACATCCGATCGTCATCCCGGCGACGACAGCGCCTGACTGACAAAACGGCACCCCGCAGGACATACACCGCGCACCCTGCTGACGCTGTTTTTCCCGGGATAACGGAATATGGAATTCATCGAAATTCTGTATTCTGGTCTTCGGGTCAATCTCCTGACTTGTCTGTCTGCTGTATTCCAAAAATCCAGTAGGTTTTCCCATGTTTTCCGTCCTTTCTGATCACTGCTTAATAGCCTCGTAAAACGCTTCGATCGATGCCTGCTCGCCGCTGAGTCCTTTTTCCTCAAGCTTTAAAATATTCTTCTGCATCCGCGCATAGTCATGCGGAATAATTTTCTTGAATTTCGGCAGATACTGATCAAAATTATCAAGAATTTCTTTGCCTTTCTTTGAATTTGTATATGCCACATGCGCGTTGATCATATCTTTGAGCTCAATAATATCGTATTTACCTGTAAGGTCTTCCAGTGATACCATATCTTTATTCAAATTCTTGTACAGCTCGCTCTTCTCATCAAGCACATACGCGATTCCTCCGCTCATGCCCGCGGCAAAATTTTTGCCGGTTGTTCCAAGAATCGCCACGCGGCCGCCGGTCATGTACTCACATCCGTGATCGCCGACGCCTTCCACGACCGCAATCGCGCCGGAATTTCTCACACAGAAACGCTCTCCGGCAACTCCGTTGATATATGCCTCTCCGCTCGTAGCTCCGTACAGGGCGACATTGCCGACAATAATATTCTGATCCGCACGATACCGGACCCCCTTCGGCGGATATACGATCAGCTTGCCTCCGGAAAGTCCCTTGCCAAAATAGTCATTACTCTCGCCAACCAGTTCCAGAGTAAGTCCCTTTGGTATAAACGCGCCAAAGCTCTGCCCGCCGGCGCCGTTACATTTGACGGTAAACGTATCCTCATCAAGCGTATCATGATATTTTCTTGTGATTTCTGCTCCAAACATCGTCCCAAACGCGCGGTCTGTATTGGTAACGTCAACCTCAATGCTTTTCTTCTGTTTCTTGTCGAGCGCCGTCTTAAACGACTTTAACAGCACCTTTGTATCAAGCGTCTGATTCAGTTTAAAATCGTATACCTGCTTCGGATCAAAAATCACCGCATCACCCGGCTTTGCAAAATCATTCTCCAAAATACGGCACAGATCAATCCGCTGCGCTTTTGTAGACGGCAGATTCTCCCGTTTGCAGAGCATATCCGAACGCCCAACCATCTCATCGAGAGTACGGAAACCGAGTTTCGCCATATATTCCCGCAGCTCCTGTGCAATAAAGCGCATAAAATGAATTACATATTCCGGCTTACCTGCAAAACGCTTGCGAAGCTCCGGATTCTGCGTAGCCACGCCGACCGGACAGGTATCCAGATTACATACGCGCATCATCACACAGCCAAGCGTTACAAGAGGAGCGGTTGCAAAACCGAATTCTTCTGCTCCGAGCAGCGCGGCAATCGCCACATCCCGCCCGGTCATCAATTTACCGTCCGTCTCAATACGGACTTTATTGCGCAGCCCGTTCTGCAAAAGCGTCTGGTGCGTCTCCGCCAGTCCAAGCTCCCACGGCAGACCCGCATTGTGAATCGAGCTTCTCGGCGCCGCTCCCGTACCGCCGTCATAGCCGGAAATCAGCACTACCTGCGCTCCCGCCTTTGCAACGCCGGCCGCAATCGTGCCGACGCCCGCCTCGGACACGAGCTTAACTGATATGCGCGCATCCTTGTTCGCATTTTTCAAGTCATAAATCAACTGCGCCAAATCCTCAATGGAATAAATATCATGATGAGGCGGCGGAGAAATCAGCCCGACGCCAGGTGTGGAATGCCTTGTCTTTGCAATCCAGGGATAGACTTTCTGTCCCGGCAGATGTCCGCCCTCACCGGGCTTTGCCCCCTGCGCCATCTTAATTTGAATCTCCTGCGCGCTGACCAGATAGCGGCTTGTAACTCCAAAACGTCCGCTTGCCACCTGCTTGATGGCTGAGCAACGGTTCTTACCGTCGCGGCCGATTTCCAACCGCTCCAGACTCTCGCCGCCCTCGCCGCTGTTTGATTTTCCATGCAGCGTGTTCATTGCAATCGCTAACGCCTCGTGCGCTTCTTTCGAAATGGAACCGTAGCTCATCGCGCCTGTTTTAAAACGCTGAACAATCGAATCTACACTCTCGACTTCCTCGATCGGCACGCCTTTCGAAGGAAATTTAAAATCCATCAACCCGCGCAGATTGCCGACCGACGTCTCCTCGTGCACAGCGGCAGAATACTGTTTGAACAGACTGTAATCCCCTCTCCGCGTCGATTGCTGCAACAAATGAATCGTCTGCGGATTATACAAATGCTGTTCGCCGTTGCTCCGCATTTTATGACGTCCAATGCTGTCAAGCGTCAGATCATTATCAAGTCCGAGCGGATCAAACGCCCTGGAATGAAGCTCGTCCACATCGCGGGCAATATCCTCCAGTTCAATTCCGCCGATTCGTGTAACCGTACCCGTAAAATATTTGTCAATCACCTTCTGACTGATACCGAGCGCCTCAAAAATCTGCGATCCCTGGTAAGACTGGATCGTGGAAATTCCCATTTTAGAGGCTATTTTTACAATGCCGTGCAGCACTGCATTATTATAATCCTGAACAGCCGCATAATAGTCCTTGTCAAGCATCTTCAGATCAATCAATTCCTTGATCGTATCAAGCGCCAGGTACGGATTGACCGCACAGACGCCGTATCCGAGCAATGTAGCAAAATGATGCACCTCTCTCGGCTCTCCGCTCTCCAGAATCAGCGCAAGCTTTGTACGCTTTTTCGTTTTTACAAGATATTTTTGCAGAGCGGAAACTGCAAGCAGGGAAGGAATCGGAACATGATTCTCATCCACGCCGCGGTCGGACAAAATAATAATATTAAATCCTTTTGCGTACGCGCGGTCCACCTCCACAAACAGGCGGTCAATAGCGCGTTCCAGACTCGTGCTCTTATAATAAATAATTGGAATGACCTGCACCTTGAAGCCGGGCTGATTTAAAGTTTTAATTTTCAAAATATCCGTATTCGTCAAAATCGGATTATTCACGCGCAGCATCCGGCAGTTATCCGCATGCTCCTCCAAAAGATTGCCGTCGCTTCCTACATAAATGGACGTCGACGTGACAATTTCCTCACGGATGGCGTCGATCGGCGGATTGGTCACCTGCGCAAACATCTGTTTAAAATAATTAAACAGCGGCTGTTTTGACTTTGAAAGAACCGGCAGCGGCGTATCAATCCCCATTGCGCCGATCCCCTCGGCTCCATCTCGCGCCATGGTCAGAATTGACGTGCGAAACTCCTCATAACAATATCCAAACGCCCTCTGCAGGCGCGCGCGCTCCTCCGCAGAATACTCCGGCACCCGCTGATTGGGAATATGAAGATCTTTTAAGTGGAGCAGATTGCGGTCAAGCCACTCGCCGTAGGGCTGACGCGAAGCATACATTTCCTTTAACTCATGATCGTCAATCACCCGCCCCTGCACGGTATCTACAAGAAGCATCTTGCCCGGATGCAAACGCTCCTTTACAAGAATCCTGGTCGGATCAATATCCAGTACACCAACTTCAGAGGACAAAATTAACGTATCGTCACTTGTAATATAATAGCGGGAAGGACGCAGGCCATTGCGGTCAAGAACCGCGCCCATGACATCCCCGTCGCTGAACAAAATTGAAGCAGGACCGTCCCACGGCTCCATCATCGTCGCATAATATTGATAAAAATCACGGCTTTTTTGCGATATGGTCATGTTGTTATCCCACGGCTCAGGAATCGTAATCATGACCGCAAGAGGCAGCTCCATGCCGCTCATCAGCAAAAACTCCAGTGTATTGTCAAGCATGGATGAATCCGATCCGGAGCCATTGACAACCGGCAGAATTTTCAGAAAATCTTTCTCCAAAAACTCCGACTGCATCGTCTCTTCCCTGGCGAGCATTTTGTCCACATTGCCCCGAATTGTGTTAATTTCTCCATTGTGCACAATATAGCGGTTCGGATGCGCGCGCTCCCAACTTGGATTCGTATTCGTGCTGAACCGCGAATGAACGGTAGCAATCGCCGACTCATAATCCGGCTGCTGCAAATCCTGGAAAAACAGCCGCAGCTGATCGACTAAGAACATCCCTTTATAAACAATCGTCCGACTGGACAGAGACACCACGTACGTATCGTCATTGCTCTGCTCAAATTCACGTCTTGCCACATAAAGCATGCGGTCAAACGGCAGGCCTTTCTCCACATCCCCGGGCTTTTCCACAAAGCACTGCATAATATACGGCATGCATTCCACCGCTTTGCTTCCTAGCACGTCCGGATTGGTCGGCACCTCTCTCCAGCCGAGCAGCCGCAGACCTTCCTTTTCAGCGATAATCTCAAACATTTTTTTTGCACGGTTTCTCTTCAGCTCTTCCTGCGGGAAAAAGAACATTCCAACTCCGTACTCTCTTTCCTCTCCGAGTGCAATGCCAAGCTCTCCGGCCACACGGGAGAAAAAGCGATGTGAGATCTGCAGCAAAATGCCGACTCCGTCTCCGGTCTTCCCTTCCGCATCCTTGCCCGCACGATGTTCCAACTGTTCGACAATGCGCAGGGCATCCTCCACAGTCTTGTGCGTCTTGACGCCCTTGATATTCACAACGGCGCCGATTCCGCAGTTGTCATGTTCAAAGCGTTGATCATATAACCCTCTGCTGACATTCCCGTCATAATTCATTTGCTCGCTCATATTGTCTTTCCTTTCTGAGGTGTCTGTGTCACGCAGACATTTGTCGCTACAGGTAATATACTACACTTCTAGCTAAATGTAAAGTGTTTCTTTTTCTTTTATTGTCAGATAATATGACTATTCATTTTTTAAATTATAATTAACAGAATATATTTATTTTAAACCCATAATTATCTTTATTTTTAATGCAATTCCCCCTTTCCATTGACAAAAATCTCCCATTGGTATATCTTAGTAGAAGCATTATATTTACTAATTTTATTATATATAGAAAAGCGGAGGTATATCATGAATATCCTTGTACTGGCCGGCGGAACAAGCACCGAACGCGACGTTTCACTGAGCACCGGAGCACAGGTTTGCAGCGCGCTGCAAAAACGGGGGCACCGCTGCTATCTCGTCGACGTCTTTTTAGGCGTCGAGACAGACGCACCGCTCTCCTCCCTGTTTTCCTCTGAACAACAAACTGATCCGGCCGCTCATGCGGTTGGCAAAGACTCGCCGGATCTTGACACGATACGAAATACCAGGCGTGAACATCACGACGGTTTTTTCGGCGCCAATGTTCTGAACCTTTGCCGAATGGCAGACATTGTATTTATGGCGCTTCACGGCGAAAATGGTGAAAACGGAAAAATACAGGCAACATTTGATTTGCTCGGCATCCGCTATACCGGTTCCGGCTGTTTTGCAAGTGCAATCTCTATGAACAAACAAACGACAAAAGATATTCTGACCGCACAGCAGATTCCCGTTCCAAAAGGACTCTGTGTCCGCAGAACCTCCGTCGACACGCTTGCCGCACAGCTCTCCGAACAACTGCATTTTCCGCTGATTGTAAAACCGTGTTGCGGCGGGTCCAGTGTGGGAATGTCCAAGGCATCGACATTACAGGAGCTAAAGGAGGCACTTTCCATAGGATTTTCCTATGAGGAGGAACTGGTTGCAGAAGAATGTATCACAGGACGCGAGTTTTCTGTCGGAGTACTCGGCGGCAAGGCTCTTCCGGTCATTGAAATCGCTCCTAAAGAAGGATTGTACGACTATAAAAACAAATATCAGGCAGGCTCAACTGTGGAAACCTGTCCCGCCGACCTGCCTGAACAGCTGACTGCACAGATGCAGCAATATGCCGAACAGGCATACCGTGCTCTGCATTTAGAAGTATACGCGCGAATTGATTTTCTGATGGACGCCGATTCGCATCTGTACTGCCTGGAAGCCAACACACTGCCCGGCATGACGCCGACCAGTCTGCTTCCTCAGGAGGCGGCCGCCGCCGGCGTCAGCTTTGAAGATCTCTGCGAAACGATCATTCAAACATCACTCGAAAAACCGATAGAACATATGTGAGGTTCCTATGAAACAGCTAACCCTAAAAAATATTTGCGCCGCAGTCGGCGGCGTCTATTACGGCGATACAGATCAACTTGACCGCGAGGTGTCCGCCGTCACGATTGACAGCCGCAAAGTTACCCCCGGCTCTCTTTTTATCGCAGTCGTTGGAAACCGCAGCGACGGACACGACTATATTCTTTCGGCCTATGAGCAGCAGGCGCTCTGCTGCCTCTCGGAACGGGTGCTTCCGCACAATTCGCATCCTTATATTGTAGTTCCGTCCACATACCAGGCTCTGAAAGATCTGGCCGAATACTATCTGTCCCAATTATCTGTAAAAGTCATCGGCGTTACCGGAAGCGTCGGCAAGACAAGCACGAAAGAAATGATCGCTTCTGTGCTGTCCCAAAAATACCGGGTGCTCAAAACCGACGGCAATTTTAACAATGAAATCGGTCTGCCGCTGACCATTTTTCGTCTGCGCGAAGAACATGAGATTGCCGTACTCGAAATGGGCATCAGCGAATTCGGAGAAATGTCGCGTCTGACCAAGATTGCGAAGCCGCACGTTGTTGTGATTACAAATATCGGACAGTGTCATTTGGAAAATTTAAAAACACGCGACGGCATTTTAAAAGCCAAAACGGAAATTTTTGAAGGTTTGCGCGACAACGGCGCTATTTTACTAAACGGCGACGACGATAAACTGGCAACCATTGGAACTGTCCGCGGAATCACCCCCCGCTTTTACACGCTTCAGCCGGAGCAATTTGAGGCAGACAGCCGCTATACCGGATTTGCAGATGCGATCGCGCCGCACGGGCTGCTTGGCACCGCCTGCCAAATTCATTTAAAACAAGAAAACGCTCCGGCAGAAACATTCTCCGTATCCATACCAATTCCCGGAGATCACATGGTGTATAACGCGCTCGCAGGCGCCCTTGCAGGGCAATTATTCGGCCTGACCGATCATGAAATTAAAGCCGGAATCGAAGCGCTGACACCGGTCGGAGGGCGAAATCATATTTTTCAGAGCGCTTCCTATACCATTATCGACGATTGCTACAACGCCAATCCCGTTTCGATGCGCGCATCGATTGACGTCGTGTGCCGGGCCGACGGACGGAGCGTCTGCATTTTAGGGGACATGTTCGAACTTGGCGAAAATGAAAAGCAGCTTCACTATGAAACCGGACAGTATCTCGGCCGGCAGGCGGTCGACGTCCTGATTACGGTCGGTTCTCTTGCCAGAGAGCTTGCCAGGGGAGCGGCGGAAACCGGATCGGAACACGGACTGGAAATCTACAGTTTTCATACACTGGATGAACTGCTCCGCCAACTGGAACAAACACCATTGCTAAAGCCAAACGACACCATTTTAGTCAAGGCGTCCCATGGAATGCAATTTTCACGGATTATTGAATTTTTTGAAAAAACAGAGGCCGTGTCATAGCTGCACAGCCTCTGTTTATTTCACAACAAGATCATATTTTCAGGAGGATCAATAAATACCATGAACAGGAACTATCAGGCCACAATGACCGCCTGCTTTATCGGCTATATTGTCCAGGCAATCGTCAACAACTTTGCCCCGCTTCTGTTTCTGACGTTCCAAACGAGTTATCAGATACCTCTGACACAAATCACCCTGCTTGTCACTGTAAATTTTGGCATTCAGCTGCTGATTGATCTGCTGTCTGCCTTTTTTGTCGATAAAATCGGCTACCGTGCATGCATGATTGTTGCCCACGTATGTTCGGCAACCGGACTGGTCGCCCTCACGCTTCTCCCGGAAGTGCTGCCAAGTGCATTTTTGGGTATCCTGCTCTCCGTCTGCATTTACGCAGTCGGCGGCGGACTCATCGAAGTACTCGTCAGCCCCATCATGGAGTCCTGTCCGACAGACAACAAAGAGACCGCTATGAGTCTTCTTCACTCGTTTTACTGTTGGGGTCAGGTCGGAGTAGTGCTGATTTCCACACTATTTTTTCATTTTTTCGGCATTGCGCAATGGAAACTGCTCGCAGTGTTATGGGCGGTCATACCCGTCTGCAACGCCATTGTTTTCACAAAAGTCCCTCTCGCTGCTCTGATCGGAGACGACGAGCCACAAATGTCTGTCCGCACATTAATGACGAAAAATATCTTCTGGACCCTGATGCTGATTATGCTCTGCGCAGGAGCCAGTGAACAGACGATCAGCCAGTGGGCCTCCACCTTTGTGGAAAGCGGACTCGGCATCAGCAAGACTGTAGGCGACCTCCTTGGCCCCATGACGTTTGCCCTGCTGATGGGATGTTCGCGTGCATATTACGGCAAATACGGCAGCCGAATCAACCTCAATCATTTTATGCGGGTCAGCGGCATGCTCTGCCTGATGGCCTACCTCTGTATCGCTCTGATTCCATCCCCGGTCTTTGGGTTGGCCGGCCTGGCGCTGTGCGGACTGTCCGTCGGCATTTTATGGCCCGGAACTTTCAGCAGGGCCACTGTATTAAAAAACAGCGGCACCGCACTGTTTGCACTGCTTGCGCTAGCCGGAGACTTCGGCTGTTTCGCAGGGCCCACTCTGGCCGGTTTTATCTCTGGGCACTTTCACGACAACCTGAAAGTCGGGATTTTAGTATCCGCGCTGTTTCCACTTGCGCTCCTGCTCGGACTTTCTATCCTGTCCAGACAGACAAAATCAGACTGACTGAGACGATTATGTCCGTTTGATAAAATCCGTTCCGCATTTTGGACAGTGAATACTGATTTTTCCCTTGCCCCGCGGCACACGAATCCGCTGCTTACAGTTCGGGCAGGAAAAAATGCGGTGTTCTCTGTCCATCGCTTCATTCTTTTTCCTTGTAAACACACCCTTGACCTTTCCGGTAAAACGGAGATAGGCGGCATTCTCGGCGCTTCGCTGAGAGTAATTTTTAGAGAACATGCGAACATAGCAGAATACCAACAGCACTACCGCCAGCCAGAAAAACAAATTGGTGCGAAAAATAATATCCAGAATGAGCAGAATCACCGACACATACAATAGTGTTTTCCCCAACTGATCCACACCATAGCGGCCCATCATAAAGCGCTGAAGCTTTTCCTTAAAATTTCCCATATTTGATTTACAACTCCTTTCTTGTGCTTCTAACAATAAACACCGGCGCCCACAGCGCGCCTGTCAGAAGGACAATCGTGAAAACGGCGCCGAAACCCGAAGATAAAAAGCGCTGCACGGTCTCATTTTCCGTAATCACAACAGAAAAGATATTTGCCGCGGCATGTACGAGATACGGCGCCCAGAGACTCTGGTAGCGCTCATATACCCATGCAAGACACAGCCCTAGCACAGAAGCATACAGAAACTGCAGCATGTTCATATGCATCGCTCCGAAAATCAGGGCCGAAAGTAACATGGCCAACCGCGACCCGGCGCAGCTGCGAAATTCTTTATACATGATTCCACGAAACAACAGTTCTTCTAAAAACGGAGAAACCACCCCGATTGTAAGCAGCTCTAACCATAGACTGCCTACAAAAAAATGCTCGGACACTTCCGTATATGTCGGAAACAGTTCGCTCAGACGAAACACGGAAATCAGCATATTCAGGCTGACACACAGACAACAGCCGAACAGTACATTCCAAAGCAGTGAAAGGCGCACAGGAGCGCGGTATGTACTGCGGTCATAAAACAGCACATACAGCGCGGGAATGGTCAGAGCGTTGGCAATCAGCGAAACAGTAAGGGTATATCCGCCCGTCATCTGCGCAGGCTGTTCCCCGCCGATTCCCACATAAAGCGCCAATATCCGAACAATAAAAAACGAAACACACTCCTGCACTGCAAAGTAACACACAAGAGCCAGAACAACTAGCAGCAGGCTGCGCCACAAAGACATGCTGCCCCCTGCTAAAAACCGTTTTCTGAGCAAATCATCATCTCCATCTTATTCCTCTGATTCCTCTGATTGCGGAGCATACGTTTCACGCTGCTCTTCTCCTTCTCCCGAATCGGACTCCTCCGCGCGGTCGCCACCTGAAGAATCGCCGTCCGGGTAGAGCGTATACTCTGTTTTATAAAATTTCAAATAATACATATGCCGGGACGAACTGTCATCGCTAAGCTCGGAAAGGCTGATTGGAATAACTGCGGTCTGCGAATCTTCCCACGACTCATTGGATGCTGTGATCGTATAATCCGTAGGAAGCAGCGGGCCAAGTTTCTGCGCCTTTCTGTCCGCCTCGTCGATCGTGCGCTCCCCGAAAAACTGAAAATCAAAGTTTGTATTATCCGACGTCGTCGTCACATAAACATATACCGCCGGCAGGACAACGCGCTCCTCATCTTCCAGATAAAATTCATCCTCAATCTGTTGCATAAAGGAGCGAAGCCGTTCGCTGCTTGCATTCATATAATCGACAAAATCCGCGATCATATTAATACTGTACTGACCGGACACTTCCTTTGCAGAATCCCAGTATTTCAGCTCTTCGCGGAGATATTTTGTATCTCCGTCCTTAATCGCCTGCTCGAGACGTTCCAGATAAGTCAGTTTCGGCGTCGGCGCGGGCGTCGCCTCCTCTGTCGCCTGTGCCGTCGGTTCTGCCGTTGACGTTTCCACATCGTTCTTTTTTCCGCATGCGGTGAAACAAAGCACACCGATCAACATCGCCGCCGTCCCTAATAAGACCTGTTTTTTCATCTCAACGAACCTCCTTGCGCTCCTGAATGAGACACAACAGTCCCTGTTCGACAGAAACCATCGCCTGTTGTCCGATAAACTCATTGCTGATTCCGATCACCATCTGATTTGTCAGCGTCTGATCATACAGCGCGTATTTTAAGCCCCTCTCATTTACCCCCACACAGACATCGCTGTGCGAAAACACGGAAAGAAAGCCCTTCTCGCCAGCAGCAAATTTCATTTTTTCCGGCCCGCGCAGAAAAAAAATCTTTTCTTTCGGACCATATAACACTGCATGCAGCCCCCTCGTTTTCATCCCTGCCAACAACTGAAGGTTTGCAACAGAGTGCTCAAATCGTCCGCCCATACCTCCATAGATGGCAAACTGACGGAACCCTCTTCGCACCCCCTCCTCCACCGCGGCGGCCATGTCCGTGTCGTCTTTCTCCGTCGGCAGGACAATCGTATTCGGATGATTCGGAATCCGGTGCAGAGAATCAAAATCCCCGATGACCAAATCCGGCGTCCTTCCCAGTGCGCACACGCGGTCATAACCGCCGTCAGCGGCAATCAAAAAATCCTGATCGGAAAGCAGAAGCTCCGACTCTGTGAAGCTCCCCGCCCCAACAATCACACACGTACCTGACATCACTTCTACATCCTCTCCGGCGCGCAGAAGCCAAGCACGTCAATACTGCTCTCCAGCGCACGCAAAGTCAGACACAAAAGCGCAACCCACGACTCTCTCTGCGCTTTGTCTTCTTCACTCATAATTTTGTTTGCATGATAAAAGCGGTTAAAATGATTGGATAATTCATAAATGTAAGCACAGATTTTGTGCGGAGCGCACTCCTCAAATGCCGTCTGAAATACATCGGCAAACCGCGTCAGCGCAAGCATGACGTCTTTCTCTTCCCCGCTCTTTGCCGGAAGCATCGAAAATCCGTTTACTTCTCCCCACTGCTCTTGGTACTTGCTTAAAATGGATTTCATCCGCACAATCGTATACAAAATATAAGGGCCGGTATTTCCCTCAAACGAAGTGAACCTGTCCACATCGAACACGTAATCTTTGGACGCCTGATTACTCAGATCTCCGTATTTTACCGCGGAAAGCGCTACTAATTTTGCGGTGCTCTCCACTTCCTCCTGCGACATGGTGCGCCCTTCGTTGATTTTCTTCTCCATCTCCTCGTTCACTTCTGCGAGGAGTGTCTCCAAGCGCATGACGCCGCCTGTTCTCGTCTTAAACGGCCGGCCGTCCTTGCCATTCATT
Organism: uncultured Lachnospiraceae bacterium; assembly: GCA_944383325.1. Classification (GTDB taxonomy): domain Bacteria; phylum Bacillota; class Clostridia; order Lachnospirales; family Lachnospiraceae; genus CALWPC01. Next base: position 117,978 of record CALWPC010000050.1, on the reverse strand, counting down.
GTTCCAAACGCGATATGCTCAAGCTCCGTATGTTCACTTACAATACCTGCTTTGCGGGCTGTGCGGAACACCTGGATAAAATGCAGTTCCTGCCGTTTATCCGCCACATATATAATCCGGTCCGGGTGATACTCCCGCTCGCGCTCTACAAGCGTCGCCAGATCCGTAGTCGTATAAAGTGCGGCTCCGTCTGACTTGCGGACAATGCACGGGGGAATTTCCCTCGCATCGTCATCCTCCGCCACATCAACAATCAGCGCCCCGTCGTCTTCTCTCGCGATCCCCTGCCGTTCCATTGCAGCTAGCATATCCGGAATGTACGGCTGTACATCAGATTCCTTTTTCCACAGATCAAACGACACGTTCAGGCGGTCGTAATTTTTTTTAATATCCTCAACAGACACATGAATAATATGCTGCCAGAGCGCGCGGTAGCCGCGCCTGCCCTCCTGAAGCAGATGCGTCGCCTCAAGCGCCTGCGCATAAAACGCTTCGTCCTCCTTGGAGCGCGCGCTCGCCTGCGGATACAGCTGTTCCAGTTCGCCGATCGTAAACGGCGGATTTTCCGGATATTCACCGGTATATGTCTCGTCAAAATAGATTAACTCCGGCTGATGAAGCCTAAGCTCCGCAATCAGCAGACCGATCTGGAGTCCCCAGTCGCCGAGATGCACGTCCCCGATCACCCTGTGCCCCATAAACCGGCCGATACGCTTAATGCTCTCGCCGATAATTGCGGAACGCAGATGACCGATGTGAAGCGGCTTCGCCACATTCGGCCCGCCATAATCGATCATGATCGTCTGCGGCCGTTCCGGTTGTTCAACGCCCAATTTTTCTTCCTGTGCAAGTCTGTTCAGAAAATCTGCCAACCATTCCGGGTTCATCCTGAAATTAATAAATCCCGGCCTTACCGCCGTCACATCCGTCACGACGGCGCTGTCGTGAAGTCTGTCCACCACCTGTTCGGCAATCTGCAGAGGCGCCATGCGGTACTGCTTTGCCGCCGCCATCGCGCCGTTGCACTGATATTCACACAAATCCGGGCGGTTGGAAACCGTCACCTTCGCATAGGAGCGATCAAACCCGGCGCTCTCAAACGCGCTTTCCAACTCCTCAGCCAGAACATCGTTCAACTTTTTCATTCACTTGTCCTCCATTTTTGTATCAAAGCTATTATATCGGATTTCAACGGATTTTCCAAGATATATTTCCCTCTTTTTTATTGCATCTTCATGCCTTTTATTGTATCATATCAAAAGGAAAACAGAAGGCTTTCCAAAGAGGCATATGTTTTCAACAAGGAGGTTACGATGAGACATTTAATGAGTCCGCTCGACTTTACCGTCGAGGAATTAGAACATCTGATGGATCTTGCAACGGATATTGAACATCACCGCGACGCGTACGCTCATATCTGCGACGGCAAGAAAATTGCCACGCTCTTTTATGAGCCAAGCACGCGCACACGCCTGAGCTTTGAGACCGCCATGCTGAATCTCGGAGGCAGTGTCATCGGATTCTCAAGCGCGGCTTCCAGTTCCGCCGCCAAGGGAGAAAGTGTCAGCGACACGATCCGCATGGTATCCTGCTATGCCGACATCTGCGCGATGCGCCACCCGAAAGAGGGCGCCCCTCTTGTCGCATCTGAAAAATCCCGGATTCCGGTAATCAACGCCGGCGACGGCGGTCATCAGCATCCCACGCAGACGATTACCGATCTTCACACGATCCGCTCTCTCAAAGGGAGATTGACCAACCTGACGATCGGTCTGTGCGGCGATCTGAAATTTGGCCGAACCGTTCACTCTCTCATCCATGCATTGGCGCGCTACGAAAACATATCGTTTATTCTCATTTCTCCCGACGAGCTTCGCATTCCCGACTACATCCGCGAGGAAGTACTCGACGCCAGACAGATTCCATATAAAGAAGTCAGCAATCTCGACGACGTGATGAATGAAATGGATATACTGTATATGACCCGTGTACAGCGCGAACGCTTTTTCAACGAGGAGGAATACATTCGCCTGAAAGATTGCTACATTCTCGACGCAGCTAAAATGTCACTGGCGAAAGACGATATGCTTGTGCTCCATCCGCTGCCCCGTGTGAATGAAATTTCCACCGAGGTCGACGACGATCCCAGAGCCGTCTATTTTCAGCAGGTACAATATGGAGTGTACGCCCGAATGGCGCTGATTCTTATTTTACTGCAACTCGACCCGCTCGCTGCATCATAAAACGCTCAACAACCAGAATGGAGGAAATGATGGGAACATTAAATGTCGGCAAAATAGAAGAAGGATTTGTACTGGATCATATTCCGGCAGGAAAGAGCATGGCCATCTACCATGATCTCGGATTGAATGATTTTGACTGCACCGTCGCCATTATCAAAAACGCGCGCAGCAACCTGATGGGCAAAAAAGACATTATCAAAGTAGAATGCCCGATCGATGAGGTGAACCTTGATATTCTCGGATTTATCGACCGCTCCATCACCGTCAATGTCATTAAAGACAGCGAAATTGTGGAAAAGCGCACGCTGCGCCTGCCAAAAAAAATCAGCAATATCATCCGCTGTAAAAATCCCCGCTGTATTACATCCATAGAGCAGGAGTTAAAGCAGGTATTTCTGTTGACTGACGAAGAGCGCGCGATCTATCGCTGCAAATATTGCGAAGAAAAATATGACCGCAGATCGTAACAACGGCATTCTTACAAAAAACATCATACATGAAATTACAAAAACCGGCGCGCCGAGGGGCGCACCGGTTTTTATTAATCTGATCGGTCTGTCTCCTTACCGGATCAAAACCGACAACGGTTAATACACGCAAAAACTTCCTGAATTCTCGGCATGGCCATAAACGGCGGGCAATCAGCCTTCGCAATACTCTCCAACCCCTCGCGCACCGCCTTACTGTAAAGAACGCCAAGCTGTTCAGCCAGCGTTTTTGCCGAATCGGAATGTGTGTGAAGATACAGCAGCATGTACCCGAGCGCTCTTGTCTGTTCCTCGCAGACAAGCTGCTCCACATAGCGCAAATCAATCAGCGATTTGTCATAATAGAGCGCATCCTTGCCCTGCACCTTAATTTTCGGAGGCCGTTCACCCCGCCGAACACCTTTTAAAGACGCCTCATATCGTTTCCGCTCTGCCGGCGGAAATGAAAATCCGTCGTCTGCAACGTCCGGCAGACCATACGCCTTCGCTTCCTGCTTTGTTCGCTGTGTAATATCTAAAGCCCGGTAATTATCCATCTGCAGAACACAATCCGCCGGGCCGAAAAACGCTCCCGAGCTGCCGACTACCAAAATCGTCGAAATTCCAAGATCCTCAAACAGCGGACGAATGCGGACAAGAAACGGTGTGATCGGCTCTTTATCCGGCGCAATGACGCGCTGCATCAGCTCGTCGCGAACCATAAAATTCGTCGCACAGGTATCTTCATCAATTAAAAACAACCTCGCGCCCGCCTCAATACCCTCCATCACCGCGGCAGCCTGAGACGTGCTTCCACTGGCGTCTTCTGTCGAAAAAGACCTGGTATCTCTGCCGCCCGGCAGATGATTAATAAACGGGGAAATGTTCACTTCTTTTACCACACGCCCCTCTTCCGCCCGCAGCTTCACCGCCGTCGCATCGGTAATGACAAACTCACGTCCGTCGCCGGCAATGTGATTATACACGCCGGATTCCAACGCCTTTAACAGGGTAGACTTTCCGTGATAGCCGCCCCCGGTAATCAACGTGATGCCCTCGCGGATTCCCATACCGGTCACCTTGCCCCGGTGCGGCAGATCCACCGTCACGCTCATCGAATCCGGAGAAGTAAAAGGAACCGCTGTGCTCATCGGCTCACTGGACACTCCGCTTTTTCTTGGCAGCACTGCGCCGTTGGCTACAAACGCCGCCATATGATTCCCTGACAGATATGCCCTGAGCGCCTGCTGATCCTCATACAGCTCAATGGCGTCATTTAACGCCTTTTGGTCAATATTGCGGCTGTACATGGAACTGCTGACACAGCGAGGCAGATACTCAAACAGAATTTTATGGAGCTCCCTGGCATTGATCGTTCGGCCATTGGCCGGAAATCCCACCTCAAACCGCATAAGTATCGTATTGTCCCGGACTGTGCAAGCCGTGCGGGCAAGCACCTGCTGACCGGGATGTGTGGTAAAAATCGCGCCGCTTTTTCCCGAACCTTTCGCCTGAAAGGAGTATTTCCTCACTGCTTTCTCAAAAAGACGCAGCAAAAAATCGCAAAACGCAATCTTTCTGTCGCCAGTCGCCCAAAGCTCCCTCGAAAAACCGCTCTCCCGATCCGTGATATGAACCGTCAGACGGGAGGGAGAGGCGAACGGATCGCCCTGCACATGATCAATAGACAGCTGATAGGTACCGAAACGGTAGCTGCCCCGAAGCGACTTATACGCCGGATAGCCTTTATGATCAATATCCCGGAGCATCGACTCTAATTGTGCGGATGATTTCATCATATACTCCTCTTATTCTTTGCCGTTTCTTTTGTCCTCTGCCTGGTCTGCAGTCATTGTTGCGCCGCCGTTTTCACTGATCCCGTCCTTTTTACCCGTCCGGAAAATCCGATCTTTAAACGCGAGTACAAGAACAACAATCACCGCAATCACTGCAATGACAATAAACATTGCCGCATTGGACTCGTCTCCGGTCAAAGCCGGAAAAACGTTCGCTGCAAAAATCATAAGTTACGCCTTCTTCCTATCTTAGATATATAAAATAAGCAGAACGATAAGCCGGGTTATGTCGGGGGTGATCATCTATCTCGAACCGTTGTCGCCAACGGTCTCTAGCAACCTACCTAAAAACAGATCGGGCCAATCTATTGTTTTTATCACGGTTTTGCTTCGGATGGGGTTTACATATGCCTTCGCCGTTGCCGGCAAAGCGGTAGGCTCTTGCCCTACCCTTCCACCCTTACACGCGGAATAAATCCGCATGCGGTATATTTCTGTTGCACTTTCCTTGGAGTCGCCTCCACCGGACGTTATCCGGCATCCTGCCCTGTGAAGCCCGGACTTTCCTCAGACGGCGCCTTTCGGACTGCCGGCCGCGATCACCTGTTCTACTTATTTTATTTATGTATTTTAGCATTTTGATGCACGTCGTGCAAGTTTTTTTACATCCGTCTGAAATGCCGTCTGATTTTTTTTACAAAAAACCACAGCAGCAACGCGAAGCAGGACGCCGCGACAGTCAAAATACGGATCGTATACATCTGCTCTTCCAACTGAATATCCTTTTCTGACGAAACATATTCCACTCCATGAATCGATTCCGCAATTTCCGGAAGCGCCTCTGTTGCCTGCACTAGCTGTTGATTTTCTTCCCCGTCGCTGACCCGCCGGCAATACACGACATACCGCTGTACATTTTTTGTATACGGATGACAGGTAATCAGCGTCACCAAATCCTGCCCCGGAATAATCTTGACCGCATCAATATCGTCCGGATCAATCACAATACTTTTCACTACTTCATAGGTCAGGGTGTCCCACAAATTTGTAATCACCACCTGATCACCGTACTCAAGCGCCTCAATGTTTCGGAACATAGGGACACTTCCATACCCTCTGTGCGCGGCAATCACACAATTTGTATTCTCTCCGCCGATCGGCATACTGGTCTGACCCAAAACAGCCGCGCCCTTACTCATATTGGCATTACTGGCGCCGATATACAGCGGGATTTGCACATCCATAGCTTCAATGACGAGATAACCGATCATATCGTCGGCGAGGCCTGCGGCGTCAAAATGAAACATATTTTGCTGATAACTCCATGCATCGCAGAGATCCTTTTGCTGATTTTGATAGATCGCCAAGTTATACTCCTCCATCTGCAAAAAAAGCGTATCGTCCGCCGTGTCGGAATCCGCAGCATTCTCGTCACAAAATTGTACGATCGTCTTCTGGCTCCGATATTGATATGCCAAATTTACCGCAGTCGGAAATGCCAGTACAAGTATACCGGCAAAAAACAAGATTCCTGCTGTCATCCAAAGTACGTTTTTTTTCATCTCCACGTTCCCCTCTGTTCCGATGCCGTAGAAGATCTGCGTTTTTCTTTTACTTTTTTCTTCTTTTTAGAACAACAATGCACACGCTAAGAAACACCGCGCCGGCTATAGCTGAATACAAATACTCCTTTCGCCAGGATTTGTCCGCATCCACTGTCCTGCTTTCATTGATGTCCTCCGCAACCGTTTCTTCATAAGGAACCCTCTCTCCCCGCACAAGCAGGCGGTGGGTATTTACCGCGTACGGTGTACATGTCAGAAGCGTCATCAGATCTCTGCCGTCCTCCGGCTCCAACAAACCGAGTTCCTCCGGCAAAATCACCTCCGTCTGATCCACCTCATACGCAAGAACGGCATCCAGAACATGAACATAAAAGACATCCCCGATCTCTAGCTCATCCAACCTGGTAAATAATTGAGCGCTTGGCAATCCCCGGTGAGCGCTGATCACCGAATGCAATCCCTCTCCCCCAATCGGGAGCGCCGTCACATCCAGATGACCTGCGCCCTTTGCAAGCACATCTTCATCCGTTCCGTGATAAATCGGAAGCAAAACGCCGATTTTCGGAATTTCGATATAACCCATCACTCCATCACCGTCTATATTTAACACTTCCTCATAATTTTCTGGAAGGACATAACCGCTTCCCATGACAAAAGGATCATGAACCGGATCCCCCGCCAGATTTTCGTTGTAAGTAATTGCCTCAGCCCATGCGTTATCGAGCACGTCCCGGCTCGTTTCCTCGACGGTTTTCTGATAAGTGTGTATTATATGCTGCTGATTGCGCTCCGCCAGAAAATTACTTGCCGCAGGATAAATGAAAATCCCGGCGCCTACTGCAAAAATCAGCAGGGGCGCCAGGAATACCCACGGGTTTTTCTTTTTCCTGATTCTGTTTTTTGTCATACCAGATAAAACCCATTTATATATTTTTATTTTATGCCGTTTATTGTACCTGTTTCTTTTTCGCAAGGACAACCATTACTACAGCGCCCGCCATCAGCAGCACACCGGCCACCGTAAAAATCAGCGTACCCATGCCGCCTGTGACAGGAAGCGTAAAGCCCGCGTCCTCCGAGCTTGTATTCACCACATGAAAATCAACCACGTTCTTGGCATTATCAACCACCGACGGATCACAAATTGTAATTGTTCCGCTGCTTGTCACATTCGCTGCATCAATCATTCCATCGGCCGCGCCGTCTTCCTGATCCGTAATGACAATCGTGATTTCACCCGTCGGAAGAACATATCCTTCCGGAGCCTGCGTCTCTTTTAAAATATAGGTGCCCTCATCCAACCCCTGAAGCAGCAGTGTGCCGTCTGCAGCTACCTCCAAGGTCGTCGAACCGTTTGCATCATAGCGATAAACCCCGTCCGTCTCCGTCTCGGTAAACGTCAGTGCAGTGCCATTATCGGAAAGAGTAAACTGCGCGCGTTTATCCCCGTCTGCTGCTGTGACAGAATTATGATCCTTGTCAATCTTTGTCAGCGCAATGCCATATGTATATACATCCTCCTCAGGTCCCGGCGTTTCATAATCCGACTCTGTATACGGATCATTGCTATATCCCAGGAACGCCTGGTTGCCGAGAGCATCCTCTTCAAAAGCAAAAGGGTTGACCGTCGCCGAATATACAATATAAATCGTCGTAAGCTCTGTGTTTCTCGTAAATTGGTCTTTAAACGCAATGGAGAATGTCCGTGTTTCTGAAGGAACAGTCACAGTATAATTGTCGTCAGATATAGGATTTGTTTTTTCCTTGTCACTATAAACCTGAATCGAATCGGCTCCGTCAAACGTCAGGCCGCTGCTCATGCTGTCGCTGACTTCAAATTTTGTGTGCGACGCATCTGCCGGATAAGAGGGCACGCGAACTGTCAGCATATAATTGACCGTATCGCCGATTGCAACGGTCTGATCACCTTCCTCCGTAGAGCCTTCCTTTTCGGTAATTCCAGGATCCGTGCTTTTCATCTCATACTCTTCCCCGACGATCTCCCATTCTCCTTCCGTTTCCCGGGGCACCAGTTCGGCCGTGGTAGGCTGATAAATCTTCACGCCTCCTTTGGCGGTAATCAAATACTCTCCCATCGGCATCTCTGTAAAGACTGCGCTGCCCTCAGACGCTTCAACCGTTTTAGTTGCAGTTAATAAAATCGTTCCCGCCTTGATAGCCGCAGTTATCTTTTCCAGAAAGACAGTCATATCTTTAGCTGCTATTTGCTCAGGATCAAACTGATCGGCTACCGCATTTTTCCCAAGAGTATCATTAATGTACTGCTCATACCCATTCGTCCGCATCCATGCGGCTACGTTCGCATTCCACGTGTACATCGGATAAGCAGGCTGTCCGGCTTGATTATCTACATTGACTGTAATAATTTGAAACGCAGACACTTCTATTTTGAGTGACGGATCCGTATCAAACCCGGTTACGGTAAATTGACCGGTTGTATCTTGCGTAATACTGGCAAATGCCGTGATGCTCATCGACAGCACTAGCGCCAATGCCAGGCATACTGCCCACATTTTATAAAATGCGGTTTTTGTGTTCGTTGTCATAAAATCATTCCCCCTTAAATATCATTTTGAATATGGTGTTTTATTTACAAGGTGAATATCATCACCCATATTCCACAAAGTTCCTTCCGTCTGTCTTCTCAGTCAAGATCAGCTCTGTGCATCAACCGGCGCCTTTTTCGAATAGCGCACAGCAATCCGGTGCCCCCGGCTGCCATAATGACGCCGCCAACCGCCATGAAACAAACAATTCCTTTGTTCCCCGCAAACGGCAATGCGCTCGGACGATAATTGAAAATATAATATACGCCCTCTTCATCTACTCCAATGGCAGGCGGATTGCCCACACTGGCGTCGCCGCCGGCTTTCGGACCGAATTTGCCGTCGAGATCACTGTACTCGACTTTCCACTGTCCGCCCGGATTCATAAAGCCGTCGGGAACCAACACTTCTACTAAACGATACTCTCCGACAATGGGAATATCCGAAAATTGCACAAGTCCGGTATCAGGCGCCGACATCTCGGTCTGTATCAATGTCCAACATTCCGAATACAGATATGCTTCCTCAAAAGCTCCGTTTGCTCCCACCAAAAGCTCATCGTTTTCGCCGCTGTGATCATGATCCGTATTTTCACAGTCCAGGCGGTACAGTGCAAACCGCGCACCTTCTACCGGCTGATGCCCCCTGTCTACCTTTCGGAAAGAAAACTCACCTGTAATTTGATTTGTAAACGATGCCCGGTCGGTAACCTCCCGGTCATCCGCTATCGGAGCACCCGTATTATCATAAGAAACAACAGCTCTCATAAGACCACCGGCTTCGTCCCGTAAAACATTCACCGTGACCTTTGTTTTGTGTGTATCATAGGTCATTCCCGGATGCTCTGCCGGCACCACCTCTGCAATATAAAAACAATACTGTCCCGGCTCTCGGAAGCGTACTTCGGGAAATGAGAAACTCGCCGTCTCACTGCTGCCGTCTCCGGTTACCGAAACGAAATCAGCGCCCTCGCCAAGCACTACATCTCCCGCCTCAATGGCTTCCGAGGTCGCATCATCAGCAGCAGACAACTGAAATTCAAAAACATCCTCCTGTCCAATCATCCGTCCGCTAAGACGCTTCACCCCATTCAGCACTGCCACGGCATCACTGGAATAAGCATTATAAAACGTGACGCTCTCCTGCATACGATGCGAAATACTGCCCAAAGCCATATTTCCGTCCTTGGCATCAACGTCCTGATTCTGAAGCACACTCGGCGTAAATCCCGATGGTATATTGATTTCCTCAACCTGATAGTCCGCGCCCGCCGGAAGATCCAAAATAACGATTTTTTCACCATCCTTTAACTGGAACGTGTCGCCGTTTTTCACCGTCATATTTTCCTGCCCGCCGTCTGTCAGATACCTGGTTGCCTGATAAGATTGCGTAAGCGGCGCGCCCACACTGTCGCTCAGCGAAAGCTGAAAAGTAAACGACGCCGCCTCAGGGGCCTCTTCTCCCAACACCTCTTTTTGAACCGTCAAGTTTCCAACCTTCTGATTCTCCACCCGGACGACGGCAAGACCGGAAAACAGATTGGTGAGATCCTGATTCTGCAAATCCGTTTTTAAAGTGCTATCCGAGCTCTCGTCATGCTGAAAACATTGTCTAATGCTCAGTCTTGACCATCCGCTGACTGTTTCTACGGTCAGTTCATTGATCGTATTCGCTTCGCTTCCTGATCCGCCTTCTAACCGGTAGTCGAGCACCTGATACTGATTGGAATACTGAAGGTGCAAAAGTGTTTCCTCGTTCTCCCACTCGGTATCGTCATTCCACGTCAGTGTCCTGTCCGTGTAAGTCCCCGATTCAGATCCCGCCCGAATGGTATTCAGCGTTAAGTCCACCTGATCGTCCGCCGCAAACTGCACCATACTTTTCACAACAGAGCCTACGCCCCTCAGCACCGACACGCCGTCATCCCCGTCTCCTGCATCTGCATAAACACCGGTAGAATCCACAACAATCCGGATTGCCGTCTCATTGCCCTGATACCATTCCGGTACACCTGTCTCAATCAGGAAGTATTCCCCGCATTCCAAAATCCCGTTTTCTGCAGGAAATACGCCTCCTCCATCCAGGCTGATGCTTCCGGAAATCGCAGCCGTTGTCAGCTGATCATATGCATTCGCACCGGTATGGATCGTGAAACCGCTTTCATTCACGTCGACATCCCCTGCCCGGTAAAGCGAAAACTCCGCGCCATTCACCGGCTGCTTTTCTTCATCTACTTTTTGGACAAACAACCGATTTTTAATATTCGGAACATACAGATTCACAGAAAACACCCTGTCGAACTGATACTGCGACTCCTTGGCGTCCGAGTCAATTCTCCATGTATTCGACCCGTTAATCTGTTCCGTGCTTCCGGCTGTCGTATAATAGTAGGCCACCGTATATTTGGCCGTTTGTTCGTCACCGCACACATAATAGTACGATGTAATATCGCCCGGCAAATTTTCCACTTCCACCTGATAGGAGCCATTGCTCGCTAGCTGAAAGAAATAAGGATTCTTTTCCGCCGCTTCCCGAATATCGGCCCATGAACTGCCATCAGTCACCGACCACCCACTGATCGGGTCGCCGTAGAGCGGAAACCAGTCACCGCTTTCCTGTTTCTGAAACACGACCGCAAAGATCTGCGGATTGGTCACGTTTTTTAAATCAACCTCTTTCGTTCCATCCTCCGATCGAATAGAATCCGGCGCCGTAGCAGTCACTTTCGACATAGCGTAAGCGCCTGTATCCCATTGGTTATTGGACAAGAGCAAAACTTCCCCATTATCGGACTCATGAAACCGAAGCTCCATCGCCGTTTCTGCCGACCGGTATCCCGGGGGAACTTTTGTCTCCCGCAAAATCAAATCAGGCTCACCATTCATCTGACCTGGCCCATACTCCGCATAGAGTTGTGCGATCGTAATCGGATAATCGTTTTCGTCAATAAAAACAAATGCACCGTCACGTCCTGTTGTTCCGGTCGCGATTAGCTGATCCGGATCGTCTGCATCATACAGTGCAAACTCGGCTCCAGTCACCGGATCCCCGGCCTGGTCAACTTTGATAACCGAACTTTCAGGAATCGTCACCAGATTATATTTCAGCGTCATATTGGAATCGACATTGCCTCGTTCCAGATAGAAAAAATCGAGAGTATGATAAGTATTGTCGGGAAGCGTGTCCGAATTATACTCGAGCTTGCGCCCAATATATCCGTTATTCGTTCCGTTCACCTGTATAAGGCCTGTAGAAAAATCAATCTCCAAGCTTGCACGATTATGAATACCGCCCAAATCAGCCACGAGAGTGCCGTCGATAAATACCCACACATCGTCGTCGCCGCCGAATTCATAAGTCACAGGCGCGCTATGTTTTTCATCGACATATCCGCCATATTGCTGAATAAACCGAGTCGACATCGTCAGCCCGAAATAATGATTGATTGAATCATCAGTGGACTGAAGATTACTGTTTACAAATTTCTGATTTGTATCAATATTTACTGCCGCATTAAAAGGAAAAAATTGTCCGTCCGGCGACTGACCTCCCTGGCGAACGCCCGGGTAGGCATACAGAATGAACGACTTGGTCTCCTGATAATACACCGCATAATTTTTCTGACAATCGTAGGTATAATATCCATCCTCATCGACCTTAAGCAGTCCCTGCACATCCTCAAAAGATTGTTTTCCTTTGTGCCTCCGGTCCGGATCAAACAAATAAGCCAGTGACTCACTGCCATCCCGATTTTTTATGAGGTTAACATTACTGGTATCTAATCCGTTTAAGCAGGGATAGCCGTCGTCAGACAGCTTGCTTGCCACAATACCGGTGCGCGGCGACGCATTCCCTGTCCACTGATTCCATGCGCCGTATGCACTATCCATCCCCTGCCCAAATAGCAGCGCATGATCGTCGTTAATTCCCTGATTTTGAAACTGTGACGGATTGCTGTGATCAGAGGCACTCTGACCGCCCGACTCATTCACCCAGTAGTCAAACAGATGTATGGTCGTTCCATTCGGAGAAACTCCATTGACCAAGTAATCCGAATACTGCGGATCTCCCGACGGCAGTTCTGACAACACCTGCGCTCCGCCAAACTCCACATTGACTTCTAGCGGTTCTGCATCCTCCGCCATCCGATACTCCCCGGAAACTTCGGCGGTAACCAAATAGGTTCCCGACCAAACACCCTGCTGCGGAATTTCCGACAGATCCCATAAAAGATCCGCAGTTACCGTCTGGCCGTCGGTCGTCCGGGCACTGATCTGTGCGGGCAGCAGCAAAGCCAGTTGCTTGGCGGTCATCGGATTGTCCTCACTGGCTCCCGGTATTCCCAAGCCCCAACAGTGCAGTTCCTCGGACCACTGCAACATCTCATTTTTATCAACCCACTCCCACGAAGACACCTCCGTGTTGTCCCTTTCTTCTGCCTGTCCTTCAGCGACAGCAAAACTGCCGTTCAGCGGCAGCACAAAAATCAGTATGAGAATCCCTGCCAGGATGCGTCTTTTCAAACCATACATGCTTACCACTCCCTTATATATCACTGTCAGCTCCTGCCCACATACGCCACATAATAATAATTACGTAGTAAAAAAAAACACATAATAATAATTATGTGGTCGCTTCTGCATGGATTGAAAAAGAATACGCAAAAACAGCTCCAGTTTTTTGGTACGAAGAAGCACTGACATGTCATATATTTGACGCTCTGTTTGTTTTTGCCTGTAAATATAAATACAAAACAAAAATCCGGTTTGAATAAACTGAAGATTCCGGCTATTTATCGCATGTTACCACTTCGGGAAAGAAACATGTGTCTTTTTCATACGGATTTGTTGTTGACATTTGCATATTGAGGTGATAAGCTAAAAACAGTTCAGCTGTTTTTTATTATGTATCGACTCATATACCACATAATTATTATTATGTGGTCACTTCCAACAGGTTGACCCGCTCAAGATTTTTCTGCCATTCCGCTATTCCTTCTGAAGCATAGATTCTTGTGACATCCACACTGCTGTGTCCCAAAATATCTGCAAGGTTAATTAAATTTTTTGTCTGTTTATAAAAGGTACGGGCAAACAGATGGCGGAAATTATGCGGAAACACTTTATCCGTATTTACTCCCGCCATTTGCGCCGCACGTTTCATATCTTTCCAGATATTCGAGCGGTCCTTTGCTCTGCCGCTTCTTGTCCGAAAAATGACCCCTGAGTAAATTCCATACTTTTTTGTATACAGCAACAGTTTTTTCTGCAGCAATTTGGGGAGCAGTACCATTCTGTACTTTCCTTTATTCTGCACGCGAATCATACCGCTTCGAACATTTTCGACACGAAAAAACTTTAGTTCACTGACCCGAACGCCTGTTGCGCCAATCGTCTCCATAATCATCGCCGTCTGCTCGCTTCCCGACGCTCTGGCGCACCGCACCAGTTTCTGAAAATCTCCTTTTCCCAGATCTCTCCCCGCCGGACGCAGATGCTGCGTCTGAATTTTTACCCGCTTCAGTCTCATTCTCCCCAACTCCAGAAAGGTCAGAAACTGATTGAGCGCGACTAGCATCGAATTGACACTGTTTACGCTGTAATGTTCTAAAAGCCAACTTTTATACGCTAGCAAAACATCCTTACGCATAACGCCATCCGCTCCCATATAACGAAGAAACGTCCTGACATCTCTTAAATACTTCTCGATCGTCGCCGACGAGTTTTCTCGTTCCACCAAATACTCCTCAAACGCTTTTACCGACTCCGGCCGGATGATTTTCTGATCCGATTCCATACTTTCTCTCATCTGCTTTACCTCTCAATTTTATTTTTTTAATCCATATTCATGCCAAGTCACCTCATCATTATTCCCAAAAAACATGCTTTTCAAAAAAAAACTGATATGCGTTAGCTCTGTTTATGTTGCCTTCGCATATCAGTCTTTATACGTGTCAATAAATAATTGTATTATTCCTAAATATCGGAGCTCTTCGTAATTTCTACCGGAAACGTATCAATCATCTGCGCTGCTTTCTGCAAGATATACAATGCATCCGCCGCTGTAATCTGCTGATCGCCGTTTACATCCGCCGCCAAAAAGGCAGTACCCTCTAGCTCAGTCAACTGCGCCGCATGGCGAAGCGCACACAGTGCATCCGCCGCCGTCACATAACCGTCGTCATCAATATCGCCGTATACAGGCGGCTCGGGACTTGGACTCGGTTCCGCGGAAGGATTGGGATTCACTCCTTCTTTAACAGCAATGCGAACCGTTGCAGAAACACTTGGATCGGAAACAGACTGGCAGGTTATCCGGACCCCGCTGCTTTTCTTTAACGCGGTCAGCAAACCGTTTTCATCTACCGAAAGCGCACTGGGATTACTTGACGTCCAGATGACAGACGAATCCGTGGCGTCTTCCGGGAGCACAATCGCTTGCAACTGAAGCGTTTCCGCAGGCGTATTCTCATCTCCAAGGTACATCGTGCGGGCTCCTAAAATCTCAATCGAAGTCACCGGATTCGAAACGGTAACGACGCAGGTTTTTTCAATCTCCGTTCCGTCCTGAGTCGTCGCCGTAACCGTCGCCGTCCCCTCGCTCAGCGGAATGATCAGCCCGGAATCCAATACTTGAAGACAATCCGGGTCTGACGAAGTCCAAAGCACTTCCCGGTTTGATGCATTGGAAGGTACCACATCCGCATTCAGCTGACGCGCCTCGCCCACTCTGACCTCCAACGTTTCCTCGCTGATATTTAACCCCTCTGCCAGGATTTCCTGACTTTGATCTACAGGCATAATCTCTTCGTCTGCATCATATTCCGTCCGAAGCCAAAATTCAGGCCCCTCATTATACACATAAGCGCCCGCATATTGAGAAATAACCGTCTCCACATCCTCCAGAGGCAGCGCCTGATATGCATACGGGAGCGTATCGGTGTAGCTGAATGAAAAAGGAATATACGTGATATTGCCGTTTTCATCCTGGATATGGGGCGCATCCCCTTTCACATACTCATCCGCATGATCGATAGAGGAAAACCAGTGAAAGTTTCCGATCGTCGATTTGTCGCTCCACGTATATTCCACGGTAAACAGATTATCTCCGTTGTTATCCCAACTGCTGCCTGTATAAGTCTGACCATTATAAGTCACCTTGGAATTGACTGCGAGCATATGATTATATACGCCTGCAAACGAATAGTTAAACGGAACCTGCATTCCCGCATAACTGTACCCATCCGGATACTGTGAGCTGTCATACTCCACCTTGCCGTCTTGCTGTTCGACGCCCACAAGCGCTTTAGCCTCATTAAAAACACAGGTATCTGCGCCGACGCAGGCGCCATTGTGCGCATCCAGGCCGCAGTTGAGCTGCCATCCTCCATATTCCCCAAACGGCAGACTCTCATCATTGTGAAGCGCCATATGTCCTGAATTGTCGAGATATACATTAATTAAATGCGCCGTTCCCTGACGGATAAACGGAAGCCTGGCTCCGATATTCGTCACCTTATTGTAGGCAAACGTCAGATGCAGCCTCTGATTGCCGTCCTCATAGCCCTCTGCATCTTTAAAATCCTTGTCACCAGATCCATTGAGACACAGCTTTTGGTGATATGCCTCATATGCCATAATCTGTTGCGGGCTTGCCCCGTGATCTCGCAGCAGACTATACCGTCCCGTATCCGATAATTTGCCCTGGCCATACAGATACTCCAGATATGTAATGGTTTTATAGAGCATACTGTCCGTTCCGGGAGTCTCCGTCGTCGGCAGGCTGTAAGAATTCCATGACTGCGTCATATTCGACGCCCCGTTTTCCGAATCCACGTTGCCGTCCGAACCAAGCGTAAAGGTACAGTGATCAATCCACACGCCCTTGACGCCGTTTAATTTCAGCAGCGTCCAACCCAACTCTTTGGTGGAAGCCGCCTCGCTCCAATTCCACATTTCATCAAATTTCAGATTTCGGATCACAATATCCGAGCTTGTCCCCTGCAGTTTCCACTCTGCATACTTGACCGTATTTCCCGCTCGGGAAAAAATAGTCAAACCGTGCGTGTCGGCGATCGTAAGCTGAGAAACATTATTTTCCAGAATGGAAGGATTGTAAACTTCCGCGAGCGGAGACCATCCATACGACGAAATACAGTCATGCGCCCGCTCCTGCTCGCTCAGAGAATCCCATCCCAAATTCAAATCGGCCGCAATTTCAATAACACGCACTTTTCCCAATTTCGCGTCGTCCAGTGCCTGTAGAAACTCTTCCTCATTATTGACCACCCGGTAAGCGTCCGTTCCGATCGCATCTGTTCTGTCGCTGACCGCCTCTTTGGCAAATCCGGTCACCGAGAGAAAACTCGGATTATATTCCGAAACGGTTCGATTCGTACCCGGCAGTTCGGTCACCACCGGCTCAGAAACCAACTGCACATCCGCTGCGTCGGCATCCGTTTTGCCGGATATACAAACAGCACTGAAGCTTGTCAAAATAAGCGCCGCCGACAACACCGCAGACCATACCCTTTTCTTCTTCATACCTCTTCTTCCCCTTCCCATTAATAGTTACTGTGACGATCATAGACAGGCTCATTCTGCCGCGATTTCGTGCAAAATGTTCCTATTCATAAATATGTTACCATTCCTTTCCAATCCTGTCAAATGACCATTCGTCATATTGTCTTTGCCGGATCCATCCCTAAAACTGTTTTAATCAATTTTTTGCACACCATATTCCCCGCAGCTTTCCACAACAGCTTTTAACAATTCATCGTTTAGATCACTTTGCAGATAGATTTCTATGTACTCCTCGCGAAAGACCACCTCGGTAACCGCGTCAAGATGCATCAAAACGTCTTTTAATCTGTTTTGGCAGTCCGCATTCATGTCCCTGTCCAGATAAACGGCTTTATAATCCAGTCGTTCTATTTTAAAAATAACCGGTCGCGTTCCGTCTGAACAGCAGGCAATCATCACACGCTCGTCCTTCATCCACCCGCGCATAATAGAGCCGCCCTGCAGCCCGGTATAAATATAGCGGGAAATCGCATCCCATGCCTCTGAGCAATGCGGAAATGAAGCGCCGCCCGCAATCCCGTCCGCGGTCTTTACCGTTTGTTTTAAAGTATTCAGGCCCATATGCCAAAAATCATCCGTTGCTCCGTAACGCTCAAAAAGAAATTCATCTCCTACATGATAGCAGGGACAGGCTCCGGAAGCGGGATCTGCGCAATATTGTTCCTGGAGATCCGGATATAATTTTTTATCAATGACCGTTAATTTGACTTTGTGCTGCATTTCTTAATCCTCCCTGACATAAAACACTCTGTTTTCTTTTCTTGCAGGTATTTTGGGATAATCCCCCTGCACATATCCGAGCGCGCAATGTCCGATCCCTTCATATTCCTCCTCGATTCCGAGTGATTTCAAAAATGTTTTTCCCCACTCCGTCTCAAACTCTTCTTTTGCTCTGTGAATCCAACAGCTCCCAAGGCCAAGTTCATGAGCGGCAAGCATCAAATTTCCCATAACAAGACTGCCGTCGTATACACGGTTCGGCCAGTCTTTTTTCGCAAGCACAATCAGCATTGCGGGCGCTCCGTAAAATGGATCAAATCCCTCTTTCCAACCGCCAATTTCACAATTCATTTTTGAGATTTGATCTCTCAGCTTCTTGTTTGTGACCTGAATAATAATTGTATTTTGGTATCCCATACCATTTGCAGCATAAAGTCCCGCCTCAATAATTTGGTCGAGAAGCTCCTGCGGAACCATATCCTGTTTATATTTGCGGATACTCCTTCTTCGTTTCATCTGTTCTATACACTCGTTCATTTTTAAACCCCCTATCAATATGCATGTCAAATCCTGTTGCCATCCGCCTTGCATAAATTCCCCCTGCGCGTTCCAGTGCAGGCAATATTCTTCACTTCTTTATCACCATCCCTTCCTGATTCGAATTTCCGATAATAAAATTGTATCATGAAAAGATTGTGCCGACAAGTGTGGTCATCTGACCTCATAAAAAATAGTTTTCCTGAGCATTACCCACTTTGTGACGCCCTTTTTATTGATAATTACTTGCCTGTTTAATAAACATCTGATAATACAAGCCTTCTTTTTCCATAAGCTCCTCGTGGGTCCCATGCTCGGCAATTTCACCATGATCCATAACGTAGATCTCGTCAAACATCCTGATAGTTGACAACCGATGCGAAATCATAATCACCGTTTTATCTTCGGCAAGCTGTTTAATATTTGTGTTCATTTCATACTCTGCGATCGGATCCAAAGAACTTGACGGCTCGTCCATAATAATGACATTTTTATTTTCATAAAACGCTCTGGCAATCGCAATTTTTTGCTGTTCTCCACCGGAAAATGGAACACCCGATTCATCAAATTCCTTTGACATACTCGTAGAATACTGATTTGGGAGCGCATCAATTTTTGCAGAAATACCACTTATTTTTGTTGCTTCTTTCATTTTATCCAACTGATCTTTACTAAGATCTTCTTGCAAAGTAATATTTTCTTCTATTGAAAGCGCATAGCATTGATAATTTTGAAATACAACACTGTATTGCGCTCTAAGCGTACTAACATCATAAAGTTTATAATCTTTATCATCCCACAAAATGCTACCGCCAGAGGGATCATACAAACGGAGCAGTAATTTTACAAGTGTCGTTTTGCCCGATCCATTATAGCCTACAATGGCAATTTTCTTACCTTTTGGTATATACATAGAAATATTTTTTAACACAGGCTGTTCCTGCAGAGGATATGTAAACGATACCTTTTTAATTGAAATGTCGCCATTTTGATTGCAATACAACTTATTCTTATCAGAAGTTTCTATCTTTGATTCATAATCCATGACATATTTCAAGTTATCTATAAATTTGCTATGTAAATTCATCTCTGTTACACTGTTGAGCAAACCATAAAATCCCATAAACAGCTGCTCCGCACCATTTAACAATGCCGCAAAACCGCCGACAGATAATGTCCCCATACTAATTTGCCAACAGGCAAGGCCCATAACCGAATAGCTTAACAGATAACCTACACAATTAAAACTAGTGTTGAACAACGTATTCGGAACGCAATATTTTTTATCTGCATCCAACAAATCATCCATGGTCTTTTCAAACTTTTTATGCATCAAAGGCCCTAACTTCCCCATACGAAGCTCCTGTGCATATTTTGGCTCATAAAATATTTTTTTTATATAATTTATTTTCCTCGTCATAAATGTGAGACTATTATTATATTTGAAATCTACGGTGTTTTTTATTTTATTAAGGACAAAATTAAAAATAATCAAACAAATACAAACGAGAATAACATACGGACTCAAAACGGTTAACACCGAAACCACACTAATTAAGGTGATCAGCTTTGATAAAAGGGTGATAAATGTATCAAAAACCTTTATACATCTTTGATCCGTTTCCGTCATGGCACGCGTATACTGATCATAAAATTGTGTATTGTCAAAACAGTCAAAATCCATTTTTTCAGCTTTTTTTAGCAAATGAGACTGGATTTGTTTTGTCAACACTCTTTTTGCAATAAGACCCATACCGTTATTCACAACAGATAGAAAAAGATTACTCACAAGCAAGATCATAAATCCTGCCAAAAGCAACATATATACACCATCAGCCCTTCTTGGGTCTGAAACCCTGTCAATCGCAGTTTGGGTCACAAAAATTGAAACTAATGACGGAATCGGCGCCAAAAGTATTGTTAACATTCTCAAGTAAAAATATTTTGGCGTATACGTTTTAACATATTTTAAAATATACATATTATTCTTTATGGTTTTCTTCACTAATGAACTCGCTCCTTGATCAAATCATTTATTGACGCCAATATAAAAGTTAATATTTTTTAGTTATGTCTTTATTTGTATTATACCGTCGCATTTCTGTCTGTCAAGCTCGTTTCATTACTAATATTGTTTAGTTTCTTTAAAAAACATGTGTTCCCCTCTCCGCAATATCATTTCTGGAAAAACAACAAAAATGACCCTGAAGGTCTGATTTTTCAGATTCTTTCTAAATTGGGGGCATATTAGAAAGAATCCTTTTCCAGACCAACAAGGTCAATGATACAACGGAGTGTCCAGTGACACCAATGTCGCGCAACAAATCCTTTTAGCCAAAAAGAGCAATTTTAGACTATTGTGAATATACCAACCCTTACAAAAACTGGAAGCGATCACTACAGGCAACTACATAACTCAATCATATTCTCAACAATATAATCTGGCTTTTCATCATCTCCAGTTATTTGCCAATAACCGCCAAAACCTTGTTTTATCCATATTGTTCGCATTCCCATTTTTTTAGCAGGCATAATATCATTATCTATTCGATCTCCAATCATTATTGCCTGATTAGCTTCACACTTAGCCCTTTGCAAAGCAATTTCAAAAATTTTAGGGTTTGGTTTTGATACCCCTTCTTCTGCCGAGGCGATAACTAAATCAATATATTTCATAATCCCCCATTTTTCTAATCTGCTTTTTGTTCCCAATGGTTGATTCGCTATGATACCAATACGATACTTTTTATTTAATATCTCAAGGCAATCGGGGACATCTTTGTATAAAATTTCATCTTCGATATGCTCTTTTCTTTTAGGAAGATGATATTTTTTCCCTAATTCAATATCGCCCTTTTTATTCTGTTTATAATATTTTAATGCCTCATCATAAATAAAAGTATAATTACAATTGATTTTATATAACTGAGCCTTTCCATCCTCCAATTTATCAATAAACTTCCCATTTTATCGACAAAACAGCGTTTTCGGCTCTTATAAGGGCAAAATAAGACCTCATACTATGGAAACCATAGTACAAGGTCTGTATTTTAGGGTAAATTTTTCAGGCTATTTTGCGGTGTCTTATAACAAAAATAGTTACGCCTACTTATTTGCAATCGCTGCCTGTGCCGCTGCCAGTCTTGCGATCGGCACACGGAACGGTGAACAGGACACATAGTCAAGTCCGATCTTATCACAGAACTCTACAGAGGACGGATCGCCGCCATGTTCTCCGCAGATGCCCAGATGCAGTTTCGGATTAACCGGTTTACCAAGCTGAATACACATCTGCATCAGCTTGCCGACGCCGTCCTGATCCAGTTTTGCAAACGGATCATTTTCAAAAATCTTTGCATCATAGTAAGCATTCAGGAATTTGCCTGCATCGTCGCGCGAGAAACCATACGTCATCTGAGTCAGATCGTTGGTACCAAAGCAGAAGAAGTCTGCCTCTTTCGCCATCTCATCTGCCAACAAAGCCGCACGCGGAATCTCAATCATGGTGCCGACCTCATAAGAAATAGAAGCACCTGCTGCCGCAATCTCTTTATCTGCCGTCTTCACCACAACATCCTTCACAAACTTCAGCTCTTTTGCATCTCCTGCAAGAGGAATCATAATTTCCGGCGTAATGTTCCAATCGGGATGCGCCTTCTGGACATTGATCGCCGCGCGGATTACCGCTTTCGTCTGCATTTTAGCAATTTCCGGGTAAGTAACCGCCAGACGGCAGCCGCGGTGTCCCATCATCGGGTTAAACTCATGCAGGGAATCAATAATAGCACGGATCTGCTCAACCGTCTTGCCCTTGGCGTCAGCTAATTTCTGAATATCCTCATCCTCGGTCGGAACAAACTCATGCAGCGGCGGATCGAGGAAACGAATGGTTACCGGATTGCCCTCCAACGCCTCATACAATTTCTCGAAATCACTCTGCTGTACCGGAAGAATCTTCTCTAATGCCGCCTCTCTCTCCTCAACCGTGTCCGAACAAATCATCTCACGGAAGGCGTCGATACGATCTCCCTCAAAGAACATATGCTCCGTACGGCAAAGTCCGATTCCCTCAGCGCCAAGCTCGCGCGCTTTCTTAGCATCAGCCGGCGTGTCCGCATTTGTGCGCACCTGCAGTCTGCGATACTTGTCAGCCCAAGCCATAATTCTGCCAAATTCACCGGCAATTGATGCATCCACTGTCGGGATCAGACCGTCATAAATATTTCCGGTCGAGCCGTCCAGAGACAACGCATCGCCTTCATGATACTCTTTACCTGCCAGAACGAACGTCTTGTTTGCCTCATCCATCACAATTTCCGAACAGCCGGATACACAGCACGCACCCATACCGCGCGCAACAACCGCCGCATGAGAGGTCATACCGCCGCGAACCGTCAAAATACCTTGCGCAGCTTTCATACCCTCAATATCTTCCGGCGATGTCTCCAGACGAACGAGAACTACTTTTTCTCCTCTTGCCGCCCACTCTTTTGCATCTTCGGCCGTAAAGACAATTTTACCGCATGCAGCGCCCGGAGAAGCTGCCAGTGCGCGGGCAATCGGCTCTGTATTTTTTAATACTTCAGCGTCGAACTGCGGATGCAAAAGACTGTCTAAATTTCTGGGATCGATCATTGTGACCGCCTTTTCCTCCGTAATCATACCCTCGTCAACGAGGTCGCAGGCGATCTTCAGCGCTGCTTTTGCCGTTCTCTTTCCGTTTCGCGTCTGAAGCATATAGAGTTTCTTGTCCTCAATCGTAAACTCCATATCCTGCATATCTCTGTAATGATCTTCCAGAGTCTTGCAGATGTTTACAAACTGCTCGTATACCTCCGGCATTACTTCTTTAAGCTGATCAATTTTCTGCGGCGTGCGGACACCTGCAACCACATCCTCGCCCTGTGCGTTCATCAAAAATTCGCCCATCAGATGCTTTTCTCCCGTAGCAGGGTCACGGGTGAATGCAACGCCTGTTCCGGAAGTCTCACCCATATTTCCAAACGCCATCATCTGTACGTTGACTGCTGTACCCCAGGAATACGGAATATCATTGTCCCGACGGTATACATTTGCACGAGGATTATCCCATGAACGGAACACCGCCTTGATTGCCTCCATAAGCTGTACCTTGGGATCTGTCGGGAAGTCCTCGCCGATCTTTTCTTTGTACTCGGCTTTAAACTGTTCCGCCAACTCCCGAAGATCGTCTGCGGTCAGATCGACATCCTGCGTAACGCCCTTTGCCGACTTCATCTGATCAATCAGTTCTTCAAAATATTTTTTGCCGACTTCCATAACAACATCGGAAAACATCTGTATAAATCTTCTATAGCAGTCCCATGCCCAACGCGGATTGCCCGATTTCTTGGCCAATACTTCAACAACTTCTTCATTCAGACCAAGATTCAGAATCGTATCCATCATACCCGGCATGGATGCTCTGGCTCCTGAACGAACGGAAACAAGCAGCGGATTCTCTTTATCACCAAACTTCTTGCCTGTGATCTCTTCCATTTTTGTGATGTGCTCCATGATCTGACCCATAATCTCGTCATTGATCTTTTTGCCATCCTCATAGTACTGTGTACAAGCCTCCGTTGTGATTGTGAAGCCCTGCGGTACCGGAAGACCGAGATTGGTCATCTCAGCAAGATTGGCTCCTTTCCCGCCAAGAAGGTTTCGCATAGTTGCGTTCCCTTCCGTGAATAAATATACCCATTTTGCCATCTCCGTATATCCTCCTTTATTATTTCGCCTTTGTTTTATCAAACATCGCGCACACATCAATTTTAACATACTTCCCTGTTTAGTCAAGGTGAAAAACTCCAAAAACTCCAAAAAATAACAGCATATGCATCACGCATACGCTGTTATTTGCCGCATCATTATTAAAATGTAAATTTATTTGCAAAATATGCATCCAATTCCTCGATTTTCACACGCTCCTGCTCCATCGTGTCGCGATCGCGCACCGTAACTGCGCCATCTTCTTCAGACTGAAAATCATAAGTTACACAAAACGGCGTACCAATTTCATCCTGACGGCGATACCGCCTTCCGATATTACCGCGGTCGTCATACTCACAGTTATATTTTGCGGAGAGTGTTTCATACAATTTTTGAGCAGGCTCACTGAGCTTTTTGGAAAGCGGGAGGACACCGATTTTCACAGGCGCCAGTACCGGATGGAAGCGCAATACCGTACGCACCGTCCCGTCATCCAACTCCTCCTCGTCGTAAGCGCCACACAAAAATGCCAGTACCACACGATCCACGCCAAGCGACGGTTCAATCACATACGGGATATAGCGCTTATCCTGCGCATCGTCAAAGTAACTCAAATCCTGCCCGGACACTTCCTGGTGGCGCGACAAATCATAGTCCGTGCGGTCTGCGATTCCCCAGAGCTCACCCCATCCAAACGGAAATAAAAACTCGATGTCTGACGTCGCCTTGCTGTAAAAGGAAAGCTCTTCCGGTTCATGATCGCGCACCCGCATCTCCTCGTCCTTCATGCCGAGCGACCGAAGCCACTGAATGCAAAATTCCTTCCAGTAAGCAAACCACTCAAGATCCGTATCCGGTTCACAGAAAAATTCAAGCTCCATCTGCTCAAATTCTCTCGTGCGAAACGTAAAATTTCCGGGAGTAATCTCATTTCGGAAACTTTTTCCAATCTGACCAATGCCGAACGGAATTTTCTTTCTCGATGTTCTCTGTACGTTCTTAAAATTCACAAAAATGCCCTGCGCGGTCTCCGGGCGAAGGTATACCGTATTTTTCGCATCCTCCGTCACGCCCTGGAACGTCTTAAACATCAGATTAAACTCCCGAATATCTGTGAAATTGTGCGCGCCGCATGTGGGACAGGGAACCCGATGCTCTGCAATAAAAGACTGCATCTGCTCATGAGACCACGCATCCACACTCCCATCAAGTGTGATGTCGTGTTCCTCAGCAAACTTTTCAATCAGCTGATCTGCCCGAAACCGTTCATGGCACTCTTTGCAGTCCATCAGCGGATCGCTGAAACTGCCGAGATGGCCGGACGCCACCCATGTCTGCGGATTCATTAAGATCGCGCAGTCAACTCCGACATTGTACGGACTCTGTGTAATAAATTTCTGCCACCATGCCTTTTTGACATTGTTTTTCAATTCCACGCCGAGATTGCCGTAATCCCATGTATTGGCCAGTCCCCCGTAAATCTCCGAACCGGGATATACAAATCCTCTCGCCTTGGCTAACGCCACCATTTTCTCCATTGTCTTTTCCATGAACGATTCCTCCCTTTTGGTTTGGCTCAATAAATTGTTTTCAGTGTATCAAAAAAGGAATCTCATTTCAACCTAAAACAAAATTTTCTTTAGCTTTCTGGAATAAAAATACACCGTGTCCGCCAATACTTCCTCCGAAGCAACCTGCGTACGGTTTACCTGTCCAACTACCTCATTCATTGCGCTGTGAGACAACATTTTCTTCACCGGAATCAGGATCACTTCGTGCACCGAAGAGGGGATAATATAAAAATCGCTGCCGCATGCCATCGCAAATTTCGACAAAATCCCCCGATACATCATACAGGCGGCTCCGTGACAGTGCAGATAGTTGCTAAGCACATACATCCCCGGATCGTTCTCCTCCGAGATGATGAGCTCCTTGCTGATGTCCGCCAAATCGTCCTGTCCGATTTCCGACAACAGCTCCCCCATACTTTTCAGTTCGCACGGAAGAAGTCTGGGCGTGTTGGCCATCGCCCGCTCATAGAGTGCCACAACGTCTGTCCCCCACAGCTTCAGATGAGCATCCCGAATCATAATATTGACATTTCCATATGACGGGTGCTCCACTCTGCACAAAAACACCATAGCCAAATCCAGTGTACGCACATACGGCACTTCCTGAAACAATTCCGCATTGCGCTCAAAATTAACTAGCTGAAAGACAATACGTTCCCTGACTTTGGCAAATTCTTTAAAGAAACTTAAATCAAACTCCGCCTCATGATTATCCTCATAAAAATCACTGATTTCCCGGACAATCGCTCCTAATGATGCTCCGCTTTGAAATTCATCGTAATACTTGTCCAGATATACAGCCGGAGTCGCGCTGCTTCCCTCCTGAAATACCATAATCCCATCCTGTCTCTTCGAATTATTCTTCAAAAATGTCTGGATTTCCACATGTGCGCGCTCTCCAAATCGTTCCTGAAGCTGTTCCTGCAATGCCCTCTTAAACTCCCCATATTCCATATGAATCGATTCCTCCTTAGTGTATATATTTCATATCTTATGTTAATTCATATTAGTATTATATTTTATCCTTTCATTTGTGTCAACTAAAAGTTTTAATTTATAATTATTTTATTGTATTATGTCACTCTTTGTTAATTTATTGATTTATACATATATGCATTCTTCTAGTTATCGGTATACAGTAAACACCTTGTAATAAAAAGCAACAGCTAAATAACCTGCCTCTCGATCTTAAAGGGGTTGGTCACTTTGTGATCCGGCGTGGGTACGCTCCCGGAACACTTTTTATTCGAACGGAACGCTCTTTGCACTTTCCGCTCGAATAAAAAAAGGACGCTCGAGGGAGCGGCTGCATAAGGAAGTAGCTTCTCCCTTTGGCTTTGTAATCAGCCAGAGTAATTGGCAACTTACTGAAAAAGAAGGTATAACAGAAGAACCCAAAAGTACCGACCAAATGGCTTGGATTGGCGCAATAAATGACATACAGGCAAGAGCAAGGGAAATTGTTTATACAGATATAATTTACGCATAATTACCCTTTGGAGGCGGTACGGGGATACTTATTCCGCTTTCTTTCCCCCCTGCGCAGTTGATTTTTCACAAGTCTGTGGTATAATTGTTTGAGAGACAAATCGGAATTGAGAAGGTGAAATGCATATGAAAAAATTTAGAACAATTATTTCTGTTATCATAATGATTATTGTAGGAATAGTCGGTTTTTTTATCGGAGCAACTGTGAACAATCCAATGGGTGGGTCTATTCTGTTTTCAATGATTGCGGGGATTTCCTGCATTATCTATGTAATCGATAATCAAGAGGAATAGGACAACTTCCAGTATAGCGAGCAGAGCAAAATATCATAAACACTTAAACCGCAGAGTCAATGAAGTGTGAGGAAACTCGCACTTCATTGTCTCTTTTCCTGCGATATATAACAAAATACCCTTATCGGGGAGTTACAACTGAATACATAGTGTTCTTAAAATGGAATTGCGGCATAAGCCGTCTAACGCCTGCGGTACGCTAAGATCTTGTTGCAATCCTATTTGTCAGCCGTTAAGTTAGTTTGTTTTCAAAACTTCTTTATCGGCGTTCATCTAACCGATGCGCTCTTAAAACATCAATTTGCTTCCACCTCACTGGAAATTGTTCCCACTGTGAGGGAATACGTTTCACCAGATGCCAAATCCGGACTACTTAAAATCACAACTGCAAAAGACATATCCGGTGTACTGGAAAGCAGTTCCTTTCCATTTGTATCTTTCAGAATAATCTCCGTTCCCGCAGATTGATTTCCTACGCTGACCGCTATTACCCCTTGTTCTGAACCGCTAAAGGTCTGTGCCATACCGACTGCTCCCGTTCCGATGAAGGTTCCGCCTGTAATCATAGCAGTAGTATCATAATCCAATGTAGCGGTATCCCCCTGTGTCGGCCCGGTTACAACGGTATAGCCTCCGGAAATGGTCAGCGAACCGTTCGCATCAATTCCATCACCGGAAGCGGTAATATACACCACTCCCCCGGAAATTGTGATGCTGCCATTGGAAGAAGACATTCCACCGCCCATGTCCCCATGGCCACCTCCGCCGCCGAACATGCCGTCACGGCCGCCCGTCGTTCCGCTCGAATCGGTTCCGCCGGCTGCGTTCAGGCCATCGTCACTGGCAACAAGGGTAATCTCTCCGCCTTGAATATCAAGATGCAACGCTTCCAATCCTTCATAACTTTCTGTGATATTGATTGTGCCGTCGGTAACGGTGAGGGAATCGTCTGCGTGAAAAGCATCATCCCCGGAGGCAATGTCAAAATTCCCGCCATTTATTGTAATCGAAGCATTGGAATGCACAGCATCATCTGCTGAATTTAGAGTAAAGCTACCTCCGGAAATCAGCAGACTGCTTTCACTTTTCAGTCCTTTCATACTGGCGCTGTCGCTTGAAGATGCATCCTCAGAGACGACATTCTGTTCGGGACCTCTTCCGCCCTGGAAACCGCCCCAGGAATCAGAAGATTCTTTGGCGCCGTTTTCGCTGCCGCCACCGGCTAAAATATCAAAGTCTCCGTCTGTAATCTGCATATAAGCGCCGGCGCTGATACCGTCCCCTTCTGCTTCCATTTTCATACTTCCCCCGGAAACATATACAAAGCCAAGAGATGTATCATCGCTATTCTCTACATGGATTCCGTCCTTTCCTGCATCTACCGTAATCACCGTCTCCCCGGTAACACGCAC
The DNA here is from genome assembly GCA_944383325.1 of uncultured Lachnospiraceae bacterium. GTDB lineage: Bacteria > Bacillota > Clostridia > Lachnospirales > Lachnospiraceae > CALWPC01. Next base: position 89,006 of record CALWPC010000050.1, on the reverse strand, counting down.
ACTGTCGTTGGCGTCCAGACCGTGAGACGCAGAAGTGACACTATAAATCCCGCTTGTAATGACCAGATCGTCCTTACAAACAATACCATGCCCTGCGGGAGAAGTTACTGTGAGAGAACCTGAGCCATTCAGTGTGAAATCCTGTTTTGAAAATACCGCGGAGTCAATATTGTTCTCGTCAATAGCAACAAATGTTCCGCCATTGGAAAGAGTATTTTCTGAGTCATCCGCCAGTGTCACAAACACTTTATCAGCCTCCAGAATATATAAAGCTGCAGACGTTCCGCTATTGATGTTGACACCATTTAGTACCAACTGAAGCTTTGCCGTATCGGGGGCATTTACAATAATCATGCCATCGTCAAGCGTTCCGGTAAGGATATAGGTGGCTTCCTCTGTAATCGTAACAGTCGTGCCTGAAATCTCCACACTATCTGAGCTTGCCTGTACAGAATCACCGTTCAGCCAGATTGTGACACTGTCACTTTCGTCATAATCTGTTTGAAAATCCCGTTCCGTAAACATTTCCCCATCTGTTTGAGATGCATCCGTTTGAGAGAAATCTGTTGAGGACGTTTCCACGCTGTAATCAGAGTTCTCCGCTGCTATACTGCCAGAGCGATCTTCTGTATTGTTATTACATCCGGTTAACGTACAAACAACCAACACCAAAACCAAAATAAAGGATGTCCACTTTTTCATCAATCCGCTTCTCCTTTCATCATAGTTCTGACACTGTACTTTCCTGTCTTGAAACTGCTATTTCCAAATTGCCATTTCTGCAGCGCAATTTGTCAAGCATCTCTTTTTCTTTTGCCGGATCACGCAGTGTCACCTGATAAGTAAGCCGAAACATACTTCCCATATTTGTCGTTTTGACATAAACCAAATCGTGAGAAGACGTATATTGGCTGAAAATATCATCGAAAACGCCAGTATAATCCAAATCCTCCGGAATCGTAATCGTCAGCGTTTTATAAATAGCCGCGTTCCTTCTGGAACCGAAATCAAGACGGGTGTAGAGCAAATAAACCACACTCATAATAATCGTAAACATTGCAGCAAAGCCCAGATAACCCATGCCGACAATCAGCCCTGTTCCCATAGCAAAAAACAGGGTACAAATTTCCTTTGCCGTACCAGGCACTGACCGAAACCGCACTAAGCTAAAAGCGCCGGCAACGGCTACTCCGGTACCTACGTTCCCGTTCACTAACATAATGACCACACAGACCACTGCCGGAAGCAAGGCCAGAGTCACCACAAAACTTTTTGTGTAACGGGAGCGAAACATATACGCAAACGTCATAATGAGACCAAGTACCAGGGCAAATCCAAGGCAAAGCAAAAAATCTGTTACACGAATAACGGAAGTAAGATCGGAATCAAACAATCCGCGGAATAATGTATCAGCCATGACAGGCGACCTCCTTTAATTGAGGATAGATTGCAGCCTAATAGGCTGCTCCATATTTGGAAAAAGACGTCTTATAAATATGCTCTTCTGAAAGCACGTGAACCAACCATAACGGAATACCGCCGGTGCATTTAATTTCCATAAGCACCTTCCCGGGCGGCAAAAGCGGAGTGCCATAAACATCCGATTCCAGTGACAACTCCTCCTGCCGAAACAGAATATTGTCATCAAAAGTAATACGAAAATCAGAGCCGTCTTTTGCAAAAAACGCCTCCCTTTCATATGAGAGGAAAACCGCAGGATGCAACCCCCGGTAATAATCGAGAAAATAATCAACCTCCTCGGAAATCTGCGTATCCATATGGCAAGAATGCCCGCCTGTGACCCAATCCATGGCCTCTGCTTCCGGCAAAGAAATCCGCCGCTTATAAACTACCTGCTGATATTTCTTTTTCAGTTCCACAAATACGGTACTGTTCGGTTCCACCCGCTCATAACTGCGGATGCGCAGCTTTTCTTTGTATGTCGGCTTATCGATGGAACGCCTGACCAACCGATAGGTATCCGTGTCAAAATACAGATTGCGGATAGTCGTTCTTCCATATTTGTCAAGGGACATATAGGGCTCCATTGCCTGCAATACCTTTTCCTTTTGTTCCTCTGTCAATAAATATTTCAGCTCATACCGTTTGAAAACTGTTTGAAAAGCCATAAAAAATCCTCCTGTATCTCTGATAGGATCAGTATACAGAAGGAAGATTGAAAAAAATTGAAAGAATGTTTTTTATTTTTGTAATGGAATTTTTGCGTAAAATTCTACCTTTTTGTCATAGCACCGTACGTGAATGGAACCTTTATGGGAACTCACAATCGCCTTCGCGATCGCAAGCCCCAATCCATAATGATTGTTTTCCCCGGTCCTTGCAGTATCGGTACGATAAAAGCGTTCAAATAGAAAATCCCTCTGATCCGCAGGAATTTCATCTCCACCATTGAATACCGCCAAAACGGCATGGTTTTTTTCTTTTCTTAAAATGCCGGTTTCTATGGCATCGAGTCCGTCCGCTCCGTCAGCGCAGTAGTCTACATCATATTTTTCCAAACGCAAAAGCTCACAGAGCGCCTGCGCCATTCTTCTTTCATCTTCCACAAGTAAAAGCTTCATCCTGGCACCTCCAAACTCATTATAGAAAGAAAAGATTGAAGGATCATTGAAAATAGAAATCGATTTGTTTGTTTTCTATATGAATCACCCGATGTATGCCTTTTACACAATACGCCGGAATTTTTTCTCTAATTCCGCCTTTGACATTACAATCATGGTCGGCCGGCCGTGCGGACAATGATACGGATCCTTCAGCCGAAGCAGCTCTTCAAACAGATAAGCCGCCTCCTTCTCGCTAAAACGATGATTTCCTTTGACCGCCGCTTTGCACGACATCGTCGCAATGCGGTCATAAATCCTCTGCTCATTTTTCCGTCCGGTATCGTCCTCCAGTCCCTCAAGCAAATCCAGCAACAGCTCTTTGTCCGCCAACCCATACAAGTTGGACGGAACCGCATGCACGGCATATTCATTTCCGCCGAAATGGGAAATCTCGTATCCCATCTGCCCCAGATACTCCCGATAACTTTCAAGCTTCTGCGCCTCAACAGGAGACAGCGTCACAACCGCCGGCGGACTCAGCTGCTGTGAATATATGGTCTTCGTCTGCAGATCTAGCATCATCTGTTCATACAATACTTTTTCATGAGCAGCATGCTGATCAATGAGCAGCATCTGTTCCTCATATTCCACAATCCAATATGTGCCGAATACTTGTCCCACCATCCGTACTGAAATCTGTTTTGGCTCGTTAAATAGCGTTGTCTCACTCAACGTCATTTGCTCAGCGGACGCATCTGGCTCAGCAGCGGGACGCAGCTTTGTAAACAGCTCCTGAAAGGAATTGGAATGTTCTGCGCTTTCCTTTGGACGCTCTGACTTTTGTGCAATGCGTTTTTCCAGTTCCTCTTTGCGCCGCATCTTTTCAAACGGCTCCGCTGCCCGAACAGGTTTAATTTCCTTTTCGGCATTCGTGTTTTTTTCCAAAGCCGGTGAGGCAAATGTTTCCTCCTGCAAGGTCTGCCGGCTATTGAGCAGCTCTTGAATATAACCCGACAGCTCGCGGTAAATCTGTTCTTTTTTATGGAAACGCACTTCCATTTTTGACGGATGCACATTGACGTCAACCTCATCTCCGGGCACCGACAACAGCAGCACAACAAACGGATACCGGTGCTGCATCAGCTGACCCTGATAGCCGTCCTCAATCGCCCCCGCGAGCACCCGGCTCTTGACAGCTCTTCCATTCACAAAGTAATACTCATAATTGCGGTTGCCGCGGCTAATCCGCGGTTCTCCGATAAATCCCTCCGCCCGGAACGCATCGCAGGAAAACGAAACGGGGATCACCGCTTTGGCCCACTCTTTTCCAAGCAACTCATAAATCACTTCCTGCAATTTTCCATTGCCCGACGTCACAAACTTTGTCTGCCCGTTCTGAATATACGTAAACGCAAGCTCCGGATGCGAGAGCGCAAACTTTACCATCAGTTCCTGAACCTGTCCTGCCTCGCCCGACGCAGTCTTTAAAAACTTTCTCCTGGCCGGCGTATTATAAAACAAATTTCTGATAAAAAATGTCGTCCCATCCGGGAGGCCGGCCTCCGAGAACGACAATTCCTCTCCGCCCTCAATCACATACCGCGACCCGGTAATTTCCTGCGCCGTCTTCGTCAGCAGCTCCACCCGCGATACCGATGCAATACTCGAAAGCGCCTCCCCGCGGAAACCGAGACTGGCAATCGTTTTCAGATCCTCGATACACCGAATCTTACTGGTGGAATGTCTGCTGAATGCCAGTCCAACCTGATCCGAAGGAATACCGTTTCCGTCATCCGTAACACGAATCAGCTGAATTCCGCCCTCTTTAATTTCCACCGTCACGGCCGAGGCCTTTGCGTCAATCGCATTTTCCACAAGCTCCTTTACCACTGAGGCGGGACGCTCCACAACTTCACCCGCGGCAATCTGGTCTACCGTGACCGCATCTAACAATTTAATCTCATTTCTCACAAATTCTCATGCCTCCTGACAACTTGTACTGACACACCTGATGCTTCAAACTACCAACGGTTAATCAGTTTGTTTTGCAGCTCGCTCAGTTTATTCAGCGCCTCGAGCGGCGTCAGCTCACTGATCGACACTTCCCGAAGCTCTCTTAGAATATCATCATCCTTCACCGTATCAAACAGAGAAATTTGCTCCAAATCCACTTCGTCTAATGTACGCGCCTTTTTTGTCTGCGCCTCCTCGGCGATTTTTCTTGCCCGCATGGAAATATCCGCATCGCTCAAATCCTCGACGAGCTCTTTTGCCCGCTCAATCACGACGTCCGGCACTCCGGCAAGTTTTGCCACCTGAATACCGTAACTTTTATCTGCGCCGCCCCGGACAATTTTGCGGAGAAACACAATGTCATCCCCCTGTTCTTTGACCGCAATGCAATAATTATGAACCCCGTCAATCGTCCCCTCAAGCTCAGTGAGTTCATGATAATGTGTTGCAAACAGCGTCTTGGCCCCGAGTTGTTTTACATTACTGATATGTTCCACAACAGCCCAGGCGATACTCAGCCCGTCAAACGTACTGGTGCCGCGCCCGATTTCATCCAAAATCAACAGACTGTCCGCCGTTGCATTCCGAAGGATGTTCGCCACCTCCGTCATCTCGACCATAAAGGTACTCTGCCCGCTTGCAAGATCATCCGAAGCGCCCACCCTTGTAAAAATCCGGTCGACCACTCCGATATTCGCCGTTCTTGCCGGAACAAAGCTTCCAATCTGCGCCATCAGCACAATCAGAGCCGTCTGCCGCATATAGGTAGACTTCCCCGCCATATTTGGCCCTGTGATAATCGACACGCGGTTTTTTGTATTATTTAAAAACGTGTCATTTTCAATAAAACTCTGACCCAAAATCGTCTTTTCCACCACCGGATGACGGCCTGCCTGTATTTCAATCACACCGCGTTCATTCATCTTTGGCCGCACATAACGGTTTTTGACCGCCACATGCGCCAGTGAAGCAAAGACATCGAGCCGCGCCACCGCATCCGCCGTCTTCTGGATGCGGCGTACCTGTCCGGCCAGTGTGTCACGCACTTGTTTAAACAGGATATACTCTAAGGAGACAAGACGTTCCTCCGCCCCGAGAATTTTATTCTCCAGTTCTTTGAGCTCCGCGGTCACATAGCGCTCTGCATTTGCCAGAGTCTGCTTCCGAATATAATCATCCGGCACCAGATCGCGGTAAGAATTGGTGACTTCGAGGTAATATCCGAACACCTTATTGAATTTGATTTTCATATTGCGGATTCCGGTGCGCTCCCGCTCTTTCGCCTCAATTTTTGCCAACCAGTCCTTTCCCTCACTCTTGGCCCGGCGAAGCTCATCAACCTCTTCGGAATAGCCCTCCCTGATAATCCCTCCGTCTTTCTGCGCAAGCGGGGGATCTTCTACAATTGCGCGCTCCAATAATTCATACAGATCTTCCAGAGCATCCAGATCCTCAAAAATTGCGCGGTTAAATTCGGCTTTTAACGGCTCAAGCAAATACCGGATCGACGGCAAAATCGCAATCGATGTTTTCAGCGCAATCAGGTCGCGCGGATTTGCCGATCCGTAGCTGATTCGGCTGATCAGACGTTCCAGATCATAAACAGGCTGCAAATATTCTCGCAGTTCCTCGCGCAGAATGGCATCTGCGAATAACTCCTCCACCGCATCCTGCCGTCCGACAATTTCCGCTTTCTCAATCAGCGGCTGTTCCAGAAAACTGCGAAGCATCCTAGCGCCCATCGCCGTCTTTGTCCGGTCCAGAACCCATAAGAGAGAACCATGCTTTCTCTTCTCCCGCAGCGTCTCCGTAAGTTCCAGATTTCTTCTCGTAGAGGTGTCCAGAATCATAAACTTATTAATAAAATACGGCGTGAGATGAGACATATGGCTCAAATCATTTTTTTGCGTATCATATAAATACTGAAGCAAAGCGCCGGCTGCAAGAATTCCCTGCGGCATATTAATCAGACCCAACGTCTCGGCGGAAGCCGCATGAAAATGCGCCAACAACTTTTTGGTTACACTCTCCTCGTCAAAATAATCCTCTTCCAGCGGAAACACCGTGACGCCAAGCCGTTCCTTTATGTCCTCCAACACAATGCCGCTCATGCAAAACGACTGATTGCAAATAATTTCTGATGGTGTAAATTTATTCATTTCATCGAGAAACTGACGGCCGTTCTCAACTTCGGTGACATGAAAAGCCCCCGTTGACACATCCGCAACCGCAATTCCGAAATGATCTTCCAGATACGCCACACACATCAGATAATTATTTTTTGACTCGTCAAGCGCCTGCGCGCTCAAGTTGGTTCCCGGCGTCACAATACGCACCACTTCCCGCTTCACAAGTCCCTTCGCCTGCTTCGGATCTTCTACCTGTTCGCAGATAGCGACTTTATAGCCTTTTGCCACCAGTTTATCCAGATAACTGTCCACGGCGTGATAAGGAACGCCACACATCGGCGCGCGCTCCGAAAGTCCACAGTCCTTGCCGGTCAGCGTAATTTCCAGTTCCCGGGACGCCGTCACCGCATCCTCAAAAAACATTTCATAAAAATCACCGAGGCGATAAAACAAAATACAATCTTTATACTCCTCTTTCGTATTTACATATTGCTGCATCATTGGTGTCAGCTGTTCCATCGTGAGTGCGTTCTCCTCTCTCAAATACACGCTGCCCACAGACCGCACCGCAAAACTTTACCGGTTCTTCTTGTCAGGCAGACCACTTTCCGCTATACTATTTTTAAAAAAGAACATTGTACGACACAGTGACCGCACTGCGCCGCAACAGAAACGAGGTAAACATGGCAGGTTCATCATTTGGTTCACATTTTCAAATCACAACTTGGGGGGAATCGCACGGCAAGGCGCTCGGCGTCGTCATCGACGGCTGTCCGGCCGGCCTGTCTCTGTGCGAGGACGACATTCAGACCTTTCTAAACCGCCGAAAACCGGGCCAGTCAAAATATTCTACTCCGCGCCGGGAAGCAGATCAGATTGAAATCCTATCCGGCATTTTTGAGGGCAAAACGACCGGTACCCCAATTTCTATGCTCATTTATAATACAAATCAACGCTCCTCCGACTATGGAAAGATCGCCTCCGTCTACCGTCCGGGGCATGCCGATCTCACATATGACCTGAAATATGGTTTCCGCGATTACCGCGGTGGAGGCCGCTCCTCCGGACGCGAAACAATCGGCCGCGTGGCCGCCGGCGCAGTTGCCGTCAAGCTTTTAAGCGCGCTTGGCATTTCGTTCTGCACTTACACGCTATCCATCGGAGACATCCAAATCGATCCCGCTCGATTTAGCGAACAGGAGATCCAAAATAACGCACTGTACATGCCGGACGCAGACGCAGCCGAAAAAGCCGCTGCGCTGATCACCGCATGCATGCAGGAAAAAAACTCTGTCGGCGGAATTGTGGAATGCAAAATTTTCAACTGCCCTGCAGGTCTTGGCGAACCGTGTTTTGATAAACTGGACGCCTCGTTTGCAAAAGCGCTGATGTCTATCGGCGCTGTCAAGGCGGTTGAAATCGGAGACGGTACGCTCGCATCGAAGGCAACCGGACGCACAAACAATGATCAGATGCACGCCGAGGACGGACAGCTCATCAAAAACTCCAATCATGCCGGAGGAATTTACGGCGGCATCAGCGACGGCAGCACGATCACTCTGCGCGCGCATATCAAACCCACACCGTCCATCAGCGCATCCCAGACAACCGTGACAACAGACGGAAATACAACGGACATCGCCATCGGCGGGCGCCACGATCCCGTGATTGTACCGCGCGCCGTAGTCGTCGTGGAAAGTATGGCTGCTCTCACAGTAGCGGATGCCCTGCTCACGAATATGGGTTCCCAGGTTGCACACCTGAAACAAATTTACTGCCCGAAAAACCATTTCGGGAATTAAACAACAAAGAAAAGCCGTTCTCACCTCCGCGAGCAATACGCCTTTGCAAATATCATTACAGGCGATTCATCAACTGCGGTAGTATGAGAACGGTTTTGTGCTCATCAGTCGGTTTCATCCAAATGCAGTACCAGTGCGCAATTCGGCGTTTCCACATATAACGGCGCCCGATTCATCGCAATCGTACCCTTTTCATAATTCACATGAAAGGTCGTGATGGAATTCGACTCATGATTGAGTGCAAGAACAAATTGATTCCCGGAAAACACATCAATATCCTTCGGATAATCTCCGCTCACAGGCAAAATACAAACTTTCTCCAATGTCCCATCCTGCTGATTCACTCGAAAAATACCCATACTGTTCTCGCCGGCGTTCGAACAATACAAATACTGCCCGTCTTTCGAAAGCTTCATGCCGGAAGCCGCGCTGTTACTCTTCGCCGACTGATCGCTGATCGTACGCACATTCTCAATCCATTCGAATTTCGGGTTTTTTCCGCTTCCGTCATAAGCATACACCGAAATATAATTTTTGATCTCACAGATCAGATAGGCAAAGCGGCCGTCTTTGCTAAAAAGCATATGGCGAGGTCCACATTCTAGCTCGCACCGCAATATATCTACTAACCGCAGTTTTCCGGTATGTGGATCCACACTGTAGATCTTTACATGATCCAGTCCCAGATCGACTGCGCACAAATACTTTTCATCCGGCGTCGGAATGACGCAGTTTACATGCGGGCGAAAATTCCGGTCCGCAACGCTCCCGATTCCTTTGTGAAAAATCCCGTCGCATATATGACCGATACTGCCGTCTTTATTCAGCGACATGACCGTCACTTTTCCGTCATGATAACCGGCCACATATAAAAACCGGTCTTTGCTGTCTGTCGATAAATAGCATCCACGCATTCCCCGAATGCCCGCCTGATTAATATACTCCAGATCTCCGTCGGGAAGAATACGGTACGCCTCCACGCCTTCATCCGCAATCGAGTATAAATATTTTCCGCTGCGCGACACGGTCAGATACGACGCATTATTAATTGGAATCACTTTTCGCTCCGTCAGCGCGCCGACTTCCGGATCCATATCATAAATATGTACGCCTACGCTTGTACCGTGTGTATATGTTCCCACATACAAAACATCTCTGCCTGCTGCCATAATGAGCCTCCTTCACACCGATCCCGTGTTACGACCACTCGCTTTGTGTAATGATCCAACCTGTCCGCTCAACGGATCCGATCTGGAAATCCAACCTTGCGCTGAACCTTGCGCAAAGTCTTATTTGCAATGTACGCCGCCTTTTCTCCGTTTTCTTTGATAATCGAATCAAGATATGCCTTGTCTTTTCTAAGACTCTCCGCCCGCTCCTGGATTGGCCGAAGCACCGAGACAACGGCTTCGCCAACCGCCATCTTAAACTCTCCATAGCCTTTTCCGTCAAACTCGCGCTCCACCTCAGCTACACTCCTGCCGGTCATAGCCATATAAATATCCATGAGATTGCAAATGCCCGGCTTATCCTCCCGGTATACAATTTCATTCCCGGAATCGGTCACTGCGCGCTTGCACTTACGGATGACCGTATCGGGATCATCGGTCAGATAAATACTCGCGTTCGGATTCTCGTCGGATTTGGACATTTTCTTTGTCGGATCCTGAAGCGACATGATTTTTGCCCCTGATTTGCCGATATATGCTTCCGGTATCGTAAATACCTCGCCATAAATGCCGTTAAAACGCTGCGCAATATCTCTCGTAATTTCCAGATGCTGCATCTGGTCTATGCCTACCGGCACGACATCCGACTGAAACAGCAAAATATCCGCCGCCATCAGCACCGGGTATGTAAACAGGCCGGCATTAATATTATCCGCATGTTTGGCGCATTTATCTTTATACTGCGTCATGCGGTTTAATTCTCCCATATAAGTAAAACAATTTAAAATCCATGCCAATTCCGCATGCGCAGAGACATGTGACTGGTAATAAATACAATTTTTTACCGGATCCAGTCCGGCTGCAATATAAAGCGTCAACAGATCGCGCGCGCGTTTGCGCAGCGTCGACGGATCCTGCCGCACGGTAATCGAATGCAAATCCACTACGCAGTAAAAACACTCATATTGGTCGCTAAGTGTCACCCAATTTTTGAGCGCTCCCGCAAAATTACCGAGCGTCAATGTCCCTGTCGCCTGCATACCGCTGAATAATGTCTTTTTATCTTGAATCATAAACCACTTAAACCTCCGGGTAACTCCTTAAAATATTGTACAGTGATGCATGATCACCAGGCATCACTGCCTATCTATTGTATCATAATTTATACAAAAGATGCAATAAAATATAATGCCAACAAATGCGCCGGATAAAAAGCATAGTACATCCACTTTTGCCAACCGCTCTGCCGGCCGTGCCTTTGTTCTCCGTACACAGCGGGAAGTACAAGCGCCAGGACGGCCACGTCCTGATTATAAAATCCAAACAGCCTCTGCGGCAACAACGGCCACGCAATCCGGCCGTCTCCGGTCAGGATACGCCCAAAGCAAAACAAATCCACCGCAATAAAAAGCACTGCCGCCGCTGTCTGTATATGCCTGCGCCCGGAATCGGCCCCTCTTCTCATCTGGTCAAAACAAAAGACAAAGAAAATACCCCGATAAGTATAGTCGCACCGAAGCAGCACCGCTGCCGCCGCAGCAGCACACACGCTTAACCATCTGCCCCACCACTTTGGGCACCAATCCCAAACACACAACATACAACAGGAAAGGAACAGCGTAAAAAACACATTCTGCGAATCAAATTCCAACAGCGTATGGTGAAACACCAGATCAAAGCACGGCTCGCTGATGAAGGCAAAACACAACAGCCGCAAGGCATACCGGAAACGGCTGTGCGTGTGCACAACCCCGTATACCAGTAAGAAACAATATATCGGAAACGCAAATCTGCCAATCAGCCGGAAAACATCATACCATCCGGCAAGCTGCACCTCAAACACCGCACCGATATGATCAATCACCATGCAGAGCATGGCAATCCATTTTAACTCTGAACTACCAAGCTCTCCGGCATAGCCTCCAAACCCCCTCTGCAGCTGCTTCATTTCTCTTGCTGCTCCGGTTCTCTTTCCTGTGCAATCAACAGTACCACGGTGCGCTCCGGTACGACAATTTTTCTCTGATCAGAAATGCTGACCGCATTTTCCGGCTCTTCGATACAATGCTCTCCCTCAACGCTCGTATCCATAAGCATCTTCCAGACATATTGTGAGGGCAGGTAAGGAAGCGCAAAATCATGCGAAAGCCAGTGAAAATTAAAAGCCACGTATAAAAAATCCGTCTGACTTGCACAGTACATGACCCCGACATGTCTCCGGTACGGCTCCATCTCCACATACCACGCTTTGTCACTGTGAAACGATACATCCGGATAACCGTTCCCATTGACGTCCATGGATTTCAGCGGCTCCGCGCTGTGTAAAATCGGATGACGTTTCCGCAGTGCAATCAATTTCCTGACAAACGGCTGCATTTCTTTTGAAACTGCATTATTCCACTGCACCCAGGTCAGCTTGCTGTCATGGCAATATGGATTATTGTTTCCCTCCTGGGAATTGCCGCATTCGTCGCCCGCAAGCAGCATTGGCGTCCCCTGCGAAAACAACAGCAGCGCTAGCGCATTTTTCATCTGTTTGCGGCGAAGAGCGAGTACTTTGCGCTTTCGGCTTCTTCCCTCCTGGCCACAATTCCAACTGAAATTGAAATCACTCCCGTCGCAGTTATTCTGGTGATTGTCCTCATTGTGCTTCTGATCATAGGACACCAAATCGCACAGCGTAAACCCGTTGTGACTGGTGATATAATGGATCACCCCTGTGTCTTGCGGGTGTTCGCACAAATAATACATAAAAGCGTGAAGCTGATCTTCGTCTCCCTTTAAAATCCTCCGCATTGCCCCACTGAAGCCGTCGTGATAGCGTGCAAGATGACCGGCATCCGCCTCGGCACTCAAATCGGGAAAATCCGATGCATACAGTTTGGTCGCTGACAGAATCGGATCCACCGCCAGACTGCTCATATAACCGGTTGGCAGCGCATTGATGTGAAACCCGTCTACATGATATTCCATCACCCAGTAACGCAGGCAGTCGGCAATCATCGCCAGGCTCGTGTGTTCAGGAAAATAAAACTCCATTACCAGTTCGATGCCCGACCGGTGACAGGCTTTCACCAAATCTTTGAATTCCGTGCACGGACGATCCGACGCCGCATAGGACGCCTTGGGTGCAAAAAAGAGCGCAGGACCGTAACCCCAATAATTTTTCTTTGTGATTTCCGGCGTCATCAGGGCCGGATCCGAATATAGCTCCGGAAATTCATACGCCGGCATCAATTCAATCTGATTCACCCCGAGCTCGCACAGATATGGGATTTTCTCTATAATTCCTCCAAACGTGCCCTTTTTTTTCACCTTCGAGGAGACATCTTTTGTAAATCCACGCACATGAAGATTATAGGCAATCACATCGCTCAGCGGATGCGCCGGCGCCCGGTCATCTTCCCAGTCGTAATCTCCGTCTGGAATGCCGCACCGCACATACTGCGGCGTCTCTCCATATTTTTTTGTGCCATAAATACATCTCGCATACGGATCCGGCACTTCCTGACCGTCGATTTCATACACATATTCCAGATGTCTGCCGGACAGTCCCGCAAGCTCAACCGCACGCACGTCACCCTGTCCATCGCATACATCCAGGGCGACTTTTGCGAACGGCTGACGTTCTCCCCGTTGATACAACACAAGCGCGCAGGATTGATCCCGCTTTACACAGACCGAAAAATTAATTCCTGCATTTGTCTTTGAAACCCCTAGCGGGATTGTTTGACCTCGACTCTTTGTAAACGAGCATTTGCTGTCCGATACCTTCTTTGCGTCCGCCACTGCTCCATGTCCTCCCTCACTGTATTTTCGCGTCTTCCATCAATATCGATGTTGCCTAAATTGACTTTTATGATTTGATTATAACACGAAATTCCACTATTTGCATCGATATTTGAAGACACGCCTGCACTTTATCAATCAACGCCACTGCTGCCAACCCGTAAAGCGCTGCACATTCACTCCTCCGGCCGGATCACAATCGTCTGGTCAGACACTTCAAGCCGTATCCGATTTCCAGTCACGCCGATCTGTTCCAACATCTCCTTAGGAATCTGCACGCGGCCTGCCCGATCAAGAACTGCATATTCTTCATGCCGATAGGCAAGCGCCTGCTGTTCCTCCGTCATATCTTTAAACGATGTAATCTCCTGCAGCTCTTCCAGGTAACTGCGCCGGCGTATGCGCTCGCTGCTCGTCTTACCGTCCCGGATAGACACGACGCGGTTTACCCGATTCGCAAGCGTCAGATCGTGTGTGACAATAATCACGGTCACACCCATCTCCTCATTCACCTTGCGAAATACATCCAAAATATAGTTTCCCGTCTTTGCATCCACGGAACCTGTCGGCTCGTCTGCAAGCAGAATTTTGGGATGATTGGCGAGCGCAATGGCGATGGCCACGCGCTGCTGCTCCCCTCCGGACAGTTGACTTAACTTGCTGTCCTTTTTGCTTTTCAGCCCTACGAGATCGAGCAGCGCCTGCGCCCGGTCGCTCCGATCCTTCGCCTCGTCCAAAATCATCGGAAGCTCCACATTTTGCTGTGCTGTCAGATAGGGAAGCAAGTTGCGGGCATTATTTTGCCAGACAAACCCGACCGTATTTTTTTTATAGCTCACTAACTCTTTTTCACTCAACGTAAACAAATTCTTACCATCCACGAACAATCGTCCCGCCGTCGGACGGTCCAGGCCGCCGATCATGTTTAAAAAAGTGGATTTGCCGCTTCCGCTGTTTCCGACGATCGCCATCAGCTCGCCGGCCTCAATCGCAATATCCAACCCCTGAAGCGCCATTACTTCAATATCTTTCGTCTTATATATTTTGACCAGGTTGTCGCATTCAATCAAATAGGTCTTATTATCGCTCACTGATGATCTCACCGTCCTCCAGTTCAAATACTTTATCCCCGATTTCCATCAAACCGACGTCATGCGTTGTCATCACAATAGTCGCCCCGTCCTGTTCCACAAGCGTCTTAAAAATTTTCACAACTTGCAGTCCCGTATTCGTATCCAACTCTGCTGTCGGCTCATCCGCAAAGAGCACTTTCGGCCTGTGTGCAATCGCTCTGGCAATCGCCACGCGCTGCTGCTCCCCACCGGACATTTCCTCCGGCATATGATGCATGCGGGCGGACAGGCCGACCATTTTCAGACATTCCTCCACGCGCTCCTGCCGGTTTCCCTCATATCCGGAAAGTCGCAGCGCGTACTCCACATTTTCATATGCCGTCATCATCGGAATCAGTGCCACTGACTGAAAAACAAATCCGACTTTTTCCCGTCTCATCAAACTGCACTGATCTTCATTCCAGCCGGTTATATCCTCCCCGTCAAACAGAAGCTGGCCGGTGCTCGGTTTGTCAAGCGCTCCGAGAATATTCATCAGCGTCGTCTTCCCTGAACCGGACCGTCCGCGCAGAATAGTCAAACGGTGGGCGGGAATACCGATGTTAATGTCTCTGAGCGCATAAAAGTCCTCTCCGTCCGGCATTGGAAAACACCGGCTGACATTTCTTGTCTCCATCATAATACCTTCAGTCCACTCCATGCAATCACCTCTCATTCTGCATTTTAATCCTCGCCCAATTTCAGCGCCTGCGAAATTTTAATTTTTGAAATCAGCCATCCCAGTATTGCAATGCAGATCGCGATGACAACCAAAACGACAATAAACATTTTGATAATGTCAGCCACTGCAGACTCTACCAGAACAGGAAGCACCGTCTCTGTGCTCTGATATGCAATCTGAATGAGCGGAATATACAAACTGGATGCCACCAGTCCGATGACTGCGCCCATAATCAGCGACGGCAACGTAATGAAAACCTGCTCGCCGATCAACATTTCGATTAACTCCCGCATCGTCATACCCATTGCGCGGAAAATACCAAACTGCAGCGCGCGCGACTGAATGGAAATAATCCAGTAGATCAAAAAGCCTACCCCGCACAAAATAAGCACTACAATAAAACCAACCGTCAGGCTTCCGTTCGTGCCCTGAATCATCGGCTCATTTTTCATATCAATCAGATCCGCCTGCCGATCCTCAAAGCTGACAAGCTTAATCTGCTTTTCACCAATGAAATCATAAATCGGCTGTGTGGAACCGTCCACATCCAACCAAACCTGGTAGGGCAACACTCCGTCTACCGTCTGAAGCTTTTGTAAATTGGCCACTACCAGATATTCATCCAGGGTAACCTCTGTCCCGTCGTCCGCCGTCTCCGTCGTCGTCGGCTGATACGTCGGCCAGTAATCTACAAAGCCAAAAATAGTCCCCTGCACACTGGCTCCGGTCGCCGTTGTATATGTGAGCGCATCTCCGAGTTGATAGCCTAGCTGATCTCTGAAGTTCGAAGACACCAGAACGGCCGAAGCATTTTGTGAAATGGCATTCAAATAATGATACCAATGTGTCGGCAGCAAATTATCCCGAAACCAGGAGATCTCGCCAAACCCCTTTGTCTGGATTCCCATCAGGATAATGTTTTGCGATGTCACCTGCTGACTTCCCCAATCCTCGTTCTCTTCGTTGTCCTCCTCAGTCATCTGTCGCCCCTTATTGAGCTTTTCCGCCACCGTTGCCTCCACAGAAATATGCGCATCTTCCGTGCGGTACACTTTAGTCACATTAACCACATTTTCAATAGAAGCATACTTATCAATATCAGGCTCTGTGTAATCGTCTGCGTTGAGCGGCTGCTGATCGGATTCGTTCCGATCGTTTTCAGAGCGGTCACCATCCTGCTCATCCTCTGTCAGCTGTGCTTGAACAGCCTGTTCAACCTCTGACTCCTCCTCGTCGCTCCATCGTTCCTGGAGCACAACATCTGCTCCCACTGCGTAGCTGATACGTTCCTCCTCACTCTGATTAATTGTGCGCGCTGTCTTGGCATTAAAAATCCCAAGTGAGATCGTAAGCGTCATAAACAGCATAATAAAATAAATCTTGTTTTTTGTGCGCAGGACTCGCAAGAATGAAGCATACACCGCCGGATCCCACTTATTTTTCCAGATACGGAAAATCAGGGACAACAGCAGCGGAATGACACGCAGCGCCAACAGCCCCGTCCCGATAATAAACAATGAAGATGATAAAAACAATAATGGATCCAACGCGCCGCCGTCCGCCACCTTCTCCGCCAGTGACTCTCTCTGATTGCTAAACGTATACAGACCATACAGCGACACAGCCAATAACAGTACATCCAGAAAATATTTCTGCCACCAGACCCGTTTTTTCTTGTCGCTCTGTTTTTGCTTATGTTCCACAATCGTCAAATCCGCATACCGCAAAACCGGAAGCGTCATCGCGATTACAGAAAGCGCCGAAGCGAACAGCGCATAAAGCAGCACTGTCGGCGAAATACGGATATGGAGAGCACTTCTCTGCACAAATCCAAGAAACGAATTTGCCGATCCGAACATCTGACAAAGAATCATGGAAAGCGGAATACCGGCCACCAGTCCAATACCCGCCAAAATACTGCTCTGGATCAGGTAACTAGTTACTAACTGTTTCTTGCTCGCTCCGCGGCTCTTTAAAATCGCAATATCATTTTTTTCAATTTCCATAATCTGCCTGGAAACCATAAAAATAAACGCCGCCAAAAGCACCAGAATAGGTACCTGCAAAATCTGAAGCGTCGAGAGGACTTTTCTGGCAGTCACCTGATGTTCTTCCAGAAGCGTTGTATAAAACGCCCGAAACGTAACATTCGACAACTGCGAATACTCGTTTGAATACTCTTTTGTCCTGCCAAGCAGCGTGTCAACATCCGCGCTCGAGATCTCCTCATCGTCCAGTAACAGATAGAACGCTCCCCGCAAATCATAGACCGGCTGTTCATAATCAATAAAATACTCATTAAAAATATTCTCCGAAATTAAAATTTCCGAAGTAAACGTACTCGGACTGTTCACCCAGTAAAGGTCTTCTTCCTCGCTGTTTTCGAACACGCCGCTGATCCGGATGCGAACCGGATCTCCCTCCTGATCCTTTAAATCATCAAAAGTCAGCGTTTCACCGATCAGAAGCTTCTGCGTTACCAGTCCCTTCTGACTGATTACCGCGTCAATCACGCCGTCTTCCCCGACTTCATCCGAATATAGCTCCCCGGACACCATCTGCACATGTTCCGGAAAATCGGAAATACAGCCAACGGCGAGTGATTTCTGAAGCTGCTCTCCGTCGTATGTATAATCTGTCGTTGCCTCCGACTTTGGAACATAATAATGGTAAATTTCCATCACAGACGGAACGGCAAGACGATCCCTGATCTCGGCAATCGCATCCCGCGCGCGGACAAATGTCTCCGCTGTATTTGTCTCCTCACTGACAGTCAATTTTGCATCCAGTTGAATCGTACCCGGATACCGATTATAGTCCTCTACAAATTTGCTCATATTCCGGCTGAGCGTCTTCTGCTGTACGGCATCCGTATACATCGGGTTACAGCACGCAATACCCACAAGCAAAATATTGCCGATGAGCAGACAAATCACAATCCATTTTCGATTTAACATTTTTTGGATAACAAAATCCAACACCGCTGCTCACCCCCTACTGTATCGATACGACGTCGCCCTCGGACAACCCCTGCAAGATCCAGGTGTACTCTCCGTCGGTACCGCCGACAATCACATGTCTCTGCATCAGTTTATCATCCTGAAGCAAATAAACATAACTCTCATCCTTCTGCTCAAATACCGCGTTGGCTTTGACAACCAAAACATCTTCGACTTCATAGCCGGTTGCCACAATCTCAATATTTTTCAGATTTTCCGGATCATAGTCTTCCGTCAGCTTAATATAGAGATTGCCATCCTGAATGCCTTCATCGAGTGCATTATCCGCGCCGACAATCTGTCCGCTGTATTCCCTGCGCCCGTCGCCGATTCCCGCCGTCACAGTCACCGCATCGCCATAGCGGACATTTCCGGGGTTCTTGGCCGTAATCAGGCAGGTTTCCACAGAATACATCGCCACAACCGGACGGGAATCTGTGAGTACCGTCCCCGCAGTAATCGAATTGACTTCTTCGATCACCCCGTCATACGGCGCGTAGATTCCGTCCAGTGTCTCTGCGGACTGAATTTGCTGCATTTCCTCCTCCAGTCCGGCAATTTCCTTTGCGTATTCTTCTTCCATATGCGCCATTGTAAGCTGCTGTTCCTGAATTTTCAAATCGCAGATCTGCCGTTCTAGCTCCGTCTGGGCCGCATTCCGCTCAGCGGTCAGAGAATTGATTTCCTGATTCGTATATGCCCTGACATCCTCTAGCTCCTTCTGCTTTTGATCAATCTGCTGTTGCTTTGCATTGACGTCTTCTGCGGACAGCGCCTCAACCTCGGCAATCAGATCCCCCGAATTGACGGTATCGCCCACTTCCACCACAATTTGTTTCAGCGCATAACCGCTTTCCGGACAGGTGATTTCCCGGATTACCGGATAATAAACCTCGCCGCTGAATGTAAGCTCCTCCCGGAGACTTCCGATCTGAGCGGTGCTTGTTCCAATCTCCTCATCATCCGCGGAAACTAACGACTGTTCAAGCAGCTCTTCTCTTTCCCTGTCCTTTCCGCATCCGCTCAGAAGGCACGCAGAACACAAAACAGCCGCCATGCACACCGCAAGTTTTGCCGTTTTGTTATTTCGCATATAACACCGCTCCTTCCTCAATGCCGCTCAAAATTTCAACTGCATTATTCCACTGAAATCCAATCTCTACGTCATGCCGTTCCCGCTCTCCGTCATCGGTCTGTACATAAACATAGTAAGAATCCACATCGCTGTATAGCGCGTTATCAGGAATATATAATACATCTTCGCGATAATCTGTGACAACGACCACGGAGGCCATTTCGCCGTATTCTACGTCATCCGCATCATTGAGATAATAGGAGCCGTACAGTGTGGACTCAAACATAGTCAGCATCGACAGCTCATTCTGAGAATACGGCGACGGCGTAATCTCATAGCGCTCTCCGCCGATGATGGCATATACTTCATGCGCGCTATTTAACACTTCCTCCGCCACATATTCTCCGCGCAGCTGCTTTGATCCTTCGACCGCAATCGCCGCGACCGCGGCGCCGCTCTCAATCGTATCTCCGATAGAACCCGCCCGAAGAGCTGCGACAGTACCGTTGCATGGCGAGGTAAGCGGCGTCCCGCTGTAGCCGCCTTCCATTTTTTGCAGCTGAAGCTCTGCAAGTTCCTTTTCCTGTTCTACCCGATCTGACGACAGCCTGTCCTGGCGCGTAGTGACCTCTGCCGATTTTGCATCTATTGCCTCCTGTGAAGCGCCTTCGGCGCGCAGCTTTTCAAGTTCCAGCTGAGCAACCTGAATCTGTGTCTCCGCCAGAGCATTGAGGTACTCATTCGCCTTCGTCATCTCCTCAATTTCCTCGTCAATCTGCGCAACCTGACTTTCCAACCCGCTGCCATCCAACTCTACTAAGACATCTCCGGTTTGAACCTGATCACCCAACGATACCGGTATATCTTTTACAAGTCCCTGTCCGCTGCCCATACGGACATACTGCATCTGAGGCACCACACTGGTCTGTGTTGCCGTCATATTATACATTTCACCGCGGACTGCCTCCACTACATTTTCATCCGAACCGATCGGCTCCAAAAGCTTCGGGACATCCGAACCACAGCCCGGCAGTGCGACCGCAAGGATCACTGCAAGGAGATGCGCAGTCCATTTCTGAAAATTCTTATTCTTCATCGTTCATCCGCCCTTTTACTCCAAAATCACCTTGTCGCCTTCCGACAGCCCGTCAACAATTTCCACATATTCATTTGCGCGCATGCCGGTTGTCACCTTCTGCGTACTTCGAATGCCGTCCGCATTTTCCACATAAACAATTTCTTCATCATTCACTACCGTAATCGCCGATGCAGGAATGTAGAGTACGTCCTCTTTCTGCTCCAGCAAAATTGTCACTTCACCCTGCTGCCCAGACTGCAGCAGCAAGCCGGGAGCCTGAACCGTAAAATATACCCTGGACGGCTCGTCTTCACCCTCCGGGCGGGCTGCGGGCGTAATCCCGATTGTCTCCGCATCTACCGCAGTCATCTGATAATCCTCGCCTGCATAGTGAAGCAAATAATTCTGACCAATTTCAAATCGATCCCAGTACGGTGTAAAGGCGCTGAGAATGAACGTATCGCTCTGATTTAAAATCAGAACCACCTGTCCGCTGACCGACTTTTCGCCCTCCTCAATATCCCGCGCATAGACGACAATTCCATCATACGGCGCCGTCAGCGTCAGCTCCGAAGAATCGCCGACGAGCTGTTCTTTTCCGCTCGCGCTCAGCTTTGCCAATACCTGTCCCTCGGATATAGGGTCACCGGTACGAACATAAAACCCTTCATAACTCATATCATCAAACGGAAAGGATAGCTGCGTCTCATTGATCATCTGCGTGACTACATCAATCGTCTCATAGTGCTTTAACTCTCCTCTCTGGACTTCAGCCATTTTAAATTCTTCCTGCTGATAGGCCTCAATGATCGGAGTCGTTGTCAGCTCTTCTTCTTTCGGAAACAGTGCGCAGCCTGTCAACAGAACCGCGGCACATACACACAAAAACAGTCTTTTCATCACTACACCATCCTAAAAAAGGAGGGATCGCATTATCCGCAATCCCTCCACTGAAAAATCAGCTGAATTTAATTTTCTTCTTTTGCATCTTTTTTCTTAAACAGGAATGCACCGCCTGCAACTGCCGCCACACCACAAGCTACCAGAACACTCGTCTCTACAACACCGGTCTGCGGAAGGTTGGTATTATTTGTACTGGAAGTTGATGTGCTGCCTGTTGATGTCGTTCCACCGGATGTCGTACTGCTTCCACTACCTGATCCGTTAGACGTGCTACCGCCACCAGAAGTTGATGCCGTACCAGTGCCGTTCGCATCTGTACTGCCGCCAGTGGTTGTACCTGCTGTCGCGTTTGTACCGCCCGCTGTCGTCGTTGTGCCGGAACCGCCTGAAGCGGTCTTGCCTGCAACTGCCGCCTGTGCGGTTGTGTACAGATTCATTGCCTCTGCACCGCTCACTGCTGCATCATAGAATGTCAGATCATCGATGCAAACACCTGACACTGTCGGGCTGAAGCCGGTGAAACCAACATATGCTGTCGGCATATCCGCCATTGTAAGAATCTCCGTCAGCGTCGGCTCGGTTGTGTTTCCGGCTGTTCCGCCTACATCTTCACCCTTGTTATAACGCTTACCGGCGCTCGGAACACCGTCAATATCCTCGCCGTTTACGTATACCTTTGTTTCCTCAATGCCATTTGAAATGGAAACTACCATAAATACCCACTGATCTGCCTGGGTGTTGAACGTCGACTGCTCGTCAACATACATATACCAGTTATGATGCAGACCTGCCAGATAAAGCATCGGAAGAACGTCAATTGCTGCTCCGGTCACACTGGATCCGGTAATACCAAACGCATATTTACCAGTAGATGATTCCAGATTGGACTTATCTCCCTCAACACTGGAATCCACTTTGTCCGGATGTTCCCTTGTCACATCGTTGGACACAAAGCCAAGCAGACCCGGTGCCTGTGAGCCGGCTCCCGACGGAACCTTTACCCACATCGAGATGGACATCCCAGTGAGCGACTTTCCGCAAAACGGATTTGCAAACTGCAAGCTGCTCGGCGTACCGTTCTCAATACGCGTGTTGGCCTTTCCGTTGTCGTTTGCAAGCGAGCTGTCCTCCTGCCCTGTTATGTAACTTGATGAGCCCCCATCCGCAAACTGAAGCACATTGCCCATCGTTGCATCCTGCACGATCGTCGGATCCGTACCAAAACCGGTGGAGGTCATGCCGCCCAGTCCGCTCTCGAAATCATACTTCACGATCTCATTGGCGGCTTGTGTCGGGATCGCCGGAACTGACGCAACTACGAGAGCAGCAGCAGCTACTGCCGACAACACTTTCTTCATCATTTTCATCGCCATCAAAACTCCTTTTCCCTTTGATATTGTCATTTTGAACGCTCGGTTATATCCCTATAACCATTTCATCGTATCAACTGTATCATAGCATGCCCCCGCTGTGATTGCAAGTATTTTCTGGGTACATTTCACAAAAAAATTTACGAAATTGTAATATTTTTTATTGCACAATATGCTCTTCTCTCGTCTGATTTCCAAACACATCCGTAATTGTAATAATATAATAGCCGGGCGGCAAGTCCACCGACCAGTTTCCGTTCTCATCGGTCTTGCCGGCGTACACTGTGCGCCCCGTCACATCGGATACAATAATCTCGCACACTCTGCTCGTCACTCCGTCGCCGACCGTCAGTGTCTGAAACTCCTGATTCCCCTCAGAGTCCGTCAAAATGACCGTATAAGTGCCATTTGGCAGAGACGCGCTCCACTCTCCGTTTTCATTTGTCGTGCCGGAATAAACTACCTGATCGTAAATATTGCGAATTTCCACGGTTCTCACAGGAGAAATCGTCGGCGTCGGCTCCGGTGTCGGTTCCTCAGTCGGTTCCGGTGTCGGCGTCGGCTCCGGTGTCGGCGTCGGTTCCTCGGTCGGCTCCGGCGTCACAAGCTGTACCTGTTCATTACCGGAATCGTCGACTACCGTTTCGATCATACGCGCCCACACCGCAATGCGCATTGTCCCGTTTTCCTCACAGGAAAGCAGCGTCAGCGTCCGCTGTCCTTCTACGGGTTCAATAATCGTCCAGTCTCTCGGCTTGACCACTTCCGACTTGTACACCGAATATGTATACACCGTTCCGGTCAAATCTGTGACTTCGATCAAATCCCCTTCTTTGAGCTGATCAATATTTTTAAAAAACTCTCCGTAGTAACCGCCGCGATGACCTGCGATGGCGCAGTTGCCCGAGCTTCCAATCTCATCCGATTCAGAGATATGTCCGACGGCCACACGTATATTTACCGAATCTGTCCCTTCCACAATGGCATGCTCCAGACCAAGCGCATCGATCTTGAGCACTCCGATAATCTGCTGACTTCCGATTGTCGCAAGGATTTCCCGCTCCTTTTTCAACTGCGCGTCAATTTTGGCCTGTTCCTCGGGCGAAAGCTCATTATATTCCGCCTCCGTCATTCCGCTTCCTTTATAATTGTCTCCGTCCAACAGATCTCCATCACCTGTCGAATCGCCCAGTGTCGCCTGAAGTGCTAGCTGAAATTTCTCGAGCATCTTGCGATTCTGGTAATCATTATAAAACGGAATTAACACCGCATATAAAATAACCCCGAACCCGATTACCATAATGCCTACCGCAGTCAGATTCCGGGGGCCGAGACCGCTGATGCCGTCGGAAAAACGAACAAATCCATCCGGCAGACTTCTCCGCCATTGGGCGCATTTTCTGAAAAACCGATGAACAATGCTCACAAGTCTCTCCCCTTTTGCCTTTATCGTTGCTTTTGCCTAGTTGTAGTTTATTGTACAGGATTTTCCCCAAAAAAGCAATTCCTTAACCTTGCTGCAAATGTGAAATGATTGTGACGCCACGTTTACGGCACACAAATGTATCCTGTCGAATAAAAAACGCGCCCGCCCTCCTGTTAAAAGAAAGCCGGACACGTCCATACCTGCCGCAAACCGCACAGAATATATATTATGTTCTTGTGATCTCACAGACCGTAAAGCCCAAATGCTCCCGCGTATAATTTAAAATTGCCTGAAGCGCTGCCGTCACCTCGGCGATGCGCCCGGTAATAATCACGGTACCGCTGAACCGGTCAATAAATCCCAACTCTACATTGGATGTCTTAATCGCAATGTCTCCTGCAATCACCGCCACCTCGCTCGGGCTCATCGTCAATATTCCAATCGCCGCCCGGTGGTAGTCGATCGTCAGATCCAATCCGAGCTTTTTATAAATAATCGGATCAGGACTTGCGATCACATGCGCCATTGTCACCTGCTTGCCAGGAACCAACTCCTGAACGATACGCATTTTTTCATTCCGGGTACCAAACTCCCCGCCCTGCATGTCATGTACATCCAATATGCTCACCTCTTTTCCGCCGCTGTAACCCCATCAGGGAGCCGCCGTTACCGTCTCCAGGCCGCCCAGATAATCTTCAAGAGGAGTGAGATTGACATTTTGTGCATCGGTTCCTTCCTTGCCCGCGCTGATGCTGCTGTATACCGACCAACCGATCCATCCTACCAACGCAACGCAGACTACGCTGACCAACACTCTCGCAATGATACGCTGTCTCTTTTCGCGTTTGATTTCATCTTTCCGGGTTTTTTTGCTCTGCTTGTATTGATTCACCTTTTCGATGCTCATCGTACATAATCTCCTATTCCTGCGCAGCGCTGCACATCAACGCCATTGATCGGCTATACGGAGACAATCACTCCGCCGTCGTTTGCGTACATGGTGCTGACGCCCGCTGTATTTAGAATAATTATATCACGAAATTTTGCTCTTTTCAATAGATCTTCCCGGATCTGTTTTGCTCTCTCCGGACAATTACAGTGCGAAATCGCCAGGCGCTTCTTTTCCGGCTCTTTTACTTCTCTGATAATATAATCTGCCATCTTCGCCAGAGCCTTATTCATTCCCCGCGCCTGATCAAGCTGAATAATCGTTCCGCGATCGGCTCCCATCACCGGCTTAATATTCAATACACTGGCCACTACCGCCTTGATGCCGGTCAGACGGCCGTTCTTTCGCAGCGTCTCCAGTGTCTCAAGTACAAAATACGTGCGCTTATGTTCAATATAATCCTCAACAGTACGGACAACCTGTTCAAAATCCATCCCCTGTTCCTCGCACTCTTGAATTTTAAGTGCAATATTGGTCTCGCCGACGGATGCCGAACAGGAATTAAATACATGGATCTGCTGTCCCTGATGCTCTTCCAGATACAAATTCTTTGCGAGCACCGCACTATTGTATGATCCGCTAAGCTCCGCAGACAGCGTCACCACATAGATACGCTTTGCCTCCGATGTATAAGACTGCACATAAGCATCCGGCGACGGACAGGAAGATTTCGGGCAATCAGGACACTCTCTCACCATACGAAGAAAAGCCGCCTGGTCAAACGTCTGATCATCCACAACGGAAACGCCGCCGACCTCCAATGTCAGCGCAACACTTTCAAAGCAGGGATTTTGCTTCATCTGCTCTGTGAATTCTCCGCAGCTGTCTACAATGATTTTATAATCCATAGCAATTCCAACCTCATTTCCACAAAACCATAATATATAGTTTAAAATACTATGTATAATATTATCACACATCAGATTTGACTGTAAAGACTTTTTGAGAAAATTTACATTATTTTCAAATTTCATTTGCTATGGTATACTGATAAAGATCTGACGTACATCCAACCAGATCCATTGATCACTGAAAGATTGGAGGAATACAGGGTGAGCCAAATAATGTTTACCGATCTCGACGGCACATTGCTGAATGACGCGAAGCAGGTGACTCCGAAAAACAGACAGGCGATTGAAACGTGGCTTGCAGGCGGACGGCAGATCGTAATCACAACGGGGCGCCCGCTTCCCAGTGCCATTCAACTGGCAAGAGAGCTTCATCTCACCGGCCCGGGCTGTTATCTCATCGCAAGCAACGGGGCGCTGCTGTACGACTGTCACACTGCATCCATTCTATTCGAGACAGGCCTTAGCCGTGACTTTGTCCGTTATCTTCTCGACGAAGCGGATGCCTGGGGAATACACGCACACAGTTATTCAAAGACCAACGTGCTCTGCGAACATGCCACCCCGGAGCTTGCTTATTACGAACAGGCCATTTCGGTACCCGCAGTCATCGTTCCCGATATTGCAAAGTATCTTTCCTATGACCCGTGGAAGGTAATACTCATTGACCGAAGCAGTGAAAAACGGCTGCGGGATTTTCAGGCTGCGCACCGCGAATGGGAACAGGGGCGATGCAGCAGTATTTTTTCCTGCAGTTTTATGCTCGAGTATTGCCCGCTCGGCATCAGCAAGGGCAATGCTGTGCGGACACTGTGCAATCACTTACATATTCCGATCACCGACGCGATAGCGGCAGGCGACGCGGAAAATGATATTTCAATGATCCAGGCTGCCGGCATCGGCGTCGCGATGGCAAACGCCTCTCCCCAGGTCAAGGCAGCCGCCGACTATATTACCAATGCGGACTGCAACCATGACGGCTTTGCTGAAATTTTAAATAGATTTATGGAGGATAAAACAACATGAACCGAAAAACAGCCCGTTTATTGACCACAATTTTAATTCTGATTATGATATTGGTACTCAGTCTTTTTTTAATCGCTGCTTTTTCGGAATATCTGCCGTTTCGGAATCTGTCTTCCCTGAATGATTCACTGGAAACCGCAGCGCCTTCTGAAACAACAGTACCGTCGCCTCAGCCGGGGCAAACATCCGAACCGACGGAGGAACCCGCGAAGAACGCACAGACTTCCGTGCACACGCCGCCATACTATCCCGAATCCCCAAACCGCTATACGTATGCGGAAGATTTCTACTATGAACGTGTATCGGACCAACCGGAGCTTATGGAGCGAATCCGTGATCTCTCTTTTAACGAATCCGTAAATACAAAAATATCATATGATGCTCTGTGCTATGTACGCGTTTTATATGTCAATTTTGAAAATGTGGACTGTGAAGGCGAATTAATCTGTAACGCAGCCATTGCCCAGGATCTGGTGGAAATTTTTTACGAACTGTATCAGGCGCGCTATCCGATCGAAAGCATCCGGCTGATCGACGACTTTAATGCAGACGACGACGCCTCTATGGCAGCCAATAATACTTCTGCGTTCAATTTCCGGCTGACAACCGGATCAACGACTTATATTTCTGATCACAGCTGGGGCATCTGCGTGGACTTAAACCCGCTGTACAATCCGTACGTGGCCGTTGATGAAACGACCGGCGAGCAGATTGTCGTACCTGCCGAGGCAGCTGCCTATGCCGACCGCACCGCAGAGTTTGCATATAAAATCGACGAAGACGACCTTGCTTATCAGTTGTTTACACAGCATGGCTTTACATGGGGAGGTCACTGGGAATCAGTAAAGGATTATCAGCATTTTCAGAAAGAAATTGACTGATGAAAGTCTGCAAGGCTAATGATTGTGAACAGCCTAATAAAAACGGAGGAGAACGCAAGTTCCCCTCCGTTTTTTGCATCCCCGCTTATCCGCGGGGATGCGCCTGTATGTATACCTGCCTGATTCGGTTATTGTTTAGATTGGCATAAATCTGCGTCGTGGAAATATCGGAATGACCCAACATTTCCTGAACAGCATGCAGATCCGCCCCGTTGGCAACCAGATGAGCGGCAAACGAATGCCTTAGTGTCTGCGGAGTAATATCTGATACAATACCCGCCCGGTTTGCATAGTATTTGATCAGTTTCCAAAACCCCTGGCGGCTCATCGGGGATCCGGAACAGTTTGTAAATAAGACGGAACACCCCGGATCTTTTGCCAAAAACGGTCTGGCGTCCGCCAGATAACGAGCTAACGCCCTCTCCGCCTCAGAACCAAAAGGAATCTTTCGCACCCTGTCCGAAAGTTTACACACAATGTAACACATTTCCATATTGACATCGGAAAGCTGCAAATGAATCAGTTCGCTCACACGAATTCCTGTCGCGTACAACAGTTCCAACATCGCCTTGTCCCGAATTTCTTTTGGCTTGCTGCCGAACGGCTGTCCCAACAGACAATCCACTTCCTGCACAGACAATACGCCGGGAAGCTTCTTCTCCACCTTCGGCGAATGAAGCATCGACGTCACGTCCCTGCGGATGCGACCCTCCCGAAACAAATAACCGTAAAATGACTTGATCGCGGCGATGCTTCTAGAAATTGTGGATTTCGCAAAGCCATCGTCCTCCAGTGCCACGACATAGGAAGCTAAATTCTGTTCCGACACCGCGCACAGATCGTCAATTCCATTCTCCGAAAACCAGGACTGCATTTTGCATAAATCTCTCCGATAGGAGTACACTGTATTGGCAGACGACTGTTTTTCATCATGTAAGTATTGGATAAAGCCCTCTATCCAATGATTCATGCAGAACGCTCCCTTCTTTCGTAAAAATATCTTAACATTTCATCCCTATTATAAGCACTTTATTTCACAAAAACAAGCAATTTTTTTACACTATTTTGCCTGAAACAGCGCATAATACGTCATGAACACAAAATAAAGCGGCGGCTGTCCGCCTCAGGCACCAGATATTGTAAAAAATAATTAATATTTATTTAACAAAATTAACATGAGCTCAGGATTGACATAACATTCCAGAAATACTCCTGCCAGGCACAGCAAAAAGCCGATCAACGCCAGAATCGTGTATGTCCGCCGGTGTGCAGCCACACCGCCTGCTATTCCAATATTTAAGCCATAATGCATCACCGCATGAAACAACAGAAAAAAAGCAGGAATATAAAACAGCACCTGAGGCAGCAGGCCGCACGCACAAAGCAGCACTCCGACAAGCGAATACTGCGCCACGGACAGCGCGCAGAGCAAACCAAAGGAAAATCCAAACCATATGATGAGCGCATACATCACCCACTTTCCGATCCGAAAACAGCCCGCGCCGATTAAACACAAATATCCGACTAGCCGCTGCCTGCAAAGAAACCACCAATATCCCGTCCGCTCTTCTTTCAGAAAAAAACCGGCAAATAATGCCGACCCCATGGAAATCTGCTCATAAAATAAATTCGCGCAGAGCATTCCCGCACATAATCCCAAAACCGCCGTCAGCACCACAGACGCCCGCAGAAACTTGTTCCATGCACCCACACCGGCGTATCTGCTCTGCATCTTTCCAAATCCCAACAAGGCAAAAAGCACCTCCCGCCATACTTGACTGTTTCAATATATGGCGGAAAGTGCTTGTATATGCTCTGAGATTTCGGACGGCCTTTAAACGCCTCCGCTTATATGCTACTCAAGCGCTTTTAAAAACGCTTCCATGCGGTCTAAGCCGACTTTGATCTGATCCATGGCAATCGCATAGGACAGACGAATATGATCATCATAGCCAAAATCTGCACACGGTACAACCGCAACCTGATACTGATCCAGAATAATTTCTGCAAACCGCGCCGCCGTCTGCAGCTTTTCGCCTTTATAGGACATGGAAAGCGCTTCCGACAGATCAATAAACATATAAAACGCGCCTTTTGGTTCCAACGCCGACGCATGCGGCATTGCGCACACGCGTTCATACATATACTGTCTTCTTGTATCAAACTCCCTGCGCATTTTCTCAACGCTGTCCTGAGAACCGGTCAGCGCCTCGACGGCCGCCTTCTGGGCGATCGAATTCGGATTACTTGTAGCATGACTCTGCACGCTGCCGATCAGCTTGGCAATCTGAGAAGAAGCGCCCAGGTATCCGATTCTCCATCCGGTCATCGAATAACTCTTCGCCAGGCCGCTGCATGTAATTGTCCGCTCATAAATATCTTCTCCGAGGGAGGCGATGCTGACATGCTCTGCATCCCCATACGTCAGATGCTCATAGATCTCATCCGACACAACATAAATATCATTATCCACCACAACCTTGGCGATTGCCTCCAATTCATCGCGGGTATATACCATGCCCGTCGGATTACTCGGCGAGTTTAAAATCACCGCCTTCGTCTTGGGCGTAATAGCTTCCTGCAGCTGCTGCGCAGTAATTTTATAAGAATTTGCCTGATCTCCGTAAACCGAAACCGGAATCCCGTCGGCCAGTTTGACCATCTCGGGATAACTCAGCCAAAACGGCGCGGGAACAATCACCTCGTCTCCAGGGTTTAAAATAGCGGTGAAAACATTCATCAGCGTATGTTTTCCGCCGTTGCTGATCACAATCTGATTCGGTTCATAGTGAATATGATTAAACTTTTCAAACTTCTGACATACCGCTTCTTTGAGCTCCTGCGTCCCGGATGCCGGCGTATATTTTGTAAAACCATCCTGAATCGCTGTAATCGCTGCCTGGCAAATATTGTCCGGCGTATTAAAATCCGGTTCACCTGCCCCGAAGCCAACTACATCCAGTCCATTTGCGCGCATTTCTTTTGCCTTTGCCGTGATAGCAAGTGTGGAACTGGGTTTCACTACTTTTGCCTTGTTTGATAGTGCTAAAGACATAACTTCCTCCGTTCTGCTGCCTGACCGGGCAGCGATAAGTGTGTACTTCTTTCTGCTCAATTATTGTAGTATACTTCAGAATGCCATAAATTTCAAGAAAAAATACAATGTTCTTAAAATATCTATTTATTTTGTTGTTTTTTGAAACGTCTATGCAAAAAACATCCCGTCGCCAAAAACGATACGCTTCCAATAAGAAGTCCGCATAAAATCAATATAGCAGCGTGCAGAAAAAAACTGTCCGGCAAAATCGTGATCACCGGATCTGTGCTCGGATCAAACAGCCAATACGAATTTTGAAACACCACATCATGAAACGTATAAAACAGAGAGTCCCAGTCAAAGAGCATCCACAATCCTAACAATACAGGTGCAAAAATCCCTAGCAATGCGGCTCCGTATAAAAACTGCACTTCGCGTTTTCTGATTTTGTAGATCCCCCAAACCACACTGACAATAAGTCCCGCAGCCGCGCCGCATTGCACAATGTCAAATACCGCCTTGACTTCCTGAAAGTGAATACGTCCGCTTTCCGAGACCGGAAAATCAGGCAGGGTAAGTTCATCCCGGTTCCACAGCAGATTATACCGGATCAGCGCATCATAATTTTTGGCAATTTCTTCTCTGTCCATGCCGGACAACTCTACGATGCCCAACTGCCCGATCTCCCAATAATAAAACGGCTTAAAATACAATACAAACGTAATGCAGCAACAAAAGAGACAACCGGCGCAAACGAACGCCAAAATGACGCCGGAAATTCTTCTTTTAAAATTCATCTCTTCGCCTCCTTTCAACCATACCTCGATTTTCAGAAGCAAAAAATCCACCAATCGTCGGCGGGTCACCGCAGACGACCGATGGATTTCATAACATCCTATCGCGATTTACTTCGCGTAATCGGTTACTCTCGATTCTCTGATCAGGTTCACTTTGATCTGGCCCGGATACTCTAGTTCTGTCTCAATCTGTTTTGAGATTTCACGCGCCATCAGCACCATATCATCATCACTAACCTTTTCTGGAACAACCATAACCCGAATCTCCCGTCCTGCCTGAATAGCAAAAGATTTATCAACGCCCTTGAAAGAATTTGTAATATCTTCAAGCTGCTTTAAACGATTTGTATATGTTTCGAGTGTTTCTCTTCTTGCGCCCGGGCGCGCCGCTGAAATCGTGTCCGCTGCCTGTACAATGCAGGCAATCAGTGACGTCGGTTCGACATCACCGTGATGCGCTTCCACTGCATTGATCACAATCGGACTTTCCTTATACTTTCTGCAAAGATCTACGCCCAACTGAATATGTGATCCCTCCATCTCATGATCGACGGCCTTGCCAATATCGTGCAGCAAACCGGCCCGCTTGGCAATCCGCACATCAACGCCGATTTCCGCTGCAAGCAATCCCGACAACTGCGCCACCTCAATGGAATGCTTGAGCGCATTTTGTCCATAGCTTGTACGAAATTTCATCTTGCCGAGCAGCCGGACAAGTTCCGGATGAATACCGTTTACGCCAACCTCAAGCGTTGCGTTTTCACCCTCTTCACGGATATTGGTTTCGACTTCTTTTTGCGCCTTCTCTACCATTTCTTCAATACGCGCCGGATGGATCCGCCCGTCGACAATCAACTTCTCAAGCGCCACTCTCGCAATCTCTCTGCGAATGGGATCGAAGCCAGACAAAATCACCGCTTCCGGGGTGTCATCAATGATCAGCTCTACGCCGGTCATCGTCTCTAGGGTGCGAATATTACGCCCTTCCCGTCCGATAATCCGTCCTTTCATCTCATCGCTCGGCAGCTGCACAACCGAAATGGTCGTCTCCGACACATGATCGGCAGCGCATCTCTGAATTGCATTGACTACGTATTCCTTCGCCTTTTTGCCGGCCTCTTCTTTGATCCTGCTGTCCATTTCCCGAATCAGAACCGCAGTATCATGTTTCACATCATCTTCCACACTCTTTAATAAAAACTCTTTTGCCTGTTCGGAGGTTAATCCGGAGATCCGTTCCAGTTCCTGTACCTGCTTTTCATGAAGCTCTAATATTTCTGCCTTTTTCCTGTTTAAATCGTCCAACTTGGAATTATAGCTTTGCTCTTTCCGCTCAAGCGTTTCCGTCTTGCGGTCCAACGCTTCTTCCTTGGAAAGAACGCGGCGTTCCATTCTCTGAACTTCGTTTCTGCGCTCTCTGATCTCTTTGTCGAGCTCATTTTTCGACTTAATGGATTCTTCCTTGAGATCCAACAGAGATTTGCGTTTTTCTTCTTCCAGAGCACGCTTCTCGCTGTCCACAGTCTTTAAGGCATCATCTATTATTTGTCTCGCTTTGTCTTCTGCGTTGCCAATCTTGTCCGCCGCAACTTTTTTGCAGTAAGAAACCGCAGCAAACCATGTAATGCATGCAGAGACGATAACAGCGATAATTACAGCAATAATAACATCAGCCACAGGAGCACCTCCTTATTTAATTTTCATTGTGCATGCATTCCCTTTCACGGGTTTTGCAACTTACAACATAATAATATTATACTTTTTGCATGTTTATGTCAAGCAAAAACCCGGTATTGTCTCCACAAATATAAAATATTCTGAAAATTTAGGCGCCATCCTGTCGACGTTAAGATAACGCTTTCAAAGCCTGCTGAATCTCTCCGTAAGTAAATCCTTTTCTGGCAAGAGACTGATATAATTTGGCCATCTCCTCCCTTGACGCCTCCGAAGGATCAATCCGCTTTTTACGGATTGCCTGAATAATAGCCTGCTGTTGGCACTCCTCAAACGAGCTTGGTTCGTCTGCAAGCTGTTCCCATTCCTGCAAAGCCTCCTGCGCCAGTTCCTTGGAAATACCCTTTCGCTGAAGCTCCAGAAAAATCATACGACGGCTTTTTTTCGACGCACGGGCGCGCAGATAGTCTCTGGCATAGGCCGCATCATCGACATAACGGCGCTCTTTTACATATTCCAGTACTTCATTAATCACATCGTCCGGGTAACCTGCCCTGGACGTTTGCAGCTTTTCGCGGAGCTGCTGCTCTGTGCGCGGCATTGCCGCCAGTAAATACAGCGCGCGCTCTCGCGCGCGCCGTACAAGTTGTTCACGATTATTTCCGTTCGGCTCACTCTGATTCATTTTTCCACCCGCTTATGAAACCGGCGCCGCATCGCTGCCTGTATCTGCGTCCTCCTCCGATTGGTCTGCCGTCTGCCCGTCCAGATGATACTGCGACCGAATTTCCTTCTCAATCGTCTGCATTACTTCGGGATGTCCGGCCAGATAAAGTTTTGCGTTTTCACGCCCCTGCCCGATCTTTTCATTCTGGTACGAATACCACGCGCCGCTTTTCACAATCAGGCCGAGATTTGCGGCAATGTCAAGCAGATCTCCCTCTCTGGAAATTCCCTTGCCAAACATAATATCAAATTCCGCCTCCTTAAATGGCGGAGCCACTTTGTTTTTAACAACTTTGACACGCGTATGATTGCCTACGACCTCTCCGTTTTGTTTCAGCGCTTCCACGCGCCGCACTTCCATCCGGATGGACGCATAAAATTTGAGCGCGCGTCCTCCCGTCGTCACCTCGGGATTGCCAAACACAATGCCGACTTTTTCACGCAGCTGATTGATAAAAATGACTACGCAATTTGATTTGCTGATCGCCGCCGTCAGTTTCCGCAGCGCCTGCGACATCAATCTGGCATGGAGACCCATATGGCTGTCGCCCATATCGCCGTCAATCTCCGCTTTTGGCACGAGCGCCGCTACAGAATCGACAATCACAATGTCCACCGCGCCGGAGCGCACCATCGTCTCCGTAATTTCCAGTGCCTGCTCTCCATTGTCCGGTTGGGAAATATACAGGTTGTCAATATCGACGCCAATATTTTTCGCATAAACCGGGTCAAGCGCATGCTCAGCGTCAATAAACCCGGCAATACCGCCGCGTTTTTGTACCTCTGCAACCATATGCAGCGCCACGGTTGTCTTTCCCGATGACTCCGGTCCATATATTTCCAAAATACGCCCTTTTGGAACACCGCCCAGGCCAAGCGCAATATCCAGGCTGAGCGATCCGGTCGGAACCGTCTCAATATTCATATTCACCGAGGAGTCGCCGAGCTTCATCACCGAGCCTTTTCCATACTGTTTTTCTATCTGTGCAAGCGCTGCATCGAGCGCTTTTAATTTTTCTTCCTGTGCCATCACTTCTTACCCCTTTCATTTTCTGCAGCACGTCCGCTCATGTATCAAATTATATAAAAACATTTTCTTTTTGTCAATCTTTCTTTTTTCTATCCGAGAAAAAGAATCGTCTGCCAACGAACTGCAGGCGATTCTCCTGTCACTCTCCGTCCAATATACAATTTCTCAGCAGCGTCAGCGCGCTCACCGCGCTGTAATCGCGAATTTTTTCCCGATTTCCGTCAAAATGATATTCCTGCACCGACACACTACCGTTCACGGAGCATGCAATAAACACTGTACCTACCGGTTTTGCATCCGAACCCCCAAGAGGCCCCGCAATTCCTGTAATGGCCACGCTTGCGTCCGATCCGGCCGCCGCAGCTCCAAAAGCCATCGCCCTGGCCGTCTGCTCACTTACAGCTCCAAACTGTCTAAGCACATCCTGCGGCACTCCGAGCAGTTTGGTTTTCGCTTCATTTGAATACGTAATATAACCTTCCGCAAACACCTGCGACGCGCCGGACACATTCACCAGGCGGGCGGCAAGCAGGCCGCCGGTACAGGATTCTGCAGTAGATACCGTCAGGCCTCTGTCGCGAAGCATGGAAACCACGGCCTCCTCAAGCGTCTCCTTCTCATCGGTCGAATAAACATGTGTTCCAAAACGGTTTTGCAGCTCACAGACGACCGGCCGGACAAGTTGTTTCGCCTCCTGTTCGCTGCTTGCCGAAGCCGTCACCCTCATATCGACACACCCGGTTTTCGCATAGGTCGCAATCGTCGGATTGTCCTGCGCATTGACAAGATCTGCGATCATGGTTTCCACTCTGCTCTCTCCCATGCCGCACACTCTGACTGTTTTTGAATAAATAACCGCAGGTTCCAGTGCGCGCAGAAACGGCGCGACACCCTCCAAAAACATCGGCTCCATCTCTTTCGGAGGCCCCGGCAGCAAAATAATATATTGTTCTTTGTGCGGAACAATCAGTCCCGGAGCCGTACCGTTTGCATTATCCACAACCGTCGCGCCGTCCGGTATGAGCGCCTGTTTCCAGTTATTCTCTGTAATTTGATCCGCGTTTACTTTTCTCGTATCAAAAAAGCGCTGAATCTGTTCTCTTGTATGCTCATGCTCCACAAGCGGACGTCCTGTGAGATCAGCCACCAGTTCTTTCGTCAGATCATCCTTGGTCGGCCCAAGGCCCCCGGTCAGAATAACCACATCCGCGCGCGACAGGGCAAGCCGAAGGGTTTGTTCCAGACGGCCCGGATTGTCGCCCACAACTGTCTGAAAGTAAAGCGAAAGGCCCAGACCGGCACACTGTTCCGCCAAAAAACTGGCATTCGTATTGACAATATTTCCGAGCAAAAGCTCCGTGCCGACACTGATGAGTTCTGCAACCATGCGATTAACGGCTCCCTTCCTGCAAAACCTTAATATTTTTCACAATATAATCCAACAGGGACACGACCGTCAGAATGAGCGACGCCCAGATCAGCGCCACACAGAGAATCTGATACCAGGACGCTCCCACATTTAAAATACAGACGACGATCATCACCATCTGAACAACGGTTTTCGCCTTGCCCCAGTAACTGGCTGCAATGACTACGCCGCTGTCTGAAGCAACCAGACGAAAACCGCTGATAATAAATTCGCGGCTGATAATAACTAATACCATCCATGCCGGAATCTGATAGTGCGCGCCCGGCTCAATCATGCAAATCAGCGCCGCGCACACGAGCAGCTTGTCCGCCAGAGGATCCATAAATTTTCCAAAATTGGTAATTAAATGATACTTCCTTGCAATATGTCCGTCCAGTGCATCCGTCAGACTGGCAAGGACAAAGATAGCGCAGGCAATATACTTTGATGCGCCGCCTGCAAAATCAGTCAGCATAAAGACAACAAAAAACGGGATTAAACACACCCGTAAAATTGTCAGCCGGTTTGGTAAATTCATAATTTATCTATTCCTCCTCATCTCCGCCCGCAGCGACAGGCACTCCAACCAGATCATAGTCTAGCGCGCCGGTCACCTGCGCCTGTACAAACTCTCCGCTGATCAGTTCTTCCTCGGTATTTAGAAAAAAGTAACCGTCCACGTCCGGTGTATCCATATAGGTCCGCCCGACATAAACCGGTTCATCCACAAGCTTTCCCTCAACAAATACAGAAAGCTTCCTTCCGGTCAGACTCTCTGTATGTTCAAAAGAAATCTCCTGCTGTATTTCCATCAGCCGGTCTCTGCGCGTCTGTTTGCAATGCTCGGAAATCTGGCCGTCCATCGCCGCCGCAGGGGTATTCTCTTCCGCGGAATACGTAAACACGCCTAACCGTTCAAACCGCACCGTCTGAATAAATTCTGCCAACTCCTCAAACTGTTCCTGTGTCTCTCCCGGAAAGCCTGCAATGAGCGTTGTCCTCAGCACAATGTCTGGAATTTCCCGTCTCAAATACGCGATGGTCTCAAGCAACTGTTTTTTGTCCGTCCGCCTCCCCATGCGTTTTAAGATTTCATCATTACAGTGCTGAATTGGCAAATCCAGATAATGACATATTTTCGGCTCCTGGCGGATCACATGGACGAGTTCGGGTGTGATTTCCTCCGGGTAACAGTAGAGCAGCCGTATCCACATAAGCTGCGGGATTGCAGCCAATTTCCTCAAAAGCTCCGGAAGCTTTTTTTCTCCGTAGAGATCTTTGCCGTACATTGTCGTCTCCTGGGCAACGAGGATTAACTCCCGCACCCCCTGCTCACACATCTCTGTTGCCTGTCTGACTAGCTCTTCCATCGGCACGCTGCGATATGGTCCGCGCACAGACGGAATGACACAATACGTACAGCGCTTATCGCACCCCTCTGCAATCTTCAAATACGAAGAATGACCTCCGGTTGTGAGTATTCTCGTCGTTTTCGGCAGCGGCAGCCTCGACAGCGGTTCTGTCACAACAACCGCTTCCTCCGTGTCCCGCCTCAATAGCGCCCGCTCAATCGCATCAGGAATCCGGTCATACGCCGACGTCCCGACAATCGCATCCACTTCGGGAATTTCCCGGAGCATTTCCTGCGCATAGCGCTGTGCGAGACATCCTGTGACAACAAGCGCCTTGCAGCACCCATGTTCCTTATAACCGGCCAATTCCAAAATCGTCTCAATACTCTCCTCTTTTGCATCATGAATAAAACAGCAGGTATTGACCACAAACACATCCGCCTGATCTCTGTCATCGGTAAACGTATATCCGCGGGCCGCCAATAAGCCCAACATCATCTCTGAGTCCACAAGATTTTTATCGCATCCCAGAGAGACAAACATAATCTTCATAAATCGTCTCCTCAGTCAGACTGCCGCTGTATCACTCCTGCTCCTGCTGCCCCTCGGGCATCAGATTCTCTCCGGAATTCTGCGGCGGCTGTACTTCCTGCACATGGTCATCCTCGCTCACAATTTTCACCTTACCCTCGTACAGCTCCTCAATAGCTGCAGACAGCGGCTTGTGCGACGGACTGTTAACAAGCGGCTCCTCGCCGGCGATAATCTGCCGCGCCCGCTTACTTGTAGCGATGACAATACTATAGCGGCTGTTAATTACCGGCTGCTCTCCTTCTTCCACATCACTGTTTACTACTCTCATTAAATCATTATACGATGGTCTTAACATAACGCCCTCCTGCATTTGAATCTGTTTTTATTCTTCGGCAACCGAACCATTTTACAGCGTGGCCGCATCAACGGCTGCGCCGCATACAATCGCATGAATTTCATCTACACACTGCTCGAGCTGATCCCGTCCGTTCACCACCTGACGGTCATAATCGTCGATATACCGCTGCTCTTCCTGCGCGCGCGCAAGACGCCGTGCGATTTGCTCCTCTGTCTCTGTCCCGCGCTCATTTAAGCGGCGTTCTAATTCCTCAAGATCGGGTGCATTGATAAAAATAAGCATGGCCTGCGGATATTGCTGTTTGATCTGAAGCGCCCCCTGAGGCTCAATTTCTAAAATCACATTGCGTCCCTGAGACAGTTGATCTTCTACATAAGCCTTCGGCGTCCCGTAATAATTTCCGACATACTGCGCATACTCAATCAGCTCCCGGCCGGCAATCATCTGTTCAAACTCTTCTGGCGTCTTATAAAAATAGTTGACGCCCTCCTGCTCTCCCTCGCGCGGCCTGCGCGTCGTCGCAGAAATGGACAGCACATACTCCGGATACTTTTCAAGCAGCCGCCTGACTACCGTACCTTTTCCGACGCCGGAACAGCCGGACAACACAATCAGCTTTCCGTTCATTTGTTTTCCACCTTCACTCCACATTCTGAATCTGTTCGCGTATTTTCTCGATTTCCGTCTTTAGTGTAATCGCGCGGTCACTGACCGCAAGATCTACCGACTTGGACAAAATCGTATTCGCCTCCCGGTTCATCTCCTGCGCCAGAAAATCCAGTTTCTTTCCAATTCCTCCGCCGCACGCCAACGTCTCCCTCATTGTCTGAATGTGACTGCGAAGACGAACCGTCTCCTCATCCACGCAGATCTTATCGGCAAAAATGGTCACCTCGGCCGCAATGCGGTTTTCATCAATCGACTTATCATCCAAAAATTCCCTGACTTTTTCTTCCAGTTTTGTCCGGTACTCCTGCTGAATCGACGGAGAATATTGTTCAATAAACGCTACGCACGACGACAGATTATCCAGTTTTGCAAGCAAATCCTGCAGCAGATGCTCTCCCTCTGTCTCACGCGAGCGAACTAATGCGTCGGTAGCTTCCGAAACTGTCCGCTCCATCAGACCCCAGATTTCCTGTTCATCCTCCTGCTGCTCCTGCCTTGTGAGCACTTCCTCAAATGCCGCCAGTTTAGATACCGTCAAGTCATCTTCGATTGCAAAATCAGCCGCCATCTGCCGAAAAGCATTGACATACGCTTCCGCCGCCCCGCGATTATAGCTGACCGACACCGGACGCTCTGTGACGTCCTCGCATGTAATGAATACATCTACCTTTCCCCGCTCGATCTGACGCTTGATCAGATTTCGGACAGCCGCCTCAAACATCATCATTTTTTTCGGCATTCGAATATTGACGTCAAAGTAGCGATGATTGACCGCTTTCATTTCTACTGTAATTTTTCGCTGCTCATCGGACGCTTCAAAACGTCCAAATCCCGTCATGCTTTTCATGATTCCCCTATTCTGCCGCGCATGCGGCGATCCATATTAAAATGCGCACTTCCGCCTGGTAAGCGCAATAGAAACTAACTTTTATATTAACACCGGACGGTTGTTTAATCAACACCCAAAATGGACAAAACCACCGCTAATCATCCACCCGGCGCAGTCCGTCGATATTGCTGCTTGCCATCATGGAATAATTTGTATAATAAACGACAAATCCGGGCTTAGCCCCATTTGGCTTCTTGACATGCTTGCGCTGAACATAATCCACCTCCACATTTCCCTTCCCCTGCGAGAAATGCGCAGCCAGGCTCGCCGCCTCCTCAAACGTGCGGTCAGAAATTTCTTCCCCGCGCGTTTTTACAATGACGTGAGAACCCGCCATTTTTTTCGCATGAAACCACCAGTCTCCGCCGTTTGCAACTTTAAATGTCAGCTCGTCATTTTGCAGATTATTCCGCCCGACATAGATGTCAAAACCGTCTGATGACAAGAAATGATACGGCTTGCTCTTCTTCTCGGGCTTCCGCATTTCCGCCTTGCGGCGGACATAGCCCGCAATGGCAAGTTCCTCCCGGATCTGAAGCAAATCCTCCTCCGAATCGGCCATCTCCAACGCGCGAAGCACAGACTCCAGATAACGAATCTCATCCCGGGTCTCCTCCACCAGTTTGGACAGCGCCTCTTTCGTGCGCTTTAACTTTCCATACCGGTCAAAATAACGCCGGGCGTTTTCCGACGGCGTCAGCTGCGGATCGAGCGGAATACGCACCATCTCTCCGGTATAAAAATTTTCCGCTTCCAATACGGTATCGCCCTGCTTTGCCGAATAGCCGTAAGTATTCAGCAGCTCTCCGTACACCCGGTATTTATCCATTTTTTCGGTATCTCTTAGCTGCCTCTCCTGCAAGTCATATTTTTTGATATTGCGGTCAAGCGCCGTCTGCACAATATGCCGCAGATCCGCAGATCTCTGACGTATTCTCGAAATGCGGTTTTTCTTCTGATAAAAGGTCGAAAGCATTCCAGAAATACTTTCAAAATGTTCACATTCCAACTCTTCATACTGGGTAAGCGTCCAGGGCGCAAATTCAACCGGCTGCCCGTTGTCATAGATAATGCACGGACAAAACTCTCCATCCGCAATCCGGCCAAGCAGCTGCTCCAAACAGCGCACAAGAGCCGCTCTTTCACCCTCCGCCAGGGCGCCAAAGCACACCTCAGACTCCACGCCCGCCATATAGGAAATTTCCCTTGCCATCACCGGACTGATGCCCACAAACGAGGTGTAAAGCGCTTTTGGCACAGGCATGGGGCTTTCCAGTAAAACCTCATACATGTCGCCATACGCCAGGCCGACCGGCTGCGTCTTGTGCTGCGTCTGCGGAATAAAATACGCTCTTCCCGGCAGCACCTCCCGCACCGAGCTGACCTGAGCCGACACGTGTTTAATACTGTCAATAATCCGGTCATGATCGTCGCAGAAAATAATATTGCTGTGCTTGCCCATAATCTCCATCCGCAGCCTTTTCGTGCAGAGATCGCCCAGTTCATTTCGGTGTTCAATTTCTATACAGATTACGCGCTCCAGGCCCGGCTGTGAAATATCCATAATCTGCCCGCCCTGCAGATGCTTTCGAAGCAGCATACAAAAATTCGGCGCCGTCATAGGACTGTTTTTCCGCTCGTCCGTCAGATAAATCAGCGGCAGTCCCGCGCCCGCGGACGCAAGCAGAAGATACTGCTCTTTTTCTTTTTTAATGGTAAAAAGCAACTCATCGGGTTCCGGCTGCGCAATTTTCGCAATGCGCCCGCCCAGAATCGTTCTTTGCAGCTCCCATACAAGCGCTGCCACTGTCATTCCGTCAAATGCCATAATCATTACTCCTCGTGAAACGTACATGCGGAAGCCACCGCACGCTGCCATCCCTTATAAAGACGCGCGCTCTGCTCCTGCGGCATATTCGGCACAAACATGCGGTCCACTTGCTCCTGCCCGGACAGCTGTTTGAGGCTCTCCCAGAAGCCGACCGCCAAACCGGCCAGATACGCCGCCCCCAGCGCCGTAGTCTCGCTGACGCGCGGTCTTTTGACCGGAACGCGCAGCAAATCACTCTGAAATTGCATCAGCAAATTATTCGAAACTGCTCCGCCGTCTACTTTCAATTCTTTAAGCTCCAAACCGCTGTCCGCAATCATGGAAAAAATCACGTCCTGCGTCTGATAAGCAAGGGATTCCAACGTCGCGCGCACCAAATGCGCCCTCGTCGTCCCCCTTGTCAGCCCGAATATGGCTCCCCGGGCGGATGCATCCCAGTAAGGCGCACCCAGTCCGGTGAATGCCGGAACGACATAGACCCCACCGCTGTCCGCAACATCCCCTGCCACTTGCTCGCTCTGCGGCGCACTATCCAACATCCCAAGACCGTCGCGCAGCCATTGGATTGCACTTCCCGCCACAAACACACTCCCCTCAAGAGCATAGCACACTTTCCCTCCATATGCCCAGGCGATTGTAGAAACCAGTCCGTGCGAAGAGTCAATGGGCTGACAGCCGGTATTCATCAGCAAAAAACAGCCCGTCCCATAGGTGTTTTTCACCATCCCCGGTTCAAAGCACTTTTGTCCGAACAGCGCCGCCTGCTGATCTCCCGCCACGCCTGCTATGGGCACCGGACAGTCAAAAACGCCCTGCGCTTTAGTCATACCAAACACCCCGGAAGACTCCATCACCCTCGGCAGCATCTGCCCGGGAACCCGAAACAGACGCAGAAGCTCCTCATCCCATTCCAAACTGTGAATATTAAAGAGCATCGTCCGGCTCGCATTGGTATAATCAGTCGCGTGCACTTCGCCGCCTGTCATTTTCCAGATCAGCCATGTATCAATCGTTCCAAACAACAGCTCTCCCTTTTCGGCGCGCTGCCTGGCTCCGTCAACCTGATCGAGAATAAAGGAAATTTTGGTTGCGGAAAAATACGGATCAATCACTAAACCGGTCTTTTCACGGATCATGTCCCCAAAACCGCCGCGTAATATCTGCTCGCACTGTTTCGCCGTCTGCCGTGACTGCCAGACAACAGCCCTGTAAACCGGGTGGCCGGTGCGTTTATCCCAGACAACGGTCGTCTCTCTCTGATTCGTAATCCCGATAGCGCGCACCTGCGCCGGGGCCGCCTGCGCCTTTTGCAATACTTCACGTATTACCGTCAGCACCGAGGTCCATATCTCATCCGCGTCATGCTCGACCCAACCGGGCTGAGGAAAAAACTGGGTAAATTCGCGCTGCGAGACAGCAACCGGATGTGCGTCACGGTCAAA
Organism: uncultured Lachnospiraceae bacterium; assembly: GCA_944383325.1. Taxonomy (GTDB): domain Bacteria; phylum Bacillota; class Clostridia; order Lachnospirales; family Lachnospiraceae; genus CALWPC01. The sequence continues at coordinate 45,444 of CALWPC010000050.1, read as the reverse complement.
TAAAATGGCACGGCTGCTCGTCGTGCCCTGATCAATCGCCAAAATATAATCTCTCATCTGTAAAATCCCCCGCTCCACCTTGCTTTTTGTATTATACCAAGATCAACAAAGGACTGTCAACAATCAGGCTGTCCTGTTGTTGACCAAGGACAGAACATGTACAGAGAATCTCGGTGGAACTTACATTTATACATACCATCTGCTCTGCATATCGTACATTCTTTTGTACTCGCCATTTTTCTCCATTAATTCCGCATGTGTTCCATGTTCTGCAATCATACCGTCTTTCATTACAATAATACAATCGGCAATTTTGACAGAGCTCAATCTGTGGGTAACTACAACAGCCGTCTTTCCTTCACAGATTTTGATAAATTCCTGATATAACCGAGTTTCTTCCAACGGGTCAATGACAGATGTTGGTTCATCCAACACGATAAAATCATAAGGGCGATAAATACCGCGGGCAATGGCAACCCTCTGCCACTGACCGCCGGACAATTCCGCGCCGTCAAACTCACGGCCTAACATCGTTTCTATACCGTTTGGCAGTGTTTCATGATTGAAGACAATTCCGGCTTTTTCACAGATTTCTTCGATTTTAGCATCATCTGCTGATTGTTGTGTATTACTGATGGCAATATTGTTTTTTAAAGTCATTTTATATCTACAGTAATCTTGATATATCGCCGACCAGTTTTCGTCAGATACATCTCTAGCCGGAATATCGCCAATTAGAATCTGGCCTTTTGTCGGGGTATATAAACCCAGTAACAACCTGCACAGCGTTGTCTTGCCGCTGCCGTTTTCACCGACTATAGCAAGTGTTTGGCCTTTGCGAATAGTGAAATCAAGATTCTTTAACGCAAATTTTTCTGATTGCGGATATTTGAATTCAACGCCTTGTAATGTAATGTCCGCCTGTCCGCAGAACACCTGTCCGGATGACTGGTCGTTATGATCTGCAACGAATGACATAAAATTTTCTGCTGCGGCAACATGCTCCGACGCCCAACCGATCCGTTCGGATATTACTTCGCTCATAAAACTAAACAGCCGCCCGATTGAAGCCAAAACTGCTGCAAATGCTCCTACTGTGATTTCCTGGCGAAGTACAAATACAAAAATCATAAACAGGATGACCCCATATCCTATTACAGTTATGGAATCCATCAACAAATTAACCACGCTTTTTTTTAATTGCGCACGCATCAAAAACCTGTTCAGCGTTTTCAGGCAAGAATAAAAACGCTGTTTAAAGTAATCATTCACTCCCCATAAACGCGTTTCTCTCACATCGGCAGCACAACTTTCATAATAATCACATTCCCGACGAATAGGCGCGGAGACCGTTTCCAGATCATGAAATGTTCTGATTTTTATAAAATTTGAAATTAAGCAGGGGAGAAAAATCGCTAAAATGCTAATACTGAGAACGGGTTTCAATGTATACAAATATATTCCCATAAACACAAAATATGTCGTATAAAAGAATATTGTATCGAGCAGCGTCAAACACACCCATACAAGATCTTCCGCGCCATGAATGGCTTGATTGATGTAGTCAAGTCGCTTCGCATCCTCAAACTCGATGCAATCCATTTGATCAACCCGTCTGTATATATTCAGATTCGTTTGTTTCGCTACCGCCAAACTCAAAATTCTTGCATGACAATTATCAACGCCGTTCATAACCTGACAAAATGCATACGCCGCAATCATACACCATAAAGCAATCATGCTGCTTGTCAGACTCACATTCCTTTCAACCAAACTCTGAACAGAGTCAAAGAACCGTTGAGTGAACACCACTTGCAAAGTCCAGGAAATGCCGTGCAAAAAAGTAAACAAGAGATGCAGCAATAACATCCCTGTCTCTGTATGTAATATGAAACGAATCCCCTGTATACTAGTATAGAGAAAGCCACTTCCTTTTTTCATATGATACCTCACTTGTACTGCATGACCGAATCGCGCTCATACCACGATCTTTGCTGTTCAAACATTGTTTGATATAAACCGCCACGTATACTCATCAACTGTTCATGGCTGCCGCATTCCGCAATTTTCCCATCATGAACAACAAGAATTTCATCCGATATTTTTGCCGCGCCAAGTCGGTGTGTAATATAAATAGTAAAACAATGATGATTCACCTTATGAAACATCTCATATACTTGACTTTCTGCAATCGGATCCAGTGCGGCGGTCGGCTCATCAAGAATATTGATTTTAGCCGCTGAGTAAAGAAGTCTTGCAATCGCAACTCTTTGCCATTGACCGCGTGAGAGATCAACACCATCACCTTTCATTTTACCAAGCGACGTTTCGATGTGATGTGGCAACTCATTCGTAAGGTCTTTTAATCCGACCTGAGAAATTACTTTCTCAACTTCTTGTTCATCATAAATCATTTCACGACCGATAATAATATTATCTTTCATCGAAATAGAATAGGATGTAAAATCCTGAAAAAGGACAGAAATTATTGCCTTTAAAGCTGCATAATCATAATGTTTGATATTGTCGCCGTTCAGCAATATTTCACCATCATAATCATCATAAAGACCTGTAATTAATTTTACAATGGTCGATTTTCCCGCCCCATTCACTCCAACAAACGAATAACTTTTCCCAGTATGAAGAACAAAAGAGCATTGTTTTAGCACATAAATATCTGTTCCCGGATACCGAAAACTCACATTTCGAAATTCAAGCGATTGAAAAACAAAATTTTCTGCACAACACGGCGTGACGCAGGCGTCTTTTTTTTCACTTAATGAAAAAAAAGCATTCCAATCTTTAAGGTATTCACAAAGCCGGGCATATTCGCTCATTGTTCCTGACAATCTCCAAGACATCGTTTGAACCAGACTAAAGATTGCATTTACCAGAGCAACAAATACTCCAATGGTTATATTTCCCATGTTAAGTGACGGTAATAAAACGGTTACAATCACTGCAATTAACAATAAGGTGACCATTGATCCGCTTTTCATATTTGTATAAGTCTTTTTTTCAATTTGGGATTCAATAGTAAAGGACTGATCATAAAGAGCATCGTAATCCTCCTGCAGTCTTTGGCTATAGCCAAAAAGTTTTCTCTCATGTGCATATTCTCTTTCTGTCAAAACACTCCCCAAATATCCGTATCTTCTTTGTATTTCTACTGCGTCTTTACTCATTTCATAATTTTTTCTTCCTGTTTTCATTGCAACAAAAAACAATGGAATGCTAATGACTACGATCACTACCCCACTTATCATACTTGCCGTCATAATAATCACTAGCAGAGAAAACGAACTGATGATAATACTGGCTGCCGATAATATATTACTAAAACCGCTTGAAAAATTCTCAACTGGCTCCGCGCAAACCCGATGAATTAATTTTTGTGTTTGCTCATTTTCAATATGCATATATTCCAGTGCTGCCTTTTTATTGATAATTAATTCTTTTAGCTTTAGCGTCATTTGATTCTTGCCAGTCAGCCTGATCAAATCGGCAACGGATGGCATAAAATGAATAAACAAAATATATAAGACAATCATAATAATTGGAAGCACGATCTCAGCTGTATTTTTCTTTCCGTTAAAAATAGCCATTGCACAGTCGATGAAATCAGCAAGTACAATCGTTTCATAAGCGGGTATTAATGCATTACAGATCGTATAAATAATTAAAAATAAAGACTGGAACGGAATACAGCACATTGGATAAGTTAGAAAATTAATATATTTAAACGTGCGGTTTCTGTTCATAACATTTCCTTTCCCCCATCTCTTTCGTAACAAGCTTTTTTAGCAGACAGGCATATCACTCGCGCCCTCCAAACCATGTCAAACATGTATTTTGTTATGTATAAAGCAGCGACATAAGATACAAACACAGTCATGTATATAGAATACAGGCATTAAAATCAAACGAACATCATCAGGCAGTCCTTTACTGCCAGATACATCCACCTCACATTAAAGGCGCAATGACTTTCAATAACCTGCCGGCCAGTTTGACATACCACGGCTCTCTGCGAATCGTTTCCCATGTAACGGTTCTGCACTGCCGCAGCGTCCGCTCTACATCTTCTTTAATCTCTTCAATCACCGGCATATCATACAGATACGCCGCACATTCAAAATGGTGATACAAACTGCGGTAATCCAGATTAATCGTCCCCACCACCGCCTTTTTGTCATCACTGACGAACACCTTGGCATGAACAAATCCGGGCGTAAATTCATACAGCCGAACTCCGGCTGACAGAAGTGAAGCATAATGCGTCTTTGCCAGAGCATATGCCGTCTTTTTATCTGGAATGCCAGGCAGAATCAGCCGTACATCCACGCCGCGTTCCGCCGCAAATCGCAGCGCCGTCTCCATCTCCCCGTCCAGAATAAGATACGGCGTCATGATGTAAATATACCGCTGCGCATGATTCAGCAAATCCATATAAACCATTTTCCCGACTTTATGGCTGTCTAGCGGAATATCCCCATAAGGAATGACAAAACCCTTCGTATTTTCCGGAGGCAGCGTCGGATACGACAAATATTTTATAAAGTCGCACGTCTTTTCCGAAACGCTCCACAGCTGAAGAAACATCAGCGTAAACTCCGGTACGGCATCGCCTTTCAGCATGATGGCCGTATCTTTCCAGTATCCAAACCGCTCCTCCCGGTTGATATACTCGTCCGCCAGATTAATGCCTCCTGTAAACGCCGTGTGGCCGTCAATAACGACGATTTTTCTATGATCCCTGTAATTATAATGCGTAGACAAAAAAGGCCTTAGCGGCTCGAACATCTTGCAGGAAATCCCAAGCTGCTTTAAGCGCTTCGGATAATCGTGCGGCAGCATACTGAATTCACAAGTTCCGTCATACATGACGCGCACTTCCACACCCTGCTTTGCCTTTCGCGCCAGAATTTCCAGAACTTCCCCCCACATCAGTCCCTCGCGTATAATAAAATATTCCAGAAAAATAAAGTGTTTTGCCCGCTCCAACTCTTCGAGCAACCTTGGAAATTTTTCTTCTCCCGACGCAAAATAGGTTACCTCTGTGCGTTGATATGCGGAGGAATACCCTGTACTGCGAATGTAGTGCGCCAGATTGGCAAGTTCAGCGCACTCCCCGTCAAGCATGCGCTGTACCGTCACATTTTCCGGAATCAGCCGGACGCTTTCTCGAACCAGATAATGCACCCTGGCCTTCAATACGCGGTGCCCGAGATCCATTTTGGTATATACATACATCAGCACGCCGAACACCGGCACAATCATCAACAAAATCAGCCAAGAAATTTTTACCGTTGGATTGGATGCCGTGTTGATCAGATACAAGACCAGAAACGCGGTTAAAACGGCCATTCCTCCGTAAATATGCGGCAAATATTCCTGAAACACCTGCAGCATCCAGAAAAACGCGAAGACCTGCGCAACTAACATCAGAACGATCACGCCCATACGGCTGAACACCATATGGAACAGTCCTCTTTTCCCCTGTTTTAAAAGCCGAATTCCCGCCTCCTTCGATACTAGCTCGCTGCTCATCCGTTCCCTCCGTTTTCCTTCGTATTCATAAATGATTGTATTTACTATATCATGTACCGCCGAACATGGCAAGCAGGCGCCTCAGCCTGACTTGCAGAAACAGAACATAAAAATAAAATTGTAAAAACTGGTAAATTGGGATATAATATATGTTCGAAAGGATGCGATATTATGAGTCAATTATTAGAAAACTATTTAGCAAACATTATCCCGGTTTCTTTTTGTCTGAAAACCCAGAATAACGTGCATCATATTGGAGACGGCGAACCGGAATTCACCGTGACCATGCATCGCGAACCGGACAAAAAAGAATTGCTCACCAGTACTTCCCTGGCGCTCGGAGAAGCTTACATACGGGGAGATCTCGAAGTAGACAGAGACCTTTACGAGGTGCTCGATCTATTTCTTGGCCAGATGGGCAAATTTACAACGGATAAAAGCGCGCTGAAAAAATTAATTCTCACATCGAGAAGCGCAAAAAATCAAAAGAAAGAAGTACAGTCGCATTACGACATCGGAAACGATTTTTACAAGCTCTGGTTAGACGAAACTATGAGCTACTCCTGCGGCTATTTTCAAAACGAAGATGATTCGCTCTATGACGCGCAGGTTCACAAAGTCGATCACACTTTGGCCAAGCTGCAGCTGAAGGCCGGTATGACCCTTCTGGACATCGGCTGCGGCTGGGGGTATCTTCTGAAACGGGCCGCCAAGCTGTATGGAGTGCACGGAACCGGCATCACATTGAGCGAGGAACAATACCAACAGTTCAAACAGGATATTCAGAATGAAGGACTTGAGGATATGCTTGACGTCCGACTGATGGACTACCGCGAACTTGCAAAATCTTCAATGTCATTTGACCGCGTGGTGAGCATCGGCATGATCGAGCATGTGGGACGGGGGAATTACGAAGAATTTATAAAAAATGTCGACGCCGTGCTGAAACCGCAGGGACTGTTCCTGCTGCATTTTATCAGCGCCCTCAAGGAGCATGAAGGCGACGCATGGATCAAAAAATATATTTTCCCCGGCGGTATGGTGCCCAGTCTGCGGGAAATCATCAATATTTTGCCCGACTTTAATTTCTACACCCTCGATGTGGAAAGTCTGCGCCGGCACTATAACCGCACGCTGCTCTGTTGGAGATCCAACTTTAACGCACACCGCGAGCAAATCATCGAGGAAAAAGGCATCGAATTCACAAGAATGTGGGAACTGTATCTTGCCTCCTGCGCGGCGACATTCCATAACGGAATTATTGATCTGCATCAGCTGCTTTTGTCCAAAGGCGTAAACAACACACTCCCCATGACAAGAACCGTATAATTCACACACAAAGAACCGGTCAGATCCGGAGCCGACTTCCGCATCTGACCGGATTTTTATGCCGGATACACCTCACCGGCGTCTTTTGGAAGCGTCCGCACATGTTTAAAAAAGCCGTAACTTGCTTCTGCTTCTTGTTCATTATAGACATGCCCCCACCGGCTCGCCAGTTCCCTCGCCACATCATGAAACAGCTCGCACATCACACACGCAGATTTCCAAATCTCCTCCAAATCGCCGCTGATATACGTTTGCAGAAATCGCTTCCACAGTTTCTCCGGCAAATACCGCTGCATATATTTCGACGCTTTTCCCGTCGAGACGCCAAACGCTGTCTCATAGCCAATTTTCCAGTTGAGCAGCCGAACGAGCTGCGGATGGCTGCCATTGTAATACATCGCCTGCACATAGGGAATCTCTTCACGCCATAATCCTTTGGCAACATTATTTAAACACCACCAAAACTCATTGCAGCATGCAACAAACTCCTGCTGCGTAGGCCGCCTGATCCGATAATCCTCATCGGAAGGCTCCGGTACCGCGGGCAAGATTCCGTCTTTATCCAACAAAACTACGCACAGTTTATCTTCTAAAATATGACTTGCAGCATCTACGGGCACTACATGCAGATCCAGACGATTGCCGTCTTTGAATTGTATCAGCCATCCATAACTCTGATCAAAGTCCACGTCAAGCCCATTACAGCGATCCACTTCCTCAGGGCACTGCATGTACAGCCGCTCTCCGAAAACATCAATCCAATCTTTCTCCTCATAAAACGGCTTATTTTGTGTCACCACATATACAATATCATAATCCTGAAATATATCTTTCCTGACATTTTTGTTTGTCCTCGAACCGTTCATATATACCGCCCGTATGCGGGCGTCCTGTTTGGCCGTACCGAGAATCAAATCAAACATTTCTTTTTCACTGCGCATTTGACACTCCCCCTTCTCTGCCCGATAAAACCCAGTTCACAATATATCATTTAAAAAGGGATTGCCGCGTTTTACGGGCAATCCCCTGTCATCAATCATTTTTGCACAATATTGACAATTCTGCCGGGAACATAAATTTCCTTGACAATCGTTCCGGTCAGCTTGCCTGAAAGCGCCTGACGGGCAGCTTCAATCGCCTCCTCTTTCGCCGCATCGGCTGCGATTGTGACAACCGCCTTTGTCTTGCCGTTAATCTGGCAGGCAATTTCCACCTCGTCGTCTTTCAGATAAGCCTCATCACATGTTGGCCATCCGCTGTGAAATACGCTGCCCGACTGTCCGAGCTGTTCATACAACTCTTCCGCAATATGCGGCGCAAACGGCGCCATCAATCGAACCGCCGTCAACAGCGTTTCCCTATCGACACCGCTTTTTTTGCTGATTTCAAGCAGTTTATTATTATATTCCATAAAACCTGAAATGACCGTATTTAAGCTGAAGCTCTCCAGACGGTTCGTAATATCATACACCATCCGGTTGCGGACTTTCAGCAGTTCCTTTGTCGCCTCTACATCCCGATCCTGATTACTCATGACCAGATTCCAGAAACGGCTGATAAACCGGTACACACCGTCAATGCCGCGGTCATCCCATTCTGAGTCGAGTTCCGGAGGTCCGACAAACAGCTCATACATGCGAAGCGAGTCACACCCGTAATTTCTTACGAGATCATCCGGAGCCACGACATTCCCTTTGGACTTGCTCATTTTGATTCCGTTCTTTCCGGTAATCATCCCCTGATTAAACAATTTCTGGAACGGTTCATCAAAATCAATGACTCCTATATCATACAAAAACTTCGTATAAAATCTGGAATACAACAGGTGCAGCACCGCATGTTCCACACCGCCGATATACATATCCACAGGTAAATATTTGTCCGCTTTCTCTCTGGAAACTAATTCCCTGTCATTTTTATTGTCTACATATCTTAAAAAATACCATGAAGAACCCGCCCACTGAGGCATCGTGTTCGTCTCACGCTTTGCAGGACGTCCGCATACCGGACATGTTGTATTGACCCAATCCTCAATATCCACAAGCGGAGACTCGCCTGTACCTGTCGGTTGATACGATTCCACCTCAGGCAGCAACAGCGGCAGCTGATCTTCCGGAACCGGAACTGCTCCGCATTTGTCGCAGTGCACAATCGGAATCGGTTCGCCCCAGTATCTCTGACGGCTGAACACCCAGTCGCGCAGCTTATAATTGACCGTCCGCTTTCCGATACCCATCTTTTCAATCATTTCGGGCACTTCGCGCTTTGCGTCCTCGGATTTCATTCCGTTAAATTTTCCGGAGTTGATCATAATACCCGGTTCCGTATAGGCTTCGGTCAGCTGCTCAGCCTCCAAGCCGTCTTTTGCAATGACCTGGATAATGGGAATATGGAATTTTTGCGCAAACGCAAAATCCCGGTCGTCATGAGCCGGCACGCACATAATCGCGCCCGTACCGTAATCAGCCAACACATAATCCGACAGCCAAACCGGAATTTTCTCATTGTTCAGCGGATTAATCGCATAACTTCCTGTAAACACGCCCGTCTTTTCTTTGTCCTGCAGGCGGTCCACACTTGATTTCATCGACGAGCGGGCAATATACTCCTCCACCGCCGAGCGCTGCTCCTCGGTTGCGAGCGCTTTCGCGAGCTTATGCTCCGGCGCAAGAACCATAAACGTCGCCCCGTACAGCGTATCCGGCCTGGTCGTGTAAACGGTAATCCGCTCACTGCGCCCCTCCAGTGCAAATTCCACCTCGGCGCCGTAAGATTTGCCGATCCAGTCCGTCTGCATTTTCTTGACTTTTTCCGGCCAATCCAACTTATCCAAATCATTTAACAGACGATCCGCATACTTGGTAATGCGAAGCATCCACTGCTTTAAATTTTTCTTGGTCACCGTCGCTCCACACCGCTCGCAGCATCCATTGACCACTTCCTCATTGGCAAGCCCGGTCTTACATGAAGGACACCAGTTAATCGGCATCTCCTTCTCATAGGCAAGCCCGGCTTTAAACATCTGCACAAAAATCCACTGCGTCCATTTATAAAAATTCGGATCGGTCGTGTTCACTTCCATATCCCAGTCATATATGGCCGCAATCTCATTAATTTGCTTCTTAATGTTCGCAATATTCTGCGCGGTCGTGATCGCCGGATGTGTTCCCATCTTGATCGCATAATTTTCAGCGGGCAGTCCGAACGCATCCCATCCCATCGGATGAATCAGATAGTACCCCTGCATCAGCTTATATCTGCTCCACACATCGCTGATGACATAACCTCTCCAGTGTCCGACATGCAATCCGTTTCCCGATGGATACGGGAACATATCCAGACAATAATACTTTTCCTTTGTGCCGTCATTTTCATTGATCGGCTGTTCTTCCCATCTCTTTCTCCATTTTTCTTCAATGGCCCTGTGATTATAGGATACTGCCATGACTTTACATCCTCCATTTCGCCGCAGTTTCATGCGTTTTCTGTCCGCTTTTTACATGGCGTGGCCATGTTTACTCATTTGTCGCCGGCTCCTGGGTCGCAGCCGGTTCCGGCGTCGGTTCCGGCGTCGGCTCCAAGGTTGGCTGCGGCGCCAGTGTCGGCATCGGTTCCGGCGAAGCGGTGGCGGCCGGCCCCATACTCGGCGCCAGTGTCGGCACCTCCGCCGTGTATACGTTTCTCGTCGCTGTCGCAGTTCTTGTACCGAGAACCGATGCATACGTGTAACTGTATACTACCCGATACAAATTTCCGCCTCCCGGCGTAATATTAATTGACAAATTGACGCCTTCCATCACACGATTGGACTGATCCCGGAGCGTAACTCCCTGCATCAGACTGGCGGAACTCAGATCACTGTTCTGCAGATCGCCGGTGACGCTGATTGTATAATACGGATAGGTCACCGTATCTGACAGCACCGTCGTAAGCCCGCTATTATCTCTCGCCGTGTAAACAAACTGATAACCCCAGTCAAGCGGTGTAATCACCACGGTAATACTGGACTGCGGCAATTCTTCTCCGGAGTCCGTCGCATAAACTCTGGACAATGCATACGCCTCATCCACAACCTGATCACTCGGCAGCACGCTCACCGCACTGTCGCGCAGATGGATGACCGGCGGATCGTTATCGACGTCTACCACGGTCGTCGCCGTCGCTGTATTGCCGTAATCATCGGTTATCGTGTACGTAATAGTATTTGTCCCCTCCACCAACGGATTTGGAATATCAATCTGAATGCGGTCGTTAGACAAAATTTCGTTATTATCCACCACATACACGCCCTTAAGCAAATCACTTGTCAAAATGGTATCGCCAAGCTTTGCCGTCATCGTTTTCTTAATACCGGAAAAATAAGGAGCTCTTGTATCCACAACCGTATACTCTACGGTTTCCGTGACCTCGCTTCCCACGCCGTCAACTAGCGTATAAGTCACCGAATACGTACCGACTTTCTGATAATCCAGATCGGTCTCAACGTCCACTTCTCCGGTAATGACATTTCCAATCGTGTCGTACGCCGTCAGTCCCTCCAGATAGTTAATGCCGATTCCGCGTTCCACGGTGCGGTCATGCGCTCCTTCCAGAGACGCCTCATGACCTTTCCACGGATTTGCATCATCCGGATCGGAGGGATCCCATTTTTCGTCTGCAGACACAATAATCGAAATCGGTTTCCCGAGCGGCCCGGGATCTTCATCCTCGTAAATTTCCACCTCGGTGCCGGGCGGACAATGTTCCATCAGCCATTTTGCATCCGCTACCATCAGACGAATACAGCCGGCTGACGCCGCCATCCCTAGCTGATTGTAATACTTTGCAATGAGAGTTGATTTACTTTTTTCTGAATACGTAACGGAGTGAAACAACACATTGCCCGTAATGCGCGTTGCGTACTGGCTCCACACATTGCCGTTTACAATCTTCCACGTATAGCGGTCGCTCGTCTCATACGTGCCAAGCGGCGCATTATAGCCAACTGAGCATACAAATGATTTGATCGCCTTTGTATACTCCCCGTCATTATCCTTCTTATAGACCGTCACACAGTTTCTCGCCTTATTGACGCGCACCCGGTAGGAAACCGTCTCGTCCTTCTCGCCCTCGTATACTTCGTCGTCAGGGGAGGACGGCTCGTTCACCAGATCCGCAATCTGATCGACCAGTTCCGATACCTGTTCCTTATCTTTGTTATTATAAAAATGCAAAATAAGACCGGCTACAATTCCACCGATCACTAAAACGCCAAGAATCACCGCTGTAATCACACATTGTTTCCTGTGCGCGGATAGAAATTCCTTCAACTCGTGCACCTCCCGAACACGTAATTTGTGAACGCGTCTTGGCATAACCGCCTTTCTGCCGATTATGCGTTATCCCACGCCTGCACCGATACATTTACATTCATCGGTTTATTATACTACAAAGAAGGGAGGGACGCAATATCACAAAATGCAAACACAGCGTTATTAACATATCACCATATGGTCAATTAGTCAAGATTCATCCTTATGTAGCAATTCAAGACTAACGCACAATGCCTGCTCTACCTTCTCCAATATTTGATCATCCAGATGACACACTTTATCCTTCAGTCGCTGCTTGTCAATCGTCCGCAGCTGCTCCAACAAGATCACAGAGTCCTTCATCATATTGTAGACATGCGAATCCAATTCTACATGCGTCGGCAGCTTTGCCTTATTCATCTTTGAAGTAATCGCTGCGCAGATTACGGTCGGACTGTGGCGGTTGCCCACATCATTTTGAATAATCAGCACCGGCCGCACTCCCCCCTGCTCCGAGCCGATCACCGGCCGCAAATCCGCGTAAAACACATCCCCACGCTTGATGATCATGGTTTTCACGCTCCAACAATACTTATTTGAATCACATCGAAACTGTTCTTCTTTTCGGTAAGTATTGCCCAATTCTCCAAAGGTATACAAAAAGAATCTCTATTCTCCGAAATAATCTCTCGTAAATACCAATTCCCCATCATAATAGTATGCGCGCGGAACCCGTTTGCCAATATCGCAGACAAACTCGTAAGGAAAACGCCCGCTTAACGCGCTCAGTTCTTCCACTGTCATCTGCTGCGCGCCGTCTGTCCCGACAAGCACAACCGTATCGCCGCACTGCGCATCCGGTATATCCGTCACGTCAACCATAAACTGATCCATACAGATCCGCCCGATAATCGGCGCCCGTCGTCCGCGGATCAGCACCGCTCCGCAGTTCGACAAAGACCGCGGGTAGCCGTCGCCGTATCCGACGGGGATCGTAGCCACAACCGTCGTCCGTTCCGTACAAAATGTTCCCCCGTAACTGATCGTCGTTCCCTCCGGCACTTGCTTTAAATGAACAACCTGTGAAAACAGTCCCATTACCGGCCTGAGTCCCACAGTTTCCCGTCTGATCTCTTCCGACGGATATAACCCGTACATTGTAATGCCTGCCCGCACAGCGTCCATATTGGCCTGCGGCATCTCCAAAATGCCTGCGCTGTTTGAACAATGACGATACTCAAATACAATGCCGCGCCGCGAAAGCTGCTCTGTAAATGTCTGAAACCTGCGCAGCTGTCCGACCGCATGCGATTTATCCGCCTCGTCTGCCTTTGCAAAATGGGTAAAAATCCCCTGCAAATGCAGGCCGGGCAATTTGGCAATGTGCTCTACAGCCTGCACCCCTTCTTCATCAGGGAGAAAGCCAAGACGCCCCATCCCGGTGTCTACTTTAATATGAATATTGGCAACCGTATGGTTGCGTATAGCCGCCCCGGACAGCTCCCGCGCCGTTTTGACAGAATACACTGTCGGAGAAATATCGTTCTGGATAAGCAGATCAAATTGAGGGGGATAACACGCTCCCAAAATCAAAATCATTTTGCGGATGCCATGCCTGCGCAAAATCAGCGCCTCTTCCAGTGTCGCCACCGCAAATCCAAGAATATAGTCCAGTTCCTCTAGCAAATGTGCAATTTCAACAGCTCCGTGTCCATAACCGTCAGTCTTGACGACCGCGATGATTTTTGCGTTCGGATCCATCTTTCGCCGCATGACTTCCATATTATATAAAAGCGCATCCAGATCGATCCTCGCATAGACACGGTAATACGTATTCTGAATACCGCCTGCTGCTTTCCCCTCGGATAATATTGTCCTTAACTTGTGTACATCCCTATTCATCGTTTCTTTTTCCTTTGCCATCAAAATCACATGTACATGCGGCCACACCGTCAATAATGTCGCGCGCCATCATCCCGCGCACACCCCGGACGGACGCCGCCCGGTCTCCGGCCAGTCCGTGCAGATACACGCCAAGTTTGGCCGCTTCAAAAACATCCATCCCCTGTGAGAGCAATCCGCCGATAATGCCGGTCAGCACATCCCCGGAACCTGCGGTGGACATGCCGTTGTTGCCGCTTGTATTGATATAACAGCTTCCGGACGGATCGGCTGCAACCGTCGCCGCATCCTTCAGTACACAGATACAGCCATACTCCGCGGCAAACTGCTGTGCCGCGGCAATCGGATCATCTTTTAGGTGTGCAATGCTCTTGCCGGTCAGCCGCTGCATTTCCCCCATATGCGGGGTGACAATCACCGGAGCCTCGCATCGGCGCAGAATATCCAGATCCGACGCCAGCAAATTGAGCGCATCCGCATCTGCCACAACCGGGACACGCGTACATAACAGCGCCCTGCGCACAAGCGTCCGCGCCTGCTCCGAACACGACAGCCCGGGACCGATGCCGACGGCAGTACTCCATAAGACGCCCTCCTCCACCTCGTTAGCTTCCTCATACCATGTCGTCAAAATCGCTTCCGGAATCCGCTGCTGAAGAATACAGCGGTTTTCCTCATCCGACCCGATGCGAACCAATCCCGTACCGACGCGGTATGCGCTCTCAGCGCTGAAGCAGGCCGCGCCGCACATATTTTTACTACCCGCAATCAGAAATAACTTTCCATAAGTACCCTTGTTGGAATCTTGGCTGCGCTTGGGAAGCCTGCCCAAATCACCCTGATCAAAGCACACGCACTCCGGAGCCGCCGTCAGACTGCGCCCGGTAATTCCAATATCCGCCACTTTGCATATGCCGCAATATTGTTTTCCAGGATACAAAAGCTGTCCGCGCTTATAAAAGCCAAAAGTCACCGTCATATCAGCCCGCACAGCTTCTCCCTCAACCTTTCCGGTCGTACTGTTCACTCCCGACGGAATATCAACCGCGAGCACGCGCGCATGTTGCTGATTCAGAAGACGCACATATGCATCATACGGCGCCCGCAGCGCTCCGTGCAGCCCGATGCCTGACAGCGCATCTACAATAGTAGTATATTCCGAACGAAGCAGATTGTCGATTGCGGCGTCCCCCGATACGATCGGAACCTGATATGCATCCGCGATCTGAAGCTGCACGTTTGCATCCTCAGTCATACGCTCTTTTTCACCAACCAAAAGCACGGTCACACGCCGGCCCTGCTCCGCCAAAATGCGGGCGATCGCAAGACCATCACCGCCATTGTTTCCGGCTCCGCACAACACCGCCGTGTCTGTGAGATCAAAAGACTGTTTAAGCTCCTGCACACAGGCCAGTGCTGCCCGCTCCATAAGCACCAGAGACGCAACGCCAATCTTCTGAATCGTTGCGCGATCACACGCCTTCATCTGTTCCGACGTCAGCACATACTGCATACTTATCCCTCCATTTCTGCGCGATTGCATACTTCTTTCGGCCCGTCCGCTCTGCTCTCCGCCACCGCAAAGGCGATGACCACCGTATCGGTATGGCTGATACTCACATGCCAATGCGTGACCGCCAACTGCCCGGCGCGCGTCTTCGCGCCTCCAAATAGCGTGACATACGGCGCGCCAAGTTCATTTCGAAGCACCTCTATATCCCCGGGGCGAAATCCACGAAATCCGCTTCCGAGCGCTTTTGCCACCGCCTCCTTGACGGCAAA
This sequence comes from uncultured Lachnospiraceae bacterium, assembly GCA_944383325.1. Taxonomy (GTDB): domain Bacteria; phylum Bacillota; class Clostridia; order Lachnospirales; family Lachnospiraceae; genus CALWPC01. Next base: position 29,590 of record CALWPC010000050.1, on the reverse strand, counting down.
GTCCCCCGCAGCCAACTGCGCGCTGCGCCCGGAACCGTTTTCTGTCCGGTTCATTTCCTCCTGCTCCCGGACGGTAAAACAGCGTGTAAAAAACGCCTTCTGTCCGCAGGCTTTCTCCACACGCTTTAACTCCACAATATCTGTTCCAACTCCAACAATCATCCGTCACTCATCTTCTCTCCGCAGGCCATATGTTCATCCGCTTTTTGATTGGCAAGTGTATACGAAAGCCGCATCAGACTTTCCGACAAATGCACATTCTCCACAATCACATTGTCCGGCACGTCCAGATCCGTATGCGCAAAATTCCATATCGCTGAAATCCCGCAGCGAACCAACCGCCTGGCAACCTCATTCGCCGCCGTCTTCGGAATCGCAAGCACAGCAATGTCCACCATATGAGTTTCTAAAAACGGCTCCAATTCTTCCATCGAATACACTCGCATTCCCCGGCTGTCCACTCCGCTGAGGCGCTGATCACGGTCGAACAATCCGTCGATAATAAAACCTCGCTTTTCAAAATTCCCGTAATTTGCGATTGCTCTCCCAAGATTTCCGGCGCCGATAATAATCATATGGTGCTCGTTATCCAAACCGAGTATTTTTGCAATTTCTTCGTACAGTGTGCGCACATTATAGCCGTATCCCTGCTGCCCGAAACCTCCGAAATGATTCAAATCCTGGCGGATCTGCGAAGCTGTTACATGCATCCGCTCGCTCAGCTCGCCCGAAGAAATCCGCTCCACGCCTTCCTCCATCAACTCGCCGAGATACCGGTAATATCTCGGCAGACGGACAATAATCGCTTTCGAAATTCCCTTTGATTCCACTGTACAATTCCTCCTGCCTATTCTTCGCTTATTATATCTATTCTTCCCCCGTTTGTCAATTTTTAGACAATGTTTTCACCGAATGCCTGGCCAAACAAAACACTTGTCTCCACAGCAAAGATTGAGTATACTAATAGGAAAAACACACACTAAGGAGGAGCAATGTTACTGGCTTGTCACCACGTTCAAAAATCATTTGGCACCAATGTTATTTTGCGGGATGCCAGTTTTCATATTGAGGAGAAAGAAAAAGCAGCCATTGTCGGCATCAACGGAGCAGGCAAGTCCACGCTCCTAAAACTGATTGTCGGACTGGAAGACGCCGACGGAGGAGAAATCATACTTGCCAAAGGAAAAACGATCGGCTATCTCGCACAGCATCAGGAGCTTTCACTGCATCAGACGATATACGAAGAGCTCTTATCTGTGAAACAGCCGGTGATCGATCTCGAACAGAAAATGCGCGCCGCGGAAAAGCAGATGAAACAGCTGAGCGGACACGAATTGGAAGCGCTCATGGAAACGTATGCTTCGCTCAGCCATCAGTTTGAACAGGAGGGCGGATACGCCTACAAAAGCGAAGTGACCGGCGTGCTCAAAGGGCTCGGCTTTTCGGAAGAAGAATTTACCAAACATACCGGCGTGCTTTCCGGCGGACAAAAAACCCGCATTGCGCTCGGCAAATTACTGCTTACAAAACCGGATCTTCTACTCATGGACGAACCGACCAACCATCTGGACTTAAATTCGATTACCTGGTTGGAAACATATTTGCAAAATTACGACGGCGCGGTCATCCTCGTCTCTCACGACCGCTATTTCCTGGATCGTCTGGCCAGAAAGGTCATTGAAATCAAAGACGGCGACTGCACCGTCTTTTCCGGCAACTACACAGAATACGCAAAAAAAAGCAGGGAGCTTCTGGACGCAAAACTGCATGCGTACTGGAATCAGCAGGCAGAAATCGCCCGTCAGGAAGAGGTGATCCGCAAATTAAAAAGTTTTAACCGCGAGAAAAGCGTGCGGCGTGCGCAGAGCCGGGAAAAAATGCTTCGCTCGATGGACCGCATTGAACGTCCCAAACAGCTCGACGCAAACATGCGCCTCTCGCTACAGCCGGCACTGGAGAGCGGTAACGACGTTCTGCACATTGAACATCTGTCCAAACGCTTCGGCGATCAGCAATTATTTTCCGATCTCGCTATTGACATCAAGCGCGGAGAGCGCGTCGCTCTGATCGGGGGAAACGGCACCGGCAAGACGACCATTCTGAAAATAATTAACGGATTACTTGCGCCCGATCAACCGGATCAGGCAAACATTACTTTGGGATCAAACGTAACGATCGCATATTATGATCAGGAGTATCATGTTTTGCACCCGGAAAAAACCATCTTTGAAGAAATTTCCGATGCCTATCCGAATCTGACCAATACCGAAATCCGAAATCTGCTCGCCGCTTTTTTATTTACCGGCGACGACGTATTTGCACCGATTCATACATTAAGCGGCGGAGAATGCGGCCGCGTCTCCCTCGCCAAGCTGATGCTCTCTCAGGCAAATTTTCTGATTCTGGACGAGCCGACCAACCACCTGGACATGGTTTCCAAGGAAATACTGGAAAAGGCGCTTTTACACTACAGCGGAACGATACTCTATGTGTCGCACGACCGCTACTTTATTAACCAGACGGCCACCCGCATATTGGAGCTTACACACCGGACACTTGTGCCCTGCAATGGAAATTATGATTATTATCTCGAAAAAAGGGAGGATCTGATCCGGCTGTATACCGGCAAAAACGGCGGCGCGCCTTCCCCGCGCGAGGATCGGGATGCACCGGCATCCGGCTCCGGGCAAACAACAGAATCCAAACAATCCTGGCAGGAACACAAGGAACAGCAGGCCGCCATGCGAAAGCGGGAAAATCAGCTCAACAGACTGGAGCTTGAAATTACCGATCTGGAAGAACAACTTCGCGGCATCGACGCGCAGCTGTCCGACCCGGATAACGGAGCGAACGTCCCGCTGCTTATGGAACTGTCCCGCAGCCGGCAACAATTAGAAGACACACTGAACAAAAAAATGGAGGAATGGGAGTCGTTGGCATAGCGCCAACTCCCTTCCTCCAAAAACATCTCATCCGGTAATCATTTATAATGTTTCAAGTTCTGCGCGAATCGCCCGGATAAACTCCTCGCTGTTTAATACCGTCACATTCTCAAGCGACGTAATAAGCGCCAAATCTTTTGTCATCCGGCCGCTCTCGATCGTGCGCAACGTTGCCTTTTCCAATTTATCCGCAAACTCTGCAAGCTCCTGATTATGATCCAACTCGCCGCGCTTTCTGAGCGCTCCGGTCCATGCAAAAATTGTGGCTACGGAATTTGTCGACGTCTCCTCGCCCTTTAAATGCTTGTAGTAATGGCGCTGCACCGTACCGTGCGCCGCCTCGTATTCATACACTCCGTCCGGAGATACGAGAACAGACGTCATCATAGCGAGAGAGCCAAATGCCGTCGCCACCATATCGCTCATCACATCTCCGTCGTAATTTTTGCACGCCCAGATATATCCGCCCTCCGACTTGATCACACGCGCCACCGCATCATCAATCAGCGTATAAAAATACGTAATTCCCGCTTTGTCAAACTTGTCCTTATATTCAGCGTCAAAAATCTCCTGAAACAGATCTTTAAACGTATGATCATATTTTTTCGAGATTGTGTCTTTTGTTGCAAACCAAACGTCCTGTTTGGTGTCTAGCGCGTAATTAAAGCAGCTGCGCGCAAAGCTTTCGATAGACCGGTTGACATTGTGTATGCCCTGGGCAATTCCCGGTCCGTCATACTCATGCACAAGCTCACGGATTTCCTGGCCGTCCTCGCCGGTATAGACAAGCTCACATTTGCCCTTGCCCGGTACTTTAATTTCCACATTTTTATACACGTCGCCGTAAGCATGTCTCGCAATACATATCGGTTTTTTCCATGTCTTTACATACGGGTCGATGCCCTTTACGATAATCGGCGCACGAAAAACGGTTCCGTCCAAAATGGCGCGGATCGTTCCGTTTGGACTTTTCCACATTTCTTTAAGGTTGTATTCCGGCATACGCGCCGCATTGGGCGTGATTGTTGCGCACTTTACAGCTACCCCGTACTTCTTTGTCGCCTCCGCTGCATCAAATGTTACCTGATCGTCCGTCTCATTGCGGTGCACGAGTCCCAAATCATAATATTCTGTGTTGAGGTCAATAAACGGCAGCAACAGCTCGTCCTTAATCATTTTCCAGAGCACGCGCGTCATCTCGTCTCCGTCCATCTCCACAAGCGGGGTTGTCATTTTAATTTTGTCCATTTGATTCACCATTGCAGCAATCAGACGCTGCCCTTTCTCATTCATATATAATATTCATAAATTTTAATCCGTTAAAATCCCGAGATCTACCTGCAGCTGTTCACAGGCGGACCGAATCTGCTCGAGAAGCTCGTTGTCCGTAATCGTAGTAACGCGCCCTTCGTCGTACTGCTGATCCACCCATGCCTTGACGCGGGCAACGACCGGATTATTTTTCTCCACCCGTTTTTCCCCCTGCAGCCCGAAGTACGTGTTGATCCAGTGCGCAATCCCGGCCAGGCCCGACGTATTGGAGACGGCCACCAGAACCGGACGCTTTAAAAACTTTTCTGTGTCAAAGATATTATAGATTTCCTCATTTTTCAAAAGACCGTCCGCATGAATGCCGGCTCTTGTAACATTAAAATTTTTCCCGGCAAACGGTGTACGGCTCGGAATGTGATAGCCGATTTCCCGCTCAAAATACTGTGCGAGATCTGTGATCACCGTGGTGTCCATTCCGTTCAGTGTACCGCGCAGCTGTGCGTATTCAAAGACCATCGCCTCAAGCGGAGTGTTTCCGGTGCGCTCGCCAATTCCAAACAGGGAGCAGTTGACCCCGCAGGCGCCGTACAGCCAGGCTGTCGTAGAATTGGTAACCGCCTTATAAAAATCATTATGGCCATGCCATTCCAGATTTTCCGAGGGAACGGAAGCATTGACATGCAGGGCATAAATAATGCCCTGAACAGAGCGCGGAATGACCGCACCTGCAAAGTTGACGCCATACCCCATCGTATCGCAAGCTCTGATCTTCACCGGAATTTTATATTCCTCCTGCAGTTTCATCAGTTCCAGACAAAACGGAACGACAAAACCATAAATATCGGACCTCGTAATATCCTCCAAATGACACCGCGGACTGATTCCGGTCTCCAGGCAATCGCGAACCACACTGAGATACTGCTGCATAATTTCTTTTCTGGTGGACTTCATCTTATAGAAAATGTGATAATCCGAGCAGCTGACCAGGATTCCGGTCTCCTTCATTCCAATGTCTTTGACGAGCTGAAAATCTTTTTTGCTCGCCCGAATCCAACTAGTCACTTCCGGAAACTGATACCCTCTTTCCATACATTTGTAGACTGCATCACGGTCTTTTTTACTGTAAAGGAAAAATTCACTCTGGCGGATGATGCCCTGCGGACCGCCAAGCTGATGCAAATAATCATAGATCGTCACAATCTGATCCGTCGTATACGGTGTGCGCGACTGCTGCCCGTCACGGAACGTCGTGTCTGTAATCCATATATCATCCGGCATATTATGCGGCACAATGCGGTCGTTAAACGCAATTTTCGGAACCTCATCATACGGGAACAGATTTCGAAATACGTTTGGCGTCTGCACGTCATTTAACGGATATATATGTTCTTCAAGCTCCAATAAATTGTTATGTTCATTAAAATGTACTTTTCGGTTTTCCATATTCTCTGCTCCTTGACGTCTCTTAAAAGCAATTTTTCTCATTTTCCTCCACTATACCACAATTTTTAACAGTTGCCAAGAACAAACCCCATTCTTCCCGACATAAAACAAAGGATCCGCAAAACGCCCGAAACACGCATTGCAGACCCATCTTTTTTACAACAGTGTATTTAAATTAACCATTCCCCACCCCTGCCAGTTTTTCGGTTTGCCAAGATCCACACAGCGCTCATATAACCGGAGCTTGACATCACGGTTGCTCATGTCGGGATATTTCTCAAGCAGCACCGCAAGACATCCTGTCGCTACCGCTGTCGCCATGGACGTTCCGCTTTTTTTACAATAGGCGCCGGAAACATTAGAACAGCTTGTAATATTGGCGCCCGGAGCCACAATTTCCGGTTTCACAATACAAAACGGCGTCGGTCCCCGGCCGGAGTAATTTTTATATCCGCTGCTTCTGAATGTCTGTTCAACGTCATCATCCGAGGAGCCGACGGTAATGACCTTTCTGCTGATACCTGGCGTTGTCACCGTCATCGGTTCCGGACCGTTATTGCCGGCAGCCACGACAACAATCAGTCCCGCATCCCACGCGCGCTCCACAGCCTGCAAAAGCTCCGTGCGCTCTCCGCCGGCCGCCTTTGGCACTGTGCCAATTGATATATTGATAATACGCAGCCCATAAACTGCGCGGTTAGCAATGATAAAGTCTAATGCCCGCAGCACATCTGCCGTATTTCCGTTTCCCCGGCGATCCAACACCTTCACAGCAACCAGATGACTGTTTGGAGCCACCCCGCGGTATCTGCCAAATGAGGCGCTGCCGTCACCCGCAATAATACCCGCAATATGGCTTCCGTGTCCGTTATCGTCGTAGGGATTCGTTCTGCCGGCTGTAAAATCCCGAAAATCAAGTACACGTGACTGGAAATCCGGATGCATGATAATACCGGTATCCAGAATTGCAATTCCGACCCCCGCGCCGGTATAGTGCTCATAATCGCTGCGCTCACAGCCGATCTCGCCTCTCACCCGATCCATACTATTTAAACTCCACATTTCTGTTCTTGTTTTATCTTATGAACAGCGGCGGATTGCGAAACAATTTCCAATTATTTTTTTAAATTACTCACCATCTCCACCGCATCGCATACATTAGCATTGTAAATATTTCTTTGGAGGAACAAAAATGAGCGATTTAACAGCAACCAACTGTGGATGTGGATGTAACGACGGAGGTAACTCCTGCAGCTCCATTATCTGGATTCTCCTTCTTCTGAGCTGCTGTGGAAACGGCACTTCTCTGTTGTCAAACGGCAACGGCTGCGGTTCCGATAACAGCTGCCTGCTTGTTCTGCTGCTTCTCTGCTGCTGCGGCTGCGGAAACGGCTGTTTCTAAGCGACAATTTTGCCAAACCTCACACAATCCCAAAAGGGATTGTGTGAGGCAAACATGAGAACATTGTAAACCAAAGGAGCCTGGAAGCCGCAATCGGACTTTCAGGCTCCTTTTCACTCGTCGTCGGATACGTCTATGCACCGATCCGGCCGTGTCAATTCACTGCACAGTTTTCTGAGAATAACCGCCGACAGGACTGCGGCGAGAACCGATGTTCCGACAAAATTCAGCCAGATACCCGTAAGCCCCAACGGCCGCATGACGCCGATGAACACGACCGGAAAAATCAGCGCGGTGGAAATCGAAATCATGGAGGCCGGTATTGGCTTTTCAACCGACAACATGTAACTTTGAGTGGCAAAAGAAAACCATCTTGTGAGATAAGCAAGGCTGAACAGCCGCAATGCATAGACAGACATGCTTAACAAGTCCCCTTCTGCCTCAATCATAAACAACCTGGTAATCTGCTCCGGAAACATGTTGACAACAAACACTGCTGCCAAAGACACCGCTGCGCTTGCCGAAAAACAACATTTTTCAATCGACCTCACTCTGGAAAATTTCTGCGCGCCCCAATTATAGCCGACCGCCGGCTGAAGAGAATCACACATTCCATACAGCAGCGGCTGAATAAATCCATCTGCAAACATTAAGATGCCGTATACCGACACCGCTGCCTGTCCGCCCATTCGCACCAAAATTGCATTCATCAAAATTGAAGTAATCCTGCCTGCCAGATTATTTAAAAAATTCGGACTTCCGCAGGCCACAATCTGCCGAATCATTCTGCCTTGAAATTTCGGCCTGCAAAAACGCAGCAGCGCTCTCCCTCGCAAAAAAGGGATCAACGCAATCATTACACAGAGAAACATACTCAGACAAACGGCGAAAGCAGCCGCCCAGATCCCCCACTTTAGCACATGCAGAAATAAAAACTCTAATATGACACTCAATACGGACATCAAAATATTTAAACACATACTGCCGCGCACAAATCCGCAAATACGCCAAAAATTATCCATGGCAAAAATAATTGTTGTCACCGGCGAACAAATGGCATATACGCGCAGATACTGTACCGCCAAATCAGCAAACTCTCCTTCGGCTCCCATCCACCGGATCAGCGTTCCGGCCACCGCAAACATGACGCCGCCGATGAACACGCCCGCACCGAAAATCAGAATACAGGCACATGTAAAAATGGTATTTGCCTCCTGCTGCTGTTTTTTTCCCAGACAAATCGAAATGGGGACCGCCGATCCAACGCCGATCAAATCAGCCAGTGCGAAATTAATAATGACAAACGGCATCGCGAGATTCATAGCCGCAAATGCCGTCTCCCCAAGAAACCGTCCGACAAAAACACCGTCGATCGTCTGATAAAGCGCCGATGCAAGCATGCTGATTGCCCCGGGAACGGAGACAAGCAGAAAAAGCTTCAACGGCGGTGTTTTTGAAAATAAGGTCATCGAATTCACCTACATCCCCTCCCTTAAAAAATCCTTTTCACACAAGCTCTTTTTATATCATCGGCCAGTCCAGAAGACTTTCCTGTGATATAAAAAACGCCCGATTATTTTTCAATAACCGGGCGCACCCGACATCTTTTCCGACCAGAGATGAATCATCTCATAATTTGTATTGCGATACAAGGTCCTCCGATGACGATCGTTTATTCAGTTTGCTTTCGTCTAAATCCGAAACAGGTAAAATGCATTATAAGCTATACACGGACAAAAGTCAACCTGTTATTCCCGCCGTTTCTAAAACAGCCAGGTGTCAATTCCCCACAATTTTTCGGACTCGCCGCGCGGCTTTGTAATCCCGCAATTTTTCCGCCATAATGTTCTTCTGCCCGTCGTTCTGTGTTCTTCCTGAATCCGTACACGATCCATTTTTTCCAGACACTCCGTATCCACTTCATATACGGCGTTCCCCTCGACAATCAAACGATAACTCATTGTAATTCCTGCTTTCCTCACTGTTCATGTTCAATTAGCCGAGAGCGTCAGCGGCAGCCCCGCTCTGAAACAAGGTGAGGCCGCCCTAAGCGCCCTCCTCTATACTATATGCAAAAAAGCAAGTTTCGGCATAATCCCTCTTTCCTTAGCATATGATGTTTAGATAAAAATAGAAAAATGATGCTTACAAACTAAACGCTGAGCAGAAATGAGGGGGTTTTATGGAAAATAATCCAAGTACGCTTGATACTCTGATTCAAAATCAGCACCTTCAAATGATCAAAGCCGCACTGCCTTATATTAATCTGTCCGAGCAGCGCTTTCTCTCGATCTATATCAAACTTCTGGAGCTGCGAAACACGTTCCAATTATATGACCAGGATCCCGACACGTTAAGCGCCTGCTCGCTTCAAAAGGAAGACGGAACAATGCTTGACATGCTTCGCGACATCAAAGCGTTCTGTCCAAAAGAAGAACAGGAAACAATCGAACAGATTCTCAATTTTATCCAGGTATACCAGATGTATCAAAGCTACCAAAATGCGGCCGAAGGCGTGGGACCGGACACCGTAGAACAGCTCAAAGGCATGCTGAGTCCTGAACAGCGCAGCGTCTTTGAAACTTATCTTTCCAATATGTAGCCGTGTGACCAAGATCCACAAACTACAAAGGCTGCCATTTAAAATCAGAATTAGTGACTTTAAATGGCAGCCTGTTATTATATCAATGATAAGCAAAATTAATTATCTGAGCTGTTGATCAACTCCGCACGGGCTTTCATTTCTTTTTCCTGAATATCATACGGCGCCTGCTCATAGCGGGCAAATTCGTATTCATATTCTCCGCGGCCGCCTGTCATCGATCTGAGATCGGTCGAGTAGCCAAACAGTTCAATCATCGGAACGTCCGCTTCAATTTTCTGCAGTCCGCCCGTCATCGGATTCATTCCCAGTACACGTCCGCGGCGTTTGTTGAGATCTCCCATAACATCTCCGGTATACGCATCCGGCACCACGACGCGAAGCGAGACAATCGGCTCCAAAAGAACCGGATCCGCTGCCATCACGCCTTTTTTAAACGCCTGAATAGTAGCCATCTTAAACGCCATCTCCGAAGAATCTACCGGATGGTAGGAACCGTCATACAATACCGCCTTAACGCCGACTACCGGGTACGCCGCCAACGGACCGCGAAGCACCGACTCCTGAAGTCCTTTTTCAACTGCAGGGAAGAAGTTCTTTGGAACAGCGCCTCCCACGACGATCTGTTCAAACTCATAAGGAGTCTCCAGATCTCCAAGCGGCTCGAACGTCATCTTAACATGCCCGTACTGCCCATGTCCGCCGGACTGCTTTTTATATTTGGCTTCGACATCAGATTTCTTCCGAATCGTCTCACGGAATGCAACCTTCGGCTCATCCAGTGTGATCTCTACTTTATAACGGTCAAGCAGCTTGGCCGCAATAATATCCAGATGCAAATCCCCGATACCATACAACAGCGTCTGATGGTTCTCTCCGTCGTTAACCGCTTTCATCGTCAAATCTTCCTGCATCATCTTGGAAAGCGCCTGAGAAATCTTATCCACATCGGATTTGTTTTTTGCGTGGTAACGCTTATATGTATAAGGTTTGGAAAGGATCGTCGGCGGATAGTGAACGACCGCTGCCTTTGTGGAGAGCGTGTCGCCTGTCCGCGCTTTCGTCAGCTTTGCAATCGCCCCAATATCTCCGGCCCGCAGCTCTTTGACCTCAATCGGTTTATTGCCGCGCAAAACATACAGTTTATTCAGCTTCTCCTCCACGTCCTGATTTTCATTATATACCAGATCAGTATTATGCAGAATTCCGGAAAACACCTTGATCAGAGAATACTTTCCGATAAACGGATCCACAACCGTCTTGAAAATATAAGATGTCGTCGGTTTGGATTCCTCATAATTTGCCTCAAACACTTCACCCGTGCGCACTGCTGTCCCGATGACTTCTTTTCCGCTGGGACCCGGCAAATATTTGACAATATCCGTCAGCAGATTCGCAATCCCCCTGCACTCAAGAGCAGAACCCATCGTCACCGGCACAATGCTTCCATCGCGCACATTCTCGCGCAGAGCCGCATCAATTTCCTCTTCCGTAAACTCCTCGCCAGTAAAATAGCGCTCCATGTATTCTTCACTTGTCTCCGCAACCGCCTCAAGAAGCGCCTCCCGGCAAATGCCGAGATTCGGTTGGCAGTAATCCGGAATTTCACATTCCACAGACGTGTCGCCTTCCCAACGGCGTCCCGCCATCTTCACTACATTGACATATCCAACTAACTTCTCATTCTCGCGAATCGGCTGATGGAACGGAGCAATTTTTTTGCCATACAGTTCGGTCAGCTTTTCCACGGGCTCCCGAAATGAAGCGTGATCCACATCCATTTCGGTTACAAAAATCATACGCGGCAAATGATACCGCTCGCACAATTCCCATGCCTTTTCCGTTCCGACCTCAACTCCGGCCTTTCCGGAAACGACAATTACCGCAGCGTCGGCAACCCGCACAGCCTCCTCCACTTCGCCAATAAAATCAAAATACCCGGGAGTATCCAGAATATTGATCTTGCTGCCCTCCCACTCAATCGGAATAAGGGATGTCGTAATGGAACACTTCCGCTTTATTTCCTCCTTGTCAAAATCACTGATTGTATTTCCATCCGTTACCTTTCCAATCCGAGACGTCAGACCCGCCTGCTTGGCCATCGCCTCCACCAGACTGGTCTTCCCGCAGCCTCCGTGGCCGAGAAAAACTACATTGCGAATATTGTCGCTGCGATATACATTCATACTGATACCCTCCATTATCCTATTAAATTTAAAAGCCCCACAATACATGCAATTTATGTTCATATTGTACTAAATATATACATCTATTTCAAGTATAATATGCAAAAGTTACAATTTCTTACGAATTTGTCAAAATTTTTCGCCGTTTTTTCGACGCACAGAGCATGATCCGAGTACTTCTCTGTCCGACTCCATGAAAATGTTTTGCTTCATTGCGTTACGCTTTAAAGCGATAAATTATTGACAGTCCTTCCTAAATCCGATATACTGTACCCAAATGATTGAGAAAGAGGGAAAACCTGTGAATAAACATTCGAACACGATTGGACTGATCGGCCTTGGGCTGATCGGAGGCTCTATCGCAAAAACGATCCGGCGCATTCACCCGGACTGTCATATCATCGCGTATAACCGCACACGGCAGTCGGTGCAGGCCGCGCTGTCAGAACAGGTGATTGACGAAATTGCCGAACAGGTCGATGAGACGTTTGCCTCCTGCGACTATCTTTTTTTATGCGCTCCTGTCTCAACAAATGTCTCTTTTTTAAATACGATTCGAAAATTCATTAAACCCGGCACCATCTTAACCGATGTCGGCAGCACTAAGGGCGATATTGAGTCCGCGATCGAGCAGGCGGGTTTGGCGCAATATTTTATCGGCGGACACCCGATGGCCGGATCCGAGCGCGTCGGCTATGAACATTCCACCGCCCATCTACTGGAAAACGCTTACTACATTCTGACGCCTACGCGTACCGTACCGGTTCATTGCGTTGAACAATTTGCTGAATTTGTGTCGTCGCTCGGCGCTCTTCCGCTCATTCTGGACAGCCGGCAGCACGACTTTGCCACGGCGGCCGTAAGCCACTTACCTCATCTGATTGCAGTCAGCCTTGTCAATCTTGTAAAGGATTCTGATAATGAGGAGCATCTGCTAAAAACCATAGCGGCGGGCGGTTTTAAAGATCTCACGCGTATTGCTTCTTCCTCACCCGCTATGTGGGAACAGATTTGCGTGACCAACCATGAGCAGATCGCTAACGTCCTGACGCAGTATATGCAATCACTGGACAAAATAAAACAGGCGCTTGATCACCGGGACGGTAAGGCCATCTATGAACTGTTCGACACGGCAGGCGAATACCGAAACAGCTTTTCCATTACCTCTGCCGGCTCCATCAAGCGGGAATATGAATTGTACTGCGACATTGTGGACGAATCCGGAGCGATTGCCACTATCGCAACCATTCTGGCCGCAAACAACATCAGCATAAAAAATATCGGCATTGTGCATAACAGAGAGTTTCAGGACGGCGTGCTGCACATTGCATTTTACAACAAGGAGGCGTTAAAACGCGCTGTACAGATGCTGCAAAAGCACCGCTATACCGTTTATCAGCGCTGAATGCCCCTCCAATGATACAGGAAAAGAGGATTGACCACATGAATATACAACATACAACAAAAGGACTGCGCGGTGAAATTACCGTCCCCGGAGACAAATCAATCTCACACCGCGCTGTAATGCTCGGCTCCCTCGCAAACGGGACGACAGTCATCAACCATTTTCTCAACGGCGCCGACTGTCTCTCCACAATCGACTGCTTTCGGAAAATGGGCGTCAGCATTCGCATGGAGCAACACGATAAGGATCACCGCGTGATAGTCACCGGCACCGGCCTGCACGGATTAAACGTACCGGATTGCATATTGGACGCAGGCAACAGCGGAACTACCGTCCGTCTCCTTTCCGGCATTCTCGCCGGACAGCGTTTTTCCTCCAGACTGACCGGAGACGCCTCGATTCAGCGGCGTCCGATGAAACGTATCATGCAGCCGTTGAGACAGATGGGCGCCAATATTGTCAGTGTCCATGATACCGGCTGCGCCCCGCTCCAAATTTGCCCCTCGCGGCTGCGCGGCATTTCCTATCACACCCCCGTCGCATCCGCCCAGGTAAAGTCCTCCATTTTATTTGCAGGAATGTATGCGGACGCAAAAACATCTGTCACGGAACCGTCAGCATCCAGAAACCACTCCGAACTAATGCTGCGCCAATTTGGCGCCGATGTAGAGATAAACGGACAGACGGCATCGATTACGCCGGAACCGTCGCTGCAGGCTCAGCATATCCATGTTCCCGGAGATATTTCATCTGCCGCCTACTTCCTGGCTGCGGGACTGATTGTGCCCGGTTCCGAACTTACAGTGAAAAACGTCGGCATCAATCCGACGCGCACCGGCATTCTCGACGTAATTCAAATGATGGGCGGACAGCTCTCTGTTGAAACAAAGGAAAGCGAACAGCTTGAACCGACTGCCGATATTACTGTAAAATCCAGTTCACTGCACGCCTGCACCATCCACGGCCCACTCATACCAAGACTCATCGATGAAATTCCGATGATCGCCGTACTTGCCTGCTTTGCATCGGGTACGACCATCATCCGCGATGCCGCAGAGCTGAAAGTGAAGGAATCCAACCGAATTGACAGTATTGTAACGAATCTGCAGGCCATGGGGGCGGATATTCAACCTACCGATGACGGCATGATCATCCGCGGCGGGCGTCCGCTTCACGGCGCTGTCATTGACAGCCAAATGGATCACCGGATCGCCATGAGTTTCGCCGTCTGCGCACTTGCCGCTGAGGGAGTCACAACCATCCATGATGACGCTTGTGTCCGTATCTCTTACCCGGACTTTTTTGACACACTGCATCTGCTGAACCGTTAAGCGCAAACACTTCGAGGGAACCAGGAAGCACTTCCACACCCGACATGTTTCCTGATTCCCTCTTATTTTTGTTTTTGATGTAATCTTTTTGTATATATCTATAAATTTATATATTATGGAAATAATATACTTATTCTGTATTTGATTTACCTTGTCATTTTGTTATGATAAACGAAATTAATCTATTCATTTTTTGAAGGGAGCATCGTCATGCATGATGACACAAATGACAACATCTTACCCGTTCTGGAGAAAATGCGCACACTGCGGATGCAAAAAGGAATTACTCAAAATCAGGTTGCCGAGGGATTAAATGTCTCTCCCGCATATATCTCTAATGTAGAAACTGCCAAGACACGGCTGAACGTCCGCGTGCTTCGCTTTTATGCAGCCCTTTTAAACGTCTCTGTGGACTATTTGCTAAATACAGAATCTGATATGGAAGCCATTGACTGTGAAATTATCTCTGCGCTGAAGGGCTTTTCCACCGAGCAGAAAAAACAACTGCTGCTCTTTCTTCAATCACTCTCCGAACATTTTCCTGCGGAGATGTGACTCGCTTTGCGATCTTTCAACACTATCGGCTTTCAAAAAAAACTCGACAATTTTCCCTATTCATCTTATAATAGGTACAGTCTGATAAGACCAGACCGTATGATGGAGGTTACAGTTAATGAGCATGAATTTTATTCGGAAACTTCCGATCCCAATGGAGATCAAAAAACAGTTTCCCATTTCCGAAAAAGCGCAGAACATCAAAGCCATACGCGATCAAATGATCCGGGACGTCATTACCGGAAAATCTGACAAATTTCTGATGATTATCGGCCCCTGTTCGGCTGATAATGAGACCGCCGTCATGGACTACGTAGAGCGCCTTGCACGTATTCAGGAAGAAGTCCGCGACCGCATTGTGATCGTTCCGCGCATTTATACCAATAAACCACGCACTACCGGCGAAGGCTACAAGGGCCCCCTGCATCAGCCGGATCCCGAGAAAGCCCCGGATCTGCTTGCGGGGCTGATCGCAATCCGCAAAATGCATATGGATACGATTGAGCGCACCGGCCTCTCGGCGGCAGATGAGATGCTTTATCCGGAAAACTACCGCTATCTGGATGATCTGCTCTCCTACGTTGCCATCGGAGCGCGGTCCGTCGAGGATCAGCAGCACCGGATGACCGTGAGCGGAATGAATATTCCCGCCGGCATGAAAAATCCTACAAGCGGTGATTTTACCGTGATGATGAATTCCGTCGTCGCCGCACAGCACCCGCACTCTTTCATTTACCGCGGATGGGAAGTCCGTTCGGACGGCAATGAGCTTGCACATGTTGTCCTTCGCGGAGCGACGAGTAAACACGGAAATAATGTCCCAAATTACCACTATGAAGACTTAAACCGGCTGATTGATCTCTACAACAAGCGGGACTACAAAAATCCTGCGTGTATTATTGACGCCAATCATTCAAACTCCAACAAACAATTTAAAGAACAGATCCGCATTACGAAAGAAGTATTGCACAGCCGACGCCATTCCCCCGACATTCACCGCTTAGTGAAAGGAATGATGATTGAAAGTTATATCGAGGAAGGCTGCCAGAAAATCGGCGAGGGAACATACGGAAAATCGATTACCGATCCCTGTCTTGGATGGGAAGATTCCAAACGCCTGATTTATGAAGTTGCGGAATCGTGTTAATTGCGATCAGAGTATCCCACAAGTGACGCATGGACTTGAGGGATACTTTTTTGTTGTATAAGATTATCCTTCTAAAATCTCACAGTTTCGCCGCCTGTTCTTCCACAAATGTTTTCGTCTGCTCTAAACTCATACCGAGCGAGACAGCCAGTTCCCCGTACAGCCGGTCCTCCGCCATATGAAAATATTTCAGATCGCTTTCCAAAAGTTTTTTTCCTGCTTCCTCGCGCGCTCTCATGCGCAGATAAATGGTCTTAATAATTTTCACCAACTCCATGCAATCGCATTTATGTATCGTTTCTTTATAAATCTGTTCTCTTTTGCGCTCATCCGCAATCCACAGCGTCTCCACGCCCGGAATCGCATGAATCAGCTGCATAGCCTCCTCTTTCGACAAGATACTTCGCATGATCACTTTCTGACTGTCAACCGGTATATATATTTTTCCACCGGAATGATAACATGGACAAAGCGTATAATATTCCTTACCCGAAATGCCAGTTCCCTCTTCCAAAACGCCAATGTGTTCCACAGTACACACGCCGCAATGCCCATACACTACATACTGCCCCACCTGAAACATACGCTTCCCTCCATTTGACGACCAATCTTCGCACCAACTGATTCGCAGCGTCAGGTTTGCAAACAAAAACGCGGCTGCCGACAAGTCCGACAACCGCGTGAATACTCACCTACCTGCCCTGTATATTTGTATTGTAGCACATTTTCCAGGTTGACGTAAGTATTTTTCCACAAAATTCTTTTTTATTGTGATACTGCCAGAATATTCAGAGCAGAAGCACTGAGCGTTACCGTTCCCTCTGCGTCCCAGTTCGGCTGAATTTTTAAATAAGCAGCCATCTCGGCCTGATTTTGCATGTCCAAAGTGCCAATATCGAGCGACAGGCAGGACGCAAAATACGTATGGCTGTTGTAAGCAGAATAGGCCTCTCCCGTCGCTCCCTGTTCATCTACAACCTGAATGTGGAGCATAACCAGTGGCATCTCTGCCCCATAATTATAAGAGACAACACAATATTTTGCCTCGAGCACAGTGACCGACTGGGCTCCGATGTCTGCGTACCTGCCCAACAGATCCTGCACACAGGCTACGGAATACTGCGTATATGAAATCACATTCAACAAATACGCCGCCGTCTCTTCACTGCTGATCTGCGCGATAATCTCTTTTGCGCCGTCAAAATCCGTCTGATCAATGCGGTTTAGCGCCCGGTGATACAAAATCTCCTGTTTGACATCGGCCACATCAGAATATCCCATGATCTCGTCCGCAAACGTATTCGCCGCCTCGTAATCGCCGGATTCCATCGCCGCCTTCATTTTATGGTACGTAATCTCATACAGATATTTCTGAGAGTCTTTATAGTCTGTCATAGAAGCAAAGACCGGCTCCGCCGACTCATCGTCGCCGCGGTCAAACGCCTGCACTGCCAACTGATAATGAATATCCTGCAACAGCGCGTCCACATCCTCGTACCCTTTCAGATCTGAGAGTTTTGCCTCCGCAAGTTCATAATCACCTGATTGATATGCCGCAGCTCCCTCTAAATACACCACCTTTTTTGCATTGTTGTCCAACGTCCTTTTTACAAAAAAAGCGCTGACTCCTCCGACCGCTATAAGCACAACTGCAGCAATGATAAGTTTCTTTTTCCCGCTCAAATAACCTCCTGCCTTTCTCCATCGTAATCATCTCATTGACCAGACAAACAGCGCCGTCATTGCAGGTTTCTCACCTTAAATTCTTTTTCGGCCTCTCTTCTTTGATCTTTCTTTGCAATCTCATGCCGCTTGTCGTACAGCTTTTTTCCCCGCGCCAGTCCGATCTGTACCTTCACCAGACTGCCTTTAAAATAAACCTGCAGCGGCACAATCGTATATCCCTGCTGCGCGATCCTACCGGCCAGTTTATGAATTTCATGTCTGTGCAGCAAAAGTTTCCGGACCCGCAGCGGGTCTTTATTAAAAATATTGCCCTTTTCATACGGACTGATGTGCATGCCATAGAGTAACACTTCCCCGTCCTCAATGCGCACAAATGCCTCTTTGATGCTGCACTGTCCCATGCGAAGCGATTTTACCTCGGTGCCCGCCAGAGAAATGCCCGCCTCTAGCGTATCCTCTATAAAATAATCAAATCTCGCTTTTTTATTGTTTGCAATCAGCCTTACACTGGTCGTCTTTCCCATGATCTGCTTCCTCACCTCTGTCATACAGCGCAAATTCCACAATCCGCTGAACATAATCACATTCTTTTACCTGAACGATAACCGGCTGTCCCAGTTTATAAATTTTCTTCGACGATTCGCCGACCAATTCAAAATGTTCCTCATCAAAAAAATAATAATCATCTTCCATACTCTGGACGCGGATTAACCCTTCGACTGTATTGGGCAATTCCACATACATGCCCCAGTTTGTCATCCCCGAGATGATTCCGTCATAAATTTGTCCGATGCGATCCTGCATATATTCTACTTTTTTCAGCTTGAGCGTCTCCCGCTCGGCCTCGTCCGCCCGCCGTTCGGTCGCACTGGAATGTGCGGCTACTTCCGACAGAATACGCTCATAATGCACCGATCTGCGCTCGGACATCTGCCCGTGAATGCATTCTTTAATAATTCTGTGAATCTGTAAGTCTGGATACCTCCGGATCGGAGAGGTAAAATGACAGTAATATTTCGTGGCCAGGCCGAAATGTCCCGTACATTCCGTCGTATAACAGGCTCGCTTCATGGAACGAAGCACAAGACGGCTGATCAGCGCCTCCTCCGGCGTATCTTCAATCTTCTCCAACAGCTTTTGCAATTCTTTCGGATGAATACTTTCTTTCGTGTTTTTGATATAATATCCAAAATTAGAAATCAACACTTCCAGACGCGCCATCTTTTCCGCATCCGGCGTCTCATGCGTCCGGTAAACAAACGGGACTTCTCTCCAGAAAAACTCCTCCGCCACCGTCTCATTTGCAGCAAGCATAAAATCCTCAATAATTTTTGTAGCTACATTGCGTTCATAGGGCGCAACTGAAACCGGATGTCCCTTCTCATCTAAAACAATTTTTGTCTCCGGAAAATCAAAATCGACAAAACCTCGTTTTCTGCGCTTTTTTTGTAAAATCGCCGCCAACTGCTCCATGTCCTGAAACATCGGCACCAATTTTTCATAACGGGCGCATTCGGACGCGTCATGATCCTGCAAAATCTTCCGCACGCTTGTATAGGACATTCGCTCGTCTACCCGGATCACACTCTCACAAATCTCATGGCCGGTCACAATACCTTTGTCATCAATTTCCATCATACAGCTGAGCGCCAATCGGTCGCACCCGGCGTTCAGCGAACAAATACCGTTGGATAATCTGTGAGGGAGCATCGGAATCACGCGGTCCACGAGATAAACGCTTGTGCCACGCTTGCGCGCTTCGCGGTCCAGAGGGCTGTTCTCCCGAACATAATGACTCACATCCGCAATATGCACGCCGAGAACAAATCCATTCTCAGAACGAGAAATCGTAATCGCATCGTCCAAATCCTTGGCGTCTTCTCCATCAATCGTCACCGTCTGCAAATCGCGCAAATCTTTGCGCCCGCTGTAATCTTCCGGCGCCAACTGCTCCGGCGTTCTTGCCGCCGCGCGCAGAACTTCATCGGAAAACTCATCCGGAAGTCCATATGCCCTGACAATGCTGATAATATCCACGCCAGGATCATTGACATGACCGATAATTTCCACGATCCGGCCTTCCGGGTTTTTATCCTCCGATCCGTAATCCGTAATCTCGGCAACCACCTTATGCCCGGACACCGCTCCCAGATCATATTCTTTAGGAATAAACAGATCACGGCCGTACTTGGCGTTATCGGGTATTACAAACCCAAACTTTTTACTGGCATCGTATGTTCCGACCACCTGATGCACCGCATGGATCAGAACCTTTTCGATTACGCCCTCCGGACGCTTTCCCCTGCGCCCCTGTTCCAACCGGACCGCCACGGTATCGCCGTGCATCGCCACACCGACAGCGTGTTCGGGAATAAAAATATCTTCCTCCATCCCGTCAACGGCAACAAACCCGAATCCACGGGAAGTAGCCATAAACTGGCCGACCACCTGCCTGTGCCTTGCTCTGGAATATTTGCCGCGCTTGGAAACCTCGACCTGTCCCTCCGAGACTAATTCGTCCAAAATTTCATGAAACACCCTCCGCTCTTCAGAAGGTACAGAAAGCAAAACAGCAAGCTCCCTTCTTCTCATGGGCACATAGGTGTCTTCCTCCATCAGACTGATTAACATTTCCTTGCGCTTTTGCGCCTGATCTCTCTCCATACTTTCCGCCTCTCTGTCGGTTGTCGAACGATAAGTCTCAAAAGGGAAGTTCCATGAACTTTCCTTTTGAATAAAGAAAAACACTCTTATAATTAAGAGTGTTTCTCGTTTCATTCTGCCGCTTCCGTTGCTGCCACTTCTTCGGTTGCTGTCGCTTCTTCGGTTGTCGTCACTTCTTCAGTCGCCGACGCCGCTTCCGTTGCCGCCTCTGTTGCGGTTGCCGTAGGAGCAGCTGTTGCATTCGCATCCGACGCACTGGAGCTTGTAAAATTAATATTCAGCACAAGCGACAGTACAATAAAGGCAATCGCCAGATACTTTGTCAGCTTCTCAAGAGTTCCCTCCATCGAACGGCTTCTATTGCGTCCCCAATAAGTCTCTGCCGCTCCGCTGATCGATCCGAGACCGGCCGATTTGCCCTCCTGCATCAGGACAATGGCACTGAGCACGACACAGACAACGATAAACACTACGGTCAATACTATTTTTAGAGCACCCACTCTTTACACCTCCTAAGTCATACAAGGTGTATTTTACCATATTGCCTTTTATATTTCAACACTTTTTTCACCGAATATTTCCCAAGATATGCAACAGACCCATTTGCACCTGGCCTTCTATGAAAACGGCGAATCATATTGTGCAATGTCCTGAATTTCCTCCTCAATTCTGAGCAGCCGATTATACTTTGCCACCCGGTCGCTTCTGCACGGCGCGCCGGTTTTGATCTGGCCCGCACCGACGGCCACACTCAGATCTGCGATAAAACTATCCTCGGTTTCACCCGACCGATGAGAAATGATGGTTCGATAACCGCTTTTATGCGCCAGGTGAATGGCGCTCATCGTCTCAGTGAGCGTGCCGATCTGATTATACTTCACAAGCAGCGCATTTCCGGCCTTCATTTGAATGCCTTTTTCTAACCGTCTGACGTTGGTGACAAAAAGATCATCACCCACTAGCTGAATCCGGCCTCCAAGCTCCTGCGTGAGTCTGCGCCAACCCTCAAAATCCTCTTCCCGCAGACCGTCCTCAATCGAACAGATTGGAAATTCCTCTCCCAACTCTTTCAAATATTGAATCATATCCACAGTATCCCGCACAATCTCATGTCCGGCTATTTTGGATTCTCCTGGAAAATAATACGCTTCTCTCTCCCGGTCATACAATTCACTCGCCGCAACATCCAGAGCAAAAACGACATCACTGCCAACCACATACCCGGCATCCCGCACTGCTGTGCTGATGACGGAGAGCACCTCCTTGGCATTCGGCAAATCGGATGCAAAGCCGCCCTCATCGCCGATTGCTGTTGAAAGCCCGCGCACTTTCAGTCTTTTTTTCAAACAGTGATACACTTCCGCACCCATCTGAAGTCCCTCGCCAAAACTGGCCGCACCCACAGGCATAATCATAAATTCCTGTATATCGGTCATGTTGGACGCATGGCAGCCGCCGTTAAAAATATTCATCATCGGAACCGGCATCCGATCTGCCGATGTTCCTCCGAGATAGCGGTACAGCGGAAGTCCGATTGCGTTTGACGCCGCCCTGGCCACAGCAAGAGACGCTCCGAGAATTGCATTGGCGCCAATGCTTCCTTTATACTCCGTGCCATCCGCTTCGATCATCTGCTCATCGATTTCCCGTTGATCAAATACATTTTGACCGACCAGTAAATCAGACAAAATCGTATTGATATTATGAACGGCATGTTTTACCCCAAGTCCCTGATACCGGTGCTCTTTGTCCCGCAGTTCAATGGCCTCATACGTTCCCGTCGATGCTCCCGACGGCACACTGGCACGTCCAACAACACCATTTTTCAGCGTGATTTCCACTTCCACGGTGGGATTGCCTCTGGAGTCCAGAATTTCTCTGCCGTGGACGTCCGCAATCTCCATTCGCATTCTCATAAAAAAAGCACCTCCGTTTTTGATTACTATTTCCGAAGGCGCCTTTTTTATACTTTGAAAAACACAGGATTTCTGTCCGACCATCCTGATCAGTCCAGATACTGCTTTGTCGCTTTTTTGACGTGATGGTTAAACCAACCATAGTAAATCAAAATGACAATCATCAGCACAAGCTGCACAAGCTCTGTCACCTCAAATACTTCCAACAAGATCATCAGAACCGCTCCAACCGTCGCAATCGTTCCAAGCGTCATGATTTTGGGATAAACGGCATCGATGAATCCGGGAATATCCCGGCATTTTTCCGCCTGAACATCTCTTCCGATAAACCATCCGATTTTAATCTGCCGTTTCGTTTTCATGGAATATCCGGAAAACAGACAAACGGCTCCGATAACGCCAAACCACAGAAAGAAAATAATTCCCCAATTCATTGCACGACCTGCCTTTAAACTGAAAGATTCAAAAATTTCCGAACTGCATTTTCCATTTCATCTACCGCGCACACGTTTTTATGTATTACCGGAGCGCTGCGAATTTCCTCAATGGCTCTCGGCACACTCACGCCGGACAGCGCGCACAGCTCGTCCACCAGTTCAAAATCCGACTTACTGTCGTACCGATTGTCAATCGCGTTCATGACACTGCGTGTAAATTTATAAGGACTGGCCGTTGAAACAATCAGCGCCGGTTTGTCATCCGTCTGACTGTCTGCAAACTTTTTATATACCGAAGCGGCCACAGCCGTGTGCGGATCAATCACATAACCTGCCGTTTCATAATACTCCTTGATCGCCTCTGCAGTCTCCTCCTCCGAAGCGTACCCGCCGTAAAAATCCTGCAGACGCTGTCTCATCTGCGGTGTAATTTCATATCGGCCCTGCTCGGAGAGCTGACGCATGAGTTCTGTATTGACCGCCGCGTCATCCCCTGCAAGCATATAAATCAGTCTCTCCAAATTACTGGAAATTAAAATATCCATCGACGGCGATGAGGTCAGGAAGAATTCCCGGTTGCGGTCATAGACGCCCGTTTCAAAGAAATCGAACAGCACTTTATTTTCATTTGAAGCGCAGACAAGCGTCTGGATCGGTATGCCCGCATGCTTTGCATAATACGCTGCCAAAATATTTCCAAAATTTCCGGTCGGTACTACAACATTGATCGGGTCTCCGTTCTGAACGGCGCCTCTCTTGACGAGCTGCGCGTATGCATAGACATAATATACAACCTGCGGAGTCAGCCTTCCGATATTGATCGAATTCGCCGAAGAAAATTGGTATCCCTCCGCGCGCAGGCATTCTGCCAACGCCTGATCATTGAACATCTTCTTGACACCGGTCTGGCAATCGTCAAAATTGCCGTCAACACCGATCACAGTGACATTATCTCCCTGCTGTGTTACCATCTGCTTTTGCTGAATCGGGCTGACGCCGTCTTTTGGATAAAAGACAATAATTTTTGTGCCCGGCACATCTGCAAAGCCTGCCAGAGCCGCCTTGCCGGTATCGCCCGACGTTGCTGTCAAAATCACAATGTCGTTCTCGACATGATTCTTCTTCGCCGAAGTTGTCAGAAGATATGGTAAAATTGACAGCGCCATGTCCTTAAACGCGATCGTGCTCCCGTGAAACAGCTCCAAAAAGTACACGCCGTTCTCTTTTTTGACCGGCGCAATTTCCTGCGTGTCAAATTTGGAATCATAGGCGTTCGCAATACAATCCTTCAACTCCTGCTCCGTAAAATCGGTTAAAAATAATTTCATAACCTCATACGCCACCTGCTGATAGCTCATATTCTGAAGTTCTTCTATCGAGCAGTCCAATTTCGGCAGCGAAGCAGGCACATACAGACCACCGTCGTCGGCCAAACCTTTTAAGATGGCTTCTGAAGCCGTCGCTTCAATTCCACTTCTGGTACTCTTATAATTCATCTTTTTACTCCAATCTGTCTTGATTTTCTCCTCACAGAGGAAGATATTCCTGCCGCAGGTGCTCCCGAATCAGCGCAAGATCCGGCACAAGCACGGCCATCCCGCGAATCCGGGCGTCATAATATGCGTTGTCAGCGGGAACCCGATAAGAATTCAGCTGACCGGAACTGATGATCGGAAAACACTTGACAAGCAGTGAAATCATCTCGCCGTTATCCAGATCTGTAGTCAGCGAGGGCAGAATCACATCCGCCAGAGAAAGCATTTCTTTGAGGCTGAGACTTTTTGTCTTTTCAAAAACTTCCTCCAGAATTTTTCTCTGACGCTCCGTTCTGTTAAAATCGCTGTCAATTTTTCTGATTCTGGCATATCTGAGCGCCTGCTCGCCTGAAAGATGATTCATCCCTGCAACGGCTCCGTCCTTTACAATTTCCGCCTCCGCAGCGGTAAGCTCAATATCCACCCCGCCCAGAGTATCGATCACAGAAATAAACCGCTCAAAATCCACTTCGATATTTGCGTCCACATGTACGCCGAAATTCACCGTCAGGGTATCATCCAACAGCGGAAATCCGCCAAACGCATAGGCGGCGTTTAACCGGTTGTCCGAATATCCTCCCGGTATCTGCACGTACAAATCTCTCATAAACGAAATCAGAGAAATCTGTTTTGTCTCTGTGTTGATACTGCAGAGAATCATCGTATCCGAACGCTGTCTTGGCTGTCCTGCTCTCCGGTCCTGACCGACTAACAAAATATTGAGCAAATGGTCGTCTGAAAGATTTTCTGCATTTCCCCACTGTACGGCATCAGGGTCAAGCGTATCTGCCTCCGCAGCGTTTTCTCCCGGAGCTTCCGTTTCGAAATCTTCCATATCCGGGCTGATCACATCGGCTACATTGTCATCCACTTTATTAATCTTATTTAAATAGTGGTTGACAGCTCCTGCCCCGGCGGCTATCAGCGCTACAATAAGAACCGCAATACATCCGATCACAATCAGCGCTTTTTTGTGACTGTTTTTCTTTTTCTTTTCCTGTTTATTCAAACTCATTTCTCCAACTACGCTTTCTTTCTATATAGTGATACCTCAACGGACTAACAGCGACTGACCGGTCATCTCCTTCGGCTGCTCCATCCCCATCAGCTCGAGCAGTGTCGGAACAATATCCGCCAGACATCCGCCTTCCCGCAGACGATACGCCGGATCGGCATTGATGAGAATAAACGGAACCGGATTGGTTGTATGCGCAGTAAAACTGCCTCCCGTTTCATAATCGATCAGCTGTTCGGCATTTCCGTGATCTGCGCAGAGAAACATCTGCCCGTCCACCTCTTTAATCGCATCCACCACGCGGCCGACGCACTCATCCACCGTCTCAATCGCCCGAACTGCGGCCGACTCTACACCGGTATGTCCCACCATATCCGGGTTTGCAAAATTTGTAATAATCACATCATATTTGCCTGATCGGATGGCGTCCACAAAGCGGTCGCAAACCTCATAGGCACTCATCTCCGGCTTCAAGTCATAGGTGGCTACTTTCGGACTGTTGACCAAAATACGATCTTCTCCTTCGTTTGGCTCTTCCACACCGCCGTTGAAAAAGAATGTGACATGCGCGTACTTTTCCGTCTCCGCAATACGAGCCTGCATCATATGATGCGCCGCCAGATATTCCCCGAATGTATTTGTAATACTCACCTTGTGAAAAGCAATGGTTTTATTTGGAATGGTAACGTCATATTCCGTAAAGCAAACAAAGGTGACATCCGGGCGCGCTCCCCGGTTGAATCCATCAAACGCATCCGCACAAAAAGCCCGCGTAATTTCCCGCGCGCGGTCGGGACGGAAGTTAAAGAAAATCACAGCGTCTCCATCCTTCACCGTCGCAATTGCCTGGCCGTTTTTCAAAATGACGGTCGGCTTGACAAATTCATCATTTTCACCTTTTTCGTAGGATTGTGCAACCGCAGTTACCGCATCCTCAGCAGTCACGCCCTCTCCCGACGTGAGCGCTTGGTAGGCCGCCTCCACACGATCCCAACGATTATCGCGGTCCATTACATAATACCGCCCCATAACCGATGCGATCTCACCGACTTGAAGCTCCTGCATCTTCTCCTCGAGCTCTTGTACATATCCTTTTCCCGAAGTCGGCGGAGTATCTCTTCCATCCAAAAAACAGTGAACATAAACTTCCGACAACCCTTCCCTCTTTGCAAGCTCAAGCAGCGCATACAGGTGCGTATTGTGGCTGTGTACTCCGCCATCAGAAAGCAATCCGAATAAATGCAGGGCGCTGCCATGCTCTTTGACCGCCCGAACTGCCGTCAGCAGGCCGTCGTTCTCAAAAAAGTCGCCGTCCTCAATCTCTTTGGTAATACGTGTAAGCTCCTGATAAACAATTCTGCCGGCGCCCATATTCAAATGTCCGACTTCCGAATTGCCCATCTGGCCTTCCGGCAGCCCCACCGCCATGCCGCTTGCATTCCCTTTGACAAACGGATATGTGTTCATCAGTTCATCCATCACCGGCGTGCGGGCCTGCGCCACCGCATTTCCCGTTGCATTTTCATTGAGTCCGTAGCCGTCTAAAATTACTAGCACTGTTGGTTTTTTACTCATATTTCCTCCATTTCCGCGCGCAAACACACCTATCATGATCCGACTTCCCGATCCTGATCCTCTTAGCTAAAAATCTGATCAGACAGAGTCAGTCAACATAAAATCCAAACGAAAATACTTCGACGTGTTCTATTATAAATACATTTGGGAATTCCGTCAATAATTCCTGAAGATTTTATACTGATAAAACAGAAAGCCAGTAACGCCTGAACTATCAGACATACTGGCCATTTCGGAACAATCATATTGAGCACAGGAATCGTCTTATTGCAAGGTCATTTTGTAACTTCCGTATAGAATGTCTGCAGTATCCATTGAAACAGCGCGTCCTCGCTTACGTAAAATTCATTGGATACAGCGCCGGACACAGACTGTCCATCGAGCATCTGGATCTGATCGGCACGGGATGACACGGATAAAAGCTGTGATGCCAGATAGATGGCCTCATTTCGACTGATGTCGGTGACAATTTGCTCCGATAATTGTTTATATAAGGTAAACGGCAGTGTGGGGTGGTCGCGCATAACGCGTTTGGCCTGATAATAAAGGGCTAGCGCAAACTGTTTTTGCCGTTCCATGCGCGCCAGATAGCCGTCTGTATTCATACTGCGCATCTGTACAAACTGTACCGCTTCGCTTCCATACATTGTGACGGTAGCGTTTGTTTCGTATTCCGGAAACAGGTCGGCAAAATCCTGCGGAATCTTGACCGATATGCCGCCGACGGCGTTGGTCAGCTGTTCGATGGCCGAAGCGCTGACTGACAAATAGCCGTGAATTGGAAGGTCATATAATAACTTAGATACCGTATTACTCACCAGTTCACAGCTTTTCCTTTCGCTGTCTCCAAATGCATAGGCGAGCGAGAGAGGATTAATGTTATTGCCAAGCAGATTGCCTGCTTGATCATCATGAGCGATTTCTGTCATCGTATCTCCTGGAATACCGAGAATGGACAACGTGTTTTGCTCGGTATCAAGGGCAAGAAGAAATATAGAGCCTGCCGTTTCAGATGCACTGAGAGCAGTTTCAGACGCCGCCGTCATTTCGTCAGTTGGTTCGACGCCGATCAGCAAGAGGCTGATCATTTCCTCTTTGTATTGGTATTGTGTTCCGTCATATAAGATGACCGAAGCATCGGAGGTGAGCTCTGCACCGTCATATTGTCCGAGATTCGGCGAACCGGTGACTTTGTTTTTTAAACTATTTTTTCCGCTTTCTCTCATATACAGATACACGCCAAGCGCTGAAATGATAAGCGCCAATAGAATACTCAACGTAATCAGAAAGATACGCAGCGCAATTTTCCAACCATGGCGTTCAATTTCATCGTGGTCTAGCCTGGACTGTTTCTTTGCAAATATTGATTTATGAAAACCGGACATTTTCAATATACGATCCCTCCAATGTGTTTTGAGTTGATTTCGCTAGCAAAAAGGTGTACTTTCTTGCAAAAGCGCCCTCTTGGCACATCTGTTATATTGATACCACGTTTATCCCTGTATGTCAACTCATGAATTGTAATTCTTTTGGGAATGATAGCCAGAGAGGTCGTCAAAATCTTTTGCAAAAAAGTACACCTTTCTGTAAAAACACCCTCTTTACAATGACTTCGCTTTAGAATGACTTCGCTTTTTCGCAGATTTCTGCCCGATAGCGGAACGTAGAAAGGGGCATACCGCACTCTTTGGCGGCCGCGGTGCCTGTAATCTTTCCGGCCCGCCATTTTCGGCAGACTCGATGAAAATTGTCCGGCAAAGGACGGGGCGGCCGCCCGAAGCGTACCCCTCGCGCCTTAGCTGCCGCTATGCCCTCTGTCTGCCGCTTTCTGATATTGGTGCGCTCGTTCTCTGACACAAAGGACAGCACTTGAAGCACAATATCACTCAAAAATGTTCCCATAAGGTCTTTTCCTCTGCGCGTATCAAGTAGAGACATGTCCAAAACCACTATATCAACGCCTTTTTCCTTTGTGATAATACGCCATTGCTGCAAGATTTCTTCATAGTTGCGTCCCAGACGGTCTATGCTCTTGATATAAAGTAGGTCGTCTTTTTTCATTTTCCGCAACAGCTTTTTGTACTGTGGACGCTCAAAATCCTTTCCGGATTGCTTATCTATAAAGACATTCTTACCTGAAACGCCCGCTTCGCGTAAGGCGATAATCTGCCTGTCCTCGTTCTGTTCCCTCGTGCTGACGCGCACATAACCGTAAATGCTTCTTATCAACTTATATCCTCCTGTTCATTTATGCCATAGACATCAACCGTCCCTGCCTTATCATTTTACTATATCTTTGTGTCACGTCTTACTTTTATCGGCCCATAAACTGTAGCAAACGGTAATGTTCCAATCGGGTAGGAGGTAGATAATTATTTTATCTACCGACCTCCCACACCACCGTACGTACGGTTCCGTATACGGCGGTTCTTTAGTTTTCACATGCTTTCAGATAAAACTCTGTGAATGTAGGATAT
>CALWPC010000049.1 GCA_944383325.1 uncultured Lachnospiraceae bacterium | reverse complement strand
GTTTCTTTCACATAACTGAACAAGAATGCTCATAAGATAGCATGAGGAAACAAAGGTTGGTAGGCAATGAAATTAAAGTGGACGTTGTTGACAATCAGTTGCATTTTGTTCGTGGTGGCCGTGATTGGAATCCCTGCAGCGGTGCTGACAAGTGTCAATCAATCAACGAAAAAGCTTCCGATTTACTGTGTTGATACAGACAAACCGCAGATTGCGCTCTCGTTTGACGCTGCATGGGGCAATGAGGATACGCAGGAGATTTTAGACATACTGGAGAAACATCAGGTCAAGGTGACGTTTTTTATGACAGGCGGCTGGGTGGAAAGCTTCCCGGAGGATGTAAAAAAGATTGCCGAGGCAGGGCATGACCTTGGCAACCACAGTGCAAATCATAAACATATGTCGGAGCTGTCGGCGCAGGAGTGCAAAGAGGAGCTGATGAGCGTCCATCAGAGAGTGAAGGAGCTGACAGGCGTAGATATGTGTCTGTTTCGGCCGCCGTATGGAGATTACAATGATACACTGATCACGACGGCAAATGAAAATGGGTATCATGTCATCCAATGGGATGTCGACAGCCTGGACTGGAAAAACTATGGTGTGGACAGTATTGTGCAGACGGTTACCGGTCACAGCCATCTGGGGAACGGTTCCATTATTTTAATGCATAACGGAGCGGACTATACAGCTGACGCGCTAGACAGTGTCATTACTACATTGCAGAGCCAGGGGTATGAGCTTGTACCCATTTCCAAGCTGATTTATAAGCAAAGCTATTTTATGGATCATGAGGGAAGGCAGTATATTCAGCAGGAGAGTGCGCAGCCGGAGCAGAGCGAGGAAGTGCAGATAAGCGCAGGACCGAAAGAGAGTGACGAACCGGAAATGGATGAAGAATAGGTGTGACTGGCCGGATCGGCCAGGGAAAAAATGGGTTGCATATTAAAAATTGCAATGCTATAATATCCATATATCTGTTGACGGCCGGTGGGCGGCAGCAGAATATACTGTATAACGAGTTGATTATTCAGAGAATTTCTCTGGTTAATCAACTCGTTTCTTAACGTAGTGTTTTTAGGAGAAATGGAGGGAACATATGTTAAGGGAGCTTGCAAAATGTGTGCGGGAGTACAAAAAAGAGTCGCTGTTAGCGCCGATCTGGGTATCGCTAGAGACAGTGATTGAGTGTGTCATCCCATTTATTCTGGCGATGTTAGTGAATCATATTAAAGCGCAGGGAAGTTTTCGGATCTTGCTTTTATATGGAATTGGCCTTGTTGTGTTGGCCAGTCTTTCACTGACATTCGGCATTAAGGCCGGAAATGCCTGTGCGACGGCCTCCTGCGGATTTGCGCGCAACGTCCGCAGAGATCTGTTTCATAAAATTCAGGACTTTTCGTTTGAGAATATTGACCGTTTTTCTTCGTCGTCGCTTGTGACGAGGCTGACAACCGACGTGACGAATGTTCAGAACGCCTATATGATGATTGTGCGTATCGCGATTCGCTGTCCGCTGATGCTGCTGTTTTCGTTTACGATGGCGTTTATTATGGGCGGAAAGATGGCGTCGATTTTTCTATTGATGATTCCGGTGCTTGGCATTGGCCTGTTCTGGGTAATCCGCAAGACGATGCCGCTGTTTAAGAAAGTATTCCACAAATACGATGCGCTGAATAATTCAATCCAGGAAAATATCAAGGGAATCCGCGTCGTGAAATCTTTTGTGCGGGAGGAATATGAAAAAGAAAAATTCGGCAGGGCGGCAGAAGACGTTTGCCAGGATTTTACGAAAGCAGAGAAAATTCTGGCGATTAATAATCCGCTGATGCAGTTTTGTCTGTATACAGTGATGATTTTTGTGCTGAGTTTTGGGTCGTATGTTATTATTACTTCGCGCGGTCTGGATCTTGATGTAGGCCAGTTTTCCGCGCTTCTTACCTACAGCTTTCAGATTTTGAGCAGTCTGATGATGCTTTCAATGGTTTTCGTCATGATTACGCTTGCCAATGAGTCGGCGCATCGTATCGCCGAGGTGCTGACGACCGAGAGCACGCTGCACAATCCGGAAAATCCGGTTTATGAGGTACCTGACGGTTCCGTCGATTTTGACAATGTAAGCTTTAAATATTCGGCGTCCGCCAGAAAGAATGCATTGGCTGATATTAATCTGCATATTGCATCCGGGGAAACGATCGGTGTAATCGGCGGAACCGGTTCTTCAAAGTCCTCGCTTATTCAGCTGATTTCGAGGCTGTACGATGCGACGGAAGGAATCGTCCGGGTCGGCGGCCGGGATGTGCGGGAATATGATATTCAGTCTCTGCGGAATCAGGTCGCGGTTGTTTTGCAGAAAAATGTTTTGTTTTCGGGCAGCATTAAAGACAATCTCCGTTGGGGAGATCTGAATGCTACGGATGAAGAGATGGTTGCCGCCTGCAAAATGGCGCAGGCGGATGAGTTTGTATCGGGATTTCCGCAGGGATATGATTCTTATATCGAGCAGGGCGGAGCGAATGTGTCGGGCGGCCAGAAACAGCGGCTGTGTATTGCCCGGGCGCTTTTGAAGAAGCCGAAAATTTTGATTTTGGATGATTCGACGAGCGCGGTCGACACCAAGACGGACGCGCTGATCCGCAAAGCGTTCGCGCAGTTTATTCCGGAGACGACAAAAATTATTATTGCGCAGCGAATTGCGTCTGTAGAGGAGGCCGACCGGATCATTGTCATGGATGGCGGCCAGATTTCTGCGGTTGGCACGCATGAGCAGCTCCTTGAGTCCAGTCAGATTTACCGCGAGGTCTATGAATCACAGAATAAAGGGGGCCAGACAGATGAGAACTAAGATCGGAACCAAACGGGGAATGATCGGCCGGATTATTCGCACAGTGTTTCAGTATTATCCGGCGATGATGTCTATTGTGCTTGCCTGCATTGTTCTGAATGCGGTGGTTACTTCCATACCGGCAGTGTTTATGCAAAATATTATTGCGGTTGTTGAACAGAACTGGGAGAGCGGCGACTGGGGAAGCGCCGGCCCTGTTATTCTGCGGATGGTATTGCTTCTGGCGGTATTATACATTATTTCACTGGCGGCCTCGTTTGCCTATAACCGAATGATGGCGGTTGTCACGCAGGGATCACTGAAAAAACTGCGCGAGCAGATGTTTAACCGCATGCAGAATTTTCCGGTTAAATTTTTTGACACGAATAATCACGGGGATATTATGAGCTATTATACAAACGATATTGATACGCTCAGACAGCTGATCTCGCAGAGTCTCCCCCAGATGCTCTCGTCCATGATTATTGTCGTGAGTATTTTCTGCATTATGCTGTATTATAGTCTCTGGTTGGCGTTGGTCGTTGTTTTTGGCGTTTGCATGATGGTGCTGATTACAAAAAGGGTCGGCGGCGCTTCCGCCCGGTTTTTCGTTCGTCAGCAGATTGAGCTTGGAAAAGTGGAAGGCTTTGTTGAGGAAATGATGAATGGCCTGAAGGTGGTCAAGACGTTCTGTCACGAGGAGGAGAGCAAGAATGATTTTGACCGTTTAAACGGGCAATTATTTCGAGTAGCCGAGAAAGCCAATCAGTTTGCCAATACTCTCGGTCCTATTTTGAATAATATTGGAAATTTGTTGTATGTGATCGTTGCGATTGTCGGCGGTCTGCTGCTGCTGTGCGGCGCGCCCAACGTGAGCGTGTCGGGCCTGCCGTTCGCGATCAGCATTGTCGTTCCGTTTTTGAACATGACGAAACAGTTTTCCGGCAACGTCAACCAGGTGTCGCAGCAGGTCAATGCAGTGGTCATGGCAATGGCGGGCGCTGAGCGAATTTTTAATATGCTCGACGAGGAGCCGGAGGAGGACGAGGGGTATGTGACTTTAGTCAATGCCCGTGAGGTAAACGGTCAGTTGACAGAGTGCAAAGAGCGCACGGGTATATGGGCGTGGCGTCACCCGCATCACGACGGGACGGTGACGTATACGCGCCTTACCGGAAGCGTGCAGTTTAATGATGTGGATTTTGAATATGAGAAAGGCAAGCCGGTACTGCACAATATTACGCTTTATGCCAAGCCGGGTCAGAAAATCGCGTTTGTCGGCGCTACCGGCGCGGGCAAGACGACGATTACCAATTTGATTAATCGTTTTTATGATATTGCGGATGGGAAGATTCGCTATGATGAGATTAATATCAATAAAATCCGAAAGGCGGATCTGCGGCGTTCCCTCGGCATTGTTCTTCAGGACACCAATCTGTTTACAGGGACGGTTATGGACAATATTCGTTATGGAAAATTGGATGCAACGGACGAGGAGTGTATAGAGGCTGCCCGGTTGGCCGGGGCGGATGATTTTATTACCCGTCTGCCGCAGGGGTATGAGACGCCTATTTCTGGAAACGGCGAAAATCTTTCCCAGGGCCAGAGACAGCTGTTGGCGATCGCGCGCGCTGCGGTGGCCGATCCGCCGGTGATGATTATGGATGAGGCGACCTCGTCGATTGACACGCGGACCGAATCGATTGTGCAAAAAGGCATGGACGCTCTGATGCGCGGGCGTACCGTGTTTGTCATTGCACACCGGCTTTCTACTGTTCGAAATTCAGATGTGATTATGGTGCTTGAACATGGACGGATCATTGAGCGAGGCTCTCATGAACAGCTCATTGCGGAGAAAGGAAAATATTATCAGCTCTATACCGGGGCATTTGAGTTGGAATAACCGTCAGATCAGTGAAAAACGGGGTAAAATGCATGATTGCAGTCGAAGTGTTGTGGGAACGGTTGGCCGGGCATCAGGGAGAAATCTTTTATACCGCAAAAAAACTGCCGTTTACGTTTACAATCAGAGGTCGGGAGATGTTTGTGGACCGGCGCCAAAAATCAATTACACAGGCGACCTTTCAAAAGGCTCTGCAGAAAATAGAGGCGGAGCCGGAAAAGGTCACAGGCCCGAAATCGCTCGGCGTGTTCGGAGCGCCGTATGTTTATGCCATTTTGGTTCGCATGGAGGTAATTAGGCCGAAGCCGTAAGCGGCG
>CALWPC010000048.1 GCA_944383325.1 uncultured Lachnospiraceae bacterium | reverse complement strand
GTTCCGTCTCCCAATCAGAACCTTGCGCACGAAGCTCTGTTTTTCCCAACAAAAAATCTACCGTTTCTCTCAGACTGCGCACGCCGTAGCACGGCACAGAAGCGGCCGCCGCGCCTTCTAGCGCGTTATCGGCCGGAACAATACAGCAGGAGATCTGATTTTGGTCGATGGCTGCGGTAATCGGCAATACCCCGTTCACTCTCTGTACCTCTCCGTTCAGACCCAACTCACCTAAAATCAGCGTCTTCCGCAAAATTCCGGCCGTCTTTTTTGAAAAAAACCCGGCGGCTAAAAGAAGCGCAACTGCAATCGGCAGATCAAACGACGCGCCCGCCTTGCGCACGTCTCCGGGCGACAAATTGACGGTCACTTTTCTAGCAGGCAACGCCAGACCGCAGTTTCGCATTGCTGCCCGCACGCGCTCTCTGGCCTCGCGCACTTCGCCGGCCAGATAACCGACCATCTCAAACATCGGCAGTCCATCCGCTATGTCCGCTTCCACACGAATCATTTTGCAATCCAGTCCAATCATTGTCGCAGACTGTACTTCCCCAAACATATCCCACCTTCTTTACTGGTATTTTGTTATGCATCATTTTGATTATATATTAACACATATTAATATCAATGTAAAGAGGTGTTGTAGTTTTCTTTACAAATCTAAGTGATCAAATCCAACACGCAATTTTTCAAGCGCTTTTTTCTCAATTCTCGATACATAACTCCGACTGATGCCCAACAGCGCGCCGACCTCGCGCTGAGTAATTTCCTCCTGCTTCCCCAGGCCATACCGCAAAATAATCACCTGCTGCTCACGCGGCGTCAGGTGCTTTAAAATCAAATCCTTTATTTTGGAACAATGCAGTTTCAGCTCCATCTGTTCGATCAGATCGACTTCCTCACACTCCATCACATCAATCAGATTAATGACATTCCCTTCCTTGTCATTGCCAATCGGTTCGTAGAGCGAGACTTCGCGCGATAACTTTTTGCGGCTGCGAAAAAACATCAGCAGCTCGTTCTCGATACACCGCGCCGCATACGTTGCTAATTTCCCTTTTTCCGAATCAAAAGTCGTAACCGCTTTAATCAGTCCGATCGTGCCAATGGAAATCAGATCCTGCACTTCCTCCTCGCTGCCCTGATACTTTTTTACAATGTGCGCCACCAGTCTGAGATTGCGCTCAATCAGTTGATCACGGGCTTTCAGGTCCCCCTCTTTATACGCTTTTAAATATTGCTGCTCCTCTTTCAGGGATAACGGTTTTGGAAAAGTTTTCAAGAAAAGCACCTCAAAGCCCATTTCTACAATCTATGTAAAAGAGAGTTTGTTCGTGCTTTTCCTACAAAAATAGAACGAAAAAAACGCTGCGCACAGAGGAAACTCCTCCGTGCACAGCGCACAATCCACTATAATAAACCAAAATCACAAGCTGCGGCCTTCATGACAGTCAAACTTATGACGGCACATTGTTTATAACATCAATGGCCTTGACCGTAAGTTTCTCAGCTCCGTCAAAAAGCTGTTTGCCAATATTATACTCAATGTAAGTGATGGCATTTTTGTTTTTCAGGTATTCTTTTTCCGCTTTCTTGTAGTTCTTCACCGTCTTGATATGGTCGCTGTTCAGCTTCTCCCGAAGCGCAAGCTCTCTCGCTTTCACATAGGCATTGAGGTCATAGGTCTTGCCCTCATACTTAAACTTCGGCACACTGGACGACGCGTCCACCTCAAATGAAGATAAATTCGGTTTCTTACTAAATAATCCCATCTCTCCCACCTCCGAACGTATTTTATAGTTTCTTATTGTAGCACAGACATATGGAAAAATCAATGTCCTTCCTGTCTATTCTGCTTCATCCAGGCTTTCCTTGATCGACTCTGCGAGCTCGGCGTCATCTTCATCTGCGAAAAACATATCGTCAAAGTCATCGTAATCATCTTCAAAATCTTCGAGATAATTCGGCGTAAAATAGCGATAAACCGCATAAGCAATCGCCGCAACGGCAGCGACAGCCCCGATAATTGCCAAAACCCACATTACTTTGTTTTTCGTTTCTTCCCGCTCCTTGCAATGCAAAAGCTCATTTAACTTGCTTCCATTAATAAAGTCTTCTACACGATTCATACATTTACCTTCCTTTCCGTTGTGAATAAAAGTCGCAACACCCCGCGATTTCAATTCATTCCTTATGCGATCATTATACCATGGAAAGCCCTGTTATACTACTGTTTTCGAAATTTTTTCATATTTTCATCAGGCATCATTTTGCGTCAGTCTGCCAACTGCAATTTTGCAAACGAAGCAAACATCCGCTTTACTCCGCACTTTTCAAAGTCCACAACGACTTCATAGTCACGCCCGCCCTCAGAAATAGACTGAACAATTCCCCGTCCGAATTTAACGTGCTTGACTGTATCGCCGACCGTATATGAAAGTCCGTCCGCTTTATGGATCGACGGCTGCTCTCTGGCATACGCATTGGCATGAAATACTTTTTTGGCCTTCTGAAAATCAGGATGTAATTTCGGCGGTTCCGGTTTCGGCGACTTCAGCTGCACATTGTTATACGCAAACTGCAGTGGTATTTCCTTTAAAAAACGCGAAGGCGGATTATACTGCGTTTCTCCGCGCTGCATCCGCATTTTCGATGTCGTAAAGAACAGTTCCTCGCGCGCACGCGTAATGCCCACATAGCAGAGCCTGCGCTCCTCCTCAAGATCCGACACCTCCTCGCTGATCAGAGACATATAGCTCGGAAATACGCCCTCTTCCATTCCGGTCAGATAGACGACCGGAAACTCTAATCCTTTTGCGCTGTGCAGCGTCATCAGCACCACATGGTCCTGCTCATCCTGCAGGCCGTCCAAATCTGCCACAAGGGCAACCTCCTGCAAAAATCCGCTGAGCGTCGGTTCCTCGGCGTTCTCCTCATAGGCAACAATTTTATTAAACAGCTCGTCGATATTCTCAATGCGCCCGTTCGCCTCTTCTGTGTGTTCCGCCTCTAGCTCCCTGACGTACCCGGTTGCATCGAGAATCTCCTCAAAAAGCTCCGAGACGCGAAGAACGTCTTTTTTACTCCTAAGCACCTGCATGAATTTGACAAAATCCTGCAATTTTGACAGACTTCTCCCGATTCCCGGAATTTTCTCACAGCGGCACGCCGCCTCAAAAAAGCTGATTTCCCGATGTTGGGAATATTCGGTCACGCGGGCGATCGTCGCATTCCCGATACCCCGTTTCGGAATATTAATAATTCTTCGTGCGGCCAGATCATCCAAGCCATTGTCAATCGTCTTCAGGTAAGACAGCAAGTCTTTAATTTCTCTGCGCGCATAGAAATTCACTCCGCCGACAATCTGGTACGGCGTATTCGAGAGCAGCAGCTTCTCTTCAAAAATACGGGACTGCGCATTTGTGCGGTAGAGAATTGCAAAATCCCCGTATGAACGCTCTGAGCGGTCCACCTTGCGCCGCAGATCGCCGATCACATATTCGGCCTCCTCGTAAGCGTTCTCAAACTGCAGCATCTGTACTTTTTCACCCTCGTCCAAGTCGGACCACAGACGTTTTTTCTTCCGGTGCTCATTATTCGCGATCACATGGTTGGCCACTTCCAGAATCGTCTTTGTAGAGCGGTAGTTCTGTTCCAGTTTCACCACCTTCGCATCCGGATAATGGCGCTCAAAGCTCAGAATATTTTCAATGTCTGCGCCGCGGAATTTATAAATCGACTGATCATCATCGCCGACCACGCACAAATTCCGGTATTTCGACGCCAACAGGCGCACCAATTCAAACTGAACGCTGTTTGTATCCTGATACTCATCAACCATAATATAGCGGAAACGCTCCTGATAACTTTCCAGAATTTCCGGCTTCCGGTTGAAAAGCTGAACCGTGAGCAGCAATAAATCATCAAAATCCACTGCATTATTCTTTTTTAAATCGGCCTGATAAACACGGTATGCCTCCGCAATCTGCTGATGAGCGAAATCATCCCCCGCAATCTCCTTGTAATCACGCGGCGTAACCATATCATTTTTCGCCGCGGAAATTGCGCCGAGAATCATCTTCTCTTTGTAAATCTTTGTGTCGATCTCCAACCGCTTGCAGACGTCTTTCATCAGCGCTTTTGAATCGTCCGTATCATAAATGGTGAAATTGTTGTTATATCCCATGCAGTCAATATGGCGTCTTAAAATGCGGACACACATCGAATGAAATGTGCTGATCCACACGCCGTCCGCCCCAAAATCCACTAACTGATCGACCCTGCTTCGCATTTCTCCGGCAGCCTTGTTTGTAAAGGTAATCGCCAGGATGTTCCAGGGGTTGACTCCTTTTTCCGAAATTAAATATGCGACACGGTATGTCAGCACCCGCGTCTTTCCGGAACCTGCGCCGGCTAGAATCAAAAGCGGTCCGTCTGTGTGAAGCACCGCCTCATACTGCTCCTTGTTTAATAACGACTGATAATCCATTTTTATAGCCTTTCTATCCTGTATGTAAACTTACAAATACTGTTCCTTCAATAATAACTTGAGTATAATATATTCTCTTTTTTCTGTCACGTAATATTTTCGGTCTGATCGGAAATCGGTGTATTTTTTCAAAAAGCTTGCCATCTGGTTTTGAATACTATATAATGTAACTGTTATGTGATGAGTGTTTCGCACACCGACAAAGGAAGGATTTAACATGAAAACAGAAAGCAAGCAGTTGATGGAGACATTGATTGAACAAATCTCTCACTGGAATTACATTAAACCAGATGAGCTGCCAAATATTGATTTATACATGGATCAGGTAACCACATTTATGGACGCCCGTCTCGGATCTTTAAAGCGGCACCCGGAAGATAAAGTACTAACGAAAACAATGATCAACAACTACGCCAAAAACAATCTGCTGCCGCCGCCTGAGAAGAAAAAATATTCAAAAGAGCATATGCTCGTTTTGACGTTCATTTATTATCTGAAATCGATCCTGTCCATCAGCGACGTCCAGACGCTGCTGCACCCGCTGACGACCCGTTTTTTTTCGGAACACGACGGAATTACACTGCAATCCATCTACAATGAAGTTCTGCAGATGGAGCGGTCGCAGTCTGACATGGTTGCCAAGGATCTGCACCGTAAACTGGAAGTCGCCGAGACTACATTTACCGACGCTCCGGACGCTGACCGGGAATTTTTGCAGCTGTTCTCCTTCATCTGCACACTCAGCTATGATGTCTACATTAAAAAACAGCTCATTGAACGTCTCATTGACGACATGGCCATTCCAGAAGAAACCGAAGAAGCTCACTGACATGCGGCTTTTGGCCGCTGTCCCAGACAACAGGGCGCGCCCCGGCAGCTGTACCCAGTACAGCGCCTGGACGCGCCCTGAACGTCTATAACATCTGTGTTAACTTTCCTCTGTATCCGAAATATCCGCCGTCCAATGAAATCCCATACGCTCAAAGACCATATCATACGCATCATTTCCATAATTTAACGAGCGATTGACACGGCTGATCGTCGCGGTGGACGCCCCCGTCTTTTCTGCAATTTCCAAATATTTCTTCTTTTCGCGAAGCATCCTGGCTACCTCAAACCGCTGCGCCAGGGAAAGCAATTCATTGACCGTACAAATATCTTCAAAAAACAGGTAACACTCCTCCCTGTTTTTCAGACTTAAGATTGCATCCAACAGCTGATCGACTGCCTCTGTCTTAATTTTTTTGTGCATGCCTGTCCCTCCAAACAATTTGAACCGCGTTTTTTACAGTTTATCACGCTAAAGTCTGAAAGTAAAGCATTATTTCCAATTACGCCTGCAAAAGCAAAATCCAGTCCGTATGGGAAAATGTCCCAACCGGAGGGCAAAAGCGCAGCGTCTGCGCCGTATCCACTGTCGTAATATAACTCTTTGCGCCGCTCACCGGATCTACCCAATACGCCTTCATGCGCCCGCACGGCAGCGTTTGTTCTTTGATGACAATTTCACGTCCCGTATACGTATAAAAAATCGTAAAATCATCCCCTGAAAAAACAGAGATCCGCTCATATTGTTCGCCTTCCTCGCACCCCAGCATATGCTGAGCCGCCTTTCCGGTCTCCCATGCAAGCGAACGCATCAGCGCCGCCATCTTGCTCATATTATCACATCCGGGACTGTGGATTGCATCTTTCCACGGGATGCTGCACCCGTACGCCGCCGGATCGTCTCCGCCCCGGTAAAACTGCATAATCGAACCATGTCCGTAAGTAAACCCGCAGCCGCCCGCAAGCACAGACCAGTATGCAAACCGGCGCACGTCATAATCCTGCCAGAACGGCTCTTTTGGATTGTGCAGTCCCTGCGGAATGTGCTCATAGGACGGCTCGCCGTCCAGAACCGGCTTCACATTTCCGCAATTTTCCACGCGCTCGATGTAGCGGAAACTATCCTCGCCGTAATAATATCCCATTGTCGCGCTGTCATCCCACTTCTTCAAGCTGCGCTGATCATAGCGGCGATGGCCGGACTGAAACATATAAAAATCAATCCACTCACTATCCGGAAAATAATCACAGGTCACCGTCCGTCCAAACGGATGAAAGGTCACAAGCTTATCCGGATTATGCGCTTTCAGTGTACGGCCCATCTTCGTCCAGAAATCAAAGCCGTCGGTTCCTTTACAGTCCCCGCCGGTAATCCAGATAATATTCGGCGCTTCCTTGTAACGCTCTGCCAAGAACGTCGTATACTGCTCCACATTGTCCTCGGTCAAATTTCCGGATTTATAACGCCCGCTCCAGCACGGAAGCAGACCTGCGTACATACCAAGCTCTTCACACTTTTGCACCGTGTGGTCAAGCGTGTCCCAAAATCCCCCTTCGCTCAAATCGGGTTCGCACATATTTTCATTCAAAAACGCATCTCTGCCGTCAACCGTCTGCGTCGGCCACTTATGCGAAATCGTGATCTGAATGACATTATATCCCTTTTGCGCGCGGTTGGTCAGATACTCATCAATCTCCTCAATGCTGCACTTGCACAGCAGCAGCCATGCCGTGTCGCCCAGCCAGAAAAACGGCTGATCTCCGTTCTGCATATAGCGCTTGTTGTCAGAAACGCGAAGCGGTCCATATTCCCAAGGTTTCATCATCTCTACCTCCTGTCCGAAAACTCCATTCTACTCCCACATCATACATTTAAAACCGTCCTGCTGTGTCTGGTCAAGCGTCACCCTCTCGGAGGCATTGCCCTCCCGTTCCACAGTCACCCGCTCGAAATGAATATCCGACGCTCTCTCCAGACGAACCCCGTTGCGGGCCGCAAAGAAACTGTCGCGGAAATACAAATCATGAATCGGAAGCTGCGAAAGGCCGTCCACCTGAATCGCCTGCCCGCATCCCTGACAGGTCGTATTTTTAATGACAATATTTTTAAATTCCGGAATATCCTCCGGCTCAATCAACTGTTCGTCAAGCGCGCCGCTGTAAGCCATTGTAAACAAAATTGCCTGCTTCGGTATATCGACCATTTTAATACCGTCAAGGACAATGTCCTGTACGACGCCGCCCCGACCGAGCGTACTCTTAAAGCGAATGCCAATATCCGTACCCATGAACGTACAGTTTTCCACGCGGATATTTCTCATTCCCCGGCTCATCTCCGATCCGACCACAAAACCGCCGTGGCCGTGATAAACGATACAATCCCGTATTGTGACATATTCGGTCGGCACCGCAATTTTACGGGCTGCTGCATTTTTTCCGGATTTCATGCAGATCGCGTCATCGCCCACATCAAACCTGGTGTTGATAATATTGGCATATTTACAGGATTCCAAATCCAGTCCGTCGCCGTTTTGCGCATTCCACGGATTGCGGATCGTCGCATTTTGCAGCGTAAAATGTTCGCAAAACAGCGGATGCACGTTCCACGCCGGAGAATTTTGAAGCGTCACGCCGTCAATCAACACTTTTTTACAGCTGATCAGGCTGACCATAACCGGCCGGTAATAATCAAAATATGGTTTTGCCCGCTCGAGCGCATTGTCCTCATCCGGCTTTATATCTTTATTCATATGCCCGTCATACGATGACTGCGAAGGGAACCACACCTCGCGTTCGCCCTCCCCTTTCGTCACTCCGCCGCGGCGAAGCAGCTGCGCCCACTGCGCATTCGTCAGCTTCGAGCGCTTATACATTCTCCAGAGCTGTCCGTTTCCGTCAAAAATGCCATTTCCGGTCAGCGCAATGTTTTCTGCTCCCTTTGCATGAATCGGGGAAAGCGCCCGGATTCGGTCCTCGCCTTCATAGCTCGTCTTAATCAGCGGATACTCTGACTCATCATGTGTAAACAACACTACGGCGCCATATTCCGTGTGCAAATTGACATTGGAAAGCAGTGTGATCGGCCCGGTCAGCCAGATGCCGGCCGGAACGACCACTCTGCCTCCGCCTGCCCGGCTGACTGCGCTGATCGCCCCGTTAAACGCTTCCGTATTCGAAACCGTTCCTCCCTCCACGGCTCCGAACTCTGTAATGCTCACCTCATAATCCGGAAATTCCGGAAGCTGCACCTCCGGGTACTTCAGACTTTCAAACATCTGCATATCTGCTCCTCCTTCCCTGCCTACAGCTCATAATGATACCGGATTGCACTCTGCATAACCTGCGCTGTAATCCACGAAGGATTCCACACCTGCATTCCTCCGCGATAACAGCAAAGGCATTTGAGAATGACCGGATACTTAATCTGGAAATAATTGGTATGATAATAGTGCTCTCCCTGCTCGCCGACTATGGAATAATCATATTCACCCTCCCTGGTGCTGACCCCGTAGGTCAGCGCGGCGCTGACATGCTGCCCCATCTCCTCGTAAAACGGCTGCTGTGAATCCACGCCAAACGCGTACATCTCATAGGACGGGAAAAAGACGTCCAAATGATGATTCTGTACGCTGACGCCCGGCCATCCGGTCGTCTTAAAATTCATTTCATAACACGGCGTTCCTCTTTGAAAGCCGGTTTCCCAGAAAAATACAAACGTCAAAATCCAGTCTGCGGCAATCGACGCCCATTTTTTAAATCGTTCTTCCCTCGTCATGCGGTACAATTCCGCGGCTGTCGTAAAAAAGTAAATTCCCGATTCCTTATCCTCGCACCTTGCATCCATCGTCGCACGTGCAAACGGTCTCTCAAACGTGCGCATGTGCAGATTATAATACACTTCATAGCGGCGCACCGCATAGGCGAGATACGAAGGATTTGCAAAATATTCGCCTGCTTTTGCAAGCGCTAAGACACAGGGCATTCCCGCAGCGTTTGTCATGTGATCAGAAACCGTGCCGTCCATATTCCAGTTCATCGGATAAATGCCCTCGTCCGTCAACGCCTGCTCGGACATTAAAAATTCGCACGCGCTCTGTACGGCCTCCTCCCAATGCCTGGGAATCGGATGATTATGACGTTTTAACAGAGACATCAGGTCGATCAGATCAATAAGGCTCTCCCCCTCAATTCTCGACGATGCAGGCGCACTTGGATCTTTCCAGACATTTCTCCACTCCTGCTTTTCAATCAGGTAATATCCCTGAAACAGTCCCGGCTGTTTCGGACTCTGAGCGCCCTGCACAAAGAAATCCGCAACCTTGACCGCCCTCTCCAGACGGAACGTCTCCTCTGTCTTTAAACCGAGCACCGCGTCGCACCACGCAAGTTTCAGAGCCTGTCCGGTCCACGCATACAGAAAATATTCGGGTCTTCTGGAAATATTGCCGAAATGATTCGCCGCTCCAAATGTTAAATACCCGCAGCAGTGTTCATCCTCATAAAAACGGGTGTCTAGCACCTGCTTTTTATATTCAATCATCTGCTCATGCGTGTGCTGTCTCTCCGTGCGGGGCTTCAGTACATGATACCCGAGAGACACCATATTCCGAAATCCCTTTCCTTCTTCCGTCAGTCCCCAGGCAAGGAAAAAGGTCTTTGTCAGTCCCTCCTGCGGCCGCACATACCGATAGCCGGTCAGATACGGCAGCGGCGTGCATCTGCCGCCGTAAACGACATCCTTCATCCCGTTAAACATTAACGGCCCGGACAGGGCGGTAATCCGCTCGCCGTCCTCCTCCTTGACCGCGCCCAGCGACCAGTATTCACTCTGATCTCCGGTAACAACGTCCGGTCTGGAAAGCAGCGTCACATAACG
This sequence comes from uncultured Lachnospiraceae bacterium, assembly GCA_944383325.1. Taxonomy (GTDB): domain Bacteria; phylum Bacillota; class Clostridia; order Lachnospirales; family Lachnospiraceae; genus CALWPC01. The sequence goes on along the minus strand of CALWPC010000048.1, from coordinate 64,917 downwards.
GCTGTTTTCTCCTGTCCCCCACTCCACATTCACAGCCGGAATCGGAAGGCGATGTTCCTCCACAATCACCCCTTCTCCGACCACTTCTCCAATGTGCGGTACAATCCGCTCAGGATCCGCGCTTGGATTATCATTGTAAATCATATGGGGAATCGTCACTTTATTTTTGCCGTGTCCCGTACAGAACAATGTCAGCCCGGCCGTATAATCGCGCAGCTGTTCACTCGTCCCATTAACAAATGACGCCTGAATCATCAGAGACTGTGCGGATGCCGCAAATCGAAGCGTCGCCTGGACGCGCCCGTTTGAAAACACAAGAAGCAGCGCCCCCGCATCTTCACTGGACGACACCACATTCCACTGCTGCCCCTCTAGCTCAAAGGGACGGGTTTCACTCGACATTAACAGTCGAGACGTCTCCTGCTCAAAAATCAAATTCTCTCCCTCATAAAGAGAAAGACGCTGTTCTGTGACAATCGCTTTTTTATCCAAAAATTGAAAAACCATTTATTCTCTCCCCTGCTATTTCTGAATGTTAAAGCCAACCGAGATCCGTCCAGCCGAGAATCCGCTCCGGCGTATACTCTTTCGCTTCCTCATCGCTTAGCTGCCTGCGCATCTCATGCGACGCGGCGCCCGGACCGTAATTCTGATACTCATACAACCGGTTCGTCAGCACCTGGAAGCCGCCCATCTGTTTCCATCCCGCCTCGGCAATCAAGCTGCCGAGCTCACATCTCATAAACACACACATCCCCACATAATACGGATCGCTCGCCGGATGCCACGGTCTTCCAAGAAACATCATGCCGTCCGCCATATTGCCGGTAATGTTACACTCCATAAAAACAAGGCCGAAGCGCTGGGCCGCCGGCGTACTGGGCGCCGCAATATACCCCTTCTTCTCGCGGTCTTCCGGATTCGGATTTTTACAGTATATCTCACACTGATAAAAAACCGCTCTCGCTCCGCCAAAAATAAAGTCCACGTCCCCGTCAATATAACAGCGCTCAAAATAATGAGAGCCGTCGCGGCTGTAAAGCGTATCCTGCCCGCCGTAAAAGCGGCAGTTACGGTAAATATGATGCTCGCCCGACGCATATAGCGCGAGCGCCTGGCGTCCGCCGCTCTGGCTGCCGTCATAGCTGTTTCGTATCCCCACATTTTCCATGCAAAAATGGTTGGCGTAAACCGCCAACGTCGCGGTGCGGAACGTCGTTGTCGGATCTCCATTTTCCCACATCATTCCCGCATATCTTCCATACGAAATTTCCGTGGTCAGCGGATCCTCCCCGACAATCGTAACAAGCGGCCTCGCACCGGAAACAACGACCTCTTCGTGATAAACGCCCGGCGCCAGATGAATCACCGTCGGAATCTGATTATTCTCCGGAACCGAAAGCACCGCTTCCTGGATCGTCGCATAGTCCCCCCTGCCGTCCGCCCGCACATAAATATGCGCCGTCTGCGGAAGCTCGGCAATCGTCGTCGCTGTCATATATATCCTCCTTTGAACCCCTTTTTGTACCTGCTGTAATAATTTCAATTTTACATTTGTAAAAAATTATGTTAACATACTATATTATGAGTAATTTTCGAAAACATGTTGTTCGTTTATGATAACACATTAAAGGAGTCGTGTGACCACTATGAACCCTTCTGTTGTTCAATATTTTCATGCGCCCCCAGAGGGCTCCAATGATACCGATCTCTATATCACCTGGGCCGGACACCGCCACTGCGGGCCTTCACATAATGTCGGCCCCCGCGTGATGGATTCCTGTAAACTCGTCTTTGTGACAAACGGCACCGGCTATGTGGAGCTGGGCGCTGGCAGCGAACCGATTACACTCCACAAAGGGGATCTTCTTGCCATTTTCCCGAAAATCCGTCACCACTATTATGCAGATCCCGATGACCCGTGGGAATTAATGTGGGTCTGTTTTAACGGCACGCACTGCACGCAGCTGCTGCACAACATCGGCATTGACCCCGACACGCCCATACTGCGCAGCATTGTCAACGCGTCCATTATCCGCACGCTGCTCACGCTGCTCAACGCGCTCGGCGATACGGAAGACACGCTGCGCCTTGCCGCCACAGGCGAACTATATATCCTGTTTTCCTATATCCGGCAGGCCTCCCAAAATAAAGAACGCTTTCACGAGCTGTACCGGCATGACGCCGCCGTATCGAAAGCCATCCGATTCATTGAGGAAAATTATCCGCTCGATTTCGACATGGAAATGCTCTGCAAACATGTCAACTACAGCCGCAGTTATCTTTCTCGGATATTCAAGGCCGAAACCGGAATGACCATTCCGGAGTACACAAACAACGTACGGGTGCAGAATGCAAAAGTGCTCCTCACAGAAACAAACATTTCGCTGCGGGAGATTGCCGCCTCCGTCGGGATCGGCGACCCCTTTTACTTCTCCAAAATTTTCAAAAACATTACCGGCATCTCTCCGAGCGCCTATCGCAACGACATACAAAAGAAAAAAGGAAACGCCGCGCAAAGCTCAAGCCGGTAGCAACGTGCCGGCAGCCTGGGACAAAACATCACAGGCTGCCGCTTTTTCATTCCAGTCAAAGAGGAACCACCACGCGCTGCAAACCTTTCCCTTCAAAAACCGTGTTCTTGTCTACCTTCACAGAAAAGACGCCCTCCTCTGTCAGCTCAACCGCAAAACACTTCCCGCGGATGATCAGATGATCCAGGCAAAAGCTGCGCAAGCCAATATCAAGCGGATCAATCACTACCTGATCCTGCTGCACGTCCACGCCTGCGACAAATTCCACAATCAGATCCAGATAGTATGAGTGGTTATAATCCGGCTCATCGCTCAGATCTTCATCCGTCTCCGCATGATACTGCTCTACAAGATACGGCTTTGTAAAATCATGATGACGATAATGCTCCAGAGAATACTTGTGCAGAAATTCTGCAAACTGACGGTCATACCGGTGTCCGTGAAGCTTGCTCTGACGGCCGACGGCCTCCAGGGCAATACCGTTCGTGTACGGCCACGACGGGCCGTCCCATACGCAGCTGTCCCGTCCTCTCATAATCCCCATCCAGCCGCCGTGCGGCGCGTAAGCCACGCAGTCTTTCGCCACTGTTGAAAACACCGCGCCTGTATTAAAATACTGCGGGTCAAATAATTTTTCCAGACCTTCCAGATGCTGTTCATCCCCCGGCGCAATCTCAGCCCAGTACGGATAAATACCCACGATATTTTTGACCATAGCCTTTTCGTCCGTCTGCGCATTTAGATCATAGTAAAACGCCGTCTGCGCATCCCATGTCTTTTCATTAATCTGATCAGCCAGTGTCCGCGCCTTTTCAAAATATTCCTCCGCCTGACTGTCGCCGGCCGCGGACATCATCCTTGCCAGACCCTGTATGTTCAAATACAGATATACGCTCGTATCCATACGTTTGAGCGGCGTAATTTTAGACTTGTCTTTTCCGTTCTCAGGAAAGTCCGAAAAATACCAGTAACTCGGCTGAAATTCCTTGCCGGTTCTCTGATGTTTCACTTCAATCTGCAAAAGATCATTGTCAGAGCCGTATACCTTGATATTGCCGTCCACACATTTTTTCAGCTGCGGAAGCATTTCCCTGACAAATTCGACGTCCCCATCCACCAAAAACATGCGGTAAACGGCCCACACCATAAAGTTGGCAAACGGTCCTCCGCGGTGGTTGACAAAGGCGGACCGGCAGATGCCGTCCTCGTCCATGGTGTCGAAATACCCTTTCACAATATCATGCAGCATCTCCTTATCCGGACACCAACGATAATCCGTCATATGAAGCGGTCCGGAAAGCGAAATCAGACGGGAAAATTCCCAGCCGTCCACTTTCAGCGCTTCTGTTTTTTTCGTTTTGTGGGCTCTGCCTTCATAAACTGTCGTATGTTTCAAATATCCAAAATCGGGCTTGGCGGTCGCGTTTCTCAAAATATACCAGCGATACCACCAGGTCTTATCAAGCAGCGGATCGCTCGACTGAAACCGCGGCAGTGTATCAAAAAATCCGGTATACTCTTTCTCCGCCTGCGCGGCATATTCATCCGGTTTTAGTCCGTTCTCAAAAAACCGCTCCAGACGGGCGCACACATCCTCCCTGCTCTCCGTCTCTGCGTTGCCGACAGCTGCGGCGGCCAGAATACACACGCTCCCGCCGGCCGGCACTTCCACATCATTGCCCTCCTGGTTCCATCCGACAGCCGCGGATACACGGTAATCATGCCTGGGTTCCGGCGTCTCAAAATAAAAGCGGCTACCAAGCTGTTCCACCGTACATTTGTCCGGGCGCACGCGCAGTGAAATCGTAAGCGGCTGCTCGCCCTTATTCGTCCAATGCTGTACACAAAACGCAATATCATTGGAAACAATCATCTTGACCTCGGACAGAGAAACCAAACGATCCTCATAAGACAGTTTAAGCTGACTCGGATACCAGATGGTCTCGGCGGTCGTATAATCCGGCTGCAGACTGCACACCGTCTCAAACAGCATGTCAATATTTACCTTGTGAATAAAATCAATATTGCCGCAAAATCCTGGCTTTTTGTCCAGACAGTCGGCAAACAGGCGGTCGCCGGTCGGCCCCATGAGCAATTTGCCCGGATACGCGCGCAGCGTACGGTTCGGATATGCCAACAAATCATCAAGAAAATGTCCCATAGAGACGTTCCTCCTTTTATTCAAACTCCGGCCGTTTCAGGATTCCGGTTTTTTTGAGCTGATATTCATAGCTGAAGCTGTCGCCGCGCGTTCTCCACGCATCTGGCCCAAACCATGTCGTATTCTCATTACAGTTGTGCAGACACCCGAAGGTATTTGCGCGATTGCCAAACAGCGTCAGCCCGATTGTATGCTGCCCTGGTTCCAGTCCCTGCATTTCAAAGCGGTACGGTGAAAAGGCAATCGTTCCCTCCCGCTTTCCGTCCACCGAAACGCCGACAAGCGCGCCCCGGTAATACGATGTGCGGACTGCAAAAGCGCCGTCCGGAAGATCGACATCAATCTGATACGTCAGATTGCCGCCATAAAACGGCAGTCCCTGCACCGTAATATCACCAAACGCGAGCGTCCTCACCGGTTTGGTCAGCACCTGGCTGGTTCCGCATACGCGCACGCCAAAATCCCCGAGCAAAAATGCATTTTCCAGATTCGAACCCTCGCCAAACGGCAGCGTAATGACCAGCTCATTCATTCCGGCGCGCAGATCGGGCAGCGGAACTGTCAAAATCTTTGTGTCTACATACCATCCGTCCACCCTGACCGGCACGCGGGCATCATTGAGCAAAAGTTTGGCGCGATCCGCCTGCTCCAGAGCCAGCTTCACACCGGAAACTGCACACTCGCTCTCGATCTGATACCGGAGCGTCACGGTATGCTCGGGCGCTTTATGCCCGGTCACCCACGGCTGTGCAATACGTCCGCTCTGCAGCGGCAGCCCGAGCTCCCCGCGGAGCAGCTGCCCAATACGAAGCACTTCCTCGCGGGGTCTAAACTCGCCTCCGTCGAGCGAAAACTCCGCCAGATCCAGAACAGACACATTCGGTTCCTCCAAAACGACCGGCGTGCGGTCCAGATCCGTGCAGACACACGCACCGGCACAAATCGCCGTGCTAGCTTTTTCCTCCGCTTCCACATCCTGGGCCGGTTTCTCTTTTCTAAATTGTATCAGTAAACTGTCGTGAACACAATATTCATATTCTACAATCGTCTGATTTTTCTCATGTCGGTAAATACAGGGTTCACATTCCCCCGTCATCGTATTAAAGCGTATCGGATGCCAGATCCCTTTCTTGGAAATCCACATTTTCGACAAGCCCTCGCAGTCATATCTCGGCTTCTTCTTGCCGTAAACGAGATACATCCATTCATTGTCCCCGTCTCTGCGCAGCTGATACAAATGCTTATTGCACACGTTTCCGTTTTTATCCGTCAGACGGACTTCCCTGTACGGTTCTAACGCCCTTAAAACAGACTGCTTGTCAAATGAAATAAACGCCGAATCCGCAAACCGCTGCTCAAATCCGGTCATCCTCCGGGCCTCGCACATCGACGGCACGCCTGCAAACACAATGTTCCCGCCGGCTTTCTGAAATGCCTCCAGAGCTTCTATCGTCGTTTGGCGGAGCGTGGCAACATTCGGAACCAACACCACATCATAGGCCGATTCTCCCACGCGCAGACACTGCCCATCCACACCGTGCTTTTCTGCAAGCACCGACTCGGAAATAAAATCAAAATCCTGGTGCGCAAATAACAGCCATTCGGTCAGCTGCGAAAATTGATCGTTGAGCTGCTGCCGAATATCCGCGGTATGCTCCTCCGGTCCCCAGTAACACCAATAACTCTCCACCGGATGGATGACGCCGATGCGCACAATCGCCGTTCCTCTCGTCATCACTGTGTTTACCCGCGCAAAATGCGTCTCGATCAGCTGATATTCCCTATACCACGGACTCTGATAATGAATCGAGGCCGGATAATCGCGCTTGGCCTCTCCCTCCATCGTCATCCACGACAAATGCGGCACACGCACAGTCACGCCGAGCGCCGCCTGCCAGTCGCCGCCGAGCTTGTGTCCCCGGAAATCAAAATCCCAGTTCGTCACACCGTACAATTCCGACAAAACGCCTTCCCGCCCAAACTGGTGCGCAATCGACTGCGCCTGTTTTGCGGTCGTATACTCGCGCTCGTCACAGAGCATATCGATGCCCGGCAGTCCAAACGGCCCAAGCGGGGCCATGCTTTCCCCGACGGCTGTGCTCTGACTTTTCAGCGAGGGCTCCTTGATCATATGACCGGTCAGGCTGACCCCATGCGCGCGGCACCAGTCGCCGATCGTTTTGCTGTAGCTCTCGGTAAAACGCTCTGCCACATGCCGGTGATAATAATAGCGCGCCTGCGACACCTCCTGTCCCGGCAATTCCCAGAACAGCTCCGGAATTTTCGGAATGAGATCCATTCCATACTTCTCCAAAAACGTATCTGGAAAATTATCCGTCCAGGGCATAATTAAATTCCTGCAGTCTGAAGCATGCCCGAACGTCTTTTTATAAGTCACCTTCGGTTCGTCTGTAAAAAAGGAAGGGATAGTCGTCCCAAAATATTCTCCGACCACTTGTCGGTACCGCTCGTGCGTCACTTCACAAAATCGCTCAATGGACGCCTTGTCGAGCGTGTCGACATATGTCTGATTATTAAACCAACTGTCCTCTACAGCCAATCTGCAATACGCGAACCAGATGGCGCCTTCGCCTGCGATCTGCCGTTTTTGTTCCGCCAGGCTGCGCAGTATTTCCTCATCTTCGCCGGCGGCTTCCGCCCTGCATGCGGCCTCCCTAAGCGCCTCATATTCTGCTGCGCTCAACAGCTCGCTCTTTTTCAGTTTCCCGTCCTCGTCCAGGACAATGCGAAACGCGCCGATCAGAAAGCTTTCCTCCGCCCGGCTGTTCGGGCGCTGCGCCTGATACCCTGTGACCAGATTCGGCGTCCAGAACAACTCGCGGTAGCGGTAGCGCTTTTCTTTCGTGACCAATCCTCCCGCAAACCCTGACGGAAAACGGTCTTCATCATATCCCCACGCAAGCAGCTCGTGCGCATCGGCGTATTCCACACAATGCTTCACCATGCTCATAAATTCATCACCCAGATACGGAACGTCCAACCCGGTGCGGCTGTGAATATGAAAACCGCCGAACCCCATATCCGCCAGAGCCTTCATCTGAAAATCAAGCATTTCCTCCGTAGGCTTCGTATTCCACGCCCAAAACGGCGCTCCCCGGTATTCGCTTGTCGGATTCTGAAAAAGCTCCATAGAAAATTCATGTCTGTCATATAATTTAGCGCTCATATCCACCTCTCATCTCTGTGTCCGAAACCAGTCCAACACTATATCCGCGTTAATCTCGTGTCCGCCCAAAAAAATATCAGTCGTAATATTTTCCGCACATCCCATACGCGCATAGACCTGCTCTAAAAACGGAAACGCAATCTCTGATCCTTTGAGTGTAAACGCCCGATCCCCTCTGCCGTTTGAGACAAGCAGCGGTTTCGGGGCAAAAGCCGCCAAAATTTCATGACTTTCTCCGACGCGCAGCATCCCCGACACATAATTGTCCGAACACTGCTCCTTATGTAAAATACTGTGCAAAAACAAATTCGGATAACTGGATAACCCAAGCGCTCCGATTCTCTCATCAAGAACACCCAGATACTCTCCAATCTGTCCCCCGCCGGATACGCCAAATCCGATGCACGGCATATCAACTCCGGTCTGTTCCATCATATCCAAAACGCGCATTGTCTCAAACACGCGGAATCCTGTCAAATTATAACCGCAAACGGTCAAAAAGGCAACATGCGCGGCGCATCCTCCCCTCGGTTTTTTCCCCTCGGGAAAATCCAGATAATCGCTCTCCCCAAATCCGAGCAGTTCGGGCGCAAACACGGTGAACCCTTCTTTTGCCAGAAGAACCGGGAGATTTTTATGATAACGCACTTTATCATAGCGTTCCATAATCGCGCCCATAACACCTTCATCGTCATGCCCGTGCAAATACAGCACCGTCCTGCCGTTCGGCTGTTCGGGGATCAGCTTATAAACCGGCACATTTAATGCATCCGCCATGTTTACGCAATACTTTTCCGTTGTCACGCCATAGGTGACAAACTCACATTCCTTATTATATGTCAACGGATCCGGCAAAAGCTCTGTTAGCTTGTCGATGTCCAGTACTTCTCGCAGTCCGGTAATCAATCTCTGGCGCTCCGTATCCATTCCGTCCATCGGGCAGGAAAGCAGATTCGTTTTTGGCCGTTCCCGTTCATAAAACTCCATCATCAATGCATTTGTCGTATATTTTTCATCAAATTGTCTTGCCATTCCAGACTCCCCTTTCATTCCACCGGCTAATATTTGCTCTATAGAAAAAGGGGGCTCCTGTATCTGATATTTCATCAAACCACGGGAGCGCCCCATTACAAGCTCCGGTTTTTAAGGCCGTATCATCTTGTTTGCATCACGCTGTATTTATCTGCTCTTCCAAGCGTCGTATGCCTGCTGCCAGATTTGCGCATACTCCGTTCCGCCGAGCAGCTGTACCTGCTGAATATACGTATCATAGTTTGTCAGCGGCTCAAGACCGGTAATAAATCTCTGACGCATCTTGGTTACATAATTCTTCATATCTGTTGTAATATCTTCTACCTGCTGTTCCTGTTCTACACTCAGCTGACACGCGGGCGGCATCTTATAAGAGGTATCGCCCTCAGACCATGTCTTTACAGCCTCAACATAGCTGTCCGGCTTCTGCGACAGTACATATTCCGATACGGTTCCGAACGAAGGCAGTGCGATCGTGGTCGGATCTGCATATGTATTAAATGTCGTAATCTCTGTGCCATGGAAGCTGACTTTCTCGTCCATGCCCTCAAGCAGTCTCTTTTCTCCATTGACTACTTCATAGCTCTGGCCTTCAATTCCCCATGTCACGTAATTCGAGCCGTTCTCGCCAAGCATATAGTCAATAAGGTATGCCGCTGCGTCGGCCACGCCGTCCTTCTCCGCATTGCTGGTGATGACCGTCGTATCGCGGTTAAACGTATTGATGTCCGAATAACACCACTGTTTGCCGTCCGCAGTCTTCGGCCACGGCACCGCTGCAAACTTCGCGTCGGGCGCCTTCTGCTGCAGTGTTGCAAGGTAGGAGGAAGAATTCGTGTAATCAAAATGATCTGCATCCGCTTTCCATGCGCCGGCAAAGTTATTGGTTACTCGCTCCTGCCGCGCCTCCATGGACGTCTGCTCAAACATATTATAAATAAGACCTTCCTGATACCACTTGTTCATCTCAGCAAGATACTGTTTATAATTGTCTGTCATAAACCCATACACAACCGTTCCGTCTTCCATTGCAATCGGATCGTCGTCAATTCCGTATGCGGTCAAAAAGTATTTCCAACCGGTTGACGCCATACAAACCGGCTCCTCGTCCGCCTTACCGTTTCCATTCGGATCCTGGCTCTTAAACGCGCTCAGAACGTCATACCATTCCTGCATATTCGTCGGAATTTCCATAGCGACCGCATCCAACCAGTCCGCGCGGATGGCCAGGCCATACAGAGAGGAAGCCGCACGGTCATCCGAATCATTCACATCGTAGAGCGTGCTGACAAACGTATAGTCTCCGCTGTCCAGTTTCAGATCCCGCGCAATGTCAGGATACTCTTCCGTAATTTTCTTCAGATTCGGCATGGTGCCGTCTTCCATATACTTATTGAGCGAAATGGACACGCCGTCATGGAACATTCCGGCAAGACGTCCCGTATACTGCTCCAGATTTTTTGCCGTAATGACATGCGGATAATTGTTCGCCGCCATCATCGGCAGATAAGAATCATAGCTTGTAGCAACTTTAAAGTCAATTTTAATGCCGAGAGAGTCCTGAATTGCCTTCAGGCCTTTCATCTCTTCCCAGTAATACTGGTAATACTCATCGCTGCCGCCCATCAGCCACCATGTGATTGTGACATCCTCATCCCATTTCCTTGCGTCCGTATCCAGGGCTGTTGCCGTAGAATCATCGGAACCGCTTTTGCCGCTGCCGCAGCCTGCAAGCAGCGTCGCCGCCATGGCAATGACAAGCACAATCGAAATCAGTTTCCTCTTCATGCATTGTCCTCCTTTTCTTGTCATAAAATTGAAAGCATTCGCATTCCCACATCCAGTTCCTGCTTTTTAAAAGGGCCTGCAATCAGCAGGCCCAAAACGGTACTATGAGTAATGCACTGCTTCTGATCAATTACATACCTGTCAAACCAGAACGCTCTACGCCTTCCATGAACTGCTTCTGTACAAACATATATGCAATCAAAATTGGCAGAATAACCAGGAATGTTGAAGCCATACACACTGCCTGATTGATGATGACATCCCCGCTTACGGAAATGTCCTCCGCCTCGCTTGCCACCTGATTGAGCGCGGCATACATTGCCGGAAGCTTACTCGGCAAAAGCGCCAGGCTCGGAGACTGATTCAGGTAAATGGACGGCTCAAAATAGTCGTTCCAGTGCCACACGATCGAAAGCACGCAGCACACAAGCAGTGAGGAGCGGGACATCGGAAGCATGATCTTCAAGAATGTCTTCAGAGGTCCGCAGCCGTCAATCCGGGCAGCCTCTTCCATCTCATACGGCAGACCCATAAAGAACTGACGGAACAGGAATACGTAGAAACCGCCTCTCAGACCGAAACCGAAGAAACACGGCACGAGCAGCGGAAGATACGTCTCAAGCCATCCCCAGTTTGAAAACGTAATGTACATCGGGAAAATCAATACCTGCGTCGGTACTAACATCGTAAGAATAACGCCCGCAAACAGAACGCCCCTGCCCGGAAACTTGTATCTCGCAAAACCATAACCGATAAACGCGCACACAAACGTGTGTCCGATCGTGGAAATTAATGTTACGAGTACTGAGTTTTTAAAATAAGTTAAGTAATTGAGTCCTTCAAAAGCTGTCTTGAAATTGTCCCACCGAAGTTCCGATGGAATCCACTTTACCGTCACGTTTAACAGATCCGCCTCTGACTTCAACGCATCAATAATCATGGTGATAAACGGATACAGAAAGACAAACGCCAAATCAAACAACACCAGATACACAAAAATAGCGATAATAAACTTCTTCGTATTTTTCTTGTTGAATCTGGAGCCAACCCGCCGTGGCTTTGCAGCCGCTTTTGATCGTTTTACCGCTTTTTCCATTTTATCACCTCTCTCCCTGATTAAATGTCAACCGTGACATGATGAACAGCGCCAACAGACACACAATAAAGGTAAAGGCAAAATACAGCCAACCCATTGCCGCGCCTCTCGCCAACGCACCGTTTTCAAAACAGTGCTCAATGTCTGAAATGATCTGATTACCTGAATCCGTAAAGGAATCAATCATCGTATAAATAAAGTTTAACAGAATGATCGGAGAAATCAGCGGAAGCGTAATCTTCCAGAAATTCTCCCACTCTGTAGCGCCATCCACGCGCGACGCCTCGTACAGCGATCCGGAAATACCTTGCAGACCTGCAAGAAACAGGATAATCTGTACGCCGGATTTCCAGAGCACCTCAGTGATTCGAATCAGGAAATCAGATACTATAGTAGAAAATGTAGGTCCGATCGCCATCAGAATCGAATCCGGAACCGAAACGACATTGCTCATACCATTTTCAAGAAGCTGCTGCATTACATAACCGGTACCAAGCAGAACCGGAAGGAAGAATGCAGTACGGAAAAATCCGCGTCCTTTAATATCTTTGTTAATGAGCATTGCAATAATGAGCGAAAATACCAGTGTTATCGGCGTATTGATGGCCGTATCCTTCACCTCCGCCAGGAAGTTCGGCACATAGGTCGTACTCGTCTGAATCAGATATTTATAATTGTCAATGCCGATAAATTCCATCTGGAAACCTGCCACGGACACCAGATTACTGAAGCTCAAACGAATGGAAATCACAAGTGGAAATATAAAGAACAGTGCAGCTCCTATAATCCAAGGTGAAATGAACATAACACCCTCAAGGCTTCTGCGCGTTCTCATCGTCATCATTTTTTTCTTTGATTTATTCGCAGCCATATGTCATTAACCTCTCTTTACTGTATAGTCTTCTGCCTTCACTTCTACATTGTCAACCGTAACATCCTTGTCATTGTAATTTACATAGATAACAATGCCATTATCGTAGGTGACCTTGTATACTTCGTCCTGCAACTCTTCGTGATCTACAATATAGGAGGTCCAAACATCCTTGAGATTTTCATTAAATTCGCTGTTGATTTCCGCAGCAATTTCTAGCCAGTCTGTATATGTGGAGGAGAATAATGTATTATAATCCGTATACATCAAACCTTCCGATCCGCTGTAGGTTAACTCAAAATAAGGAGTATAGCCGTATTCAACCCATTTGAGTTTTTCCCTGTCCATATCGCTTGACAGGTTGCCCGCCTGACCGGTCATCTCCACCAATCCGTGCAGCGCGATCTGATAAAACGGAACGCTCTTTGTGGTAATCTGATAACCGGAATCCTCATAAGGAATATCCGTCACTTTATCAGCCACTGTAAGCGCGTAGCTGTTTCCACCCTGAACGACAGTCTTGCCATAGCTATCTCTCGACATTTGCATCATGTCCTGCCAAATCTTCATACACTGGGTAGCGGTCACCGTGTCGTCAGAATTGTAGTTGTAAAGCAGGTACTGACCCATACTGTAAAAACTGATTCCGCTGATCTCATAATCTTCAGAGTCCTCAATAAACTGCTCGAGGTTTTCCTTTGCCGTCGTAGGAGACATCAGGAACAACGTCTCGTCAAAATTAGAGAACAGCGTTTTATTGCCAAGATAAATCACATCGTCACGCTGGCTGAAGCCGCCGGCCTCTGCTTTGCCTTCCAGGAAGTTTGCTTCCAGAATAATTTCTACATCCTTATTCTTCGCATATTCAAGCAGCTCTTTCAGTCCCTTGCTTCCGCCCACTTTTGAATTAACAGGGAACATTACCGGCTCCATGCCGTACCCGTCCTTCGTCCAGCCTTTCAGCTGTATTTCCAGGGAATGAACGCCCTCTTTGCTCATCCGGTCGATAATCTCCTGTGCCTGCTCAAACGTCGTAACGACTTTGAACTCATCATACAGAAGGCCTTCTTCTTTGATTCCCATAAACAGGTCAAGCGACGTCGGAATTGAGTCCTGCTCTACCTTCGGTTCCACGCCCAACTCCTCGGTCAGATACTCACGGTAAGCGACCGCCATATCGCTGTACGTCGTCTCGCCCTTTTCAAAGAAACGATAAGAAATCTTACGGTTGCACGGAATAATCTCTTCGTCGAACGTCAGCACGCCCTCTCCGGCAATACGGTTATCTACAAAAGAACGGCGGAACGTAAATTCAGTCGAAATGGAATTGATTTTAACGACCTGACTGGTCGGAGACACCTTGATGGACGCCGCCTCATAGCCCTCTTCGATAATCGCCAAAAATCCGTTTCCATTGATATTTGCCCCAAATACCGGAAGCATCACTTCCGACTCCTGCTGATCAAGAACATCCAACGTGTTTTTGTAAACGGTCAGATCACCGAACAGCTTCAGCACAAGCTCCGCCTCGGAAATGTGCGAATTGTCATTAAATTCCATGATCGCGCCGCTTCCGTCGGGATAGAAGTAATATCCGTCAGCGGTGTCGGTGGCATCTGCAAAGTACGGGAATACCTTGAGCGCGGTAATCGCGTAATTGCCCTCTTCTTTAATACCGTCAAGCGGCACCTCTATATTCAGGCCGTGTTCATCCAGTGAATAATCGAGCGCCACAGTAATGCCGGACTGCTCAAGCATATAGGAAACACGAACGCCGTTTTCAATGCCGACCATATCCACGCTGTAATCCAACTCCATCAGGGAGAGGTTGATGACGGAACCATAGCCTTTCTTGAGATCCGTATAAAAGATTTCAAACGGCGACTGCATTTTCTGCTGCCACTTCGCGTTTACATCGTCGAGGTTAAATCCGTCCGCACTCGCAACCGAATCCCATACTTCCTGCGTGTCTTTATCCCGCACACGGATCGAGGAACCATCCTCATTGATCATCAGCTCAAATCGGGAATTCTCGGTTACTTTCGCATAACCATCTGCAAAGTTCAGAGAAATGTCTGATAACTGCTTTGCTTCAACCGCCTCTTCCGTCGGTTCCGGATTTTCGTTTTTGTCTGAATCTCCGCCGCAGCCAACCATCGAGAAGGCCATTATAAGACCAAGTCCAACTGCTAATAACTTTTTCTTCATGCCGGTCCTCCCTTCTAGCTCATCAGCTTGTACTGAACTTCACTGTAAACCTCTTTGACGAAATTGATAAATCTCATACTCAAAGCAGCTACAAGCGCAATCGCAGCCCACAATACAAGCATTGTGAAAATGGAAAGCAGCACAACACCGATCGTCTTGAACATCGTGTAGTGATTCATTTCCTTCAGGTTAATAAACAGCAGCAACAATACGTATAAAAGCGCAAAATTCATAATCGTATTGTACAATCCCGCCTGGCCTGTATCCATCACGTTTGTGATAATCGTCATCGGAAAGCTAATCACGAGATACGGAATCAGTGAATAGCAGCATGCCAACAGACACTCGCGGAACATAACCTCGCCATCCAGAATCGTCGTCATCATATAAGATGCAACAACCCAACTGAGAATCGGCACAATCATCACCAGACACTCAATCAAAAGATTTGCATTTCGCAGGTTTACGCTAGTAAGCGGATAATGCGTAAAGTACATTGAAAAAATCTTTGACAGAATCATCAGTACCAACAATACCACGATGGGAAGATAATTGAATTTCGTCCGATCCTTCTTCATGTAGTTAAACGCTACCAACGGATGGAATATGGTAACTGCAGCTAATCTTAAAGCTTTCATCGATCCATATCTCCTCTCATCTCAATATTAAACGCCCATTTATCCGCACGTCTTTTCACGGTGACAAACAGTTTGCCGATGATCACGAGCAAGACCACGACAACAGCCACGATCAAAAAGAAGAAATCCCGAATAAACTCATGACGCTCCTCACTAAAACTTGTGGAATATCCGTCCTTATCCTCGGCAAGCTCATACTGACGTTTGGACTCTGTATAGTCGCCTTCCTTATACAAAATCTTTCCGATACATTTGTGAGCCAGAGAATAGTTGGAGTCAATATCCAATACCGCCTCCCAGTAAGACTTGGCGTCCTCATAATTGCCGGCCGCCTGCAGCACAATCGCATCGTGAACCTGCTCAATAAAGGCAGTCGGTTCAAACACCTGAATATTATTTGCAGACCAGTCAAGCACATACAGATTGCCCGCCTTATCAACAACAATACTGTTCGGGCGCGTAAACATACCGCTTCTGTTTCCGATACCGCCAAACGTCGTCAGCAGATTGCCTTCTGTATCATACTGATAAATCAGGCCGGTCCACTGATCCACCGTTGTGATAATGCCGTTGCTGTCTACTGCAATATCATTAAATGTCGGCTCCGTCGGCGTCAGCTCGCCCTGTTTATAAATATTGAAGCCAAAAGAATTTTCAGGATATGTATTTTCACCGACAGAATTCAAACGACGGATCTGTCCGCTCGTACCGCTCGCCAATACGCCGTACATGTTTCCGTCGGCGCCGATCGTAAAGTTGTTATATGCCGTCGGCTCCACACGCTCTGTTCTCTCGCGTTGCTCTAGCGAACCAAACTTGCGGATCAGGAAACGGGTAAAGCTAAATCCAACATCGGGCGTACCCATATAGGACAGAAACTCGTTCTTAGAGTTAATTTTCATAATGTTCGCGCCTTTGAGGGCAAACACATATCCCATATTATTAATGCAGATCTTTTCAATATCAAACGTGAAATCATCGCCGAGGACGTCCGATTCGGGTTTTCCCATTTCCCGGACATCGTTGCCGTTCTTGTCCAGAACGACAATTCTCAGGTTTCCGGTATCCGCAATCCAGATCTGTCCTTCATCGTCAACAAATACTCCCCGGGGACTGTTTAAGTCTGTTCCCATTCCGGACGTAATCTCGAGCAGCACTTCGCCGCTAGTTGTCATTTTTAATACGCGGTTATTGCCGGTGTCGGCCACGTACAGGTAACCAAGCGAGTCGTAGAACAAATCTTCCGCATTGCTCAGAAACCCGTAATCACCCAGGTTTTTAATGGATTTTGATACGGTATACGTTTCGGGGATCGGAATCATTTCCCCGTCCGTATCCAAAATAAAGTTTGTCGTTCCCGCAAAAGCAGTCACACAGCTTGAGAGTGCCGTCGTAAGCGCAACCGCAAGAGCAACAAATTTTTTCATTGTTTTTTTCATTCGATCGGCCCTCCTTAACTCTTAATACCTGAATAGGTCATCGTCTCCATTACTCGGCCCTTCATCACCATGTAGACGATAATCGTCGGAGCGGTTGTCAACAGCGTAGCGGCGCCAACCGTTCCGGAACGAGAAACCACGCCTGCGCCGCCGGACATCGTCTGCAGTGCAAGCGGCAACGTCTTCATTGCCTGAGACTGGATGTAAACAAGCGGTGAGAAGGAATCGTTCCAGTTGGAGATAAAGGACAGCACAGCCGTTGTGCTCCATGCGGATTTCAAAAGCGGCATAGCGATGGTCCAGAAAATCCGAAGCTCTTTCGCACCGTCGATACGCGCCGCCTCAAGCAGCGAATCCGGCAGCTGCTCACAAAACTGTTTAATAAGGAAGAAGTTATACGCCGTTGCGATGGACGGGATAATCAGTGCTCCGTAAGAGTCAATCAACCCCAGTCCGCTGACTACCATGTAGTTCGGGATTTTTGTTACGTGCGCCGAGAAGCTCAGCGCTGCAACGACGATTGTAAAAATTGTAGCCGCTCCGAACGGTTTATGCTTAACCAGTCCGTACGCGCCCATACTGCAGACAACTACCGTCAAAAACACGGTCACGATCGTAACCCAGAGACTGTTAAAAATATACCGGGTAAACGGAACCGTCGAAGAACTCAGCGACGTCAGCAAGTCTTTAAAGTTGTCAAGCGTAGGATGGTGCACCAGAATCTGCGGAGGGAAGCGGTACAGCTCATCCAGAGGCATGAATGCACGGCAGATCAGTGCGACTAGCGGGAACGCGCAGAATACCAGTAACAGTCCTACAAGAATATACAGGATAATCTTGGAGATTCTGAACGGCTTTTTCACGCGCTGGCCTTTTTCTTTCTTTATCTTCATAATTCACACTCCTCCTAATCATCCGAACGGAATATTCTCATACAGATTCTACTCAAACCAAACGACAAGAGGAATAGGAACATCGCAACCGCAGATGCATATCCCATCTGGAATCTTGTGAATGCGTAGTCGTATAAGTGTGCGACAATCGTGTGCGCTGCATAGTTCGGACTCGGGAAACCGGCCACTGCCGTTGCGACGTCGAACACGGCCAACGAGTTAACGATTGAGTTAATAGCACCGAACAGCAGCTGCGGCTTCATAAGCGGCAGGGTAATATACCAGAGCTGCTGCAGCGGATTGTGGATACCATCCACCTTTCCTGCCTCGTACAATTCCGGATCCACATTTTGCAAACCTGCAAGGAATACCAGGAAACCGGTACCCATACTCATCCATGCGGAAATAACAACGATTACAAGCAAAATATAGTTTGAATCCTTACACCATAAAATCGGGTCGGAAATGAGTCCGAGTTCTATGAGGAAGTGGTTCAGGTATCCGTAACGGTCGCCCGAGAAAATAACCAACCAGATAACGGACATTGCCGTACCGGATGTAAGTGACGGTGCGTAGAACGCAAGAGCAAGCGCCCCGCGTCCGCGTTTACACAAACTGATAAACCATGCCATTACAAAAGACATAATGTATCCGGCAGGACCGATAATACATGAGAACAACAGCGTGTTTTGCAGCGCGATAATAAAGACATCGTCCTCCAACAACAGCAGCCTGTAGTTCGTGAGGCCTGTAAAATTCGGCGTCTGGATCATATTGTAATCGGTGAAACTCAGACCCATCGCAACAAATACAGGCAGGACGGTAAACACCAGGAATAAAATCATGAACGGTAAAAGAAAGCCCCAGCCCGCTTTATTCTCACGCCAAAAACGGTGCGCCTTGGACTCAACCGGCTTTTCATAAACCTGGCTGACACCTGTAGTCTGTTTAGCGTTACTCATAGTTCCCTCCTAATCCTCGTAGACGAAGCCATATTCCTCATGCTTCGTACGAATCTCTGCATTTATATCTTTTACTGCCTCCTCCAGAGCATCTCTCGGATTTTCATTGCTCAGGTACACACGGTTCCATGCGTTAACCAGGTGACGGGTTGTAAAGTAACCGCCGAGAACGATCGGCTGCTCTTCTGCTCCGGCCATCTGATTTTCAATGATTTCAATGTCTTCCTGATCCCACGGCAGTGCTTCAAATGCATTGACATTTGCGGTATTCCAACGAGCCTCGATGCCCATTGTCGCCTCGATTTCACGTCCAAAGCTGATCTGGGTCTCCTCGCTCATCCACCACTTGAGGAACTCCCACGACTCCTGCTCTTTCTCCGTCTGAGACATGATCTGGCAGGCTGTCAGCGACGCGCCGCCGACACGGTTGTCAATAATCTCTTCGCCGTTTTCGTCATATTCGCCGGTTCCCGTTCCAAGCATCGGCGCGATGCCCCAACGGCCGTAAAGCTCCGGCGCCTGCGTCAGCACCTGCATGTATGATGCGTAGGAACCAACGCCGATCGGAAGTGTTCCTGTTCGGAATCGGGTAAAGAATGAAGACTCTGCATCCAGGCCGTAGCTTACATACAGGTCGCACCACTGTTTAAACGCGTTATATGCTTCCGGCGTATCCAAAGCGCTGTACATTCCGTCATCCGTATAATAGCTTCCTCCCTGCTGAATCAGGAACATCGTCATACCTTTCAGTGAGGACGGCGAGTTCGATGAAGCCGTAGTATCTACCGGGAAGGAGAAACTCATGTTGTTTTCCACCAATACCGGAAGCGTCGTATTAAACAGATCGTCCCATGTCTTTGGCACTTCCAGATTCAGACTCTCCAGAATATCGCTCCGGTACATCAGCACGGTAAAGTCCATTGTCTCAGGAATACCGTAAATTCCGGTGTGCCCGTCCTTTTCATATTCATACGGGATCAGCATACCCTGATAAAATTGCTGCGAATATTCTTCATAATCTGAGAACTGTGTTAAATCCACTACCGCGTCACGGAATGCAAACTCCGCAGGCTCGGAGAACGCAACGCCCATCGCTACGTCCGGCGCAGAACCGGAGGTGATGGAGAGCATCAGCGCCGATACGTTGCCGGCATTGAGCTGTCCGGACGGCAAAATATTCAAGTTAACTGCAATATTGGTCTCTGATGTAAAGCTCTCGTCAATCAGATCCTTTAATACCTCGCCCCACTCAGTACCTCTCGCCATCCACACGTCGATCACTTCCATGTCGTCTTCGCCCGCATAGATGCTTCCTACTGCGTCATAATCTTTGTAGAACGATGCCAGGAAACTCTGAACGGATACCAGGAATCTCTGGAAACCGTTTGACGTTTTGATCTTAAAATCATCTCCGCTCGGATCTAAGCTGAAGTAATCAATCGTGAGCGGCATGTCGCCCATCGACAGTATGTAATCGCCGAGACTCGTCTGCATATCTTCCAGGCCGGAAATATCCGCCGTGATCTGATCCGGATCTTCCGCATAGCCGCGGAGCGTCGATAAAATTTCTTCGTAGCTTCCTTCCATCGCCGTCGTCATGTTCGACATTTCCTGAATGGCGTCAATACACTGCTGAACTTTATCGCCGATCGCATTAAACTCGTCTTTTAACTCCGGCATGGATTTGTAAAGATTGTACTCATAGTTCGTATCCGGATTCGTCGTCGTCACTTTTGTGATCTTTAAATATTCATCCGACACATCGGAAATAATATCGTTCGTGAGACGGATGACGTCGTAGAGCTGACCGGATTTTACAACCATTGTAATCTCATGCTCGCCCTCGTCGAAATAAAACTCATACGGATCGCCGTTCTCGTCATGCAGAGAAAATGCAGCCCATGTCTCCTGATACTCAAACTGATACATCACCAGTTCCTCAAACGGGATCTCGCCGTCGATCAAAATCTGACGTGCGGAAGGCATACCCTCGCTGAAGTTCTGCATAGCGCGCATATTAATATTGTAGAGTCCGGCTTCTTCCACCGTAAACTTCCACGTGATACTCTGATTGCCGTCGCTCCAACGGTCGCCGCCGATGGTATTCAGCACACGGTCAATGCCAGAGCTCGGTGACGTCGCCGGATCGGTGTCTGTATCGCGGCGGATGGTGGAATCGCTCTTCCACTCTGTCTCCTCAGCTTCAAAAACAACCGCATCGCCGGACGCCTTTTTGTAACCCTTCTCCTCATATTCCTTCTGAACTTCCTCGTATGTTTTATATTCCTGAGGAGCCTTGAGCGTCACATCACCGAGATAAATATCCTGGTCAATGTACTCAAATGCAATAGTGTGTTCTCCCTCGTCAAAATAAAACTGCAGAGGTGTGGAATAGTAGCCGTCGTAATCTACGACTCCCTGGGTCTGCCATTTTTCATGCTCACGGTTCTTTGGCCAGACTTCGTCGCCGATCGCATTTTTCTGCACCTCGCCCTCTTCTTCGAAATAACGGTACAGGTACACGTTATTGAGCTCCTTGCAGGGCACTACCCCGTCAATATACACTCTTCGCTGAATCTGCATGCCGTAGCTGACTGTGTTCATAAACTCCATATGAATCTCATAGAGCCCCGCCTTTTCAACATTAAAGGTATACTCTACAGTCTCACACCCGGCATCTTCGGTAAAGGCAATCGCGTTTTTCTTTTCGCCAAACTCATCTTCAGTCTCTGCGATCTGAAGTGTCGTATTGCCTGTCGCCTGCTCCGGTGTCAGCACAATTTCCGTGCCTTCGCCCGGAGACTTATAGCCCTGTTCCTGGTAATCCTGGTGAATATCATAATATTCAATCGTCTCCAGGTCATCAAGCTCTTCCTCTGACTCAGCCGGCGCATCCGTTGCGGCCGGAGCCTGCGTTGCGCTTGTCTCTTCGGAATCCAACTCATCCGCTTCGACTGCCCCTGCAGCATCCTGTTCAACGCCTGCGCTGTCGGCATCATCGGTGGTCGCCCACGCCATCGTGGTGGATGTGGCCAACATACACACACACATAGCAAAGGCTAAAAGTCTCTTCTTTCTCATTCTTTCCTTTTCTCCTCTCTATATTTTATAAGAGTCTTTTATAAATCCCTTTAATGTCCTCTTTCGTGAGTTTCTTAGGATTTTTAAGCAACAACCGTTCAACCTTGGCTGCATTATCTGTGAGATAATCCAGATCCTCGCGGTGAACCCCAAACTCTTCCAGAGAATTCGGAATGTTGAGCCTCTTCATCAATGCATACAGGTATTCCACAACTGCTTCTGGCCACTGCTCTCTCGGAATATCGTCTGCATTGGATAGCATAAAAGGTGCAACCTCGGTGTACGCCTGCCGGCAGCACTCCATATTCGCTTCCATAACATGAGGAAGCAAAATGGCGTTCGATACACCGTGCGGAATGTGATACTTGCCGCCCAACGGATAAGACAACGCGTGCACCGCTACCGTCGACGACGTTGTCAGGCACAGCCCCGCATAGAACGAACCTAATTGCATGGCCTCCCGCGCGTCCTGATTACTGCCGTCCGCATAAGCCTTCTCAATATTTCCGCAAATCAGACGGATCGCTTCCAGAGCGAGCATTTTGCAGAATGGATTGCTCAGAATCGATATATACGATTCAAATGCGTGGCAGAGCGCATCGACACCCGTAGATGCCGTGAGCGCAGGGGGCAGTCCGTAGGTGACTGTCGCATCCAATATCACATAATCAGGAATCATAAATTCGCTGACAATGCCAACCTTTAAATCCTCCTCGGGATATAGGAAAATTGCATTGGCCGTTGCCTCTGCTCCGGTTCCCGCCGTCGTCGGAACCGCCGCTACCGGCACGGATGCATTCCGAATGGCGCCGGGCTTTCGCAGATCGTCCACAAGTCCGTCGTTCGTCAGACAGACCGATAAAATCTTTGCCATGTCGATAACGCTTCCACCGCCAACTGCAATAATCAGCTCCGTCTTCGCCTCCCGAAGCTGATCATAATATTTGCGGATCGCATATGCGCTTGGTTCCCGGGGCACATCGTGAATGACAAGAGGTTTGACGCCTTTTTCTTCTATATAAGAAACCGGCCCGTCGGCCAGTCCGCAGGAATAAACACCCTCATCCGTGAGCAGGCACACTCTGGAAACCTGCTGTTCATCCACAATCGTTTTGATCTCCTCCAGGCTGCCCGCACCGGAGAACACTTTTTTTGGAAATTTGATATTATATGTACTCATCATGCCTCACCCGTCAGTTGCGCAAACGCTGCAAATGCCTTTTTCAATTTCTCGTCCAGGGCGGGATCCTGAATTGCAAACGGTGCCCTTGCCGGTCCCACGTCATATCCAAGCAGCGCAGTAGCGCGTTTTACCACGGAATTTGGATTGTACCCTGCGAAGCAATCACGGATACAGCGTATATCATCCTGCGCTTTTCTTGCCGCCTTTAAATCGCCCTGTTTAAACAGCTTGTAAATTTTCACCATATGTTCAGGATAAATATTCGTCACACCGGAGATCCCTCCGTTTCCTCCGGCCATGAGCGTCCAGAGAATCAGGGAATCATTGCCGCACAGGACGATAAAATCATCCGGCGTCTCCTCAATGTAGCGCAGCGTATTGTCAAAATTGCCGCTGCTGTCCTTAATCCCGATGATATACGGATGTTCAGCCAGTTTTTTTACCGTCTGCCAGGATATATTCACACCGGTGCGCGCCGGAATATTGTACATAATCACCGGCAGCTCGCACTCCGTAGCCACCCGGCTGAAATGCTGATATAACCCGTCCTGGGAAATTCCTGCAAAGTATGGAGAAATCACTGAAACCGCATCAACGCCCGCCTGCTTAGCATAGCTTGTAAGCGCCACGGTTTCCGCCGTTGTGATACACCCTGTTCCCGCCAGTACCGGAACGCGCCCTGCAGTCTCCTCCACCACGATGTCAATGATCTTCTTCTTTTCTTCAAAGTCAAACGCATAAAATTCTCCGTTTGTACCCAGACAAAAGACCGCTGCCACCCCCGCCTGAATCTGGCGGTTTACCTGCACCCGAAGCTGCTGTTCATTAATACTCTCATCTTCATTGAGTGGTGTGAGCATGGCTGAAATAATACCTTCTAATACCATAATGATGTTCACCTCGCTTCTTGTCTGCACCGGACGGTCATATGCACATCTGCATGCAATTTTGTCTGAAAACCCGATCCCTGCACAGGGCAAAGGACGCTCCTGGCATATGACTACCTGCTATATTTTTCACATAATTTTAACATTTTTTTTGTCTAAAACACATGTAAAAAAATCTGTTATGCATGTAATTTTGTCTTATTGTGCTAAAAGTTGTTGCGTATAACGCCATTTTTAGTGCATAATTTTCCCAGAGAAAGAATCTCTTACAAAAAATTGGTAAAAAATAAACGAAAAACAACCAAAAATACAGGTGATTTGAATGAAGCTTCTAATATTGTCAGACGATTTTACTGGTGCTCTGGATACCGGCGTACAGCTTTCTTCACAAAATATTCCGACAACCGTTTACGTGTCGGCCCGCGGCGCCGTGCCGCTCACTATGGAGCCTGATGACGCTGAAGTGCTTGTCATCAACGCGGAAACCCGGCATCTGTCCTACGAAGAGGCATATGCCTGCACGCAAAGCCTTTTAAAGCGCTATGCCGTGCCCGGAGTCTATGTCTATGTGAAGACCGACTCCGCGCTTCGCGGCAATATTGCCGCCGCTTGTCAGGCCGCCGTCGATACATGCGGCTCTCCGCTCATGTTTGTTCCGGCCTATCCTGCGCTCGGACGCATAACCAGACAGTCTGTCTGTTACGTAAACGGCAAGCTTTTAGAACATTCCATCTTTCGAAACGACCCGCGCACACCGACGCTGCAAAGTTCCATTCTTGATATTTTCCGCTCATCCAAAGCACATTTTTCCATGTGCCCCGTACCGGTTTCCGGTCTCGCCGCGTTCCCTGAGCAGCTTGCCGCCGCAAAGAGCGACGTTTATATCTTCGACTGCGAAACGGACCGTGATTTGGAGCAGATTGCAGATACGATCCACAAATGCGGAAAATATGGACTGACCGCCGGGTGCGCCGGCTTTGCCGCCACCCTGGCAAGCCATATTCCATTTCACCGCGCAGCGCCGGAGAAAGCGGCGTATTTTGGACCGGTTCTTTTTGTCAGCGGCAGTGCAAACGCCGTCACCTTCTCGCAGATTGCATTTGCCAGAGAACACGGATTTCAGGTACTCTCCCTTGCAGACATGATCGAACGCTGTGCACAGGGCAGGGACGACATTGACGCTATGATCGCAGACACACCGGCGCAGCGCATTCTGTCTTCGGCCCGCGAATCCCTGTCGCACAACAGGCCTGTGGTTCTTGCCACCGCCTGCTGCCGCGAGGAGCTAAGCCGGAACAATTCCCCGGCCTTTCACGAAACAGTTGCCAAGCTCACCGCTTCTTTGGTACAATTATTGATAGAGCAATGTTCTGTCGAAAACATCGCGGTATTTGGCGGCGATATGGTGACGGCAATTTTGAAACAGCTTGCATGTACGAAGGTGACTGCACACGGCGAAATCACTGCGGGCGTGCCGCTTTGCACCTTTATCCATCAGGGCAAACTGCGCTGTCTGATCACGAAATCCGGCGGGTTTGGATCTGAGGATACGATATTGGCTATTCACCAGTTTTTCGGCGGCAATCACTGATTCACAGAAATTTGCGCCGGGGACACCGCAAATTTCCCGTACTGAAACTTGCCTGCAAAGACCGTGTTCCCAGAATGGAGGAATACATATGTTAGCTGTAACCATGGGCGACGGCAACGGCGTCGGCCCCGAAATCATTTTAAACGCGTTTCAAAAAGGGGAACTGTCCGGCGAATCTTATGCGGTAGTCGGCGATTACTCCGTGCTATCCCACTGTAATGATTTACTCGGCCTGCACGTTTTGCTGCACCGGATGAGTTCTCTTGAAGATCTCGCAGACGGAGCGCTGAACATTTACGATATGAATCTGCTGCGCGCAGATCAGATCACTCCCGGACAGATTGACCGGGACGTTGCAGCCGCATCCCGCGAATACGTCGCAGAGGCAACCCGCCTGGCGCTCGACAATAAATTCACGGCGCTCGTTACTCTTCCGGTCAACAAGGAGGCGATCCGCCTGTCGGATCCTCAGTTCACAGGACACACGGAACTCATCGCCGGAATCTGCGGGCAGAGTAATTACACCATGATGCTCGCCTCCGAAAAACTGACGGTCACACATGTTTCCACACATGTTTCTATGGAACAATCCATTAAAAATGTCAAAAAAGACCGTGTGTATAATGTCGTCAAATTAACCAGCGACGCTCTGTCGCGCTTCCAGGATGCTCCCCGCATTGCGGTCGCAGGATTAAACGCGCACGCCGGAGAGGGCGGCGCATTCGGCCGTCAGGAAATTGATGAGATCGCACCCGCCGTAGAGGCGGCGAACGCCAATGGAATGTGCGCCTTTGGCCCCATTCCGCCGGACACGGTATTCCTGCGCGCATACAAGGGAGAGTTTGACGCTGTTGTCTGCATGTACCACGATCAGGGCCACATTCCAATGAAGCTGCTCGATTTTGAAGGCGGCGTCAACGTGACGTTAGGCTTAGACGTTGTGCGCACCTCCGTTGATCACGGCACGGCGTTTGACATTGCTTACAAGGGCATTGCCTCCACCGGCAGTCTCGCAGCTGCTTTTGATTACGCAAAAAAAATACAAAACCGCGATTAAAAGAAAGGACCTGAACACTATGAGCAACTCATTTCTAGGCGCCTGGCGCTGTAAAGAGTTTGACTGGGGGAATTTCCCGATTATCTCTGAAGAGTGTACGGAAGAATTTGTAAACGCAGCCGGAATGCGCATGGCCTATGTCGCGCCGCACGAATACCGCCGCGGCGGCGGGTTTGCCGAATATTATCCCGACGCGCTCCCTTCTCATAAATGTATGATGACCAAGGGCTATTTTATTGCAGATGAACCGGTAACAAAAAAATTATTTGATACATTTTACAGAGAAGTATATGAACGTGACTCCGACACCACGGATTACCGCGGCTATGTGCTCGGCGTAAGCTGGTTCGAGGCCGCGCAGTTCTGCAAATGGCTGTCCGCCAAAGAGGGACTTCAATACCGGCTCCCCACTGAGGCCGAATGGGAAGCCGCCGCACGGCAGTCCACCGAATTGAATATTGACCGCATGTGCGATACCCACATTCGCGAATGGTGTTTTGACTGGTACGACGTCTACTCGGATCTGGATCAGGAAGACCCCGCCGGACCGGACAGCGGACTTTGCAAAGTCATCCGCGGCGGCTATCTGGACAACCCTAAGCGCTACAACGAACACTGCCTTGACCTGTGGTGGCGCGCCAGTCTGCCGCCGAATTACCGGCATTACCATGAAGATGTACATAACGATTTCGGACGGCATTTTATCGGGCTTCGCGTAGCGTGCGGCCCTGTTCCGGTGACAAACGGCAAACATCCGACAAACCTCGTTTGCAGCGAAGTGCACCAGACGGCCCCCGATCTTTCTGCCGGACCGGATCCGAACCGTCCGTACTTTCGCAAACGGCATGTATTTCCCACGCCGCCGGACAACTCTCCGAATGACCAGATTCTGGCAGCCGGACTGAATCCGATCTTCAGACACCACCATCATTCTCCGGCTCTGACGGTATGTCCGAACGGCGATTTACTGTTCAGCGTCTATTCTTCCTACAAGGAATACGACGCCCAGGTCGGCCTTGCCGGAGCGCGGCTTCGAAAAGGCTGCGACGAATGGGAGATGCCCGACATCTGGCTCAATCCGGTTGGAGTCAACGACCACGCGCCGAATCTGTACACGGACACAGACGGTACGATTTACCATTTCTGGGGATGGCAACAGTTGGAAAACTCGTTCCCGTTCCAGTATATTTATTCAACAGACAACGGCGCTACATGGAGCGAAGTGCAATTTCCTCTGTTTACGGACACCGCCGAACGGGTTGTCCGTCAGCCGATTAATTCCTGCATACGCACAGAAGACGGTACGTTTTTCATGGCGTCCGACGCCGCGTTTGAACCGGGCAGCGTGCTCTGGCGTTCCCACGACAATATGAAAACCTGGGAAAATCCAAAAGGCCGGACGGCCGGACGGCATTCGACCTGTGTAGAGCTAAACGACGGCTCGATTCTCGCGATGGGCGGTAAAAACTCCGCCATCGACGGCTATATGCCCGGCGCGATCAGCCGCGACGAGGGCGATACGTGGGAAGTATTCAAAACGCCGTTTCCGATGCAGTTTTCCGGACAGCGCCCGAGCATTATCCGCCTGAAATCCGGACGGCTGTTCATGTGCGGAGATTTCCAGAACAAGAAAGGACAAAAACCCGAAGGAATTCTCGAGAGCGGCTCATACGGCGCATGGTCCGACGACGACGGCAAAACATGGAACATTAAAAAACTGTGGGGCGCGCAGAAGCAAAAGAAAAACCCCAATGAATTTGGCGGACAGACAACACTCGGCTACAGTGTATGCCGGCAGACGGAGGACGGCATGATTCATCTGTGCACCTCCAACAATACTTCGCTGCTCCATTTTGAATTTAATGAAGCCTGGCTGTTAAACCACGAGCCGGAATCACCGTCCGACGAAATACTGATGTCCTCCCATGCGCATTCCGTTGAACAGGTACAAACATTCCGCGAGTATTATGACGACGGCGCGCTCCGCTGC
Organism: uncultured Lachnospiraceae bacterium; assembly: GCA_944383325.1. Lineage (GTDB taxonomy): Bacteria > Bacillota > Clostridia > Lachnospirales > Lachnospiraceae > CALWPC01. The sequence continues at coordinate 36,319 of CALWPC010000048.1, read as the reverse complement.
GAATGGTCCGGAGGCTACGCTGACGACGGCCGTTTTTTGCTCGAGGGTGCTGATACATTTTACTACCCCGACGGCAGCATTATGAGCCGCGGTCAATTCCATCTCGGCAGGCGCGTCGGCGAATACGTGGCGTACGATCCGGCCGGCAACCGAAAATTCCAGTGGAATTATACTTCGGACGGCTTCGACGTTCTGACGACGTTCTGGGTGGATTCTGACAACATCAAATCCCGCGCCCGGTTTAAAAACAAACGCGCGGAGGGACTTGCGCAGACTTTCGGACGCAATAAAGGAAATGTAACCGGCGAGGCGATCTTCAAAGACGGTATTATGATCTCGAAAAAGGATCTCCGCAAAGAGCCGCCCTCCCCGATCGGCGAAATTTTCTGATCAATAAAAACATAAAACAGCTGCAAAATAAGCCGCGGCGGTATCGCGGCATAGAGGATTCACACCATCTATGCCGCGATACCGCCGCGGTTCGTTTATTTTCCTGATCATCGGATACGATCTGCTAACTTGCCTCGCCCGTCACTTTCGACATCTGCAGCTGCGCCATCACAAGGCCATAATAAATTCCTTTCTTCTGCAGCAATTCCTCATGAGTTCCAATCTCCGCAATGCGGTGTCCGTCAATGACCACAAGCCGGTCCGCGCTCCGAAGCGTGGAAAGGCGATGTGCGATCGCAAACGTCGTACAATTTTCCATCAGTCGGTCAAGCGCCTTTTGCACCAGATATTCGCTCTCCGTATCGAGACTGGACGTCGCCTCATCGAGAATGAGCAGTTTCGGCTGGTTGAGCACAGCCCGCGCAATCGCGATCCGCTGCCGCTCGCCTCCGGACAGCGTGTACCCGCGTTCTCCTACATAGGTTTCATACCCATCCGGCGTCCTGCAAATAAAATCATGCGCATTGGCCGCTTTAGCAGCACGAATGATTTCATCATAGGTTGCGTCAGGCTTCGCATAGCGGATATTATCCAAAATCGTACCGTTAAACAAAAACGTCTCCTGCAACACAACACCGATCTGGCTGTGCAGGCTGTTCCGGTCAATCTCGGCAATGTTCTTCCCATTGAGGTACAGCTCGCCGTCATCAACCTCATACAACCCCATCAACAAATTGATCAGCGTCGTTTTGCCGCTCCCGGAAGCCCCCACCAAACCGATCATTTCTCCCTTTTTGACCGTAAGATCAATATGCGTCAAAACCGGTTCATACGTTTTATAACCAAAGGTGACGTTTCGAAATTCAATATCCCCGTCTATCGCATACGCCTTGCGCTCTCTCGTCTCACCGGAATCCTCCGGCTCATCCAAAATATCATAAATGCGCTCCATACTTGTGAGCATCTGCGAAAAAATTCTCGAAAAGCGCACCAGTCCATTTAAAGGCGCATACATCATCGAGACATAGCTTACAAACTGCATCAGCATTCCCGGCGTCATTCCGTTGTCAAGCACCCGCAGTCCGCCAAAATACGTCGCCACATACACGCCCAATCCCAGAACAAACACAAAACACGGCATGACGCAGGCGAAAAACACATTATTTGAAATCTGTACCCGCGTATTATCCTCGGCCACATGCTGAAAGCGGACGGACTCCTCCTGCTCCTTTCCGAATGATTTCACGACACTCATACCGGAAATGACGTCCTGAAGCTGACTGTTTAATACATCCGACTTGTTCCGCTCCCGCCGAAACCGAGTCCGCATCTGCTTATCCATCAACATGCTCCCAAGCAGCACCACGGGCGCAAACACCAGTGACCACAGCAGCAATTTCACGTCGATGAGCGCCATGACAATCATCGCCCCGACCATCTTAAACAGCTGTGCGCAAATATCCGAAAAAATACCTTCCAGAAAACGGCGGATCTGCACAGTGTCGGAGACAATGCGGTTCATCAGCTCTCCCGGCTTGCGCTCCTGTACAAAAGACAGCGACAGCCTCTGAATCTTCTGAAACATCTTAGCGCGCAGATCATAACTCATGCCCGCGCCGAGCACCGTGCTGTACCAGTTGCTCGCAATCGTAATCACTATGGATAAGACCGTCAGCAACAGCATGACTGCCACAAACACTAAAACGTCGCTCATGCCCCCCTGGCGATCCAAAAGCGCCGAGTCAATGAATTGCTGCTGCACCTTCGGGACTGCAATCGACACGATCGACCCGAGAACCATAAGCGCGGTCACAAGCAGAAAACGAGGAATATACGGACGGCACAATTCCCGCATTTTCCGAAGCGTCTCCTGCCTGCCGTTGCAGTGCGGACACACGCGGATTCCCGGCAGTGCGTATCCGCATTTCGGACAGGTATTATCAAGCTCCCTGCTCACCACCTTATGCAGATTTCCCTGAGAAAGCATCGTCGCCCCGCGCGCAATATACGAAAACGGGACAAGCCACCGCATCGAAAAACGCGCGATACGCACAGGCGTTCTTTCCGCATCCTTCCACCAGACCGTCAGGATACCGTTGTTAATCAGAGATTCACACACAATTTGTTTACAGTCGCGCAAATTCGCCTCAAAGACGACCTCATCCTGCCGGCTGACTACAATGCGTTCCTTTGTCACAATCACATAACTGTCTGAAACAAAATTTTGCTCCTCCGACAGATCATATGGCACACAATACCAGAATTCTTCCGCGTCCACTCTAAGCTGCCGCCGTCTTTCCTCTGGCAATGAATATAACAGTTTCATACTCTATCCTTCCATTACAGAAACATGTCAAGTTTTCGCTGTTCTTTGACTGACAATTTGCGAATATCTGGGATTTCAAAACGGTTGTTTTCCAGATCCTGAATAAAAATACGGTTTTCAGAAAGTTTCACGACCGCATTATTATTAGTCCGAAACGCAAACCGACATTCCCCGTAGTCCGTCATGACCACAAAATACGCGTAGCCGGACTCTTCCTTCACACTCAGCAGCTTTGTAATAACCGGCGTAAAATAACGCACATTCAGCTGCTCCTCGATTGCCCGGCCGGTCGCCCTGTCAAAATCCTTTTTCAGATCGTTGATCACACCGATTTCCCTGGCGCGTTCCGTCCCCTCGCGAACCGACAAATACCGGTTTTTATCTGTATTTGGAAACATCCGAATGACCTGCACCTTCTGATAAAGTTTGCCGTCCGTTTTCAAATCAAGAAACCCGCCCTCTGTCCGGGTAAACGCCGCATTGTCCTGATTTAAATACCGAAGTATGAGCATTTGCTCGCTCTCCTCATCCATCTTTTCCAGATCAATTTCCTGATGCGGAGCCTGTAAACCCATCGAACTGTTCTGCGCCGCCCGGTCAAAGCGCGCTCTGCCGCCGCCCGGCGGCCTGCCCATCGGTCCCATCACCGTTCCCCCTTTTTCACTTCGTCCGTCAGGCCACGCATAGCGAGCGCTTTCGTCTGCAATTCCATCAGCAGATAAAACGTCCCTTTTTTATCAATCAATTCCTGATGCGTGCCCTCCTCCACGATTCTTCCCTGTTCAATTACAATCAGATGATCTGCGTCTCTAAGCGTAGACAGTCTGTGCGCAATCGAAAGCGTCGTTCTGTCTCTGGACAGATACTGGATAGACGCCTGAATTTGTTTCTCTGTCTCTGTATCCACCGAAGCCGTCGCCTCGTCGAGAATCAGGATCTTGGGATCTGCCAGAATCGCCCGCGCGATTGAAATGCGCTGCCGTTCTCCGCCCGACAGGCTCCTGCCTGATGCGCCGATCACCGTGTCGTACCCCTCCGGCATCTTACAGATAAAATCATGCGCGCTCGCCAATTTTGCCGCGCGTATAATATCTTCCTTTCCGGCCTGCGGATTTGCATAGGCAATATTCTCCGCCACCGTGCCCATAAAAATATACGTATCCTGCGACACCATCGCCACATTGCGCCGCAGATCCTGAAAGGACATTTCCCGAATATCCACCCCGTCGATCTGAATACTTCCCTCCTGCACCTCGTACAGGCGGGAAATCAAATTGACAAGCGTTGACTTGCCGGCGCCGGAGCGCCCCACAATTCCCAGAGTTCCCCCTGCCGGCACCGTCAGGCTCATATCATGAATCACCGGACTGTTCGGCTCATAGCCAAATGTGACATGCGACAACGAAACGCTCCCTTTTTGATCTCTCATACGAACCGGATGTTCGGCCTCCGTAATTTGCGGCTTGGCATCCAACACCTCAAACACCCGCTCGGAAGCATTGATGCATTCCGTAAACGACCGGAACATCTGCGAAAAATCACGCAGCGGCTGCTGAAGCTGCGCGACATAACCCGCAAACGTAATCAGCAGGCCATAGGTAATATCGCCCCGCACTAATACAAAATACGCTCCGACCGCCCATACAAGCAGCGTGACTGCCTCCTGTACAAGCGTATACAGCGCTGAAAATAAATTATTATACCGGACAATCGACAGCTCCGCATCCCTGACGTTTTCATTCGTTCCCTGAAACCGGTCGACTTCACGCCTTTCCTGGCCAAACGCTTTCACCACGCGCACACCGGTAATATTGTCATTGAGCTTTGACCGCAGCGAGCGCTCCGAGCGGTGTCTGCGGCCAAACAGCGTGTGCAGTCTGGAGCGGAGCTTGACTGTAATAAATGCCAAAAGCGGAAGCAACACCCACGACGCTAGCGCCAAACGCCAGTCCAGAACAAACATAATGATGCACGTGCTGACAAGCGTAAAACTGTCGGTGAGAATATTCGGAAGCCATGTGGCAAAAAAATCGACCACAAGATCCGCGTCTGAAAGCACGCGCGTCATCAGGCTGCCCGTCTGACTGCTCTGGAAAAAGCTGAGCGACAATTCTCCCATCGACTTAAAGATTTGATTTTTTATCGACAAGACAACCATCGGCACAAGCTTGGCGAGCACTGCCCCCTGAAGCACTTCAAACCCTAACATCGTCAGCTTTGTCAGCACCATCGCGCAAACGACAAGCAAAAGCGCCGCTGCAAACCGGCCCGCAGGCAGATGAAGAAAAGAAAGCACTTCTTCGTTTTTAGCCAGAATACGGTCGTACAAAATCGTTCCGTTCAAATATGGCCAGAGCAAATTTAAACCGGCCGACGCCAGATAAGTCAACAATAATAACGCCATCAACAACACATACGGCCGAAAATAAGACATCATGCGCAGCATCACGCTCCGGCGTTTTGTCGCCTCCGCGCCTGCGCCGAACACAAGATGCGCGCCGTCCTCAGGCGGCATGTCTGCACCCCGCCCCGGCGCGCCGGCGCGCTTCGGTTCTTCGCCTGCCTGTTGTCCGTCACGCGCGCCCATAAGCTGCTGCGCGCGTTTTATCACTTCCTGGACTGCCTGATAACGACCCGCAGTGTAGACAGCTATCTGCCGGTCCACACCGCGCCTGGCTTTATAATACAGCGTACAGGTGCGAATCTGCACCGAAACGCAAAACTGCTCTACATCCTCAAACGGACACCGAAAAAACGCATAGGCGGCCACATCACTTTCCCGCCGATGCTGCCTGGCAAAAAAAGACTGACCGGACAGCTCCGTATAATATTGCCCCCGTGTGGCCTCAGCCGTAATGAGCGCGTCCGGCGTCAAGATCAGATACCCCGGAGCAAACTCTCCGAGTCGGTTCATGTCCGTCACAGCCGCACAGAGAATGTCCACCGGTCCATGACACCATGCTTCCAACTGCTCCAACAGCCGTTTTGGCAGCGTCTCTGCACCCGCACTGGCACTGCTTTCCATAAATTTTTTTGCCTGTATCACACATCTGCCCCCAACTCTATTTCACGCACAGAAACACTTTTTATACAAAAAGTGCCTTCCTTTAATTTCTGATCTGCATGTTCCAGATTGCCCAGATCGCCCCACTTTCCGCAATCCTCCAGTGAGTTATACGGCAGCGTGCGCTTTGAGGTAAACAAGATCCGTTCCAGGCTGTGCACAGACAGGCTGAAACGAAAACGCTTCTCATAAACCCGGCCGTTCTGCTCTGCGCGGACCGAAAACAGATTGGTATATCTGTTTGCCCGGATCGTCAAATGCATCCACTGTCCCTTTTCATATGGGCAAAACGGACTGTACCGGCCTCCGTTTTTTACAACCAGCATTCCGTCGTTGCCCCAGTACAGCCGCACCGCCTCGCTGCCGTGCCGATCCTGAATATCCATGGTAAACGACGTAGCCTCATCCCGGCCGTCCGCCATCACCGTCACCACGGCCTCAAGCGCCTCCTTCTCCGGAAAAACGCGCATCGCCCGGCACCGGTCATACGGATCCGCATCTTTGAGCACCAGACAGCGACCGTCCCCGTCAGGCGCCGCGGACACCCGAACCGGACACCAGAGCGGCTCATACAGATTCCATCCTTTCACAAAATCCGAGCTCTCACAATCTGTAAAATCCTCGTCCAATTCCTGATCCGTCACTGCCCGCAAAGGCACTTCCGTGCAGCTGACCCACACATCTTCTTTATTGACCGTATACGCAAGCCACAGTTTACCATCCGGCGGCTGCGGATTATCCTCAATAATGCCCCGAATATACTGCGGTCCGAGATTTTTGTACAAGCCCGCGTATTTGTGCGGCGACACCTCGGGAGTAATGGCCATTAATTGATCAAAATCACGTCCGTTTTCCCCGGATACCACCGCAATCGGCCAGCGGTGCGCGCTGTCCGTCGTCGGATTATATGCAAGCGCATAGCGCCCGTCGGACGTCCTCTGTCCCCATACTTTCCCTGTGGACGTTTCTAACGAGTAATCCACTTCAAGAGGCCCCCATGTCTCGCCCCGGTCAAAGCTCTCTGCTGTGAGAGAATTTTTAAACAGACCGGTGACGCCGCCGTCCGGCCTTGTAAAATACGACAGCGCTTCAGGGGAACGCCCCTCCGGATAGGTAAACATCGACGGATTAAAGCGCTCCTCCTCCCACATCTGCTGCGTCACCAGACGATTGGAGAGCAGTTCTTCACACGCCGCTACAAACCCTTCGTCATCACATTTGTGAAACTCTGGAAACATATGCGCGTTTTCTTCCGTATACCCGCCGGCCTCATTCAGACGAAGAAAATAAATATCCGAAAACGTACAGTCCTCATAAATTTCGCGCACGACACGCCCGACACCATAACCGTTATTCGGCGCTACCGTATCATCCGGCGAAATCCCGTAAAATGCAGTCGCGAGCAGACGATGATCGGCCGACACAAAAAAGCTCATCCGCTGATGCATGACACAGTCCACAAACTCATTTTCAAGCAGCTCTTTCTTAGGCCCCCGATACGGCGCTGCCGGCGCTTTCATCGGAGGAAACAACACGACCGGCTTCGAAAACCGCGCGCCGTTTTCCGACCACGCAATCAAGGTCTGCGAAGGCGGCACGTGCTCGCTGACCGGCCCTGATAAATAATCTACAAAAAATCTGCCCTTCCAATACACAATCATGGCGGCGTGATTATAGCTCCACCCATACCCGTCTGACGACGTTTCTTGAGACTGCGTCGCACGCATAATCTGAAAACAGTGCGTACCGATCGCATGCCGAAGCGCGCCGTCCCCAAAACGAACGTCCGCTTTCTCCGTATTGTGGCAGCGGACAAGATCCTTCTCAAACATAGATACCTTCTTCCTTTCTCTCTTTTCATACTATTGTAATAGATTCACATTTTGCTTTCAAGTTCATTCCCACCTTTTCACACAATTTCCATATTTTTACCGCATATTTCTCTCCGCTCTCTAAAACATTTCAAGCACTTTAAATTTATTACAAAAATATTTAATATTTGACAAATATCCACACAATTCTTGCAAATAAATTCCATTGTTTCACTCAAGATTTGTCAATAGATTTCCTCTTTTTTTTGCTCTTTTATTGTTTTTCATCAAATATCCACAAAAGTGGAAAACTAAGTTATCCACTTTTATTCGCTCTAATTTGACATTTTTTTCTGTGGATAATGTGTATAACTTTGTGTATAACTCCATTTTGCTGAATTTTTTATAAATTTTCCTGTGGATAACTTTTTGATATAATTTTCGAAATTTAGACTTGTTTTTTCTATTTTTATGCATCTTGCACATTTTGTCATAGTTTGTCATTTTTCTGTAACAAGAATGTGTGCGAAAATTGTACTGTGCCTTCATTCAATATCTGACATATTGTCTTTGGCATCCTGCCCCGTGGGCTTTTTATTCGATAGGAAAGTTCTATGCACTTTCCTATCGAATAAAAAACAGACCGGCTATCCAATCGGATAACCGGTCTTTTGTTCTACATACTAATAACGAACATATCTATACGGCGTCATATAGTTGACACTCGATACAATAATTCCTTTTCTGGAGTTTGCTGCATGGACAATCTGTCCATCGCCAATATAAATTGCTACGTGGCTGATTCTTCCGCCGCTCGCATAAAATACGAGGTCGCCAGGCTGCAGCTGACTAGCTGAAATCCGCGTACCGCCTGTCGCCTGCGCTGCAGCAGTTCTTCCTGCTACGCTGATGCCGCAGTCACTGAATACCGACAGAACAAAACCGGAACAATCCGCACCGTTTGTCAGGCTTGTCCCGCCCCATACATACGGGTTGCCAACAAACTGCAGTGCATAATCTGCAATCTGCTGTCCTGTAGAAGCGCTTCCTGACGAACTGGACTCGCTGCTTGTCCATTCACTCTGATCAGAAGACGATTCTGAAGAATCTGAGCTGCTGCTTGTCTGTCTGTCCTCAGAAGACGAAGAATTGCTGCTTGAAGACTCGCTCTCTTCTTCCGCCTCAGCCGCTGCTTCTGCCGCCGCACGAGCTGCTTCCTGCGCCTGACGTGCCGCTTCTTCTGCAGCCTCTGCTTCCGCTGCCTCAGCCGCTTCCTGTGCCTGACGCGCTGCTTCCTCGGCCGCTTCTGCCGCTGCCTGCGCTTCTGCTGCCTCGGCTGCACGGGCTGCCTCCTCAGCTGCACGCGCTGCTTCTGCCGCCGCCTCCGCTGCTGCCTGCTCCGCTGCGATACGAGCCGCCTCTTCTTCCTTCGACTCTGCCTGTGCAAACTTCGTGGACAGCGTCACATTGCTCGCCAACACATAGCCCTCGCCGCCCGCATAGGAAACGCGAACCCAGTCGCCTAACTCCTCGAGCACCTGCATCGTCTCATTTTCGCTTACAATATACAGAATCTGGGAACTGGTGTCCATCGACGCATAGATATTCATCGAATTCAACGCCGCCGTCGCAAGACGCTCCCCAATCTGCTGGCCGACTGCCTGCGCTGCTTCACCTGCAACCACACAGTCTTTTCTAATATAGCCTGTCACATTGCCGGACGTGATCTGATAAAACTCGCCGGACTCTCCGAGCACGGTCGCCGCTGAATTATTATACAGCTTTCCGACCTCCTCAGCATCATCCCGCGCCTCAGCCCGAACCGTTACATACGGATCAATCTGTGCAATCACGAGATTCCTGTACTCTTCGCTCACTTTTGATACTGAGCTAACAATATCGGCATCCGCCTTCGACAATGCGTATTTATCTAACGTGTCTGTGATACCTGCGCTAGGCAACTCTGAGTCTGTCGTACAGTATTCGCCGAGAACATTGGCGATACCTCCAGTAGGAAGAACCGTCGCTGCATTCTTTGCATTACCGATCATCGCAGTACCGGCGATCATGCAAGTGCTGAGTACACAGCAGGCAGTCGTCCTAATGACTAACTTTCTCATACATACCTCCATTTACTTCCCTTTTTTACAAAAAGTTACAATTCAATAGATATAATTTACAGATTTGTTAAAAATCGCTTCACGCAGTATGATAACACCATCCCTATGGCTTGTCAATACTTCCGTTCATATTTTCGTTAAAATCATTACGAATTTGTAACATTTTTCGCGTTTTTTGGAGGTATTTCACTATATATTGTTAATTTCTTTCTATATTTTCTACATTTAGATCACTGATGTCTGACTTGTTAACAAATACTGCTGTACCGAAGTAACTACATTTGCGCCGTCGGATGCTGCGGTCAGAATTTGACGCAGCTGCTTTGTCCGCACATCACCGGCCGCAAACACACCCGGTATATCGGTTCGTCCCGTTTCATCCGCGCAAATATACCCATTTTGATCAGTTTTTACAAGCCCGCCAAACGGCTCGCTGTTCGGACGAATTCCAACCGCAATAAAAACGCCGTTCACTTCAAGGACGCTTCGTCGGTCTTCTTTCTTATTATAAAGCGCCGCGCGTTCTACCGTCTCGCCGCCCTCAATCCGTTCTACAACCGTATTCCACAGTATCTCCACATTCGGCAGCGCGTCCACTCGCTCTGCCAGAACTGCCGCCGCGCGCAGCTGATCCCTGCGGTGAATGAGATAAACCTTTTCGCACAATCTGGAAAGAAAAATGGCGTCCTCCGCGGCGACGTCGCCGCCGCCCACTACGCATACGACGCGTTTTTTAAAAAAAGCTCCGTCACATGTGGCGCAGTAGGAGACGCCTTTTCCGGAAAACTCCTGCTCTCCGGCCACTCCCAACTGTGCATGGCGTGCGCCTGTCGCTATCACCACCGTCCTGGTCATATATTCTTCCTGCGACGTCCTCACTTTCTTACAGTCGCCCAGATCCGCTATCTCTTCCACTCTGCCCTGCGTAACCTGAACGCCCAGTCCTTTCGCGTGCTCCTCCATCCGATTTGCCAACTCCATTCCGCTGATATTTGGCATCCCCGGATAATTGTCCACATCATACGTATTGATAATCTGTCCGCCGCTAATATACTGCTCCTCCAGGACTACAAAATCAAGGCGTGCGCGCTGTGCATAAATTGCCGCCGCCATGCCCGCCGGTCCACTTCCGATGATAATCACATCATATATGTTTTTCGCCATAATCACTCCCCCACTGCATTGTATGTTGCCGCTTTACTCCAAAACACTTTCGGCACATGCCGCGTGCTCTCATGTACACTATCATACAATACTCTTGCCAAAAATGCAAAAATTATGTATTCTGAACACATATGAGGAAAGGGGATTATGATATGAAATTTAAATCTGCTCTGATTACCGGCGCCTCCCGCGGAATCGGCGCCGCGATTGCCAGGCAGCTCGCCGGCGAGGGTTACCATCTGGCGCTGAACTGTTCTCAGACTGAGGAGGAATTGCAGGCGCTGAAACGGGAATTGGAAGCGGACTATTCCATTCAATGTCTGCTTTGCATGGGCAATGTCGGCGTCTATTCCGACTGCGAACGCATCGTCTCACAGGCTGCGCAGGCGTTTCCCTCCATTGATCTGCTCATAAACAATGCAGGCATAAGCTACAGCGGACTGCTCACCGATACGACTGAGCAAAAATGGGAACAGCTGATGCGCACCAACTTGTTCAGCGTCTTTTATATGAGCAAGCTTGTGGTTCCTCATATGCTTTCCCGCCACAGCGGACGCATGATCAATATTTCTTCAGTCTGGGGCAGCTACGGCGCCTCGTGCGAGGTGGCGTACAGCGCTTCCAAAGGCGGCGTCAACGCATTTACGAAAGCGCTCGCCCGGGAGCTTGGCCCAAGCGGCATCGCCGTCAACGCAATCGCCTGCGGGATCATCGACACCGCAATGAACGGGCGCTACAAGCCGCAGGAACTGGAGGCAATCTGCGAAGACATTCCGCTCGGCCGTATGGGACGCGCCGATGAAGTTGCCGCGTTGGTCAGCCAACTGGCTGCCGCGCCCCGCTACTTAACCGGCCAGATTTTGACGCTCGACGGCGGATGGACATAACTTCGCGCGCCCTGTTTTCACCTTACAGCATACAAAAAGTCCCGGAGCAGCATTGCCCCGGGCTTTTTATGGTTTTCGCAAAGATTAAAAATCAACTTCTTTCCCATAATAAATACAGGTAAACAGCTTCTCCATCGTGGCCGGATCAATACTTCTCGGGTTCGAGCCGGTACACGCATCTGAAACAGCCGCTTCCGCAATGGCGGACAGCTTTTCTTTAAATTCCCCTTCCCGAACGCCAAATTCCTGGAGCGTCTTCGGAATGCCCATATAATCATTCATCTCACGAATCCGCGCGCACAAACCGGAAATGCATTCTTCCTGCGTACCGGTGATCCCGATTGCGCCGGCAATCTGTGCATACCTCTCAGCCGCCTCAGCATTTTGGGAGTTATACCGGATTACATACGGAAGATACATCGCGTTTGCGAGACCATGCGTAATATGGCCGGTAGAAAATACAGCTCCCGTCTTGTGGGCCATGGAATGCACAATGCCGAGCAGCGCGTTGGAAAACGCCATTCCGGCAAGGCACTGTCCGTAATGCATCTGCGCTCTGCAGTCCATATCCCCGTCATAAGATTTGAGAAGATCCGTATTCACAATCTGAATTGCCTTAATAGCTAGCGGATCCGTAAATACGGTATGTAATGTGGACACATACGCTTCGATTGCATGGGTCAGCGCATCCATTCCGGTATATGCCACAAGATGCTTGGGCATCGTCTCCGCCAGCGCCGGATCTACGATTGCAATATCGGGCGTAATTTCAAAATCTGCGAGCGGATATTTAATCCCCTTTTCATAATCTGTAATAACCGAGAACGCCGTCACCTCTGTCGCCGTCCCCGATGTCGAGGGAATCGCACAGAATTTTGCTTTTGTGCGCAGCTTCGGAAAATTAAACGGCGTGATCAGATCTTCAAATGTCGTCTCGGGATGTTCATAAAATGCCCACATCGCCTTTGCAGCGTCAATCGGAGATCCTCCGCCGATCGACACAATCCAGTCCGGTTCGAACGCCCGCATTGCCTCTGCGCCTTTCATTACGGTCTCCACTGACGGATCCGGCTCCACATTCTCGAAAAGCTGTATTTGCATTCCCGCTTCTTCAAGATAGGAAATCACCTTGTCCAAAAAGCCGAACCGTCGCATCGAACCGCCTCCAAGGACAATCATCGCCTTTTTGCCCTGAAGGTTCTTTAATTCTTCCAGAGCGTGTTCCCCATAATAAATATCTCTCGGTAACGTAAATCTGCTCATAATGATTCCTCCTTCTGCACATCATGATCCTATATTGTTATTTTTTTGTCAATATTAATTATAGTCTTTTTGCCACCAAAACACAAGACTTTCCTCGCAAAAAAAAGAAGAGTCCCGGATATTTTCCGAAACTCTTCGTGCATGTTATCTTGTCTCATCTGTTGCCGCAGGGTTTTCCGTGCGATTTCCGGTCAGATCATCGGTGACGTCCTCAGCGCCGTCCACAACATCGTCAACGCCGTCCCGGACGGTATCCCCGACGTCATCCACAACATTGTCTACGACTCCATCGCCGTCGCGGTCTGCATTCTCGGTGGCGCCGGCGTGTTCCGTCGTTTTTACATCCTCGGTTTTTTCCGCAGCTTCCGTCACATCGACGTCCTTTGTCGCCTCGGCGTCTTTGTCTTTTTCTCCGGTTGTGTCTTTGTTATTTCCGCATGCGACAAACAATCCGGCGGTAACAAGCACAACAGCCATAAAAAGAATCTTTTTTAAACCCTTCATAATTGAACTCTCCTTTGATCATTACTTGTCTAAGAAGCATTCCTGCTCTTTGTAGTAATATGCACAAAAGAGACAAAAATATGCGGCACAATTTTGAAACAAAAGAAACGAAAATTTTAAAAATTTACTGTGTCGCGCTGATATAATCTTCTGCCCGAAGCCCTTTTAGCATTTCCACCGTGGAGGCGTCCACAGTCATAACTGCACTGGAACCGCCGGCAGTTGCAAAATAATCGTCGTTATAAGTATACGATGAACTGGAACCGCCGATTTTCAGTACATACTGTTTCTCAACGCTGTTTGTCTCGTAGGCAATCTCATTGACATTCTCATCCACTTCGACCTGTTCCACCGTCTTTAAATCTACTTCATCGACCGTATAATCAATCGTAACCGTTGCCGACGGACTGAGCAGTCCGTAACTTTCCAGCTCGCTCTCTGAGCTGTTGTAATTGATTTCACTCAAATACTCCAATTCAATCAAAAGGTTCATCAACAGCTGCGTCTTTGACGAATTCGCCGAAACAATCGCGCCGTTTTCATCCTTGATATACCAGGTTCCCGTGATCGTCACCTTACCTGTGGACGCTTCCTCCTCTGTTCCCTCGCGGTTAAATGTGAAATCTAGCTCATCGGTTCCATTCTGAATATTAACATGGGTGATATGATCCAACTGAATCTCCGGCACTTCCTCCACTTTGGCCATGTCATACAAATTCATACTGAACGCAACCCACAGCGAGCCGTCCGCCGTATACACATTCGGGTCATCTTTGATCTTAATATAATACGTCTCCGTATTGGCATTGTAATCTCCCACCAGATACGTGATCGTCTGTCTGCCGTCTGTCGCTGATACCGTCAAAACCGGTTCATCCAGACCATATTTGGACAAATCACTCGGATTTTCCTCTAATAGCCGCTTTGCGTATACAGCAGACAGCACCGTCACTTTAGCCTCCGCCACATTCTGATTCACCGGAAATTTGGAGTCATCCTTGTACATCCAGCTGTCGCCGCTTTTGTGGAACGTATAAACATCGTTTTCAAAGTCCTCCGCATTAACCTGGAATGCAAAGCCGGTAATATCCGCGGCGTCCAATTCGCCGATCAGAATCCCTTCCTCACTCTCCTCTTCACCGGACTGCTGCCGCGCATTATATATAAACAGACTGGCATACGCAATCACAAGAATCAGCAGGAGTCCTCCAAGAATGCCCATTGTCTTTGCTTTCTTTGACACTATCGTCTCCTCCTTCGAATCCAGATCACCACGCCGACAACTAAAAGCGCAGCCGGGACAAGCACGACTACAACCGCGCTCCAGAGATTTGCCTCAAACGACGTCAGCGCAAGCTGCGTGCCGTCCATGCTTTTCGCGCGGATGGAAATGGCGCTCTCATGCTCGCACAGGTACCCAAGCGTATTTGCAAACAGGTCGTAATTGCCAACCGCGAGCGTCGTGTTGACCTCTTCGGTAAACATCGACTGCGAACCATAGGCCACCACGCGCGTTATCGCGCCGTCTGCCGTCTCCTTTTCCACAATCACACCCAGTTTTCTCACTCCGGCCTGATCGCCTAGCGTATCATCCTGCATCAGATAAGTCCCGCTTGTCGTGGCAAACAGCGTCGTATAGTCCACTCCTGTCAGGTCGCTCACTTCAATGCTCCGGCTCAGCGGCGCCACCACCGGCATCTGACTGTCAATCAGCGGATCCGTAATCGCGTGGCTGTGCATCTGCGGAATCGTGATATACGGGTACTGATAATAGTAATTGGAATCCGACTCCACCGCCACGCCTTCCTCAAACGAGATTCCATACTCAAGAAGCACGCCTTCCAGATTCGGCAAATCTCCGGCAAGATAATCCGCAACATAAATCAACTGTCCGCCGGCCTGCAAATATTCTCCGATCATCGAGGCCTCGGCCTGTGAAAGATCCTGCTGAGGACCGTTGATAATCAACGCATCACAGTCTTCCGGCACCTGCTCCATGCTCAGCAGAGACAAACTCTCCACATCAAGATTGTCCTTGTTAATCTGAGAAATCAGCGAGTCCGAAAGCGCGGCTTCCTTATGTCCCGAGAGCGTATAGACAGTGGGCAGCTGATCACTCGTCACAAAATCAATGGCGCTAGTCAGCTGTCCCTCTCCGTCAAACTCCGTTGTCACAACCGACTGCCCGCTCGAATTGGTGCTCGTGGACTCCACATAAATTTCGCTGTATAAAATGACCTTGCTGCGCTCTCCACATTCTACAATGAGACTGTTATTCGGCACCGTCTCGGACGTGTAAGCGGACACAAAATCCGGATCCAGCGCCGTATCTTTTGATACAACCTGTATCCTGGACGACATCGCGCCATATTTTGCTACCATTTCCTCAATCGTGCCGTCCTCACTGCCCTGTTCGGTCAGAAAATAGATCGTCACATCCTTATCGAGACCGCCGATGAGATCCTTTGTCTGATCCGAAAAGTTCAGACGCTGCTGCTCGCTAATATCAAATTTGGTCAAATTGGACGGCAGCGCGCTGATCAGCAAATTTACGACAACTAATACCGCAACCACAGCCACGGTGAGCGCGGCGCTATATGAACCGTTTTTTAAATGCCGCTTCTTTTCTTCATTTGACTTCACCTGTCCGCCCTCCTCATTAACTCCAGCGGCGCTTCTGAATCGCCTGTACCGAAAGGAACAGACACAGCGCCACTACCGAAATATAATATACAACGCCCGATAAATCAAAAATCCCCTCGATAAAATTATCCAGACGTCCGCTTATATCAATCACGCTAAATACTTTGGCGATCGCATTTTCCATCCATTCATTTTTCAGCGCATACACGGCGATCAGGATGATTTCCAATACGACCGCCACGCTTCCCGACAGCAACACATTTCTAGTCATAATGAACAACACGAGAGCCGCCAAAACAATCAAAACCGTAAAGCCGATCAGCGACGCGTTCGCCGTCCCGGGAATAAATCCAACCAGACTCTGCGAAAAGTAACAGATTAATAAAACAGCAAACGTCAGCACTGCGGAGAGCACCTGGTTTTCTGTCAGCGCCGAGATAAACAGACCAATGGCCAGATTCGCTGCCCCGAGCAGGAAAAATCCGAAAATCGACAGATAATCCATCGGCACGGACGCAGCCGTCTTGCCGAAGCTCATCATCAGCAGCGGATACAGGCAAAACCAGAGCATCGGAATGGCAAGAACGGTTAAGAGCGCAAAAAATTTGCCGAGAACAATGTCGCTCACCGTAACCGGCGCTGTCAAAAGCAGCTGATCCGTCTTTTGGCGCCGCTCCTCCGCCAACACCCTCATCGTCAGCAGCGGTACGATGATTAAAAAGACAAACGTCGTGGCGGCCAATATGCCCCCAAACCACGGATAACCGTCCATCAGGCTGTACTTCGTGAAATAAATACTGACGATCAATATTAAAAACGCCATAAATGCATATCCCAGCGGAGAAGCTATAAAGGACTTCAGTTCTCTCTTGTAAATCGCACGCATCACGCTTCCTCCTTTCCGTCAGCCGCCTGCTCGTCCTGGGTAAGCTCCAGAAAGACGTCCTCAAGACTTTTCCCACTCGACTGCATTTTGAGAATCGGGTACTCCAGTTTGGCAAACTCCGAAAACAGTTTTTTACGGATGTCCGTCTGCTCACCGGCGGTCAGCTCAATGTCCCAGGCGCCGTCTTCCACCGAGTGATGAATCTCATATTTGCGGATTTCCGGCATCAGGCGCAGCGTCTCTCTGATCAGACGCTCCTCGCCCATGATCGTGAGAGAGAGCTGCATTTTCTCCGCCAGATGCGCCGAGAGATTCTCCGGCCGGTCGCTCGCCACAAGCTTGCCTTTTGAAATAATCAGCACATGATCACAGACAGCGCTGACCTCAGATAAAATGTGCGAACTCAAAATCACCGTATGCCGGTCGCCCAGGCTCTTGATCAGATCCCGAATCTCAATAATCTGCTTCGGATCAAGGCCCACCGTAGGTTCATCCAGTATAATGACTTCCGGATAGCCGATCAGCGCCTGCGCCAGGCCAACGCGCTGGCGGTAACCCTTCGACAGGTTTTTGATCAGGCGATGCTGAACATCCGTAATTTTGGTCGTCTCCATAATATCCCGGATCATCGCTTCCCGCTCATCCCTGCCGATTCCTTTTAACTCCGCTACAAATTTCAGATACTCATTCGGCGTCATATCCATATACAGCGGCGGGATCTCCGGCAGATAGCCAATACATTTCTTGGCCTGCTCGGGAGATTCCAAAATATCGTATCCGTTGATGCGCACCTCTCCCTCGGTCGCGCCGATATATCCGGTGATCATATTCATCGTCGTGGTTTTTCCCGCGCCGTTTGGACCGAGAAAGCCATAAATCTTCCCGCGTTCCACCTGAAAGCTCAGATGATCGACCGCGATATGGCTGCCATATTTTTTCGTTAAATTGTGAATCTCAATCAAACCTTCTCCTCCTTCTCTCTGCCCCGGACTGCCCATTGCAAACCCAATGTGAAAATGCGAGCATACTATCGTTTATTATAGGAATAAACTGTGACCGATTTTATATAAAATTGTGTATATTGTGTGAAAGCACAAGACTCACCACATAAAGCGCCAAAATCGCAAACGCCTCGGCATCTCTCCGGCTGTAGCGAAGCGGCTTCATCTTTGTCCGGCCTGCTCCGCCGTGATAACCGCGAGCCTCCATCGCCATCGCCAAATCGTCCGCCCGCCGAAACGCCGATACAAAGAGCGGCACAAGAAGCGGAATCATATTTTTCATCCGCCGAAGCAAATTTCCGCTCTCAAAGTCCGCCCCGCGCGCAATCTGCGCTTTCATAATTTTGTCCGTCTCCTCAAGCAAAATCGGAATAAACCGAAGCGCAATCGACATCACAAGCGCCAATTCCTGAACCGGAACATGAAACCTCTGCAGCGGCGACAGCAAGCTCTCTATCCCGTCCGTCAGGCGGTTCGGGGTTGTGGTAAACGTCATCAGAGAAGTGCCAAATACCAGAAAACAGAGACGCACGACGGTGAGAATGGTAACCCGCAGCCCCTCCTCGGTAATTTTAAATATCCAAAACTGCACAAGTATATTCCCCGGCGTCAGAAACAGATTGAACGCCGCCGTAATCAGCAAAAGCAGCACAATCGGCTTCATGCCGCGCGCAATAAAGCGAACCGGTATATGAGACAGCCGGATACAGCACACAAGCAATATGGCTGCCGGCAGAAAACTCCACGCATTTTTCAGCAAAAACAGAGAAACGGCAAATAGTAAAGTCCCAATAATTTTCACTCTCGGATCAAGTTCATGTATAACGGATTTTACCGGATAATATTGTCCAATCGTAATATCTCTAATCATCGCCGCTCCTCTTACGCCACACATCAAGAATCGCCTGCATTGCCTGTTCTACGGTGTACGCCTGATCGTCCACCTCAATTCCCGCAGCCCGCAGATCGCGAAGCAGATACGTGACCGCAGGCGCGGCAAGCCCCATGCTCTCCAGTTCCTCCACATGGGCAAACACCCGCTGCGGAATATCATCCAACACCAGTCTCCCGTGATCCATAACAAGTATTCGCCCAACATACTGCGCGACATCTTCCATACTGTGCGACACCAATAGTATCGAAAGCCGCCCCGCATATTCTCTGTGAAGAGAGGAAATCTGCCGCAAAATTTCTCCCCTGCCTGCCGGATCCAGGCCGGCAGTCGGTTCATCCAAAATTAAAATTTCCGGCTCCATTGCGAGCACGCCGGCGATTGCCGTGCGGCGTTTTTGTCCGCCTGACAATTCAAACGGCGACTGTTCATACCATTTTTCGTCAATGCCGGTCAATGCAAGCGCATGTTCCGCGCGAGCGCGCGCTTCCTTCTCGGACAGCCCCTGATTCAAAGGACCGAACATGACGTCCCCGATCACTGTCGTCTCAAATAACTGGTGTTCCGGATATTGAAAGACAAGGCCGACACGGCTTCTGAGCGACCTGCGGTCATAATGTTCACCCCAGACGTCCTCTCCGTCCGCTAAAACCCGGCCTTCTCCCGGCCTCTCCAACGCATTCATAATCTGCATCAGCGTCGATTTTCCGGAACCGGTATGCCCGATGACACCGATAAATTCTCCGCCCGTAATTTTCAGCGAAATATCAGAAAGCGCCTGCATTTCACTGGCTAAAGCATCCCCATACCGATAACCGATATGTTCCAACTCAAGTTCCATCCGAATCCCCTACCTCTTCGCATTCTCAGGCCGTCTGGGAAAGCAGTGCGCTAAGCTCCCGCACAAGCTCCTGCCGCGTCATAATATCCTCGGAAATCGGCATTCCCGCGCTGCGCAGCTCGTACGCCAGCCATTCCATCTGCGGAACGCCAAGACCAATCTGCTGAAGCTCTCTCACATGGGCAAACACCTCGCGCGGTGTCCCGTTCATCACAAGCCGTCCGTCATTCATCACCATCACGCGGTCCGCACAGAGCGCTTCCTCCATATCATGCGTGATGAGCACAATCGTCACCCCCGCATCATGCAGCGAACGGATCGCCTGAAGCACTTCCTGCCGCCCCTGCGGGTCAAGCATCGCCGTCGGTTCGTCCAACACAATGCACTTGGGGCGCATCGCCACCACACCGGCAATGGCCACGCGCTGTTTTTGACCGCCCGACAGTTTATTTGGAGAATGTTTCCGGTATCTGAGCATATCGACCGCACCTAAGCTATCCTCTACCCGCTCCCAGATTTCCTCAGTCGGCACTCCCATATTCTCGGGTCCGAAACCGACATCCTCCTCGACGACGCCGGCAATAATCTGATTGTCAGGATTCTGGAATACCATGCCTACCGTATGTCGAATATCCCAGAGATTGCACTCGTCAGCCGTATGCATCTGATCCACATACACGGCCCCTTCGGTCGGCAGCAGCAGCGCGTTGAAATGTTTGGCGAGAGTCGATTTTCCAGAGCCGTTATGGCCGAGAACCGCCACAAACTCGCCCTCTGAAACCGCCATACTGACGTCAGAAACCGCCGGTTCCGCAGCCGTCACCTTGCCGTCGTCTCCCATCCTCTCATATGCAAAACTAACCTGGTCTACATCAATCATGCTCATATTTTGTATCCTTATTTGAAAAAAGAGCGTTACCCAACAGATAACGCCCTCTTTACTCCTGTCATTAAACTAATTCCAACAGAACCTGCATTGCAGCATCGCCTTTCCGCTGTCCGATTTTGATAATCCGAGTATATCCGCCATTGCGGTTTTCATACTTCGGCGCAATCTCATCAAACAATTTTGCAACCAGATCCACCTGCTTCATATGCTTCTTTCCCGCCTTGGCGCTGTCCGCAACCTTCACAGGATAGAGCACTTTCAGCATCTTTCTTCTCGCATGTAAACGCGACGGCTGATCCTTTTTGATCGTCTTTTCCACTTCATCGTATACCGTCACTTTTTTGCCGTCAACCACTTCTTTCACACGCTTACCGTCCTTGTCCTTGCGGGCAACTTTTGCGGTCACCGTAACTGTATCAAAGTGATCTTTTTCCTTTACCGCCATGGCAATCAGACCCTCGGCCACTTTGCGAATTTCCTTCGCTCTTGCCTCTGTTGTAACAATTTTTCCGTTGTTTAACAGTGCGGTTACCTGTCCCCGAATCAGAGCCTTTCTCTGACTAGAGGTTCTTCCAAGCTTTCTATATCCAGCCATCTCTATTTCCTCCATTTGTGGAACCCCCGGCCACGCTCTTCGGGCTTACTGACCGGACGATATTACTCCATAAATTTTTATTCATCACTGGAGCTGAGCTGAAGGCCCAACTCTTTCAGTTTCGCCAATACCTCCTCGAGAGATTTGCGGCCCAAATTCCGAACCTTCATCATCTCCTCGGACGTCTTATTGGTAAGCTCCTCAACGGTATTAATTCCCGCGCGCTTCAGACAGTTATAGGAGCGAACCGACAACTCGAGCTCGTCGATATTCATCTCGAGCACTTTTTCCTTTTCATCATCCTCTTTTTCAATCATTACTTCCGCCGTCTTGGCATTCTCAGAGAGATCAATGAAGAGGTTCAGATGTTCGCTGAGCACCTTTGCGGCAAGGCTGACTGCCTCGTCCGGCTGCAGTGTCGCGTTTGTGTATACATCCAATGTCAATTTGTCATAATCCGTAATCTGTCCGACTCTGGTATTATCAACCGTCATATTTACACGCTCTACCGGCGTATAAATAGAATCAACGGCAATCGTACCGATCGGAAGCTCTTCACCCTTATTGCGGTCGGCGCTCACATAACCCCTGCCCCGCGTAATGGTGAGTTCCATGTACAATTTACAGTCCGGGCCTCCGCTAAGCGTAGCGATCACCAAATCCGGATTCATAATCTCAATGTCGGAATCCACCTGAATATCCGCTGCGGTCACAACCCCTTCGCCTTCATACTCAATGTATGCCGTTTTCGGCTCCATAGAGTCGCTGTTATTGCGGATTGCGAGACTTTTGATATTCATAATGATTTCGGTGACGTCTTCCTTGATTCCCGGAATGGAGCTAAACTCATGCAGTACACCCTCAATCTTCACCTGGCTAACAGCAGCGCCCGGCAGGGACGAAAGCATAATCCGCCGAAGCGAATTGCCAAGAGTGATTCCGTACCCACGCTCTAATGGCTCAACAATAAATTTCCCATATCTTTTATCTTCCGAAATCTCCGCGATCTCAATATTTGGTTTTTCAAAATCGAACATGAAAGCCCTCCTTTGGGTCTGCTAAAAAGTGAAGGGTGGCACAAATTACTTGGAATACAACTCGACAATCAGCATCTCATCTACCGGAACGTCGATTTCTTCACGCGTCGGAAGCTCTTTTACCGTGCCCTTTAAAGACTCTAAATCAGCCTCAAGCCATGCCGGAACCATTCTGCCTGCGGTAATCTCTGTGATCTGAGCATATCTCTTGGAATCTCTGTTTTTCTCTTTAATTTCAATCACATCACCGACTTTGACAAGATAAGAGGGGATATTCACCTGCTTGCCATTGACAAGAACGTGCTTGTGATCGACAATCTGGCGCGCCTCCTTGCGGGTTCTCGCCATACCGAGACGATACACGACATTGTCCAGTCTTGTCTCAAGCATCACCATCAGATTCTCGCCGGTCATACCGGACATCTTATCTGCCTTCTTGTAATAATTGCGGAACGGCTTCTCAAGCACGCCATAAATAAACTTTGCTTTCTGCTTCTCGCGAAGCTGCAGGCCGTACTCGCTCATTTTTCTGTTTGCACGCTTTAATTGTCTGCGCGACTTTTTATCAATTCCCAGATATATCGGATCCAGATCAAGCGATCTGCATCTCTTTAAAACAGGGACTCTGTTTACTGCCATGAAACTTACCTCCTAATTAAACTCTTCTGCGCTTCGGCGGGCGACAGCCGTTGTGCGGCACAGGCGTAACGTCCTTAATACTTGTCACATCCAATCCGCACGCCTGAAGTGCGCGGATTGCCGCCTCTCTTCCTGAGCCCGGTCCCTTAACCATAACTTCAACGGTCTTTAAGCCATAGGGCAGTGCTGCCTTTGCTGCTGTTTCTGCAGCCGTCTGCGCTGCATAAGGAGTAGATTTCCTTGAACCTCTAAAACCAAGACCACCGGCACTTGCCCAGGAGAGCGCATTGCCCTCTGTATCCGTAATCGTCACAATCGTATTATTAAAAGAAGACTGGATATGTGCCTGTCCCCGTTCAACGTTTTTTCTCACGCGCTTTTTTGTTACTTTTCTCGCAACTTTCTTAGCCATTTTTAAAACTAACCTACTTTCTTCCTATTCTTATTTCTTCTTATTCGCAACCGTTCTCTTAGGACCTTTTCTTGTTCTTGCATTGGTTTTGGTCTTCTGACCGCGAACCGGCAGTCCTTTTCTATGGCGAATCCCGCGATAACAGCCAATCTCCTGCAGTCTCTTGATGTTCATTGCAACTTCTCTGCGCAGATCACCTTCCACCATCTGAGATTCCTCGACAACCGTTGCGATTCTCTTCACTTCGTCATCGGTGAGATCTCTGACGCGTGTATCCGGGTTTACCTTTGCTTCCGCCAAAATGCGATTCGAGCTCGCTCTTCCAATTCCATAAATATATGTCAGACCAATCTCTACACGCTTTTCTCTCGGTAAGTCTACACCAGCAATACGAGCCATGTACCTATTACACCTCCGTTATTTTTTTATCAGTTTGTCAACATTTGCGAAGATCCCCTCGGTATTAGAGATCTGCGCACCGCGTTGCCACGGTTTATAAAAATCAGCAGGCACGCGCTGACGGGCGCGTCCCGCTGCAGCCGCTTCAAAACAGTTTAAAGACAGTATTATCCCTGTCTCTGCTTGTGCTTCGGATTCTCACAGATGATCCGAATGCTTCCCTTTCTTTTGATGACTTTGCACTTCTCACAAATCGGTTTAACAGATGATCTAACTTTCATGTCAAATCCTCCTTTCAAAAAAAGTCCATTTGATATTATATCAGCAGTATTTATACGTGTCAAGAAACTTTTACAAAAAATGGACATGCTTGCCTGGCACAAAACAACACGCCGGTTTTTGTCGTTTATTTGTCTCTCCAGATGATACGTCCCTTTGAGAGATCATACGGGGAGAGTTCCAACGTAACCTTATCACCCGGTAAAATCCGAATATAATTCATCCGAAGTTTTCCGCTGATATGGGCCAGTACCTGGTGTCCGTTTTCCAGTTCCACCCGGAACATCGCATTAGGCAGTTTCTCAATGACAACTCCTTCAATCTCAATCACATCTGCTTTTGACATATTATTTCTCCCATTCTTGATCGTTCCTATCGAAGTCCGACCGGTTGATGTTTTTCATTTTTGATTGCAATGCTCTGTGCAGTACAGCTTAATTGCCCGCTTCACTTCCTCGTCCGTCCTCGGCGGCTCTGTCGCCGGTCTGTTCAGTACGGACGCAGCCATGCAGTGAATCGGCTGTAAATGTTTTGGATTTTTCGCTTTTGGTCTGCTCACAGATCTCAGCGCTCCATCCGTTACAAATACCCTGGACTGATCAATTTTCAGAATCACATAGACCATGCCTTTGTCATGTCCGGCCAGTGATCGTACAAACTGTCCCTCTAGCATCTCACTCATACGCTCACCATCCTCACTTACTGCTCACACAGCTCCAGTGTGAAAATTTCCGGTTCGCCGTCTGTAATCAGAATCGTATTCTCATAGTGCGCTGAGAGAGTTCCGTCTTCTGTCACCACAGTCCAGTCATCATCCAACCACTCGACATCCGGCCGTCCGATATTGATCATCGGCTCGACAGCCAACGTCATGCCGGCCTTCAGCATCGGCCCTTTGCGCCTCTGCGTAAAATTCGGAATCTGCGGGTCCTCATGCAGTTGACTTCCAATTCCATGGCCGACCAGATCGCGCACCGCCGTGTACCCGAAGCGACGGATATAAGCGTCAATCGCATTCGAAATATCATGCAGGTGATTGCCTTCCCTGGCAAACCGAACGCCTTCAAAAAAGCTTTGTCTTGTGACGTTCATCAGCTGCTTTGCCTGCGGCGACACCGTTCCGACACCGTGGGTTCTCGCTGCGTCTGCGTGATAACCCTCGTAAATCAGGCCGGCGTCCAGGCTGACAATATCGCCTTCCTGTAAAATGACATCCTCAGACGGAATGCCATGCACCACTTCATCGTTCACAGAGACACAGATCGATGCGGGATAACCATTGTAATTCAGAAAAGATGGAATACATCCCATTCCTTCAATCATTTCCCGTCCCAGGCGATCAATCTCTTTTGTAGAAATCCCAGGCTCAATCACATCCCGAAGCCTGGTGTGCACTTCCGCCAAACGCTTGCCTGCCTCGCGCATCAATGCGATTTCACGCGAGGATTTGATTGTTACCGGCATACTGTCACCTTATCTTTCTATTCATCTAAAATATCTACGATTGCCTGAAAAACATCCTCCAGATCCCTCGTGCCATCCACACGCTTTAATACATTTTTTTCCTTATAATAATCAATCAGAGGCTGTGTCTGTTCATGATAAACCTCGAGGCGGCTTAACACCGTCTCCGGCTTGTCGTCTGAACGCTGCACCAGATCTGCGCCGCACACATCACAAACGCCTTCTCTGACAGGCGGGTGATGCACTTCGTGATAAGTAGCGCCGCACTTTTGGCACACTCTTCTGCCGGACATCCGTTTCACAATGCGCTCATCGGGCACCTCAATATCAATCGCATAATCAATCGAGTCGCCTGCCTGTGCAAGCGCTTCCGACAGCGCCTCCGCCTGCGGAATTGTCCTTGGGAAACCGTCTAATACATAACCATTCTTGCAGTCATCCTTCGAAAACCGGTCCATCACCATATGGACGGTCAGCTCGTCAGGAACTAACTGGCCCTGATCCATATAAGCCTTCGCCTGCTGTCCGAGCTCTGTGCCCTCTTTCATGTTGGCCCGAAAAATATCCCCTGTGGAAATATGAGGAATACGATAGCGTTCTGCAATTTTTTTCGCCTGCGTCCCTTTTCCGGCACCCGGCGCCCCCAACATTACGATTTTCATATATACCTCCCCATTTTAAAAGCTTCCCCGCAGGACGCAAACTCCCCTGCGGGGGAGTTTACTGTCAGTCATTTAAAAATCCTTTGTAATACCGAACCTGCATTTTGGACTCAACCTGTTTAATAGTCTCTAATACAACGCCGACAATAATGATCAGCGACGTTCCGCCAAAGGATACATTCGCGCCGAATACACCGCTGAACACAATCGGAATCACCGACACAATAATCAGGCCGATCGCACCGATAAAGACAATCGAATGCAGAATGTTGCTCAGATAATCCGACGTAGCCCTGCCGGGACGGATTCCAGGAATAAAGCCTCCGGCCTTTTTCATATTATTCGCCACTTCCAACGGATTGAACGTAATCGACGTATAAAAATATGCGAAAAATACAATGAGCAGCACATAAATCAGCAAACCAATCGTATAAATCGGTTCATTGGGATTACACCAACTCGACGATAACAAAAGCTTGATGATTTTCGAGCCTATACCTGTTCCGTTGGTTTTGCCCATAAATGCGGCGATCATATAAGGAATCTGCATGAGCGACGAGGCAAAGATAACCGGAATCACGCCGGCCGTATTTACCTTCAGCGGAATGTGCGTGCTCTGTCCTCCGTACTGTTTTCTTCCAACCATTTTCTTGGAATACTGAACCGGAATTCTCCGCTCGCCATCCTGAAGCAGTACAACGAGTACGATCGTTACCAGGATGACCGCCAGTATAATTACGGAAGCAAGCAGCGCCGGAGCAAGTTTCTTGCCGATCACAAATTTTTCCGCCAAACTAATCAGATCCTGCGGCACGCGGGACATAATGTTGATGACAAGCACAATAGAGATACCGTTGCCGACGCCCCGCTCTGTAATCTGTTCGCCGACCCACATCAGAAAAGCGCTGCCGGCCGTAAGTCCGGCCACAATCGTGATGACTGTGAGCACGTTAAACTCTGTAAGCGCCCCCGAACGTCCGAAACCGATTGCCATCGCAATCGACTCTACAAGCGCAAGTCCAACCGTCACATAACGGGTGATCTCCGCCATTTTTTTTCTGCCTTCTTCGCCATCCTTGTGCATCTCTTCGAGCTTCGGAATGGCGATTGTCATCAGCTGCATGATAATCGAAGACGTAATGTACGGCGTGATGTTCAGCGCAAAGATCGACATGTTTGAAAACGAACCGCCTGTCATTGCGTTAAAGAAATTGAACGAATCGCCCATTGTCTGTTCAAACCATGCGGAAAACTGTGTGCTGTCAATTCCCGGAAGCGGAATCTGAGAGCCAAGACGAATGACAATCAGCATCAAAAATGTGAAAATCAATCCCTTTTTAATCTCTTCGACTTTAAATGCATTGCGCACTGTCTCTAACATCAGATCACCTCAGCTTTTCCACCAAGAGCCTCAATCTTTTCCTTTGCACTTGCACTAAATGCATTGACCTGAACTGTAAGCTTCTTAGTTAACTCACCATTGCCAAGAATTTTCACGCCATCCTTCGGATTGCTGATAATTCCTTTCTCTTTCAATACATCTACTGTGACAACCGAATCATTGTCAAACACTTCAAGCGCACTTACATTAATGCCAACAATCTCTTTAGAATTTCTGCAGGTAAATCCTCTTTTCGGGATTCTCCTGTATAACGGCATCTGACCGCCCTCAAAACCAATTCTCGGAGCTCCAGAACGTGCTTTCTGGCCTTTGTGGCCTTTGCCGGCTGTCTTTCCGTTTCCTGAACCGTGCCCGCGTCCTCTTCTGAAATTGTTGCTGATTTTCGAGCCTGCTGCCGGTTTTAAATTGGACAAGTCCATTGTGACACCTCCTTATCTGTGATGACTAAATCTCTTCCACTGTTACCAAATGCTGTACCTGTTTTACCATTCCACGGACAGCCGCATTGTCAGGCAGCTCTACGGTCTTATTCAGTTTTTTCAGACCAAGCGCCTCTACGGTAGCTCTGTGTTTTGGAATAGCACCGATGGTTGATTTCACCAGTGTGACCTTTAACTTATCTGCCATGATCCTCTTCCTCCTAACCTAACAGTTCTTCTACCGATTTGCCGCGAAGTTTTGCAACCTCCTCAGGCGTCTTTAACTGGCTGAGCGCTTCCAGTGTGGCGAGAACAACATTCTGCTTGTTATTTGAACCAAGAGACTTGGTACGGATGTTCTCAATGCCGACAAGCTCACACACGCTTCGCGCCGGTCCGCCTGCAATTACACCGGTACCCTTCGGAGCACGTTTCAGCAAAACAGATGCTCCGGTGTGCTTTCCAACAGTATCGTGCGGAATACTCTTATTCTCATCCAGACTTACGCTGATTAATTTCTTTGTCGCGTCTTCTTTTCCCTTGCGGATTGCCTCGGGAATCTCGGCAGCTTTGCCGAGTCCGGCGCCGACATGTCCATTGCCGTCACCCACAACAACCAGGGCCGTGAAGCGCATGTTGCGGCCACCCTTGACAACCTTTGTTACTCTCTTAATAGAGACAACTTTTTCTTCCAACTCTAACTGACTTGCGTCAACGGTTGTACGTTTCATGTGTTCTCCTCCTTCTTAAAATTTTAACCCGGCTTCTCTGGCTGCATCCGCCAAGGCCTCAATTTTACCATGATAGATAAAGCCGCCTCTGTCAAAGACTACCTCTGTAATGCCTTTTTCCAGTGCCTTCTTTGCAATCACCGTGCCAAGATATGCCGCCGCTTCTACGTTGTTGGTCTTCTCAAGCTCAGCCTTTACATCCTTCTGTGTAGTTGCCGCGCTGACCAGAGTGGTCTGCGCAACATCGTCGATGATCTGAGCGTACATATGATTATTACTTCTGAACACAGCGAGACGCGGTCTCTGAGCAGTCCCGGAGAAACGGTTGCGCATTCTTTTATGCTTCTTCTCGCGAACAATTGATCTTGATGTTTTCTTAATCATGTCATACTCTCCTTAATTATTTCTTACCGGTCTTGCCAACCTTACGTCTGATTACCTCGTCAACATACTTGATTCCTTTTCCCTTGTAAGGCTCAGGCTTTCTCTTCTCCCGGATCTCGGCTGCATACTGACCAACTTTTTCTTTATCAATACCTTTTACTGTGATTTTATTGCCGTCAACGACGGTCTCCAGTCCTTCCGGATCCTCCATCTCCACCGGATGCGAAAATCCGAGCGACAGTGTCAGCTTCTTGCCCGCTTTTGCGGCTCTGTAACCGACTCCGTTCACTTCCAGAGACTTTTCGTAGCCCTCAGTCACACCTGTGATCATATTGGCGATCAGCGTTCTTGTCAGGCCGTGAAGAGATTTCATTTTCTTTAAATCGTTCGGACGGGTAACGACAATCTGATCTCCGTCCATTTTGATGGTCATCTCCGTCGGCAGTGTTCTCTCCAACGTCCCCTTAGGGCCTTTTACCATCACTTTATTTCCTTCCGCAATATCCACGGTCACACCCGCCGGCACAGTAACCGGCATTCTTCCGATACGTGACATGTATATACCTCTCTTTCCTCAACTTAGATTATCAAGATTCCTCTTGTTTTCAGTGTACGGGAAGTGTCCTACCAAATGTAGGCCAATACCTCGCCGCCTACATTTTTCGCTCTTGCTTCCTTATCTGTAATCACACCCTGATTGGTGGAGATAATCGCTACTCCCAGACCGCCGAGCACCTTCGGCAGATCTTCCTTGCCTGCATATACGCGAAGGCCCGGCTTTGAGATTCTCTTCAACCCGGTGATAATCTTTTCATTTTTATCTTTTCCGTACTTCAGCGTCACACGGATCGTCTTAAAATTGCCGTCCTCGACAATATCATACTTTGCAATATAACCCTCTTTCAGAAGAATGTCGGCGATTGCAATTTTCATCTTTGAAGCAGGAATGTCGACTGTATCATGCTTGGCAGTATTTGCATTACGAATTCTTGTAAGCATATCTGCAATCGGATCACTCATTGTCATATCTGTTTCCTCCTATATTTCTGACTACCAACTTGCCTTCTTCACACCCGGGATCTGTCCCTTGTACGCCAATTCGCGGAAGCAAATTCTGCAAATACCATATTTTCTCAGATATGCATGCGGACGACCACAGATCTTGCAACGGCTGTATTCTCTTGTGGAGAATTTCTGTTTGCGCTGCTGTTTTACTTTCATTGATGACTTAGCCATGAATTTCCCTCCTATCTCTCAAACGGCATGTTGAACAACGTCAGTAACTCACGAGCTTCCTCATCGGTGTGTGCGGTCGTGACAAAAATAATGTCCATACCTCTGACTTTATCCACCTTATCATACTCAATCTCAGGGAAAATCAACTGTTCTTTAATACCCAGAGCATAGTTGCCTCTTCCGTCAAACGCATTCGGATTTACGCCCCTGAAGTCGCGCACGCGCGGAAGCGCAAGATTGATCAGGCGATCGACAAACTCATACATCCGCTCGCCCCTGAGCGTCACCTTGCAGCCGATCGGCATTCCTTCTCTGATCTTAAAGTTTGCGACAGAGTTTTTCGCACGGGTAACAATCGGCTTCTGTCCTGCGATTTTCTCCAGATCTGCCATTGCGGAGTCCAGAATTTTCGCATTTTCCTTTGCCTCGCCGACGCCCATATTGATGACTACCTTCTCGAGCTTCGGCACTTCCATAGCGTTTTTATATGAAAACTTTTTGATCATGGCATCCACGATCTCATTCTTATATGTGTCTCTTAATCTACTCAACTCGACGGACCTCCTCTCCTGAATTAATCAATAATGTCGCCGGTTGACTTCGCTACGCGAACCTTCTTGCCGTCCTTGAACGTAAAGCCAATCCTTGTCGTCTTGCCCTTGTGAACGTACATGACATTAGAAATATCAATAGATCCTTCTTTCTGCACAATTCCGCCCGTCTGGTTGGATGCGTTCGGCTTCATATGCTTGGAAACCATTGCCACGCCCTCCACAACGACTCTGTGTGTTTTCGGATCAACAGAGAGAACCTTTCCCTCCCTGTCCTTATCTTTTCCGGCGATTACACGTACGGTATCGCCTTTTTTGATTTTCATTGTCGCCATAGTGTAACCTCCTATAAAACTTCCGGAGCAAGAGATACGATCTTCATAAACTGTTTCTCGCGAAGCTCTCTAGCCACCGGCCCAAAAATACGTGTTCCGCGGGGATTTTTATCTTCTTTGATAATCACCGCCGCATTTTCATCGAAGCGGATGTAGGAACCGTCCGCGCGCCGCGCGCCCTTCACTGTGCGGACAACAACCGCCTTCACCACGTCGCCTTTCTTTACAACCCCGCCGGGCGTTGCATCTTTAACCGAAGCGGTAATCACATCACCTATATTCGCATATCTCCTGGTTGAACCGCCCATAACACGAATGCAAAGCAATTCTTTCGCACCGGTGTTATCAGCGACTTTCAATCTTGTCTCCTGCTGTACCATGCGGATAACCTCCTTATAATCTGGCTGCGGACATTATTTAGCCCTTTCCATCACTTCTACCAGTCTCCATCTCTTATCTTTGGAGAGCGGTCTTGTTTCCATTACCTTGACAATATCGCCAATATTGCATGTGTTCTCTTCGTCATGAGCCTTCAACTTGTATGTTCTCTTCACAATCTTGTTATACAGCGCATGTCTCACATGATCTTCTACAGCCACAACAATGGTTTTATCCATTTTATTGCTGACAACCTTACCGGTTCTTGTCTTTCTCAAATTTCTTTCCACAACAATATCTCCTTTCATAGGGCTGATCAACTGTCAACACATTTACGCATTTTTCTGCGCCGTCATGACCGTCTGGATTCTCGCAATATTTTTGCGGACTTCCCGGATTCTGCTCGTGTTGTCCAACTGATTTGTTGCGTTCTGGAATCTCAAATTAAAAAGCTCCTTTTTTGCAGCGACCAAAGCCTCCTGAAGCTCTGCTGCCGACTTTGTATTCAAATCCTCTACATACTTTTTACTTTTCATTTGATTCACCGCCTTCTAAGTCCGCGCGAGAAACAACTTTACACTTGCAAGGCAACTTGTGTGTTGCAAGACGCAAAGCTTCTCTTGCTATCTCCTCGGAAACACCTGAAATCTCAAACATCACACGACCGGGCTTTACTACCGCTACCCAATATTCCAAAGCGCCCTTACCGGAACCCATACGAGTCTCAGCCGGTTTCGCCGTCACCGGCTTGTCAGGGAAAATTTTAATCCATACCTTACCGCCTCGCTTGATATAACGCGTCATAGCAATACGGGCTGCCTCAATCTGATTCGATTTAATCCACGCCGGCTCCATGGCGACAATACCATACTCACCGTTTGTAATTTTATTGCCCCGCAGCGCTTTTCCCGCCATAGAACCGCGGAATTGCTTGCGACGTTTTACTCTCTTCGGCATTAACATTATTTATCGCTCCCTTCCTTGTCCTGCTTCACGGGAAGAATCTCACCCTTGTATACCCATACTTTGACGCCGATCTTGCCATATGTCGTATCCGCTTCCGCAAAACCGTAATCAATGTCTGCACGCAGTGTCTGAAGGGGAATAGTTCCTTCGCTGTAAAACTCCTTGCGCGCCATATCCGCGCCGCCGAGACGTCCGCCGCAGGCCGCTTTGATACCAAGCGCTCCCGCTTTCATTGTACGGCTCATTGTCGATTTCATTGCGCGGCGGAAAGAAATTCGGTTTTCCAACTGCTGTGCAATATTTTCCGCTACAAGCTGCGCGTCCATATCCGGCTTTTTCACTTCCTTGATGTCAACCGAAAGCTTCTCTTTGCCGGAAAGCTGCTTTGCAAGCTCAGCCTTTACTTTTTCAATTTCTGCGCCGCCCTTGCCGATGACAATACCGGGCTTTGCCGTATAAACAATCACCTTTACGCGCTCAGACTTTCTCTCGATCTCAATTCTGGAAATGCCGGCTCCGTAAAGTCTGTTCTTCAAAAATTTTCTGATATTATAGTCTTCCACCAGGCAGTCCGCAAAATTGCCCTCAGCATACCATCTGGAATCCCAGTCTTTGATTACTCCGACTCTCAGGCCATGAGGATTAACTTTTTGTCCCATGATTGTCCTCCTATCTCTCATCCAATACAACGGTAATGTGGCTTGTGCGCTTTTCGATGCGGTATGCACGGCCCTGCGCTCTCGCTCTCACTCTCTTCATGGTCGGCCCCTTGTTTGCATAACATTCTGCAACATACAGACCTTCCGTATTCATCCCGTTGTTGTTCTCCGCATTTGCAACCGCTGATTTTAATAATTTCTCTATCACGCGCGATGCGTATCTCGGATTATAGGCCAGAATCGCAAGCGCGGTTTTGACATCCTTTCCGCGGATGGCATCCAATACGAAACAAGCCTTCTGAACCGGAACCCTGGCATACGAAATCTTTGCCGACGGCCGGGTATCTTTATTCGCGTTTCTCTCTCTCTTTATCTGAGATCTATGTCCTTTCGCCATCGATGAAACCTCCTTTTTAGATTCAACAAATTAACGTACCTTGGATTTCTTCTCGTCTTTGCCGTGTCCTCTATACGTTCTGGTTGCCACAAACTCTCCGAGCTTATGGCCTACCATATCCTCGGTAATATATACAGGGACATGTTTTCTGCCATCATGAATGGCGATTGTATGTCCAACCATCTGCGGAAAAATGGTAGAACGGCGGGACCAAGACTTGATCACCGTCTTCTGGTTCGATGCATTCAGCGCGTCAATCTTTTTCAGTAAACTTTTATCTGCAAATGGTCCTTTCTTCAATGAACGAGCCATAGAGCTAACCTCCTTATCAACTATTTAATCGCTTTACCGTCTCTTCTTCTTACAATCAGTTTATTCGACTGCTTGTTCTTTTTACGGGTCTTTAAGCCAAGCGCCGGCTTACCCCAAGGCGTACACGGACCCGGGCGGCCGATTCCGGTCTTGCCCTCGCCGCCGCCGTGCGGATGGTCGTTCGGGTTCATAACGGAACCGCGCACTGTCGGGCGGATGCCCATGTGACGCTTACGTCCTGCTTTTCCGATATTGATCAGGTTATGCTCTCCATTTCCAACTACGCCGACTGTCGCGCGGCAGATCATCGGAACCATTCTCATCTCGCCTGACGGCAAACGCAGAGTCGCATATTTGCCCTCTTTTGCCATCAGCTGCGCGCCGTTTCCTGCAGAGCGAACCATCTGTCCGCCTTTGCCCGGATGCAGCTCGATATTGTGCACCTGCGTACCAACCGGAATATACTGAAGCGGAAGGCAGTTTCCTACGCGAACCTCCGCCTCCGGTCCATTCATGACCTTGGAGCCTACTGCCAGGCCCTCCGGTGCAAGAATATAAGATTTCTCACCGTCCGCATAAGCGATCAGAGCAATATTGGCAGAACGGTTCGGATCATACTCGATCCCGATTACGGTTGCCGGAACGCCGTCTTTCTTTCTCTTAAAATCAACAAGGCGGTATTTTCTTCTGGATCCGCCGCCGCGATGCCGAACGGTAATTTTACCCTGATTGTTTCGGCCCGCATTTTTTTTCAGGGAAGTAACCAGACTTTTTTCAGGTTTCTTTTTTGTGATCTCGGAAAAATCCGAACCTGTCATATGACGTCTGGAAGGTGTATATGGATTGTATGTCTTGATAGCCATTTTTGTATCTCCTTTCAATTCAATGTGCCATCACACTCGCCAAATAATTTGAAAGTTGTCTTGGCGTTTTTTTACAGTCCCTCAAAGATTTCAATGTCCGCGCTGTCCTCGGTCAGCTGAACGATCGCCTTCTTTGCCGCTGCAGTTTTGCCGACTGTCATTCCGCGTCTGCGCGGTTTGCCCCGCAGATTCATCGTATTGACTCTGGCTACCTTTGTGCCGGCGAACATCTTCTCGACCGCCTCTTTAATCATCGTCTTGTTCGCGTCCGGATGCACCATGAAGGTGTAATTCTTCTCTGTCATCGCCGCCATACTTTTCTCGGTAATCACCGGTTTTAAAATCACATCATAGTATTGTATGTTAGCCATTATGCGTACACCTCCTCAATCGCTTCCACGGCAGCTTTTGTTGCCACTACCGTGCGGTATTTTAAAATGTCATAGACATTGATTGTATTTGTATAAGCTGTCTTTACAGTCGGAAGGTTGCCGGCGCTTAAAACTACATTCGTGTTCTCGCCCTCCAGTACAACCAACGCTCCGGACACCTTCAAATTGTCCAGAATCTCTTTAAACTTTTTCGTCTTGATTTCATCAAGTTTCAGCTCATCCACAACGATAAAGCTGTTTTCATTTACTTTCGCGCTCAGCACAGACTTGAGAGCCGCACGCTTTTCCTTTTTGTTCACCTTAAAGGAATAATCTCTCGGCACCGGAGCAAACACCACGCCGCCGCCTTTCCACTGAGGAGCTCTCGTAGAACCCTGTCTTGCATGACCGGTTCCCTTCTGCCGCCACGGCTTCCTTCCGCCGCCCGACACCTCGGAACGTGTCTTTGCCTTCTGCGTTCCCTGACGTTTGTTTGCAAGCTGCTGTACAACTACACGGTGTACAAGATGCTCGTTGACCTCAACGCCGAAAACGGCATCGCTAAGCTCCATTGTTCCGACTTCTTTGCCTTCCATATTATAAACAGATACATTTGCCATCTGAATGGTCCTCCTTTCCTAATAAAAGCTTAGATTGCTTTTACCGATTCTTTGATCGTAACCAACGCCTTCTTCGGTCCCGGCACAGCGCCCTTTACCAGAAGCAGATTGTTGTCCGCATCCACTCTGACCACTTCCAGATTCTGGATTGTCACTTTGTCACAACCCATAT
This sequence comes from uncultured Lachnospiraceae bacterium, assembly GCA_944383325.1. Taxonomy (GTDB): domain Bacteria; phylum Bacillota; class Clostridia; order Lachnospirales; family Lachnospiraceae; genus CALWPC01. The sequence continues at coordinate 355 of CALWPC010000048.1, read as the reverse complement.
GTCCAGGCATTTTTTTGCCCTTAAATACCTTGCTCGGACTGGAACATGCACCGTTGGAACCCGCATGACGGTGATATTTGGAACCGTGAGCCATTGGTCCTCGGGACTGCCCGTGACGCTTGATTGCTCCCTGGAAGCCTTTGCCCTTGGAAATCGCGCTTGCATCCACCCGGTCGCCTGCAGCAAATACATCTGCTTTAATTTCATCAGCCAGTTTGTAATCCTCTGCATTTTCAAGCTTCAGCTCTCTCACATATCTTTTATAAGAAACACCTGCTTTGTCAAAATGTCCTCTCATCGGCTTTGTAACCAGTTTTTCCCTCTTGTCCACAAAACCTACCTGAACTGCCTTGTA
>CALWPC010000047.1 GCA_944383325.1 uncultured Lachnospiraceae bacterium | reverse complement strand
ACAAAAATAACTCTCGGATGATACTGCTTCGCTTCTTCCACCGTCATGTCCGCGTACGCCATAATAATAATTTTGTCGCCCGGGCTTGCGCAGCGCGCTGCGGCGCCGTTCATGCAAATCAGACCCGAATTGCGTTCTCCGGCAATCGTATACGTCGTCAGGCGGTTTCCGTTATTAATATCCACCACCTGCACCTGTTCGTATTCCAAAATTCCCGATGCTTCCAACAGCGCCTCATCAATCGTAATGCTGCCGACATAATTCAAATCCGCCTGCGTTACCGTTGCCCGGTGAATTTTCCCTCTCAGCATTCTGATATTCATAACAACCTCCGTTTTATTCAATCATAAAATTATCAATCAGTCTTGTCTTGCCGATATATACCGCCATCGCTACCAAAAGCGGCGCTTTGACACGATCTGTCGGCTGCAGCATCCGCCCGTCGACCGCCTCCACATAGTCCACGCGGGCAAGCGGCTCTGTTTCTATCTTTTCGGTCATTTTGCGGACAAGCTCCCTTGCATCTGTTTCCCCGTCCGCAACCAACTGTTCGCCAAACCGGATCGTCTGCGACAAGATCAGCGCCGCCTGGCGTTCCGGCCCGCTCAGGTAAGTGTTTCTGGAGCTTTTCGCCAGTCCGTCCGGTTCCCGTACAATCGGGCAACCGACAACTTCAATGTCCATATCCAGATCACGCACCATGCGGCGGATAACCGCTAGCTGCTGCGCGTCTTTCTGCCCAAAGTATGCCCGATCCGGCTGCACAATATGAAATAATTTTGTCACAATCGTGCATACTCCCCGAAAGTGAACCGGCCTGCTTTTTCCGCACAGCCCTTCTGTCAGGCCGGTCATATCGACAAATGTGCAAAAATCTTCCGCGTACATCGTCTCCGGCTGCGGATGAAAAATCAAATCGGCGCCCAACTGTTCCACATATGCGCTGTCGCGCTCCATATCTCTCGGATAACTTTCCAAATCTTCCCCCGGCCCAAACTGCATCGGATTGACAAAAATGCTGACGACCACTTTGTCGTTCTGCTCGCACGCCGCGCGGATCAGACTTCCATGCCCTTCATGCAGATAACCCATTGTCGGCACAAACCCGACGCGAAGTCCGTTTGCTTTCCACTCCCTGACTGCCGCTCTCACCTGTGCCGGTTCTGATACAATATTCATTGAAGTCCTCCTCTCAGCTTCGCCATCGTCTCCTCCGAAATAGTAAAACTGTGCTCTTCACCCGGAAATTCTCCCTTCCGGACGTCTTCGCAATACGCCGCGACCGCGTCCCTCATCACACCGCCGACATCCGCATACTGCTTCACGAATTTCGGTTTAAACCCGGAAAACATACCCAACATATCCTGGTACACGAGCACCTGCCCGTCGCAGGCAGCCCCCGCCCCAATACCGATTGTCGGAATCGAGAGCATCTCTGTGATCAGGCCGGCAAGCCGCGCAGGCACACACTCCAGAACAACTGCAAACGCACCGGCCTGCTCCACGGCCCGCGCATCTTCAAGCAGCCGTCTGGCTGCCTCCTCATCTTTTCCCTGAACCTTGAAACCCCCAAGCGCGTGCACCGACTGGGGGGTAAGTCCGATATGCGCGACTACTGGAATCGACGCGTCCGTGATCGCCCGTATCTGCTTTGCCACGACCGCACCGCCCTCGAGCTTCACCGCATGCGCGCGCCCTTCCTTCATCAGCCGCCCGGCATTTCGAAGTGTCTCGCTCTCCGAGGTCTGATAGGACATAAACGGCATGTCCGCCACGACCATCGCCTGTTTGGCGCCTCTGGAAACCGCCCGCGTATGATGAATCATATCTTTCATCGTCACTGGAATCGTATCTTCATACCCAAGCATCGTCATTCCGAGCGAATCCCCGACGAGAAGCATGTCCACGCCCGCCTCATCAAAAATTCTGGCCGTCGAAAAATCATACGCCGTAAGCATTGATATTTTTTCACCGTTTTGCTTATGCTCCCGAATCGTCAGCACCGTCTGCCTCATAAATATTCACCCCTTGCTCAACATTTCCCCGCCAAAAATGGTTTTCTGCGGGCACAATTATTTACTCGATTATAATCGCCTGCCCGCAGAATGTCAATCAGCGTTCACCGAAATCCTTTTCTGACAGATATTTTTTCTTGATTGGGATAACTGAAGCACCATGGCAGCGAATTGAAAACTTACCGCAACCATTCTGCCACTTGTCGACTATATTGTCGAAAACTGCACTGGATATGAGCTTATTTGCGAGAGTAATGAACATACGCAGGAAAGACCATCTTGTTTCGGCCTCTCCGGCTTGACTTTCCTGCGTTTTGCGTTTACCATCTAGTTGATCATAGAAACATATGACATGGAAATGCCAAGAAACGGAGGGTTCTCATGAAGTCGATTATAAACCGCGAAGACGATCAGCCTGCCCAGAGATTTCTGGCCTGTGAGCGCAGGACGATCTATCTTCTTCTTATGATGAGCGCCGGCATGATGGGCGCGTACACGTTTAATGTGAGAGGCGGCGTTTTTTGCAATGCACAGACCGCAAATATTGTCCTGATGGCCGTGACCCTGGGCGACGGCAACTTTAAGGACGGACTGTATTATCTGATCCCAATTTCCGCCTACTGTCTGGGCGCCTTTTTCTCCGAGGCCTTCCCGTCGCCGATCAAAAAACTCGCATTATTCCGTTGGGACACCTGTCTGATCGCCTTTGAAATGATTATCCTTTTAATCATCGGCTTTCTCCCTCTCCGTACTCCCAATCATATCGTACAGGTTGCCGTCAATTTCATTGCCTCCATGCAGTACAATACCTTCCGCCAGGCGGAAGGCATCCCTATGGCGACTACGTTTTGCACGAATCACGTAAGACAAATCGGCATCGCAATCGCAAAACTTATTCGCAAAAAAGAAATGGAAGCATGGACGCGTCTTCTGACGCACATCCAAATGATCGTCTGCTTTCTGGGCGGCGGTATCATTCTGACTGTTATCTGCCGGTGGTTCCCGAAAGAGGCCATCTGGATTGCTCTTCTGCCTCTCGCCGCGGTCCTGCTGCAATTAGGTTACGCCGACATCGTCGTCGAACGCCGCCAGTTTGACCGAAAACCGGGAGGACACTGACGCAGACCGCAAAAAAATTTACCATTTCAATACATAAGGAACGGGTTTTTCGCGGACAATGTCCTCGTTGCGGACAATTCTTGCCGGATTTTCCTCTAAAAGCAGCTTCGGACACGATCTTCCATAATTTACGCCCAACAGGCGGTAACACTCGCTCATATCCGGCGTCCGAACGACCGGGCTGTGAGCGTCTGAGGCGACGACTGACGCAAGTCGGTGCCGGAGTATAGAATCGGCCGCTTCCGCCGCCCTCCGCCCGAATCTGCCAAACAGACTGCCTTTATTAAGTTGAATAGCCGTCCCCATCATATACCATTCGTAAATATGCACCACCGCATTCTGCACGCATTCGTATCTCTCCGGGTGAGCGATGACGGGAATATACCCTCTTTCCAGCAACCGGTCGGAAATTCGGTAAATAAACGACGCCGGTGTGTTCAGGGCAAATTCCGTCAGCACATAGTTCCCCTGATTAATCGGCAGCAAAATGCCCTCGTCCAGTTTGTCCGCAATATGCTCATCCGCAAAGATTTCCATACCTTCCACTGCCATGAGCGGAATGCGCTCCTCTCTCAGAAGCGCCCGGAACATTTCCAACCGTTTTCTATAGTCCTGTACAGACAGGCGGCTGCCGGGAAGATTGGCGTGAGAAGTGGCCGCCAGCACTTCTGTACCCGCATCCGCCGCCATCTGCGCCATTTCCAGAGTGTCCTCCCACGTCGGAGAGCCGTCATCCATTCCCGGCAAAATATGGGTGTGTATATCAATCATCCCTGCTCAGTCCCCCCGCACCGTTACCGTCAATACTGCCTCCGCCCGCTGAGTGTTGTCAGCGGACGTCAGCGTATAAATCACCTTATAGGTTCCCGGAACAGCCATGTTTACCATATTGTCAATCTGCAGCCTCCCGGAAATGTCCCCGTAATCCGGATCGTTCGCACTGGCGACATAATCCAGAGGGAAAAAATCCTGTCCTGCCGACACTTCTGTTCTCGTCTCTGTCAGCTGAAGCTCAATATCGCTTATCTCCCCCGAAATATATGCCCGTACTTCTTTTTGTGTGCGGTCCAAAAACTCATTTGACAGACTGAATACGATATTGTAGACTCCGCCAGAAACTTTCTCCCGCACCCATGTGACGCGGTCTGTCACGTCCATGCCATACCCATTGTCCGCTTTGAGGTCTCCCTGCTCGTTCAGCCATGAAATCAGATCCCGCAAATGCTCCGACGAAAAATTCAGCGCGGTGGGCACACTGATTTGCGGCCCCGTATAATGATTCATGATGAGCGTCCGTTCCCTGCTCACCGCCCGTCCCGCCGAGTCAAATACCGAATATCGAATCTTTTTGCGGCTTGGCGTACCGTCGCCGGTC
>CALWPC010000046.1 GCA_944383325.1 uncultured Lachnospiraceae bacterium | reverse complement strand
TAATCTTAATGGCGAAATCAAGCATTTTATTTCCAAATAACTATAAAAGAGCCCATATCCATATTATGTTGTGGACATAGGCTCCGTGCCTGTTTATTAAAAGGTTACAACTTTTCGCAGAAAGCCTCCTTGACAAATCTCATCTCAAAAGAAAATTCTTTTGAAGTATGCAAAGGACAACGGTTTTCCTAATCCTACATTTTTCATTGATGACGGCGTTTCCGGTGTGACGTTTGACCGCCCCGGTTGGAATGAAATGATAAGGCTTTCGGAAGCCGGAAAGGTCAAAACGGTTATCGTCAAAGATATGTCCCGCATGGGGCGCGATTATCTGAAAGTCGGCTACTATACCGAGAGTTTCTTTGCGGAGCGTGACATTCGCTATATCGCAATCAACGACGGAGTAGACAGTGAAAAAGGCGATAATGAATTTACCCCTTTCCGTAATCTGTTCAATGATTTTTACGCACGCGATACAAGCAAGAAAATCCGCGCAGTCATGCGGTCAAAAGGCAATGCCGGAGAACATCTTTGTACCAATCCGCCCTATGGGTACAGGAAAGACCCAGACGACAAAAAGAAATGGATTGTAGATGAAGAAGCTGCCGCTGTGGTAAAGAAAATTTTCGATTTGTGTATTGCCGGAAAAGGACCCATGCAGATAGCAAAAGTGCTGACAGCGGACAAGGTGTTGACGGTTAAAGCCTACTACGCAAAGCGCGACGGAAAGGCTATGCCGGACAACCTGTATCGGTGGGATTACAAATCCATATCGGGAATTTTGGAACGCCCGGAATATACAGGGTGTACGGTCAATTTCAAGACCTATTCCAAATCCCACAAACTGAAAAAGCGTCTGCAAAATGCGCCGGAAAATCAACGGATTTTCCTTAATACCCAACCTGCTATTATTGAGGAGCAAGTATTTGAGAGGGTGCAGGAATTAAGAGCAAACAAACGCCGCCCCACAAAGACAGGACGGCAAGGCTTATTCTCCGGCTTGCTTTATTGCGCTGACTGCGGCGAAAAGCTGTACTTTTGCACGACAAACAGTTTTACGCCCAAACAAGAGCATTATGTCTGCTCCAACTATAAGAGCAATACAGGTACTTGTTCCGCGCATTTTATCAGAGAAGAAACCTTAAAGCTGTTCGTCTTACAAAGGATATTTGATGTAACGGCTATGTTCTTTGACGATATACAGAGCTTTCAAAACATGGTTTATCAGCAGAGGTTTGAGGAAGCGGAAAAGGCAGTAAAGCGGAAAAAGAAAGAATTAGAACAGGCAAAGAAACGGATTGCCGAGCTTGACCGTATTTTCAAGCGGATTTACGAGGACGATATTAACGGCACAATCAGCCACGAAAGATTTTTGAAGCTGTCCGCCGAGTATGAAGCGGAGCAAAAGGAACTGACAGAGTTTGTGAAAACAGAGCAAGCTGCCGTTGATACTTACGAACAGGACAGGACTGACTTTGACAGCTTCGCCGCCGTTATCCGCAAGTATGTGGGAATACGGGAATTAACGCCTACTATCGTCAATGAGTTTGTAAAGAAAATCATTGTCGACGCACCGGACAAATCCAGCGGACACCGCAGACAGAAAATCGAAATTGTCTGGAACTTTATCGGGGAACTGGAGCAGGACGAGGACAAGCAGACCACCCCACGGCAGAGAAAAAGCAGAACGGCATAGCCTTTTGACTATACCGCCCTGCGGTAATAGAATTACTTCCTTATGGGTGTGCGCTTTTAGTGTTTTCTCTTTTGTGTATAAACCCAAATGATCATAAATCCAAATACAGATCGATAAGCGTATGGAATGTATGAATTTCATATGCTTTTTTTTAATAATTCCAAAAACGCACTCACGGCCGGAGAAAAGGTTTGATACTTTTTGGTAACTAAATATAAGCTGACAGACAGTTCTGGCGTTACCGGTCGGAAGGTGAGGTTTCGCCCTTTCGTATTGACTAATCGGTCAAGGCAAAGTGCATAGCCGATGCCGCGTTCCACTAGAAATGTAGCATTGTAAATAAGGTTATATGTTGCAACGACATTCAGCGCAGATTGATCTGTCCCAAACCATTCCATTTCCTGATGCCCCTGAAAGGTCTGCTCCGCTAAAATAAGGGGCAGGCTTTTTAATTGGTCAATATTGATGGTCTCCTGCGCTGCAAGCGGACAATCTTTAGTCATCAGAAGGCCAAATATATCTTTCTGATGTAAATTCAAATAATTATATTTTTCCTGCCGGATGGGTCCGAGAAGAAGTCCCATATCAATGAGTCCTTTGTCAAGACGCTCCAGTACGGCGTCTGCATCACCACTATGCGTATGGAAACAGACGTCCGGGTGCAGGATATGAAAATCTGCAAAAATTTCTGCAAACAGATCCATGACAATGGTTTCCCCGCAGCCAATGGTTATATCGCCGCTCAGTTCCTGTCCTTCAGTACGAAGTGCGGATTCGGTACTGTCCACCAGGGAGAGAATCTCCTGCGCCCTGTTTCGTAAAAATACTCCTTCTTGTGTTAATGTCAATTTTCTGTTGCCGCGAATGAATAACTGTTTGCCGAGCTGCTTTTCTAAATCCATCATTTGTTTTGAGAGTGTGGATTGTGTGACATATAAAGTCTCGGCCGCTTTCGTTATATTTTGTTCCCGTGCAATCGCAAGAAAATAGTACAAATGACGAGTTTCAATCATGATCGTTTCTCCCAATTTGCTTTTTACAATTTCAATGTTGCAGTAAGGATTTCAATTAACCTATAGCGATTATACTCGCTCTAATCATTCCTGTCAACGATCGCAAACTATTATTGACAACTATTGGTAATTTTTAATTTTATGAGTATAATAGATATAAGAAAGGGGGGCGTTCTATTGGAAGACGAAAATCAGTTTTTGCAATGCAGCCTGAAAGACTGCGGCTTTGATGGAACAGATGCAGAAAAGTATTTGGAATATGAAGGAGAACATCGGAAATCGGAACAGTTGAGACTTCTCAACAAGCAGCGCAGAAAATTGATGGACGATCTCCATCTGACACAAAAAAGAGTAGATACTGTGGATTTTATGATCCGCGAAGTGGAGCAGGGATAAAGGAGAATGATGATGAGTAATTATATTTGCAAACGAAACGACAATGTTGAACGGAGCCATGTCCGTTACAATAATCGCTATGGCATCGCTCTTGCGGGGGATCTTTATACTGCAAAGCATATGAACAAAAGCAGCAGGCATCCTGCAATCGTGGTCGGCGCGCCTTATGGCGGTGTGAAAGAACAAGGTCCCTCAGTTTATGCCAATGAATTAGCCAAACGTGGTTTTGTGGTGCTGACATTTGATCCCTGCTATATGGGTGAGTCTGGCGGTGAACCCCGGAGGGTTTCTTCACCGGATATGTTCAGCGAAAACATCAGCGCCGGTGTGGACTATTTGGGAATGCTGTCTTACGTTGATCGTGATCAGATCGGCGCTGTCGGTATCTGCGGCAGCGGCGGCTTTGCGCTCTCAGCAGCGGCGATGGATATGCGAATCAAGGCGGTTGTAACCGCAAGTATGTATGATATGAGCTATGCTGCCCGCGCAGGGCAGACACAGGAACAGATTATGGAAAATAAGAAACGTCTGTCTTTGCAGCGCTGGACTGATGCGGAAAACGGTTATCCCGAATATATTCCGTCTTTCCCGGAAGAACCGGTAACGGAGATTCCGACCGAAATGCAGGGTATCTGGCGCGAGTTTTTTGAGTTTTACGCAACAAAGCGCGGCCATCACCCGAACGCACGCGGTGGTTTTACTACTACTAGTGATCTTTCGTTTATCAACTATCCGCTTCTTGCACACATCGACGAGATCAGTCCCCGTCCGATTCTGTTTGTTGTCGGTGAGCAGGCAGAGAGCCGTTTTTTCAGTGATGTGGCGTTTGAAAATGCCCATGAGCCGAAGGAGATGATGGTGATTCCAAATTGCAACCATGTGGATCTTTATGATGATGTGACGAAAATTCCGTTTGACAAGATTGAGCGTTTTCTGAAAGAAAATCTGAAATAATGGAGGAAAACAATATGATGAATATAGAAGTAAACGGTTCGGTTCTCAAAGTAAAACTCTGTGACAACAGCTCTGCAGAGGCGGTCAAAGAACTGCTGAAAAAAGGCCCTATTACGATGCCGATGAACGATTACGCACATATGGAGAAATTCGGGACGTTCGGCCAACAGTTGCCGCAGAACGACGAACGCATCACCACCAGGCCGGGAGATGTGATCCTTTCAGAAGGCAATCTGCTTGTCATCTACTATGCGCCGAACACATGGAACTTTACAAGACTTGGCAAGGTGCAGGATATAAATGCCGATCAATTAAAAGAGGTTCTCGGCAAAGGCAATATTACGGTGACTCTGTCACTCGATGACGAATAATGGAGGTGTCTTATGAAAATTACAGTGTTACTTGGTAGTCCGCATAAACATGGCTCGTCGGGTATGCTTGCAAAAGAATTTATCAAAGGAGCCGAAGAAGCGGGACACAGCGTGACGGTTCTTGATGTGGCTCACATGAATATGCACCCCTGCCTCGGCTGCGGTCACTGCGGCATGGGGGGAGAGTGTGTACATAAGGATGATAATTCCGTAATCCGCGACACATTGCTTGACAGCGATATGGCTGTATTTGTCACGCCAATCTATTATTTCGGAATGTCGGCGCAGCTCAAAATGGTGATAGACCGTTTTTACAGCTACACGATGAAATTTTCAGGCAGGCATCTGAAAACAGTGCTTATCACCGCCGCATGGGATGATAACGAAGATGTGATGCCTTATACGGCGGAGCATTATCAAAAGTTGTGCCGGTACATGAATTTCGAGGACTGCGGCATGGTGCTTGGAACCGGCTGCGGCAGTCCTGAAATGACAAAAAGAAGCGCGCACATGAAGAATGCATATGCGCTTGGCAAATCCGTCTGATGGAGGCGTTTATGGAATACAGAGTCGATAAACGAACCGGCAACAAAATCAGCGTGCTAGGCTTTGGCACGTCATATATTGCGGAAGCGTCTGAAAAAAATGCGGTTGAAACGCTTCGCTTTGCATATGAAAGCGGCGTAAACTATTTTGATCTTGCCACGGCAGATGGGAGAACATTTTCATATTTCGGGAAAGCATTGTCGGATGTGCGGAAAAATGTAATGTATCAACTCCATTTTGGCGCAGATTATTCTGCGGGAACTTATGGTTGGAGCACAGACCGAGAAACCGTGAAACGCAGTATCGCGTGGCAGCTTGAAAATTTAAAGACGGATTATATAGACTATGGGTTTATTCATTGTATTGACGAAGTGTCGGATTGGGAACATTATCAAAAAAACGGTGTTTTTGACGATCTGATGAAGCTCCATGAACAAGGAGTCGTCCGGCATATCGGATTATCGTCTCATACGCCTGCGACCATTCAAAAAGTATTGAATGACGCTCCTGTAGATATGCTGATGTTCTCGGTCAATCCCGGCTATGACTATCAAAAAGGCGAATATGCCAAAGGATCGGTTGATGAACGAATGGCAATTTATCATCGGTGCGAGGCGGAAAACATAGGGATTTCGGTGATGAAACCATTCTCCGGCGGTCAACTTTTGGATGCCTCTCTCTCCCCGTTTGGCAAGGCGCTGACAACATACCAATGTATGAAGTATGCTCTTGACCGCCCCGGCGTTCTGACGGTATTGCCGGGAGCAAGCAGTGTAAAACAGGTGGAAGAACTTCTTGGGTTTTTTGAAGCAAGCGAAGAAGAAAAAGATTACTCCGTGATCGGTTCATTCAGTCCTGCCCAAGCCGTTGGGAAATGTGTGTATTGTAATCATTGCAAACCATGTCCGGTTGGCATTGACATCGGGCTTGTGAACAAATATTATGATCTTGCAGTGAATGGCGATGCTATGGCGGCTGAACATTACAAAGGGTTAGAGCGTTATGCTAGCGACTGTATCGGATGCGGTCATTGTAACAGGCGCTGTCCGTTCAGCGTAGATCAAATGGCGCGGATGAGAGAAATTGCAGATTATTTTAAAAGATAATAGGGGGTGATGAATGGATGAAACGAATTTTCGCTGTTTTTCTGTTGACTGTTCTGTTATGTGCCATTTTTACAGGATGCGCCAAAACCGAGACACCGTCTGAAGACAGCGCGCAATCCAATGGTGAAACGAAAAGCAGTCCATCTGATTCCACATCATCCGGACTACAGGGGGATAGTGATACGATGTATATCATTATAGGTGAACACACTCTGCCTGTGAAAATGGCAGACAACAGCAGCGCCTCCGCTTTATTGGAACTGTTAAAGCAGGGCGATATTACTGTTGACGCTCATGATTATGGCAATTTTGAAAAGGTCGGCCCGCTTGGAACACAGCTGCCGGTAAACAATGAACAGATCACTACTGAGCCCGGTGATGTGATTTTGTATCAGGGCAATCAAATTACAGTGTACTATGATACAAACTCGTGGAACTTCACCAGGCTCGGGAAAATACAGGGCGTGAGTGCTGATGAGCTGAAAGCGATTCTTGGTGATGGAGATGTAACGATGGTACTTTCCCTCACAGATTCGAACAGTACGGCAGAAAGGGAAGAAAAACCTGTCGTCTATATGACAACGGATATTTCGTCCGAGGGGCTGACTGCTGTTTATCACGCGCTTGGCGCGTCTCCTGCCGGCAAGATTGCCATTAAGCTTTCTACCGGAGAATCGGAAAACAGCAATCACCTGCGTCCCGAACTGATCGGGGATTTGGTGCGTTCCTTTGACAATTCTACCATTGTAGAATGCAATACCGCTTACGGCGGCAACCGCGCAAGCACTGCACGGCATAAGCAGATAGCACAAGATCACGGTTATACCGATCTTACCGCTGTAGATATTATGGATGAAAACGGCTCCGTGACGCTGCCGGTAACCGGCGGTGATCATCTCACGGAAAATTATGTGGGAGCGAGCTTTGAAAATTACGATTACTTTATTGTGCTTTCTCATTTTAAGGGACACGCAATGGCGGGCTTTGGCGGTGCAATCAAAAATATTTCGATCGGTATTGCTTCGTCTGAGGGAAAAGCACATATTCACAGTGCAGGCACCGGAGGCAGCATGTGGAGCGCCGATCAGGATGCCTTTCTTGAATCCATGGCGGAAGCCGGAAAGAGCGTGGTGGATGCGCTTGACGGCAATATCCTGTATATTAATGTCATGAACCGCTTATCGGTAGACTGCGACTGTGACGGCAATCCTGCCGAGCCGGATATGCACGATATAGGTATCCTTGCCTCTTTTGATCCGGTTGCTCTGGATCAGGCATGCATCGATCTTGTTTACAGCGCCGATGACGGGGATTCGCTGATTCGACGCATCGAATCCCGAAATGGTCTGCGCACGTTGGAGCAGGCAGAGAAAATCGGGCTTGGCAGCCGCACATACGAATTAAAATCCATAGACTGAGGAGGACAACATGAAAGCGAAAAAACATATTAAAAATTTAACCCTGGCGGCTATGTTCCTGGCGCTTGGTCTTGTATTACCGCTGTTAACCGGTCAGATTCAGGTGATCGGAAATATGCTGCTTCCGATGCACATTCCGGTGCTTTTATGCGGACTGATTTGCGGATGGCAGTACGGGGGCGCTGTCGGTTTCATTATGCCTCTGCTGCGTTTTGCCATCTTTGCTATGCCGCCTATGCCGAATGCCATCTCCATGGCGTTCGAACTGGCTACATACGGCTTGGTGATCGGATGGCTTTACGGCCGTTCCAAATGGAAATGTGTGATTTCGCTGTATCGCAGCATGCTGATTGCAATGATTGCGGGAAGAGTAGTCTGGGGCGTCGTACAGGCAATGATTATGGGTATTCACGGCTCAGGTTTTACCATGCAGATGTTTATGGCAGGCGCATTTATCAATGCTGTTCCCGGCATTGTTTTACAGCTCATCCTCATTCCCGCCGTGATGGTCGCTCTTGACCGCGCGAAGTTAGTGCCGTTTACGAAGAAAAAAACGGTGAAGGCGACTGCTGAATAACGATCATCTTGCCGAAACGAGGAACGAAAATGCTTGAAATCATACAAAGAGAAGCTGTGTATCTGTGGTATTATTTCAGTGTGCAGTTTGAGCAGATTTTTAAATATTGGATTCTTGGGATGCTGATCGGCTCTGCTGTATCCGTGTTTCTCAAAGATCGCATTCACGGTGTTTTCCGTTCCCTTGGTGATCAGAAACCCGGGATTTTCGGCATTCCTATTGCTTCCGCGCTTGGCATTGCCTCGCCCTTATGTATGTACGGCACGATTCCTATCGCCGCTTCTTTTTCAAAAAGCGGAATAAAGGATGACTGGTTGGCGGCATTTATGATGAGTTCGGTTCTGCTCAATCCGCAGCTCATTTTATACAGTATGGCGCTTGGAACGACTGCACTTATAGTACGCATATTGTTTTGTTTCCTCTGCGGTATTGCAGCCGGATTGTTGGTACATTGTCTCTGTCACAATCAATCATTTTTTCGGTTCGATCGCTTTGATGAACCGAAAAGCCGAGACACGGATCGGAATCTGATGTTGCGTTATCTGAAAAATCTGTGGCGCAATTTCAAGGCGACGGGAATTTATTTTCTGTTCGGCATTTTGCTCTCGGCATTGTTTCAGCGTTATGTGCCGGCCGAAGCTACAGCTGCACTGTTTGGCGGCAGTGAAGCTTGGGGCGTGCTGATGGCGGCGACCATCGGCGTGCCGCTTTATGCATGCGGCGGCGGAACGATTCCGCTTTTGCAGCAATGGCTGTGGGACGGTATGAGCATGGGCAGCGCGGCTGCGTTTATGATCACCGGTCCGGCTACAAAAATTACGAATTTAAGCGCGCTCAAAATCGTGTTGGGGATGAAATGGTTTGTGCTGTATATTGTATTTGTGATACTGTTCTCACTGGCAACGGGATTTGTTGTGAATTGCGTAATGTGAAGGAGGGCTGAAGTATGGTTTATGATTTTATAGGAGCAGCCTTTCCATGGATTTTCATGGGTTTCTTTATGGCAGTCAGTTGTTCTCTTATGAGTAAAAAGCGAAATAATTGACTGTCAAGATGGAGGAGAAATTCCAAAAAGCACTTGACAAAACGCTCCATGAAACGCTTTTGCGTATACCGTGTCCTGCCTGCAAACGATTATCAGTCCACAAAAAAGTGTCTTCCGAGGCACTTTTTTTCTTGAAATATACAAGATCTTGTGCTATTATGGAAAAAATGCGTACGAAGACGTAACCCTATTGGCAGGCTTGTCTTTTTTTTTGGGCAAAAGTGGAGAAATTTACGTTCGAGAGGAAAAGGTGAAAGACATGAAAGCGTTTTTGATTCTTGCAGATGGTACCGTTTTTGTTGGTACGAGCATTGGTTCCGCGAAAGAGGTCATCAGCGAAATTGTGTTTAACACATCGATGACCGGGTATCTTGAAGTGTTGACAGATCCTTCTTACGCCGGACAGGCAGTGGTGATGACGTATCCGTTGATCGGAAATTACGGAATTTGCATGGAGGATATGGAGTCAGGACGACCGTGGCCGGACGGGTTTATCGTACGTGAGTTGAGTCGTCTCCCGAACAATTTCCGTTCAGAATGTACTATTCAGGAGTTTTTGTCTAAATACGATATTCCGGGCATTGCCGGAATTGACACCCGCGCGCTGACCAAGATTCTGCGTGAAAAGGGAACCATGAACGGCATGATTACGACCAATGAAAATTTTGACCTGAATGAGATTCTCCCAAAGCTTCAACAATATAAACCGCACGATGTAGTTCGCAGGGTGACCTGTGATCATCCCTATACGGTCGGAGACGGAGAGAAGCATGTTGCGTTGATTGATTTGGGCGCCAAGGATAACATGTGTAAATGCCTCCAAAAGTATGGATGTGAAGTTACGGTTTATCCTGCGTATACGAAAGCGGAAGAAATTTTGCAGATGAAGCCGGACGGCATTATGCTTTCCAACGGGCCGGGAGATCCGAAAGAATGCACGGAAATTATTGAGGAAATTAAAAAACTTTGTGATTCCAATGTGCCGATTTTCGCCATTTGTCTTGGGCATCAGCTGATGGCGCTCGCCAACGGAGCCGATACGCACAAGATGAAATATGGCCACCGGGGCGGAAATCATCCGGTCAAGGATTTAAAATCCGGAAGAGTCTATATTTCCTCTCAGAATCATGGTTATGTGGTAGATACCTCGTCTATGGATCCCGGCGTAGCGGAGGTGGCTTTTGTCAATGTAAACGACGGTACGGTGGAAGGGCTTCGTTATTTTCATAAAAAGATTTTTACAGTACAGTTTCATCCGGAGGCCTGCCCAGGCCCGCTGGATTCCGAGGCGTTATTTACTGAATTTATCAAAATGATGGAGGTGTAGCGGCATGCCCAAAAATCCTAATATTAAAAAAGTTCTGGTCATCGGTTCCGGCCCTATTGTGATTGGGCAGGCTGCAGAGTTTGACTATGCCGGCACACAGGCGTGCCGTTCTCTCAAAGAAGAGGGAATCTGCGTGGTACTGGTTAACTCCAATCCGGCAACGATTATGACGGATAAGGATATTGCAGATAAAGTATATATTGAACCGCTCACAATTCCGGTACTCGAAAAGATTATACTCAAAGAGCAGGTAGACAGCGTTCTGCCGACACTGGGCGGTCAGGCTGCGCTGAATCTGGCGATGGAGCTTGAAGAAGCCGGCTTTTTGCGCGAGCACAATGTGCGCCTTATCGGTACAAAGCCGGAGACTATTAAAAAGGCGGAAGACCGGGAAGAATTTAAACTTACAATGGAGAAAATCGGCGAGCCCTGCGCGCCCTCTGAAGTTGTAACCAATGTGGAGGATGGTATTGCGTTTTCGGAGAAAATCGGTTATCCGGTTGTGCTTCGCCCGGCGTACACGCTCGGCGGAAGCGGCGGAGGTATTGCAAACAACCGTGAGGAGCTGATTGATATACTGTCCAACGGTTTACGGCTGAGCCGCGTCGGGCAGGTTCTGGTGGAGCGCTGTATTGCAGGTTGGAAAGAGATTGAGTATGAGGTCATGCGGGATTCAAACGGCAACTGTATTACGGTATGTAATATGGAAAATATTGACCCGGTTGGCGTACATACCGGCGACAGTATTGTGGTGGCGCCTTCACAGACGCTCGGCGACAAAGAGTACCAGATGCTTCGCTCCTCTGCGCTCAACATTATTACAGAGTTAAACATCACCGGCGGTTGTAATGTACAGTATGCGCTGCATCCGGAAAGCTTTGAGTATTGCGTGATCGAGGTAAATCCGCGCGTCAGCCGCAGCTCGGCACTGGCTTCCAAGGCGACCGGCTATCCGATTGCAAAGGTAGCCGCCAAGATTGCACTGGGATATACGCTCGATGAGATTAAAAACGCGATTACAGGGAAAACTTATGCAAGCTTTGAACCAATGTTGGACTATTGCGTTGTAAAAATCCCGCGTTTGCCCTTTGATAAATTTATTTCGGCGAAGCGAACGCTCACGACGCAGATGAAGGCAACCGGCGAGGTAATGAGCATTTGCGATAATTTTGAGGGAGCGCTGATGAAAGCAATCCGTTCTCTGGAGCAGCATGTGGACAGTTTGATGAGTTATGACTATTCAAATGTCACACAGGAGGAACTCATCCGAAAACTGCACCGGGTGGACGATCGCCGTATTTTTGTGATCGCTGAAGCGATACGGCGGGGAATTTCGTATGAGACGATTGCGGAAATCACGAAAATTGATATATGGTTTATTGATAAAATTGCTATTCTCACAGAAATGGAAGCACGGCTGTCGTCTGAGCCGCTGACCAGAGAGCTGCTCGCCGAGGCAAAGCGCATTGAATTTCCGGATACGGTCATTGCGTCGCTTTCCAACCGCACAGAGCGTGAAATTAAAGAGCTGCGCAATGAGTATCATATTCATGCGGCCTACAAGATGGTGGACACCTGCGCGGCTGAATTTGAGGCGACAACGCCGTATTATTATTCGGTGTATGGAAGTGAGAATGAACTGGCGGAGACAAAACCCAAAAAGAAAGTTTTGGTGTTGGGATCCGGACCGATCCGTATCGGACAGGGTATTGAATTTGACTATTGTTCCGTGCACAGCACATGGGCGTTTTCCAGAGAAGGGTACGAGACGATTATTGTAAACAATAACCCGGAAACGGTCAGCACGGATTTTGATATTGCGGACAAGCTGTTCTTTGAACCGCTCACTGCGGAGGATGTCGAGAGCATTGTCGAATTGGAAAAACCGGACGGAGCGGTCGTTCAGTTTGGCGGACAGACCGCAATCAAACTGACCGAGAGCCTGATGAAAATGGGCGTTCCCATTCTGGGAACTTCGGCTGAAAATGTGGATGCAGCCGAAGATCGGGAGCGTTTTGATGAGATTTTGGAGCAGTGTGAAATTCCAAGGCCGGCCGGTTTTACCGTGTTTACTGCGGAGGAGGCAAAGGAGGTTGCTGCAAAACTGGGGTATCCGGTTTTAGTGCGCCCGTCCTACGTACTTGGCGGCCAGGGCATGCAGATTGCCATTAATGAAAACGATATTGATGAATTTATCGGAATTATTAACCGCATTACCCAGGAGCATCCGATTTTGGTCGATAAATATCTGATGGGCAAAGAGATTGAAGTGGATGCGGTGTGTGATGGAACGGATATTTTGATTCCGGGTATTATGGAACATATCGAACGCGCCGGCGTGCACTCCGGCGACAGTATTTCCGTTTATCCGGCGCAGAGTATCTCACAGAAGAGCAAGGACACGATTGTGGAATATACAAAGCGTCTGGCCCGAGCGCTTCATGTGGTTGGTCTGATCAATATTCAGTTTATTGTCTGCGACGAGGAAGTTTATGTGATTGAGGTCAATCCGAGATCGAGCCGTACGGTTCCTTATATCAGTAAGGTTACAGGAATACCGATCGTCGCTCTTGCCACGCAGGTCATTATCGGAAAGACTTTAAAAGAATTAGGCTATACGCCAGGTCTTCAGCCGACGGCAGATTATATTGCAGTCAAAATGCCGGTGTTCTCGTTTGAAAAGCTGCGCGGCGCCGATATTAGCCTGGGGCCGGAAATGAAATCTACCGGTGAATGTCTCGGAATAGCGAAAACCTTTAATGAAGCACTGTATAAAGCGTTTCTTGGAGCCGGCGTCAATCTTCCGAAATATAAGCAGATGATTATGACGGTCAAAGATTCCTCAAAAGAGGAAGCGGTGGAGATTGCAAGACGGTTTTCCAAACTGGGTTACCGTATTTTTGCTACAAGGGGCACCTATGAATACATGAAAGCCCGTGGAATTGACATTCTGTGCACGAATAAAATTGAGGAGGAAGCGCCGAACCTGATGGATTTGATTCTCGGGCACCGCATTGATCTTGTGATTGATATTCCGAATCAGGGAAGTGTGCGCAGTCATGACGGATTTGTCATCCGGCGCAATGCGATTGAGACGGGCGTTAATGTCCTGACGAGTCTGGATACCGCGATGGCGCTTGTCAACAGTCTGGAAAATGCGGATGAAACGCAGCTGAATTTGGTAGATATTGTGCAGGTAAAAAATATTTAACTGTTTTCTAAGATCAAAAAACAAATCACTCTGCAGTCAAGAGCAATCTTTTCTGCGGAGTGATTTGTTTTTTGAAAGAAATGCGCGGTTACGCGCCGGCTTGAATTCGCTCGATCAGTTGGGGATCAAAGCTTCCGCTTCGAAGCATAGCGATCTCATAACGGTATGGCGCCAGAGACCGTTTGTTGTCTCCGGGCAGGGCAACATAAGGTGTTTCCAGAATTTTCGGAATATCCGTAAAATTGGGGTCGGTCACAACCCGGTATAACGCTTCAAATCCGATCGTGCCAAACCCAATGTTTTCGTGCCGGTCTTTGGAAGCGCTCCTGGGATTTTTACTGTCGTTGATATGAAACACGGCAATCTGTCCGCAGCCAAGAATGCGGTCGAACTGTTCCATGACATGATCGTAATCACCGACAAGATCATATCCGCTGTCGTTTGTATGACAAGTATCAAAGCAGACGCGAAGACGGTCGTTTCTGTGCACGCCGTCATAAATTCGGGCCAGTTCTTCAAATGTCCGGCCAATTTCCGAACCCTTTCCAGCCATGGTTTCAAGCGCGATGAAGCAGTCTGTCTGCTCGCTCAGCACTTCGTTTAATCCTTCAATGATTTTGGCAATGCCTTTCTCTGCCCCCGCGTTTACATGGGACCCCGGATGGAGAACAAGTACATGGCTGCCCATCGCCTCGGTGCGGGAGAGCTCCAGTGATAAAAAGTCTACTGCAAGAGAGAAGATTTCCGGTTTCACGGTGTTGGCAAGATTAATAATATAAGGCGCATGAACAACAAATTGCGTGATTCCCTGTTGTGCCATCAAAGCCTTTGCCTCATCGATTCTGAGATCGGCGAGTTCTTTGCGGCGGGTGTTCTGGGGAGCGCCGGTGTAAACCATAAACGTATTCGCATCGTAGCTGAGCGCTTCTTTTACCGATCCGAGAAACATCTCTTTTCCAGACATCCCGACATGGGAACCGATCAAAAGGGACTCATTCATAATATTCCTCCGTATGTATATGTTTGGCGTCGTCTGACGCCGCTTTATATTGTATTATACTATGTAGTGGTGGACGCAGGCAAGTGATACTTGCGCAAATCTCACCTGCCTGCCGCTGCCCAACATCAGGATCCTGGTGCAGGCCGGTCCACCATATCTGCTGTGTCAGGAAAACAGATCTTTTACGTGCTTCATATCTTCCTCAGATGCTTTTGCAGCCGGAACATAGTAAGATTTGCTGCGTGCGATCTGGTACAGTTCTTCCTGCGACATTTCGCATTGGTTGCGAAACTGTTTTAATTTGCTTTTCAGCTCTGCGCATTCCGTCTGCGCGATCATATCACCAAACGATTTCAGTTCGCCGTTGATGCCCATCAGGGTATCAGCTACCATTGTTTTGTCATCTAACATGTGTCTGTCCTCCTATAAGAATTTTAAAAGCTCTTTTTTGTTTTCCATAGCGGACTGCGCGGCTTTTCCAAAAAACTGTTTTACCGTCTGATCCGTTGCCATAGAAGCGTACTCCGTCATTTTGCAGTGCGATGTCTCATAACCGGTCAGCAGATGACGCAGGTTCTGTACATCCAGTTCTGATAAGTTTGCCATGATGTTTCCTCCTGTTCATTTTGCTACATTTTGTATCCAACTTGATTGATCAAGCGACGATGCATCCTTTAGTATGTTCAGAATTATCAGGATTATGAATGACAATTCGGTTGTATTTTTTTCATTTCGGCCAGATCTGAGAGACATGTTGCGTTTTTTTTGTTCCTGTCATATAATAGGAATAATCATTTTTTGTGAGGATGATGCGGCAATGAAGAGAAGAAGAGGACGAACATGCGGGCATATATGGCAGTCTGTATTTCTTGTTGCCGGCATGATCGTTGTAGTCTGCGTACTTCTGGTACAAATGTGTTCCGGGCTGCTTTTGCGCGCACGGATGAATGCGTTGTCTGTGGATGTGTTTGCAGATGAAGATTTCCGCGAAATGAATATTTCACCGCAAAATTTTCAGAAGCTTGTCGCACGTTCAGAGGAGACCTCGATTTCCGTGGGTGCGCTGATGGCGTCTGTCATGGTGGATCGGCAGTATCAATTATTGCACACCGTTTCTGTGTTGGATGACAGTGCGGAAATGGCACGCCGGTATGAGGAGAAAAAAAGGCTCAATGAGGAAGCACTGATGCAGCTGACCGAGGCCTATGCAGCGGTTTGGGAGGATCTAAAGTATTTTCCGGTGCCGCAGTCTTCTGTGACTCCAAATGCTCTTGTATATTATGAAAATAGTTGGATGAGCGAGCGTTCTTACGGCGGAGAACGCGGTCACGAGGGCACCGATTTGATGGCTTCGATTAATCAGCGGGATCTGTACCCTGTCATCAGCATGACGGATGGAGTTGTGGAAAAGGTCGGATGGTTAGAACAGGGCGGCTATCGCATTGGCGTGCGGAGTCCTCACGGGGGATATTTTTATTATGCACATCTTTCTTCCTATGCAAAGCAGTGGAAGGAAGGCGATCCGGTAAAGGCGGGAGAGCTGCTCGGCATGATGGGCGACACCGGATATAGTAAGATTGTCGGCACGGTCGGAAATTTTGACGTGCATCTCCATCTCGGAATCTACATTAAGACGCCTCAGACAGAAGAATTGAGCGTAAATCCATATTACATATTGCAGTCGCTTGAAAATTCTAAACTGACCTATGCATTTTGATTATACACACAGTAAATTGGAAACGGAGAAATGGATATGTGCACCCTTCCGAAATCGTTTTTGACACAAATGAAGGAACAGTTGAGGGAAGAGTTCCCTGCTTTTTTGGATAGTTATCGGCAGAAGAGCGTAAGAGGGATTCGTCTGCACAGCGGGAAATGGCAATATTCGGTTCTGCCTTCGCAAGTGAAAGAACAGCTGACGAAAGTTCCGTGGACTGCGAACGGATATTACTATCAGCCGGACGCCTGGACGCCTTCGAAAGATCCCGGCTATTTTGCCGGCTTATATTACATACAGGAGCCAAGCGCCATGATTCCGGCCAGTATTCTCCCTGTTTCTCCCGGGGAACGCGTCCTTGATTTGTGTGCGGCCCCGGGGGGAAAAGCGACCGAGCTTGGCGTAAAACTTGGGGGCGACGGATTGCTCGTCGCCAATGATCTGAGTGTTTCCCGCGCCAAAAGCCTGCTTGGCAATTTGGAGCGCTTTGCCATTGAACCGATTGTGGTGACTGCGGAACAGCCTGAGCGTCTGGTTCCGCATTTTTGCGGCTTTTTTGACAAGATTCTTGTGGATGCGCCGTGTTCCGGAGAGGGAATGTTTCGCAGAGATCCTTCGGCGGTGGCCGCATACCGGGAGCGCGGGCCAAAATATTATCAGCCCATTCAGCGGGAAATACTCAAGAGTGCAGTTGCCATGCTGAGCGGGGGAGGACAGCTCGTGTATTCCACCTGCACATTTTCGAAAGAGGAAAATGAGGAAAATATAGAATGGCTGCTTGATCAATATCCGGAGTTGTCGGTTGTCCGTCCTATCTGGAAGCAAGAATTCAGTCATGGGCTTACGGAACGGACCAGGGACTGTGTGCGGCTGTGGCCGCACAGGGTAAAAGGTGAGGGACATTTTGCAGCGCTCCTTACAAAGCGCGCCGCCCCGGGGGAAGTGTACAGAGACGAAGCGCTGCCGGAGAGTGCGCCGTTGCCTGACCTTTGGGGCAGACAGCGAAAGCTGCCGGAATTTTTCGACATGGTGCACCGAGAATTTACAATGAATCGCATTGTGCAGATCCGCGACCAACTGTTTTATTTGCCGGATGGATTGCCGGCATGCCGCGGTCTGCGCGTTTTACGGCGGGGATTACTGCTCGGCCGTTTTGACCGCGGAAGCCGGTTTCTCCCGTCCCAGGCTTTGGCAATGACACTGGCGCCGGATACCTTTGAGCAGGTTCTTTTGCTCGACCGGCAGGATGAACGCGTATACAAATATCTGCGCGGAGAAACGCTGATGCTTGAGCAGGAGAATATGAGCGGATGGGTTCTCGTCTGCGTGGACGGTCATCCTCTTGGCTTTGGAAAGGCGGGGAATGGAATGTTGAAAAATAAAATTTGCAGAGAGTGGAGGTTGCAATGAGCACAGTTAAACATGTGCGTTTGGACAAGTTTTTATCTGACCGCACCGCATTTTCACGCAGTGAAATCAAACAAAAACTGCGCCGGGGCGACGTCAAAGTCAATGGAGAGACCATCAGAAGGCCGGAGTTTAAAATTTCACCGGACGATGACGATATTTCTTTCCAGGGACAGCAGGTAAACCGGGAAGTGTTCCGCTATTATATGCTTAACAAACCTGCCGGTGTTGTCAGCGCTACAAAAGACTCGCAGCATCAAACGGTGTTGTCACTTCTGCCGCCGGAACTTGGACATGATTTATTTCCGGTCGGCCGGTTGGACAAGGACAGCGAGGGATTGCTTCTGCTGACAAATGATGGAGCGATGGCACATCGCCTGCTCTCGCCGAAAAAGCATATTCCGAAAACCTATTATGTGGAACTGGATCAGCCAGTCAAAGAGGAAGATATAACCGCTTTTTCTGACGGCCTTTCGATTGGAGACGATAAGCTTACAATGCCCGCCGTGCTGTCGGTTTCAGAGCCGTGCGGATCATCCGAATTGGACGATTGTCAGGCCGGCGTCCGTTATTCCTGCACCGTTACAATTACGGAAGGGCGTTTTCACCAGATAAAGCGCATGTTCGCTGCTCGGGGAAAGAAGGTGCTTTATCTAAAGAGGCTGTGTATGGGTTCGCTTTTCCTGGATGAGAAGCTCCCTGCCGGAAAATTTCGTCCGCTTACCGCGACAGAAATTGAACGGATTCACAGCTTTGACGATACCGGTTCGATGCCGGGTGCGCCTGTAGTTCGCCGTTCGGAGAACAACGGGCTGACAGAAACGCTTAGACAGGCGGAGGCAGTATTGTTTGATCTTGACGGGACGCTGATTGATTCGATGTGGGTTTGGCCGGAAATTGACGTGGAGTTTATGGCGAAGTATGGATTAACGCCGCATCAGAGTCTCGGGGACGAGGTGGAAGGCATGAGCTTTTCGGAGACGGCGGCGTACTTTAAAGAGTATTATCATCTGCCGTTATCTGTTGAACATATTAAAGAAATCTGGAATCAGATGGCCTATGAGAAGTATCGCACGGAGGTGCCGATGAAAGCGGGGGCTGAACAACTGCTGCGCTATTTAAATGCCCGCAATGTTCCTACCGCGATTGCGACAAGTAATTCCGTGCAGCTCGTAAACACCATTGCTTCTACACATCATGTCCTTCAAACAATTGACTGTGTAGTGACCTCGTGCGATGTCAACGCCGGAAAACCGTCGCCCGACGTCTATTTGGAGGCGGCGAAACGCCTGCACGTGCGTCCGGAAAACTGTCTGGTATTTGAAGATATATATAACGGGATTGTCGCCGGAAAACGCGCGGGAATGAAAGTGTGCGCTGTCTGGGATCATTTTTCAAGAAATCAGACATTAAGGAAAAAAGAGGCGGCGGATTATTATATCCGCACGTTTGAAGAGATTTCGTTTCCGCTTTAGATAGAAAAGCAGATTCGTCAGAAAAGAGGGTTGCAATGACCAGAGGGTTTTTACCAGTCAGCAGGCAGGAGATGACTAAGAAAGGCATTCGGCAGTTGGATTTTGTGTATGTAATAGGCGACGCGTATGTGGATCACCCAAGCTTTGGACATGCGATTATCAGCCGGGTGTTGGACGCCGCGGGATATACTGTGGGAATTATTTCGCAGCCGGACTGGAAAGAGGATGAAAGCATCGCCGTATTCGGGGAGCCGCGCCTTGGATTTCTTGTCATGGGCGGAAACATGGATTCGATGGTGAATCATTATACCGTTTCAAAAAAGAGGCGGGAGACGGACGCTTATACTCCGGGAGGAGTTATGGGAAAGCGTCCCGACTATGCAACAGTTGTCTATTGTAATCTGATTCGCCGCACCTTCAAAAATACACCGATTATTATCGGCGGAATTGAGGCGAGCCTGCGCAGGATGGCTCATTATGACTACTGGTCTAATAAAGTCAAACGATCGATCCTGTTGGATTCGGGAGCAGATCTGTTGATTTACGGAATGGGAGAAAAGCCGATTGTTGAGATTGCAGATGCACTGGACAGCGGCATTTCGGTGCATGATCTTACCTATGTCAAGGGGACGGTGTATCGGACCCGAACTCTTTCGGATGTGCCTCAGGTGATTGTTCTTCCTGATTTTGAACAGGTCAGAACGGACCGGAAAGCATACGCTTCCAGTTTTTTTATACAGTACAGAAATACGGATCCGTTTGCCTCAAAACCGCTTGCCGAACCATATCCGCACGGCATTTATGTCGTGCAAAATACGCCTGCTGATCCGCTTACGCAGGAGGAGATGGATGAGGTATATGCGCTGCCGTATATGCGCTGTGCGCATCCGAGCTATGAGCAATATGGAGGGGTTCCGGCTGCCGCGGAAATAAAATTCAGTCTCATAAGTAATCGCGGATGTTTTGGGGCGTGCAGCTTTTGTGCCTTGACGTTTCATCAGGGACGCATTATACAGACAAGAAGTCATGAGTCCCTGATTGAGGAAGCCAGGCTTATATCGCAGGATCCGGATTTTAAAGGCTATATCCACGACGTCGGAGGGCCGACGGCTAATTTTCGTCAGCCGGCGTGTCAAAAACAACTGACTAAGGGCGCCTGTACGGACAGACAATGTCTGTTTCCTAAGCCCTGTAAAAATCTTGTGGTTGACCATTCCGATTATCTGACGCTGCTGCGCCGTCTGCGCAGTCTGCCGGGAATCAAAAAAGTATTTATCCGGTCGGGAATACGTTACGACTATGTCATGGAAGACCCGGATGACACCTTTCTCCGGGAGTTATGTATGTATCATGTCAGCGGTCAGCTAAAAGTGGCGCCGGAACATATTTCAGATCCGGTTTTGGAAAAGATGGGGAAACCCGGACGAAATGTGTATGAGGCGTTTGTAAAAAAGTATGAGGCGATCAACCGTACGCTCGGAAAACGGCAGTTTCTTGTTCCGTATCTGATGTCCTCTCATCCGGGCTCCACACTGGATGAAGCGGTTCATTTGGCGGAATATCTTCGCGATTTTGGATATATGCCCGAGCAGGTGCAGGATTTTTATCCGACGCCGTCTACACTTTCTACTTGTATGTATTATACCGGCCTCGATCCGCGGACGATGAAACCGGTATATGTGCCGACCAATCCGCATGAGAAGGCGATGCAGCGCGCACTGATTCAGTACCGCAATCCGAAAAATGATGCGCTTGTAAGAGAGGCATTGTTAAAGACCGGACGCACGGATCTGATCGGATGGGACAAAACGTGTCTGATCCCGCCCCGCCCCGGCGCGAACCGTAAAGGTACAAATCAGGTATCGAAGGCTGCGAAGAACGGCGTTCGCAAAAAAACGATACGAAATATTCACAAAAAGAAAAAGAAAGACACTACTGTAAAAAATAATCGGTAAAAAACGGTCGTTTTTGTAAACTCTGAATTGACAGAATGAGCAAAACATGAAAAAATAATAGAATATGAGTAAAATAACAAAACATAAAAAGACAATTTCATCGAAATCAAATCGACGCCCGAAAAAGGGACAATTCGGCTATCTGAATTATCAGAAAAAAACAACGGCAGCAAAGGCGTTGTTTATGCTCGCGGTAGTAATCGCCATTTTCCTTGCAGGGTATTTGACAACGAAGACGCGCGCGAATTATTTTTCGATTCTGGCCGTGCTCGGCGCCTTGCCTGCGGGAAAACAGATCGTAGCGCTCATTATGTATCTTCGCGCCAAACCGATCAAAGCCGACGATTATGCGGCGCTTCATCAAATCAATTCGTCTCCGTTTATGCTGTATGAGTGTGTCATTACTTCGCGGGAAGCGATTTTTCCGCTCGACTGCATCCTGGTGCATAAAAATGGAATTTTTGCCTATTCCTCACAGCCGGTAGATGTTGTGAAAGCGGAAAAAACAATTTCAAAAATGCTTGAGACATACGCGGTTGCAAAGGCGACAGTCAAAATTTTTACAACCCGCAAGCCGTTTGCGGACAGGGCGGCACAGCAAACGGATTCGCTTACCGAAGAAGAGCGCGACCTGTGCGAGCGAATCAAAACGTCAATACTGGCGGCAAGTCTGTGACATGGCGCGGTATAGGAAAGGGATGAAACCGAATGAAGCAGTTGTTTGTCAATTCCAACCAGGCGGGACAGCGTCTGGATAAAATGTTATTAAAATATTTTCGGGAAGCGCCTAAAAGTTTTATTTATAAAATGCTGCGTAAAAAAAATATTACGCTTAATGGGAAAAAAGCGGAGGGCGGAGAACTGCTTCATGTCGGCGATGAGATTAAGCTGTTTTTATCTGAGGAAACGATCGCGCAGTTTACGGGCACCGTCTATGTACCGCATACGGTGCATCCCCGTATTGTCTATGAGGACTCCCAGGTTGTTGTGATGGACAAGCCGGTTGGTACACTCTCTCAGAAAGCGGAAAAACAGGACATTTCTCTTGTGGAAATGCTGATTTCCTATCTGGTCGATACCGGTCAGCTGACAAAAGAAGAGCTGCAGTCGTTTAAACCGTCGGTGTGCAATCGTCTTGACCGCAATACAAGCGGACTTGTGATTGCAGGAAAGACACTTCCGGCGCTTCAGGAACTGGGACGGCTTTTGCGCAGCCGCGCGGTTGGGAAATATTACCTGTGTATTGTGGATGGAGTATTGAAAAAGCCGCAGACCGTACGTGCGTTTTTGCAGCGGGAGACGGATCAAAATATAGTGACCATTTCTGATACGCCGGTCGGGGACGCAAAGCCGATTGAAACGGAGTATACGCCGATTTCCGATAATGGGAAGTGCACGCTTTTGGAGGTGCGGCTCATTACGGGCCGGACACATCAAATTCGGGCGCATTTGGCACGGATCGGCCATCCGATTATTGGAGATCATAAATACGGCAGGCAGGACGTCAACGAGTATTTTTTTCGGAATTATGCGCTGAAATATCAGCTGCTTCATGCCTACCGCTTTGTTTTTCCTGAACTGACCGGTACGTTGGAGGAACTGTCAGGAAAAATCATTACTGCGAAGCCGCCGAGGCAGATGAAAGAAATCTGTGCGAAGGAGGGCCTTTCATGGGAACATGGAACACGCGCGGACTGAGAGGATCTACGCTAGAGGATTTGATTAACCGTACGAATGAACATTACAGAGAGTGCGGTCTGGCGCTGATTCAGAAAATTCCGACGCCAATTACACCGATTCAAATTGATAAGGAACATCGGCATATTACACTCGCTTATTTTGAGCAGAAGAGTACAGTCGATTATATCGGGGCGGTGCAGGGGATTCCGGTATGCTTTGACGCGAAAGAGTGCAGCAAAGATGTGTTTGCGCTTGCCAACATCCATCCGCATCAGGTGGAGTTTATGGAAGAGTTTGAACGCCAGGACGGAGTGGCGTTTTTGATTCTCTGTTTTACTGCCAGAAATGAATTTTATTATATGTCGTTTCACGAGTTGTCGATCTTTTGGGAGCGCATGGAGTCGGGAGGACGAAAGAGTTTCCGGTATGAGGAGCTTAGGCCGGACTATTTTTTCGGCGGAAGCAAAGGGGTGCTTTTGCATTATCTGGAACCGCTTAGCCGCGATCTTGAGGCACGCAAATAACGGACATGGAGGACAGGATGGATACCAGACTTTTACATACGCCGGAGGGCGTGAGGGATTATTATAATGAAGACTGCATCAGCAAGCAGGAACTGTTAAAACGTATTCATACAGTACAGAGGAGTTTTGGCTATCACGATATTCAAACGCCGACGTTTGAATTTTTTGATATTTTCAGCCGCGAGGTCGGAACAACGCAGTCAAAGGATTTGTATAAATTTTTTGACCGGGAGGGCAATACGTTAGTGCTGCGTCCGGATTTTACGCCTTCCATCGCCCGGTGTGCGGCAAAGTATTTTCTGGAAGATGCGCATCCGGTGCGTCTGTGCTATAGCGGAAGCACCTTTATCAATGAGTCCGCCGCCTATCGGGGACGTTTAAAGGAAACTACGCAGATTGGTGTGGAATTTATTGGCGATGCAGCGGTGACGGCAGACGCCGAAATTCTTGCCCTTGCGGTGGAATCTTTGCTAGCGTCCGGTCTCACTAAATTTCAGGTCGAAGTCGGGCAGGTAGAATTTTTTAAGGGATTGCTCGAGGAGGCCGGGCTTTCAGATGACGAGGGTGAGCAGCTGAGACAGCGCATTTCAGAAAAAAATTTTTTTGGCGTAGATGAATTACTGGAAAAAAAGGATTTGTCGGACGGACAGCGCAGGATGTTTCAGAAACTGACGCAGACGTTTGGCGGAATTGAACTGATTGAAGAGGCAAAATCATGGACGAAAAATACGCGCGCAATTCAGGCGATTGAGCGATTGGAGGCGATTTATGCCTGCCTGAAAGAATATGGGTGTGAGCAGTATATCTCTTTTGATCTTGGAATGCTAAGCAAATATCAATATTATACGGGCATTATTTTTCGCGCATACACCTATGGAACCGGAGAGGCCATTGTCACTGGGGGACGATACGATTCTCTTATGCATTATTTTGGAAAAGAGGCGCCTGCGGTTGGTTTTGTTGTGCTCGCCGATCAGCTGATGAACGCGTTAAACCGGCAAAATATTTCAATGTCTGCGGCGGAGCCGGAAACGGTTGTGCTGTATGACGACGGGGACTTTCAAAGGGCGCTTCAGACCGCAGGAAATCTCCGCAGAGAGGGAATCTGCGTAGAGTTGATCCGGCGGACAAGTCTGGACGACGAGAGATATTATCAGACACTTGGCCGGAAATTGGTCGTGATCGGAAAGGATAACACGTGATGAATTATATTACATTTGCACTCACAAAAGGACGATTGGCAAAGACGACGCTGGACTTATTTGAAACGATTGGCGTTACCTGCGAGGAAATGAAAGATAAGGATTCCAGGAAATTGATTTTTGTCAATGAACAGTTGGGACTCAAGTTTTTTTTAGCCAAGGGACCGGATGTTCCGACGTATGTCGAGTATGGCGCGGCCGACGTCGGTATTGTCGGCAAAGACACGATTATGGAAGAAGGGCGCAAGCTTTATGAGGTGCTTGATCTTGGTTTTGGGAAATGCCGCATGTGTGTGTGCGGGCCGCAATCGGCAAAAGAGTATCTGCAGCATAAAGAACTGATCCGTGTCGCAACGAAATATCCGAATATTGCGAAAGACTATTTCTATAACAAAAAGCATCAGACGGTAGAAATTATCAAGCTGAACGGTTCCATTGAACTGGCGCCGATTGTCGGACTGTCCGAAGTGATTGTGGATATTGTCGAAACCGGCTCAACGCTCAGAGAAAATGGTTTGACCGTTCTGGAAGAGATTTGTCCATTATCTGCGCGTATGGTTGTCAACCAGGTGAGTATGAAAATGGAGCAGGAGCGCATTTGGTCGCTGATTGACCGTCTGCGCAAGGTAATATAGAGAAAGGCGGAATGTACGTTGAGAATCATTACACTGACCGAGGAGACAAAGAAAGATATACTCGATAATCTGTTAAAAAGAAGCCCCAATCAATATGAATCCTATGCGAGCGCAGTTTCTGAAATTGTAAACCGTGTCCGGGAAGAGCGGGACAAAGCTCTGTTCGATTACACGAAGCGCTTCGATCATGCGGAACTGACGGCTGACACGATCGAGGTGACAGCGGAAGAGATTCGCCAGGCATATCAGCAGGTGGACGAACGATTTGTGGAAGTGCTGCGCCGTGCTAAGGATAATATTTATCAATATCATGAAAAACAACGGCAGTTTAGTTGGTTTGACTCTGCGCCGAACGGAACGCTGCTTGGGCAGAAGGTTACGGCAATGGAGCGTGTCGGCGTCTATGTGCCGGGAGGGAAAGCCGTATACCCTTCCTCTGTGTTGATGAATGTGATGCCTGCAAAGGTGGCGGGCGTCGATGAAATTATTATGACCACACCCCCGGGAGCAGACGGTTCTGTTTACGCTCCCACACTGGTGGCCGCAAATGAGGCCGGAGTTGATAAAATCTATAAAGTCGGCGGCGCGCAGGCGATTGCCGCGATGGCATTTGGCACAGAAAGTATTCCTAAAGTGGATAAAATTGTCGGTCCGGGAAATATCTATGTTGCGCTTGCCAAAAAGAGCGTTTACGGGCATGTCAGTATTGACTCTATCGCCGGACCGAGCGAAATTCTGGTGTTGGCGGATGAAACGGCCAATCCGCGGTATGTGGCTGCCGATCTGTTGTCGCAGGCAGAGCATGACGAACTCGCAAGCGCCATTCTTGTGACGACGAGCCGGAGGCTGGCCGAGCAGGTTGCCGAACAGATTCAGCAGTTTGTCAGCGAGCTTTCCAGGAAAGACATTATTCAGAAATCCATTGAGAATTATGGATATATTTTACTTGCCGGTTCTATGGACGAAGCGATTGAAGCGGCCAATGAGATTGCCTCTGAGCATTTGGAAATTGTGACGAGAGATCCATTTCAGGTGATGACAAAAATTCGCAATGCCGGCGCTATTTTTCTCGGGGAATACAGCTCGGAGCCGCTTGGGGATTATTTTGCAGGACCCAATCATGTTTTGCCGACTAACGGAACCGCTAAATTTTTCTCGCCGCTTTCCGTAGACGATTTTATTAAAAAATCAAGTATTATTTCATATTCCAGAGAAGCGTTGGAGAACATTCATGAGGACATTGAATATTTTGCGGAGGCGGAGCAGTTGACCGCGCATGCAAATTCCATACGTGTCCGCTTTGAAAACCGGGAGGGAAAATGCGATGAATAAAAGAACGGCGTCCGTGCAGCGAAACACGGTAGAAACAAAAATCCAACTTTCTTTGACCATTGACGGATCCGGCCAGGCGTCAGTGGAAACCGGCATTGGCTTTTTTGATCATATGCTCAATGGATTTGCAAGACATGGCCTGTTTGATCTCGAAGTGAAGGTCAGCGGTGATCTGTATGTGGATTGCCACCATACAATCGAGGATACCGGCATTGCGCTTGGCACGGCGATTCGGAAAGCCATCGGGAATAAGAAGGGGATTTGCCGTTATGGCGACCGTATTCTTCCGATGGATGACGCTCTTATTTTGTGCGCGGTAGACCTGTGCGGGCGTCCGTATTTTGACAGTGATGTTGCGCTGACTGTAGATCGGGTCGGCTATTTTGACACGGAAATGGTGCGGGAGTTTTTTTATGCAGTCGCATACAGCGCAGGAATGAATCTGCATTTTAAACAGTTGGCGGGCACGAATAATCATCATCTGATTGAAGCGATGTTCAAGGCATTTTCAAAGGCTCTGGATGAAGCGGTACAGATGGATCCCCGCATTGTCGATGTGTTGTCCACAAAGGGGAGCCTTGGAGATTAAGGAGGTTAGAAGAGGGCGATGGAACAAAAACTGATTGTACCCAATATGATTATTTCGGGTGAGCTGACAGCGTATTCCCGTGAATTAATCAAAATATATGAAAATAACGGCGCGGATGCGCTGCTGCTGTTTGACTGGTCTCAGACGGATGAGGAGCACGACGGCGCGCTTTCCTTTTTGCGTGAAGCGGCGCAGCTTACGGAGCTTCCGATTTTTGCCGGCGGAACGGCGAAACGTTTTGAGGATGTCAAGAAGCTGCTGTATGCCGGGGCGGCGGTCGCCGTCATCAATATGCGCGACGATGCCGCGGATCTTGTGCTTGAGGAATCGTATAAACGTTTCGGGAAAGAAAAGCTTGCCGTGTACACAGAATGGGTTGATGACTATATTGCGCACCGCGAGTATATTGACCGTTATGCCGATTTTCTGATTTCCAAAGATTCCATTGATACCGATAAAAACTTACTTTTAATTGAAAATACGAGCGATCCGGAGGAGCTTGCCAGGGATCTTTCGGACGATACGATCAGCGGCGTTTCCGGTGATTATGTGAGTCAGCCGCATCAGAATCTGTTTGAATTAAAACATTATCTTGCACAGCAGGGGATTGCGGTTGGCTCTCTGAAAAGCGCGCTGACTTTTGATGAATTTGAGTTAAACAAGGACGGACTGTTACCGGTTGTCGTGCAGGATGATGCGACAAATGAGGTTCTGATGGTTGCCTATATGAATGAGGAAGCGTTTGAAACAACGATTCGGACCGGAAAAATGACTTATTACAGCCGCAGCAGGCAAGAATTGTGGGTCAAAGGGGAGACAAGCGGAAATTTGCAATTTGTCCGTTCGCTTTCGATTGACTGTGACCGGGATACGCTGCTCGCAAAAGTGCGTACACTTGGACCGGCGTGTCACACCGGGCATAACAGCTGTTTTTATACTCCGATTACGGCGTTAGAGACTGTTGCCTTGAATTCGTCCAAGCAGAGCAAAGAATATGCGCCGTCTGCCGATGACGATCCGGAGGGACTGCGCGTCTTTTTACAGGAATATGCTACGATTCTTGATCGAAAAGAACATCCGAAAGAGGGGTCGTATACCAATTATCTGTTTGATAAAGGGATTGACAAAATTTTAAAAAAACTTGGAGAAGAGGCGACAGAAATTATCATCGCTGCCAAAAATCCAGATCCGGAAGAGATTAAGTACGAAATGGCAGACTTTTTGTATCATGCGATGGTGCTCATGGTAGAAAAAAACCTGACATGGGCGCAGATCACGGAAGAATTATCCAGAAGATAAGAGAGAAGAGAGGATGGCTATGCGCAAACTGGCTTTAAGCGAAGAACTGCTGCTGCAAGTAGAAAAGCCGGCACGTTATATTGGCAATGAAGTCAATTCAGTAATGAAGAGAAAAGAGGATGTTGCGGTCCGCTTTGTCATGTGTTTTCCGGACGTATATGAAATCGGAATGTCGCATCTGGGAATTCAGATTTTATATGATATGTTTAACCGTTGGGATGACATCTGGTGCGAGCGCGTTTATTCGCCGTGGCCGGATTTGGATGCGCAGATGCGAAGAGAACATATTCCTCTGTTTGCTCTGGAGAGTCAGGATCCGGTAAAAGCGTTTGATTTTCTTGGAATTACACTGCAGTATGAGATGTGTTATACGAACGTGCTGCAGATTCTTGATTTGTCGCAGATTGCACTCAGAGCAAAGGATCGGACATGGGATGACCCGATTGTTATCGGGGGCGGCCCGTGCACATACAACCCGGAACCGATAGCGGAATTTTTTGATATTTTTTATATTGGAGAAGGAGAAACAGTTTATCGGGAATTGATGGATGTCTATATCCGGGCAAAAGAAGAAGGAGTTTCCCGGGAAGAATTTTTATTCCGCGCATCGCACATTCCCGGTCTGTATGTTCCGTCTCTTTATGAGGCTTCCTATGATGAATACGGCCGCCTGACTGCGTTTACACCGGTCAGGGAAGACGTCCCAAAGACGGTGGCGCGTCAGGTGGTAGAGGATCTCTCGGCCGCCTGTTATCCGAAAGCGCCGGTCGTGCCGTTTATTAAAGCGACGCAGGATCGGGTCGTACTGGAAATTTTGCGCGGATGTATCCGGGGATGCCGGTTTTGTCAGGCGGGTATGGTATATCGGCCGCTTCGCGAGCGCAATGTCGAGGTGCTGAAAAAACTGGCCGTGGATATGTTAAAAAATACGGGACATGAAGAAATCAGTCTCAGTTCGCTCAGTTCCAGTGATTACCGGGAGCTCTCTGAGTTAATCACGTTTTTGATTGAGAATATTGGAAGTACGGCAGTCAATATTTCTCTTCCGTCGCTGCGGATTGACACGTTTTCTCTGGATGTCATGAGCAAAATCCAGGATGTGCGCAAGAGCAGTCTTACGTTTGCGCCGGAGGCGGGATCACAGAGAATGCGCAATGTCATTAATAAAGGACTGACGGAAGAGATGATTCTCGAGGGAGCCGGGCAGGCTTTCGAGGGCGGTTGGAATAAAGTGAAGCTTTATTTTATGCTTGGCCTGCCAGGGGAAACTACGGCGGATTTATTGGAGATTGCCCATTTATCTGAAAAAGTGGCGCGGCGGTATTATGAAATTCCAAAGGAAAATCGGAACGGAAAATGTCAGATTACCGCCAGTTCTTCCTTTTTTGTACCAAAACCGTTTACCCCATTTCAATGGGCGCCGATGAATACAAAAAAAGAATTTTTAGATAAAGCGAAAATTGTAAATGATGAGATGAAACGTCAACACAATCGGAAAAGCTTAAAATACAACTGGCATGAGGCGGATTTAAGCGTTTTAGAAGGCGTATTGGCCAGGGGAGACCGAAAAGTATCGTCTGTCATCCTCCGGGCTTATGAAAAGGGATGCATGTTTGATAGTTGGAGTGATTTTTTTGACAATCAGAAATGGATGAGCGCGTTTGAAGAGTGCGGGTTGGATCCTGCCTTTTATGCCAACCGTGAACGTGATACCGGGGAACTGCTGCCGTGGGATTTCATTGATATTGGCGTAAGCAAGCGTTTTCTGCTGAACGAATATGAGCGGGCAAAACAGGCGGATGTGACGCGTAATTGCCGCCAGGGATGTTCAGGGTGTGGCGCGGCGCGCTATAAGAGCGGGGTATGTTATGAAAATCAGAATTAAATTTCGAAAGTACGGTGTGATGAAATTTATCGGACATCTGGATGTCATGCGCTTCTTTCAGAAAGCGATTCGGCGCTCAGGGTTGGATATTGTTTATACGGAAGGCTACAGTCCGCATCAGGTGATGAGTTTTGCTGCGCCGCTTGGACTCGGTCTGACCAGTGACGGAGAATACATGGATATTGAGCTTCATTCTTCCCCGGAGCCTGCAGAGGCTTTGCACAGATTAAACGAACAGATGGTTGAGGGGATCGAAGTGGTGGATTATCGAATGCTAAAGCAGCAGAGTCACAGCGCAATGTCTGTTGTTGCCGCAGCGGACTATGAGATTTCGTGCAGGTATCGGCCGGCATCTTTTTTTGAGGATTCCGCCATCTTGGAACACTTTTTGAACGAAGAACACATTTTGATTGAAAAAAAGACAAAAAAAAGTGTGCAGATGGTTGATATTCGCCCGATGGTTTATTCAGCCTGCATGGAATTTATAGAAAAGAAACCGGTTTTACGTGTACGCCTTGCGGCCGGCAGTAGCCGGAATTTAAAGCCAGAGCTGCTTCTTGATGCGCTGTGTACATATGCAGGCTGTGAAAGAGGTGCGTTTGATTATCTGATTCACCGCACAGAGCTGTATGCAGATATTTCCGCCAATGAAGAAGAGGTGCGTTCATTTGTACCGCTCAGTGCATATGAAACAGAGGCGGAAGTATGCGCAGGAATGTAAACGACAGACAATCACGGGGGTTATTATGGATGAACAGGGAAAATTGTTGATTACAACTGCAGAGCCCTATCAAAACGAGCGCGTTGCCGGACTGCTTGCCGGACGTCGCCTTGCGCAGATTAAATTTTTTTTTGAACAGCAGGAAAGCGTATTAAACCGTATTTATATTGCGCGTGTCAGCAAAGTGCTTTCAAATTTATGCGCTGCATTTGTGGAAATTGAAAAAGGCGTGTCCTGCTATTTGCCGCTTGATCATATCGAAGAGGCTTTTTTTACAAAAAAGCTTGGTTCCTCGAAAATTTGTCAGGGAGATGAGTTAGTTGTTCAGGTGACAAAAGAGGCGGTGAAATCCAAAACGCCGACAGTCAGCACGCGATTAACACTGATTAGTCCACTTTGTATTCTTCAGCCCGCATATCCCGGCGCTTTTTTTTCCAGGCGCCTTTCGCCTGAAGACTGCGCAAGACTGCAGGAATGGTATCGCTCGCAGTCTGTTGTCCCGCAGGGCTGCGGCGTGTTGTTCCGCACGGAAAGTAAAGATGCTTCTGTGTCTGAATTAAACGACGAACTTTTCCGGTTAGCCAACAAATGGGAGAAAATTCTGACCTACAGCCGTATGCGTACCTGTTACAGCTGCCTTTACCGGCCTGACGAAAGCGCGGCGTCTATTTTAAATAGTTTTTATACACATGAGTATTCAGAAATTATTACGGATTTGCCGGAAATTTATGAGGAGCTGAAAAACAGCCAGACCAAGATTCCGGTACGGTTTTACGACGACCGTCTGTTGCCGTTATCAAAATTATATAATGTAGATCAACAGCTGATGGACGCGCTTTGTAAGAAAAAAATATGGCTTTCCTCAGGAGCATCAATCGTAATTGAACAGACGGAGGCGCTTGTAAGTATTGATGTGAATTCCGGGAAAAATACGGCGGGCAAAAATAAAGAGGATGCCATTTGCCGCATTAATATGGAAGCCGCCAAGGAAATTGCGTTTCAGATCAGACTGCGCAGATTATGCGGAATTATTATTATTGATTTTATCAATATGAACCGGCCGGAAAATAATGATCGTGTCCTTGAAGCTCTGAGAACGGCATTTCTATCGGATCCGCAGTCTCCGATTGTCGTTGATATGACTGCGCTCGGACTCGTGGAAGTGACGAGAAGAAAGAGAGAGAGGCCGCTTTGCGAACTGGAACACAGACAGCTTGCCAGATCGAGCGGAACCTGATAAGATATGGATAGAAACATTTCAAATGTTTTGATTGGAAGTTGACGGATAAATGATTTATTGGAGAGAATAATATGACAAGTAAACAGAGGGCTTATTTGAAAGGGCTTGCCTCGGCCATGGACTGCATCTTCTCGGTTGGAAAAGCCGGAGTTACGCCGGAGCTTACGCAGGCCGTGTCGGAGGCGCTAGAAGCAAGGGAACTGATTAAAATTAATGTGCTGAAAAACTGTATGGACGAGCCGAAGGAATTGGCTTCGGTATTGGCGGAGCGCACGCGTGCAGCGGTTGTCCATGTGATCGGCCGTAAAATTGTTTTGTATCGCGAGTCAAAGGAGAACAAAAAGATTGTGCTATGATTTATAAAAAAATCGGCATTATGGGCGGGACGTTTAATCCTATTCACTACGGACATCTGGCATTGGCCAATACGGCATATAACCAGTTTGGTCTGGACACGGTGTGGGTCATGCCGTCTAAAGTACCGCCTCATAAACAGCATGTGGAGCTTATAAGCGCCAACCATCGCATTGAGATGATCAAAGCAGCTTTGCATGGCGAACCATTTTTGCAGTTGTCTCTGTTTGAAATGCACCGAAGTGGATACACATATACTTATGATACCTTACAGAAACTGCACGAGCGTTATCCGAATACGCAGTTTTATTTTATTATGGGCGGTGATTCGCTGCGCAGTTTTGCATCGTGGAGAAAGCCGGACGTTATTGCAAAATTGTGTATCCTGTTGGTGGCGAATCGGGGGCTCGTCGTCTCGGAAGAGCTGTCGGAGCAGATGGCGCGTGTGACGGATCAGTTTCAAGCACAGATTGGTCTTCTGAATATTCCGCGTATGAGCGTCTCATCCAGTGAGATACGCAGGCGAATTGCAGACGGAGAAGCGGTCAGGGAATTGATTCCTCCCGCCGTAGAGCATTATATTCGGACGCATCAGTTATACGGATGTTCCGGTTTTGATTCACATACAGAAAGGATGGATGATCATGCTGAGAAAACAGGTGGAGCTGAATAAAACTTCCATGATTGAGCGGGAAGTCAAAAAGCAGTTGGACAAGAAGCGTTTTCAGCATACGGTTGCCGTGTCTTATCTCGCCGCAGCTATGGCAATGTGTCACGGGTATGATATTGAAAAGGCCAGGTTGGCCGGACTGTTGCATGATGCGGCGAAATGTATTCCTCCGGAACGGAAAATTTATTTGTGCAATAAATACAATATTCAGATGACGGAAGTAGAGCGTTCTTATCCGGCTCTGTTACATGCAAAACTTGGCGCATTTCTCGCAATGAAAAAGTATAATGTTCACGATGATGAGATTATCAGCGCTATTTTAAATCATACAACCGGTAAACCGGATATGGGTGTACTGGACAAAATTATTTATATCGCGGACTATATTGAACCGAATCGCCGCAGGGCGCCGCGCCTGCCGGAAATTCGTCAGATGGCGTTTCGGGATATGGATCGGGCGCTTGTGATGATTTTAGAGGATACGCTTCAATTTTTAAAAGATAATAATGGAGCGGTCGATCCGATCACACAAAAAACATATGATTATTATATTGGACAACAATATGGAGGGAATCATGGAGACAACATCGACACAAATGTTAAAACTCGCGTATAAAGCGCTTGAGGACAAAAAGGCACAGGATATTCGCATTATTGATATTCAGGATGTCTCTGTCGTAGCAAATTACTTTCTGATCGCGGATGGACTCAACCGTAACCAGGTGCAGGCGATGGCGGATAACGTGGAAGAATGTCTTGCTAAAGCCGGGTATCACCACAGCCATGTGGAGGGATACCGCACGGCCAACTGGATATTGATGGATTACGGGGATCTGATTTTGCATATTTTCTGTACGGAAGACCGCCTGTTTTACGATCTGGAACGCATCTGGGCGGATGGCAAAATTCGGACGATCGAGGAACTGTAAAATTGAGAGCATAATGTACGAGAGCGAAAGCACGGTTGGTTGTTTTCGCTCTCTTTATTATGGGTCGGAGTTTGACGTTTATTTCTACAACAAAAGCTGAAAAAGAGCATTTAAAAAGAGAAATGGAACGAGACGGGCGAGACACTTCACATATGGATTTAAGAGAACAACGACAATATCTTCACGATAGATTTGTTGATTATAACAGAGAAAGAGAAGTCAAGGAACAAGAGGAAGATTTTTCATTTATGAAAAATACTCTCTCCTTGAACTTATAAAACAGATATATAATATCAAACAGAGGAATAACACACTTGTGCGAATTCCTCTTGATTGCTATAATAAGAAAAAGACAAATTTAAATCCGTGGAGGTAAAATAGTGAGTGAAGAATATATAATACCCGCATGTGCGGGTATAAAGATTGATGTTAAGCAAGATCAAAATATTACCGTAGTTGATATGGAAGGTGGGCAAGTAGTTGATTTTTTCGCAGAAGTAACAAATAGCCAAAATGAATTTTTATCGACAGGAGTAACGATTGACTGTAATGAGTCTTTGAAGTTAAAAATTGGAGATACCATTTATACAAACCTGTACCGCCCTATGATGAAAGTTCTTTCAGATGACGTCGGAGAACATGATTTATTACACCCATGCTGCCGACCAGAGATGTATGATTTTTTCTATCATAACGGCAACGGACACCTAAACTGCTTTGATAATATCAATAACGCCCTTAATGAGCAACGCCCCATTATTACACCTGTCAATTTATTTATGCACACGAAAATCAATACTAATGGTAGTATTGCAGTAGAAGCGCCTATTTCCAAAGCAGGAGATAAAGTTGTAATAAAAGCATTATTGAATATTACACTCGGAGTTACCGCTTGTAGCGTATCTGAAAGTAAATGTAATAGCGGTAAATGTTCACCTGTTAAAGTAATGATTGATTGAAGCAAATCCCAGTTTGTAGGTGGTGTAAAACAAAATAGCAACAAAAAATCAATCAGTTAATTGGATTTTTTATATAAGAATGAAAAAATAAGCATTTGTAGCTATGTGAGCACAGTCGGATGAAATGAAGCCACGATAAAGAAGTATATACAGGAAAAGATGAAGTGAAAGCTGAAAGCAGATATTATGCAAGATAAACTCAGTGTGAAAGAATATGAAGCCCCTTTAAGGGTCAAGGCTGAGTAGTACAAACGCCCCTTTAGGGGCAGTGACGAGTCAATAGCAATGTGGCTTGAACGGAGCCGTTGGAAGGCTACCAAGGGTAGACTTCGCATGGCGTAAAAAGAGAAAGCCAGCGCCTTGAGGCGCAGCCAAGCAGGGCGGGCTTAAAGCCCGCGTCCCGAGCCACCCGTTTTACGGGTGGGGGCAACTAAAATGAAAAGAGAAAAAATCTGGCAAAAATCACTTACGGTTCTCTGAGCTTGACTACATTTGCAGCGGAACGCTTACGATCCTCCTGAATGGCCGCATAATGCTTTTTTGTCGTGTTGACGTCTGTATGTCCAAGAACGTCCGCTACGAGGTAAATATCGCCTGTTTCGCGGTATAGATTGGTTCCGTAGGTGCTTCTGAGTTTATGCGGCGTAATTTTCTTTAGTGTTGTTACATTAGAGGCATATTTTTTTACCAATCGTTCCACGCTGCGCACAGTGAGGCGCTGATTTTTCAGTGAAATGAACACTGCGTCCTCGTGACCCGGGGCGGGCTGCAGATTTGCACGGTCTAATTCCAGATAGTCGGAGAGTGCGTGGGCGACTTCCTCGCTGAAATATACAATATCTTCATTTCCTCCTTTTCGGACAACACGTATCTTATTGTTTTTAAAATCAATATCAGTCAAATTCAGTCCAACACATTCTGAGACACGGATTCCGGTTCCAAGCAGAAGAGTAACGATCGCCACGTCGCGCAGTTTGGTCTTTGCATGGTTGCGCAGCTGAGCAGGCGTCAGTTTTTCTCCGGATTCGACGAGGTCAAGCATCGTGGCCACTTCATCCGGATCGAGCCTTACAATATTTTTTGTGTGCAGTTTTGGTACTTCCACGCGGGCGGATATATCGGACTGTATCATTCCTTTTTTAAAAAAATACTGAAACATGGAACGCAGCGCCGACAGTTTGCGCAAAATACCGTGATCCTTGTTTGTTCTTGTCACACCGTTTTTATCATAGGATTGCAGATAAGATAAATATTCTTCAATATCTATAGGTGATAGCTGATCCAAAACGTCGATAGGCAGATGACGCAGATCCATTGCGGCGATTGCGGGGTTTTTATCCTTCAAAAAAGAAAAGAACAAATTCAAGTCATAAGCATATGAAAGTCTTGTGCGTGTCGATTTGGTAGCCTCAAGCGAACGGAAATAAGTTCCGCAAAAAGCCGGCATGCTGTTTAACAAGTTTCGAAGCTTCTGAATATTTTCCTGGTCAACCTGATCTTTATAAGTTTTTGATGCCATATGTTTGAATCCTCCAATCTTGATGTCGTAAAACACGCATTTTGCGACGTGAAGTATCTTCCTATTACTCTACCACATTAATTAAATGAATGCAAGTGCCGATCAAAAAAAGCCATTATGCCATAGATTCATACTGCGTTATCTATGATATAATGGCTTTTTTTATGTAATTATTTTTATGCAACGTTTTATTTTACATTAAAGATGTAAAGCGTTTCAGCTTTCACTTCATCGCCGCCCACCGGAATAAATTTTAATAAAAATTCATATGTACCGGCCTTTTGAGCTGTAATTGTGTATGTTTGTTCGGGGAAATCTTCTCTGTCATCTGGCAACTCGGCAAAGGTTCTCTCTACAGAAAGTCCTGATTCATCGCTTACTTCATAAATCCACATATAAGAACCAACGTCAAATATTTTGTCAATTACATATTCGTCACCTACTGCCAAATCTACATTAATCGTAAATTTGTCGAGTTGTGCGGCAACTTTTAGAATCTGTAACGCATCGGAAGCATCAATCGTCTCATCCTTATTTACGTCGGCCACGATATTTTGATATTCGTCAAATTCGACTAATTGAGCGCTGTTTTGAAGCACTAGCAAAGCGTCGGAAGCGTCTACGGTTCCGTCCTGATCGATGTCTCCGAGTTGGTATGACGAAGCTTCTGCGGGAATAATCTGTACCATAAAAACAAAGATAACACATATGCATACCCTAGAAAGCAAAGATAACATTTTTTTCATACTCTTCCATCCTTCCTCTCGTTTAAATTCTAAGTACAGATAATAATATCATTATTTCTGTCAAAAGTCAACAATAACCGACAAAAACCAAATAGAGCACAAATGTTATTTTACTTTCCAGATTAGAAGCAAATGGTAAACGGCCCGTCATTGACAAGCGAAACTTTCATATCTGCTCCAAAGATTCCGTGTTCAGTTGGAATTTTTTTCTGCCGGCAGACTTCAATCATATATTCATATAATTCCTCCGCCATTTTCGGATCTCCGGCCTGAGTAAAACTTGGACGGTTTCCCTTGCGGCAGTCGGCATATAGCGTAAATTGTGAAACTAGTAATAAGCTTCCCTGAACGTCATGCAGGGACAGATTGGTTTTCCCATTTGCATCTTCAAAAATACGAAGATGAATCAGTTTGTTTATAAACGCGTCTGCTGTCTCCTTCGTATCTTCTTTGCCGATGCCAATGAACACGAGCAGGCCTTTTCCAATTTTTCCGACAACAGTTTTATCGACTTCTACCGAAGCCTCCAGTACACGCTGAATGACTACTTTCATGATAAATTCCGCTCCTTTGTTTTCTTTGCGGTATTTTCCGCTTTGTATTGTTGTTAAAGTATGATATACTGGCTACATTGACAAAAAGTCCCTGACCACGTCTCGATCAAGAAGGAGTTATAAAATGAAATTACAACAGCTGCTGAGTTATACAAGAAAAGCCGTTGACGATTATCAAATGATTCAGGAGGAGGATCATATTGCGATTGGTATTTCCGGGGGAAAGGACAGCCTCGCTCTTCTATATGCCCTGCACGGGCTGCAGCGCTTCTATCCCCGCCGATTTACGTTTGAAGCGATCACAGTAGATCTCGGGCACAAGAATTTCCGTACCGAAAGAATCCGGGAGCTTTGCGGGCAGCTAGGCGTCTCCTATACGGTCGTTCCGACAAATATTGCACAGATTATCTTTGAAGAGCGGGCAGAATCGAATCCCTGCTCTCTCTGTGCGAAAATGCGAAAAGGCGCGCTCAATGA
Source organism: uncultured Lachnospiraceae bacterium (assembly GCA_944383325.1). Taxonomy (GTDB): domain Bacteria; phylum Bacillota; class Clostridia; order Lachnospirales; family Lachnospiraceae; genus CALWPC01. Next base: position 131,497 of record CALWPC010000046.1, on the reverse strand, counting down.
AACGGCGAAGCAACATGGGTGCAATAAAATTGCATACGCGCACCATAAAGACGACCTGGTAGAGACGCTGCTGATGTCTCTGTTTTTTGAGGGACGGCTGCACACATTCTCACCGGTCACTTATCTGGATCGTATGGATCTGACCGTCATTCGCCCTCTTATGTATGTGCCGGAAAAAGATGTGATTGGTTTTCAGCGCGCACAGAATCTTCCGGTTGAAAAAAGTTTGTGCGCAGTAGACGGACATACCAAGCGCGAAGAGATCAAAGTACTTCTCAGACAGTTAAACCAGGACTATCCCGGGATTCGGGAACGAATTTTTACGGCGATACGAAACGGCGATCTGCATGGATGGCCGCCGCTTCGGTAACCGTTTATGAAACCGAAAACACCCCCGCTGTTCAACCAGTGACCGGCGGGGGTGTATGTTTATTTTCCAAATCGAATCTTTACAGCCTGCTCCAACAGGTTCACACAATCTTCAATACCGAGGACACCGCTGTCCAGACAAATTTGATAACTGGAGGCAACGCCCCATTGTTTGGATGAATAGTAATTATAGTAACTGCTTCTCTGTTTATCGGTTTTAATAATGAGTTCTTTGGCCTTTTTTGCGTTCAAATCACGGACTTTCATAATTCGTTGGATTCGCTTTTCCATATCCGAGTGAATAAATACACTCAAAAGCCCTTTGTAATTTTCCAATGCATAATCCGCGCATCGTCCGACAATCACACAGGAGCCTTCTTTGGCCAGTTTTTTGATGGCGTCGTATTGTGCGAGAAACACTTTTTGATTCAATGGCATATCGGAATATACAGAGCTTGTATAGCCGAGCGAATAGGTATCCATAACCAGAGAATACAGAAAGCTTGCATTGTGTTTCTCATCATTTGATTCAAAGATCTCTTTGCACAGGCCACTGTCTTTTGCGGCTTTGTCGAGTAATTCCTTATCATAACACGGGATATTCATGCGATCGGCCAATTTCTGGCCAATCTCTTTTCCGCCGCTTCCAAACTGTCGCCCGATTGTAATTACTGTATTAGCCATCACAATTACCCCCTTTTGCATAATCACAGATCATTATATTTTATTGTTAAAAAATAACCAACATTATTATATCGTATTTTCAGAGAAAATTCCAGTTTTTAATTTTTCCATCAACATGGAAGGATACAGAGCAGATGTTCAAAATAATCAGGCAGCGGCGCGGTAAACTCCATATACTCTCCCGTCGTCGGATGAACGAAGCCGAGCAGCATGGCATGCAGTGTCTGTCCCTGAAGATGATAAGGGCATTTTGCAGGGCCGTACACCTCATCCCCGAGCAGTGGATGTCCGATGCTTTTCATATGAACGCGGATCTGATGCGTTCTTCCCGTTTCCAGTTTGCATGATATATAGGTAAAACGGCGAAAACGCTTCAGCACTTGATAGTGGGTTACTGCAGGCTTCCCATTTCGCTCAGTGACAGCCATCCGTTTGCGGTCTACGGGGTGTCTTCCGATCGGGGCAGAAATCGTTCCGCTGTCAGCGGTTATTCTTCCGTGGACAATCGCCCGGTATTCTCTTTGTATCGAGTGCTCCGATAATTGTCGGGAAATTTCGATGTGCGCATGATCGTTTTTGCACACAAGGAGCAGACCGCTCGTGTCCTGGTCAATTCGGTGGACAATGCCTGGCCTGAGAATGCCGTTAATGCCGGAAAGACGATCTTTGCAGTGATACAAGAGCGCATTGACCAGTGTTCCAGAGCTATGACCTGCGGCGGGATGGACGACCATGCGTTTTGGCTTGTTCACGACAATAACGTCATCGTCTTCATACACAATGTCCAGTGCAATAGGTTCAGGAACAATGTTTAACGGTTCCGGTTCTGAAAACGACAGCACAATCTGATCGTTTTCGGCGACTTTGTAATTTGCTCTGACGCGGTGTCCGTTGACTGTAATTTCTTGCTCCAGTTTTTTTTGCAGAAAAGAACGGGAATATTCGGGAAGGTGCAGATGAAGAAATTTATCAATACGCATTCCGGCATCTTGCTCTTGCGCAGTCAGTGTTTGCTTCATTCTTTCTCCTCTCCAGCTTTCCGTCGACCCCTGCTACCCGGACGAAAGGTTAATATGCGGTTCGTCTCCTCCCCGTTGTAATAAAATAGAAATAGTAAAACAAATACAATGAGGGACACGGTCACATAAATATCCGCCATATTAAAAATAGGAAAATTGATCAGCTCAAAATAGAAAAAATCAATTACATATCCGCGCGCACACCGGTCGATCATGTTGCCGATGGCGCCGGCGATGGTAAACGTAAGTACAATTTGAAGGATCCGATAACGCTTTTGTGCGGGAAGAATCAAGATCCAGTACAATAATACAAATAAAATAATAAAATTGATGATCGTAATTCCGAGTGTGTTGTCTGCAAACCATCCAAAACCAGTGCCGGTGTTTTCAAAATAGTGCAGTGAAAATACACCTTCTGCGATTGACAGAGGCTGCCGCTTCAGGTAAAGGGCGGCCAAATATTTCGTCACCTGATCAATCGCCACAAGCAATATTGTCAGCAGCGAAAGCCAGAGGAACAGCCGGCGTTTTTGCCGCAGCTGTCTCCACAGGAAATTGTTCATGCCTTTGCACTCTCTCCCATCTCTTTGTCAATTTCACCTTCTTGGTAAAGGACTACCTCAATAGCCTCTAAAATCTCCTCATCCGTCACCGTCTGATCCACATATGCGTCTCCGATTGCGCGAAGCAGAATAAATTTGAGTGTATTGGCGTCCATTTTTTTATCGGATTTCATGAGCGTTAAAATTTCTTCCTTCGAAATTCCGTCTACCGTAATGGGAAGACGGAATGCCACCAATACGTCGCGAAGCTCTAAGTATTCCTCCTGTTCAATCATACCCCGCTTCCAGGACAGATAAGCTGCGCAAACCATACCGAGCGCAACGCACTGTCCATGAAGCAGCTGAAACTCTTTTTGTTTTTCAATGGCGTGACCGACGGTATGGCCGAAATTGAGAATTGCGCGAAGCCCATGTTCGAGAGGGTCCTCTTCTACGACCCTGCATTTTAATTCACAGCATCGGATGACCATTTGTGTGATAATTTCAGGATCATGGGCCAGGACCTCCGCCATATGTGTGAGTAAAAACTCATAAAAAGACAAATCTAAAATAGCGCCGTATTTAATCACTTCCGCCATGCCGTTGAAATATTGAATTTCAGGAAGCGTCTCCAAAAAAGCGGTATTGATGTATACCGCTTTCGGCATCTTAAACGCACCGACCATATTTTTATATGCGTCAAAATCAACGCCGGTTTTTCCGCCGACAGAACTGTCTACCATCGCAAGAAGAGAGGTTGGTATCTGAATAAAGTCAATACCGCGTAGATAGGTTGCCGCGGCAAAACCAGTCAAATCTCCGACGACACCGCCGCCGAATGCAGCCAGACAGTCGTGACGGTCAAAATGATGTTCAATCAAAAATTGATAGAGAGCGCACACCGTCTCCACGGTTTTGTGGTTTTCCCCTGCCGGCATCGTAAACACACAGACATACTCTGTGAGCGGTTCAAAAAAAGTACGGACGTTCTCTGCGTGATGCGGTTCAATGTTGGAATCTGTCACAATGCAAAGTTTTCGGTTCTGAAAACCAAGCGTCTGAAAATGTTCCGCAAAACACTCCATCTGTTCATCAAACAGAATATCATATATTTTTTGCTTGTCCTGATGGACCTCAATCGTAGTTGTCATTTTGAGTTCTCTCCATGAATTGTTGTTGTAATGTCAATGTTGTCATGTTTACTGAAACAACATCAGGCGTATCATCAGCCGTCCCTTTTTTGTTTCTGAGAGTACCGTCTCAAAAATAAATTTGCCGTAGCCCCGTGCCGAGATTACATCGCCGTCCTTTAACAGATGACTGCTGTTCTGGGTAAGTCTCCCATTGACAAAAACAAAGCCGTCATAGATCAGTTGATTCATAACGGATCTCGACGTATGGAACCCTGCAGCCAACACCGCGTCCAGACGAAGCGAGGCGACACTGGCGCGCAGCTCCTGGAATTGAGGCTTTGTAAAGGCGGCAATCTGTTCATCCGCCGCCCAGGAGACAATGACATTGGTATGGCGCACACGCGTGCATTCCTGAATCAGAAAATCAGCAATCGTATTTTCACAAAAAAGAAAGCATGTGCGGTCGCGCACAATTAGATCTCCGAGACGATTGCGGTCAATTCCAAGGTTTAGAATGGCGCCGAGATAATCTCGGTGAGTCAGATCTTCGGCAAACTTCGGCATGGACGGACGAACACACAGCGCGGTAAACGGATAGTTCACTTCAAAAAGAAGAGCATCAGGGGTAAAAACAGCCATCTGACGCTCTGCAAATTCATAGCCGCCGGATGTCTGAAAGAATAGGTGCTTCCATCCATCAGCCACGGTATGTAAAATATGTAGTTCATTGCGGTTTAAAAAATGAGTGTAAACTGGAATCTGCCGCTGATAGGAAAGCGACGCCAATTCCTCGAGGCGTTTTTGAAACTGCACTTCCTCTTTTTGCATGTTAAATGTCTCCGCGCAGTGCAGATACATTGATCGTGCCATTCAAAATATCCTGAAAATCACCAAAAATATCCACGTTCTGAGGGGTGATAATGAAGATATAGCTCGATATTTTCTGAAGATTTCCGCTGATTGCAAAGCAGGAACCGCTTGTGAAGTCGATAATCCGCTGTGCAATATCAATATCCAGACCTTCCAGATTGAGGACAACCGTTCTTCCATTCAGCAGCGTCTCGGTAATCTCTCTGGCATCCTCGACGGTCGTAGGCTTGATCACACAGACTTCCATTCCCTCCGGAAGTGCGGAACCCTTTTTCTGTGAGCGGTTGATCGGGGTAACCTTCGTGCTCGGCTTTACAGTACGGCCTTTATTATAGGTCTTCTTATCCTCGAAATCATCTTCAAAGTCGTCGTACATATCTTCACGGGAAGAAGCCTTTTTGGAGCTCTTTTTCGGCGGCTCTTCGAATTCCTCTTCCTCATCGTAAAACTCGTCATCATCATATTCGTCATCGCTTAAACCCATCTTATCCAAGATGTTATCAATAAAACTCATAGTAAAATCTCCTTTTATCTATAGTCTCGTACTCCGAATATACCGGTGCCAACCCGAACCATCGTTGCGCCCTCTTCCACGGCAACTTCATAATCATTGGTCATACCCATCGACAGTACATTCATATGGACATTATCAATGTTTTTGGCTTGAATGTCAAGATATTCTTGATATAATTTCGAAAAAATTTCACGATTGTCCTCTGCGTTTTCGACAAAAGGGGCAATCGTCATCAAACCTTCGACACGAATGTTTGGCAGATTGGCCGCCTGTTCGACAAAAGCCGATGTCTCATCCAAACGGATTCCATATTTGCTCTCCTCGTTTGCGACATTGACTTCAATCAAAATCGGCACTTGAATGCCCAACTTGCCCGCCTCCCGGTCGATGGCCTGCGCCAGATGCATGGAATCAACGGAATGGATGAGCGCAGCCTGCGGAATGATCTGACGCACCTTATTTGTCTGAAGATGGCCGATCATATGCCATCGGATGTTCTGGGGAAATTCGGGCTTCTTTTTCAGTATTTCCTGCACCTTGTTTTCGCCGAAATCCACCTGACCGGCGGCAATGGCCTCCGCAATCATTTCATTTGGCTTTGTCTTGCTCACCGCTATTAAAGTGATTTCCGACGGATCCCGTCCAACACGCGCGCAAGCTTCACAAATTTTTGTGCGCACAGTCTGTAAATTTTCTGTCACCATATTTACAAAAACACCCGCCTTTCTGTTTAGTAGATTACCTGGTCATCTTCTACACTGCTGCCGTCGAGTGCAATACGGTCGTATTGTGTCAAGCCATAGGTTTCGTTCGCTTTGACAATGCTGTAGTCATCGTTTTTGTAGAGCACAGTAATGACGTTGAACACGGCATATCCTTTATTGACATTGTATACACCGGACAGCGTTCCAATCTGGCCAATCGTATACAGAGCGCCGGTTTCAGGATGAATAATCTGCGTAATGTCAGATGTCAGGTCGTCCATGCTGATATACGCAAATTCCTGATCGGTGTAATAAGGCGTAATTTGAATGTTTTCAACGGATGTATTGCCTTTTTTGTCAACTTTCGTAACTCGGAATTCTGTTTGGTTTTCTAGTTCATTGGTCATTAGATACTCCATCGGTACAGTGTAAAATTTCTTTTCCTCAATAGCGGAATTAGGAATTTTCAGACCGCGTTGGCTATCTAACATTACTTCAATTTCCAGATACCGTTCGGTAGCGTACCGAACCATGGAATTAGTAAATTTCAGGCGGCAATACCAGGTATCGTCGCGCTCAAATTTGGAAATCTGACCCCAGACAGTATTTTGATCTTTGAGAAAACGAACCTCCACATACTGATCGTCCACATACTTGGCCGCGGTGGTATCATCCAGTTCAATAATAATTTCCCAAGGTTCATCGGTAATGAGTTTGTAGACCGGTTCGTTGTCGGAAATTTGTTCGCGCCCTTTCAGCGTGGTCAGCTCATAGTCATTATTATTGAGCATAGACGGCTCAAATGTTTCATACGTGACATTTTCCAGTCCGTCATAGCTGTACACCAAAACGCCGGATGCCTTGGCAAGGGCGCTAGAGAGCGCGCCGCTGACTAGTCCGTTTGATACCTGTCCGGCCTGATAGGTATTTAAAACCGTACTGTAAAATGAAGATTTAAAATTGTAGACCGTGGCAAAGTGATCCGTTTCAAATACCGTCTGAAATCCTTCGATTTCCTGAAACAGCTGGGCATAATCTTCCGAGGTAAACGTATAAGAGGCGCCGCTTTCATCGGACGGTGTGTTCGCCGTCGAGCCGACTACATACACGGTGCTCTGCGGACTGACTCTGCTGCCCTCCCGGCCAATATAAGTCAGATACCCGCTGTTTTCGGAATAAAACAGTTGTTCCGTGCGGAGCACCAGACCGGTATACATTTGATTTTCAACAATTTCACCGGTTTTTACCTGATAGATAGCGACATGGTCTCTCGTAAAATAGATCACGACACAGATCAGAATATATAAAAACACAAAACCGAAAACCAGTGTGCCCAAATCAGGACGGAAACGTCTGAATTTTGTAACGTTGGTTTCTTTATTTTGGGGCAAACGTATACCTCCTTATCACAATAGCTTTGGGAACCTCCCAAAGCTATTGAATGCTGACTTTTGTTTCATTCAGAAATATTTTTTGTTGCCCCATAAATTACATTTCTTCAGATCCAGATATTCGTTGTACGCTTTTTCCAGGATCTGCTTCTCATTGGAAAATTTCAGAAGATGATATGCCTCGTGAAATTTGTAATAACCGGAATCAACAAAATATTCCTCTCGTTGTGGTTTGCTGTAGTAGTTATCTGCCATCATAAGATACCAGTGCACGTCCTTTTCCACCGTATCTTCCGGTACCGTAAAAGAATACTGACTTTTTCCGACATATTTGATAATAGAGGCTTTGACGCTTGTCTCCTCGCGGACCTCCCGAATCGCCGTGTCCTTAAAATCTTCGCCCTCTTCCACGGTTCCTTTTGGCAAAACCCATCCTTCGTATTTGTTTCTGTAATTTTTGTACAGCAGAAGAATTTTACCCCGAAAAATAACCACACCGCCACAGCTTGTTGCTTCTATCATTGCAATTCCTCCTGTAAAATGGTGTGTATACTCACTCATTTAACAGTATAGAACATCTGACCTGATTTTGCAATAGCAAATAGCTGCCCGCATCTGTACGGCACTTAATCTGTCCCATAAAAATACTCATTTAATACTTTTCGGGCAATCGGCACTCCGTAGTCGCTGCCGCTTCCGCCGCCCTCGATAATGACACTGACCACAATTTCCGGATCGCTGGCAGGGGCAAAACATACGAACCAGGAATGACTGTTTCCTTTTTCTTCCCCGTATTCTGCCGACCCTGTTTTTCCGGCTACAGAATAATCATCATTTTTCAGAGACGTTGCCGTGCCCTCCTCAATGACATCCTGCATAAAGTCTGTGAGTATCTGGGCTTCTCGTTCCGTCAGTAAATTAGACGCGGCCACAGAAGGCTTGTATGTCTTGACGACGTCGCCGCTGTCATTTTCAATGTGATCAATAAAATATGGAGCCATCATCGTGCCGTCGTTGGCGATGGCGGAAACAATCATTGCCATATGAAGCGGAGTAACCAGTGTATCTCCCTGGCCGATGACGGTCTGCATCAGTTTTTCGTGCGTCATATTTTGATCCATTTCAAAAGTGCTCTGCGAGTAAGGCAGAACAATGGGCAGGCTGCGGTTAAACAAAAAAGAGTTGCAGAGCGAATTCATTTGCTTTCGGTTGAGCGATAAACCGATATGCACAAAAGAAGAATTGCACGACAGCGCAAAGGAACGCCGCAAATTCAAAGTGCCGTGCGCGGTATTGTGATAACAGTTGATGACTTCACCGTCAACTTCAATATGGCCGTCGCATACATACTCATAATTTTCGTACTGATCTTCATTTTGTTTGAGATAGCCGAGTGTCGTCAGAATTTTAAACGTCGAACCTGGCGGATATAATCCCTGTGTGGCGCGGTTGACAAGGGAGCTGTCATTTTCGCCTTCCTCGGAGGTAAAGTAGTCCCACATTTCTTCAATATTATTGGGATTAAAATCCGGTTTGGACACCATGGCCAGTACTTCTCCCGTTTTCGGCCGCATGACAACGATTGCGCCTTCGTTGTCGCCGAGCGCATCGTAAGCTGCGGTTTGCAGTCCGGTGTCAAGCGTTGTGACGAGACGGTCTCCGATATTTTTTGTGTCTGTCAGCGAATTTTTGATGCGCTCCAAAAAGAACGAATGCGAGCGAAGAAGACGAATATTGTAAGCCGCCTCAAGACCGGAGCCGCCGTTTAAACTGTATCCTACCACATGGGAGAACATGCGGCCGTACGGATATTCTCGTGTCTCGTTTCCATCTTCATCCACAATGGTGCGGGCGAGCACCTCCCCGTTCGCCGATACAATCTCACCGCGAACAACCTTTTCCGCAAGTAAGTTTTGGCGTTTGCGGTTATATGGACTGTTTGCAATTTCCTCACCGCGAACAACCTGAAAATAAATCAGATAACCGATCAAAAAAAGAAAAATTCCGACAAAGAAACAGGTGAGAACGACAATTTCCCTGTTTTTTCCAGTTTGTTTTTTATGCTCTTTTTTCTGACCGTTCGATTTGCTTTTGGACATTTTCATTCGACTCCCCTTCGTCCTGATTCAAAATGTAAAGTCCCTGCATAATAGCAAATAAGATCAGTGAACTGATTAGCGAAGTGCCTCCGTAGCTGACTAACGGCAGTGTGACGCCGGTAAGCGGAATAAATTTTGTTCCCCCGCCGATAGTGAGAAATACCTGAAAAATAAATACAACCGCCAACCCAAAGCCGACCAGTTTATAAAATAAATCTTCTGTTTGCAGTGCCGTTTTTGCAAACATCACAAAACATCCCAGACAGATTAAAATGATACAGATGCCGAACAATGTTCCCAATTCCTCGCAGATGACGCTGAAAATAAAATCGGCGGCGGCCACAGGTATCGTATTTGGAATACCCTCGTAGAGACCGCTTCCGAAAAAACCGCCGGTGCCAATCGCAAACAGCGACTGTGCGAGCTGACTCGTATCATTTTTGATAATTTCAAACGGAGTGGTCCATGTAAGTACCCGCACCCGGACGTGACTAAATAAAAAATAGGCTGCGCATGCGGCGCCGGAAAATGACAGAAGTCCGCCGAATAAATAAGCAAACCGTTTAGTCGCAATAAACATCATGGACATATATACGACAAAATAAATGAGTGCGCTTCCAAGATCTCTGGAAACGACCAAAATCAGTATATGCGCCGCGGCAAGCACGGTGGCAAGCACGACTGTTTTAAATGTCGTTGCTTTTGAATAAATCGCCGCCACAAAGAAAACAAAAATAATTTTCACAAATTCGTTGGGCGAAAAGGTGACTCCGCCAATAGTAAAATTAATTTTGGATCCGAACGTCTCCGATCCGAGTACTGCTACTGCGACTAAAAGACCGGCGCCGAGAATACAATATACCCATGTCCAGTTACGGAGAAACCGTGCTTTTCGGATAATAACCGGCACAAGCAGCGATAAAAAAGTGGCGAGCGCAGCAATGCTGAATTGTTTCATGGATTTTTCGGCGTCTAACCTGGTAAGTACAATAAATCCAATTAATAGCAGCATATACATATGATTCATCAGCAGCCGTGACAATTTCGGATAAATCATCCGAAATGCAATCATGGTAGCCGTCAGGTAAGTGATCTGCGCAATATAGTAAAAAATCAACAGCAGATCATGCGTATGTAAATACATGACTACATAGGCAATAAAATGTAAAAGAAGCATTTCAACGAGCTGGCTTTTATAAACAGGCTGTCTCTCTGCTTCTGTTTTTTTTCGAAATACTGTAAAACTTTGCAGGGTGTATACCGCAATCAGCACAATCATCAGATAACGTGCTATTACCGTAATAATCGCTGTCATTTCCTATTCGACTCCCCTTTTAAAATGTCCGCGGGTAAATCCGTCCGGCAAGGCCACAGACAGATCCGCAGCGGACGTCTGTTTCCCGTCAGTTGTCCGTGGATCCAGAAATAATGCGAGAATCTGTCTGCATTGGCCGGCGTTCTCATCCGTGAACGACAGCCTCAGAAATTCAGGATTCAGCTGTTTCAAGGCGGTCATCTGATCGAATAAACAAAGAGGATCCGCGTTGAAAATCACATTATAACAACTGAAACAGTATCGGACGACTGGAAACCGCTTTCGATAGCGGTCGGTTAAATATAACACATTTTGCGTTTTTTTGCAAATTGAGGCTCCGGACACCGCCGTATTTTTGTTGGCAAGAACCGCGCTTGTCTTTGCAAGACAATTTGCGGCAACCATGAGCGCCGTTCTTCCGTATGCGATATATTCTTCATAAATCGGATGCTGCAGAAGCTCTGACTGATTGAGTTCTAACGGCGCAGTCAATGATACCGATGGGTCCGCTTTCGGGGGACAGGTGAACGTATTGCTGCGAAGCACGCCGGCTGCACGCAGGTTCCACGCGTACAGAGAGCTGTCGCAGACGATTGCCAAGGAACCGCAGTGAGCGCGCGCCCATGCGTAACTGTCCAGATTGCGCACAAGAACACCGCAAAATTGTCGGTTGACGTCCGAAAGTTCAGACTGCATAGCCTCCAGTTCCTGTTGACGAAATACATGGGGCATAGCGAGAAACCATTCGATCTTATGCTCTTTCGATAAATGTAAAATCTGCTGTCTGTAAGTAGAATACAGATTATATTCTACGTAAATACGTTTCACTTGGGGATATGATAATACTTCGGTCAACTGTTCATACAGCGTCACTAAAACCGACCAATTTGGCGTTGAATACCTCGTCGGTGTTGTTTCCGGGGACACGCGCGGGCTGTGTGCCGGCGTTCGGCGGACGGCGATAATGCGGTTTTGCAGGGCGCAGAGCGCATTTCTTCGCAGAGCGTTGAGTGTTTGCCGTGGGATAAATAAATGGTCCCCGCATACGACGTCAAGACTGGTAAAGGAAAATACCGTATCGCCTGTTTTTTGGATCGCCTCACGCAGCTGTTGTTCGCTTAACGGCTGCGAAATGGCAGGTTCCGGTGTGCCGGCAGAGACGGTCTGTTCGTATCCGGTTGCAGAATCTCTGACGGTGAGCGACAACGGTTCTCCCAATTTGGCATAAACCTTTCCGGTAATTGGACGTTTGATCCGTTTCGCATGCGTTCGGATTTGTTTGCGCCATTCGTCGAGAAGTGTTTCGCTGTGCACGCGGAATACTGCGCCGGAACCGCTCTTTTTGGACGGCAGCGAAATTGTTTCACCGATTGTTTTCGATTCGCGCGCGGTAAAGCGCAGTAACGTGTTCTCCTTTCTGTCCCGAATTTCAAGAACATCCTTCGCGTGAACCGGCTGTTCAAGAGTGACGGTCAGGCTGTTGTTTGTTTTTACGGCGTTGCCGATTTGATAGCCGTAGTGATTCGGGCGATAGGGACTGATCATATGAGGACTGTTTTTTTGATAGAAATATCCCTCTGTAAACCCGCCCCGGTTGTAGATTTCAGCAAGCGTCTGCAGATCCTTGGGATCTACCTGATAAGATTGTTCTCCGCTTATATACAGCTGATCCAGATACATGCGGTATATGGAAACGGTAGCCGCAGTATATTCCGGGCTTTTCATCCGCCCCTCGATTTTCAGGGAATCCACCCCTGCCCTCTTCAGTGCGGGAAGCATTGCCAGACCGTTTAAATCTTTCATAGAGAGGAGATGCGCGCAGATTGATCCGGCATTGTATAACAGCCGGCATGGCTGTGCGCACTTGCCCCGGTTGCCGCTGCGGCCCCCGAGCATGCTGCTGAACAGGCATTGACCGGAATAAGAATAACAAAGCGCTCCATGTACAAAAACCTCGATTTCCAATCCGGTATCTTTTTTAATTTGTGACAGCTCGTTTAGCGACAATTCCCTGGCCGGAACGATCCGCGTCGCGCCGCGCTCTTTGAGCCAGTTTGCCGCTGAGGAGGACGTAACCGTCATCTGTGTACTCGCGTGAAGCGCCAGATCCGGAAACGCTTCCTGAAGAAAAGAAAATACGCCTAAATCCTGAACAATGACCCCGTCAAGACCGCGTTCATAGAGAGGCGCAATCATCTGATAGAAATTGCTGTCTAGCTCACTTTGTTTAAATAGAGTGTTCACGGTCAGGTATACGCGCTTTTCGTGCAGATGTGCAAACTCCATCGCCTCAAGAAATGTTTCGGTTGTAAAGTTTTCTGCATAGGCGCGCGCACCGAATTTCCCGAGTCCGGCGTACACCGCATCCGCACCGCAGAGTACCGCGGCCCGAAACGCTTCCATAGAGCCTGCGGGAGCGAGAAGCTCCATTTTATTCATTTTTTCACTGCAACGGTTGAATTCCAAAATGTTCATATGCGGTCCTTGTGATTACACGCCCTCGCGGCGTTCTTGCGAGGAAGCCGTTTTGAATCAGATATGGTTCATAGACTTCTTCGATTGTCTCTGCATCTTCTCCGACGGCGGCGGCCAATGTGTCCAGTCCTACCGGTCCGCCGGAAAATTTCTCAATAATGGTCAACAGCAATGTGCGGTCAATATGATCGAGTCCCATGCGGTCAACGTCAAGCAAATCTAACGCCTCAAAGGCAATATCACTTGTGATGACTCCGTCATACCGGACTTCGGCCACATCGCGCACCCGCTTTAACAGCCGGTTGGCAAGACGCGGGGTTCCCCGGCTTCGGCGAGCAATTTCGAGAGCGCCCTGCGTATCGACAGAGACGCCGAGCACTTTGGCGGAGCGCATGACAATCTCCGCAAGCTCCTGCGCCGTGTAAAATTCCAGGCGGCTGATGACTCCAAACCGGTCGCGCAGAGGGGCGGTCAGCATTCCCGCCCTAGTGGTTGCTCCGACCAGTGTAAAAGGAGGAAGATCCAGTCGGATGGATCTCGCAGAAGCGCCTTTTCCAATCATAATATCAATCGCAAAATCTTCCATTGCGGGGTAAAGAACCTCTTCTACTTGCCGGTTTAAGCGGTGAATTTCATCAATAAACAGGACGTCGCCGTCTTGCAGGTTATTTAAAATAGCAGCCAACTCGCCGGGCTTTTCGATAGCAGGACCGGATGTAATCCGCAGCTGCACCCCCATCTCGTTGGCGATAATACCGGCGAGCGTTGTCTTGCCAAGGCCGGGAGGGCCGTAAAACAGCACATGATCCAGAGAATCTGCCCTCTGCTTGGCTGCGGAAATATAGATTTTTAACGTATCTTTCGCCTTTTCCTGTCCAATGTATTCGTCCAGAGTCCGCGGCCGAAGCGTGGACTCGATCGCGAGATCTTCCGGCGTAGCCGCAGACGTAATAATGCGCTTACCCATTTGGTTTTCTCCTTACATTAATTGTTTCAGCGCGGCTTTGATCAGTTCCTCGGCAGTGGCCGGCTCGTTTGTTTTCGCGCGCTGAACTGCCCGGAATGCCTCAGTTGCAGAGTAACCTAGTGCAATCAAGCCTTCCACTGCCTCATCCGCGCTTTGCGTGCCGGCGGAATCAGAAGCGCTATCTTGCAGGCGTTCTTCAAATGCTTGATTTAACGATACGCGGTCTTTTAATTCCATCACCATACGCTGCGCGGTTTTCGGGCCGATACCAGGCGCTTTGGAAATACTTTTGGTATCGCCGGATAAAATTGCAAATTTCAGATCGTTTGACGAGAATACGTCAAAAACGGAAAGGGCAACTTTTGGGCCGATGCCGTTGACAGAAATTAACAGCCTGAACATCGAAAGGTCTTCCTCTGACAAAAATCCGTACAGCGCCATGGCGTCTTCGCGTACTTGCAGATGTGTATAAAGTGTAATTTCTTTCTCATTAACAAGTTGTTCCTGTGCGCGGGCGGACGTGTACACCTCGTATCCGACTCCATGCACGTCCAGGAGAACGCGGTCCTCTTTTCGGCATGCCAGGACTCCGCGCAAAAATCCGATCATTCTTATCATTCCTCCATTAATATGCTGACGCGTTATTTATGCTTTCATCTGAAACAATGGTTTTAAATATGGCAACAGTTTTGTGGTAAGAAATCCGATAAGCGTTCCGGTCAACAGCCCAAGCAGAATCAGTACCGACAAATAAAACAACAGGCTGCTCCGGTTCATTTGTAAAATAAACGCGGCAATCAGCAGCTGTCCGAGATTATGCGAGACGCCCCCGATCACGCTGACGCCGACTACGGAAAAGCGCGCGCTTTTTTTTGCGGCCCACATCAATAGTAAACTCCATATGCCGCCTGCAAGACTGTACAACATACTGAGAAGATTTCCAAATAAAAGTCCAATCAGGATAATGCGAAGTACAGAGATCAGAAATGCCGTGCGGGCATTGACCAGATATAAAACGGAGAGCAAAATGGCGTTTACTAATCCAAGTTTAAATCCATAAAAAAATCGGGGCATCGGAATCAGAGATTCCACATAACTGATAAGCACAGCCGCCGCAAGCAGCATCCCAAAACGCGCAATCGAAGTGCTACCGGACAATCGCATCATATTGCGCCTCCTCACTACTTTGTATTTCCAAAATCACGCCCGCCGGAAGGCAGATGATGGACTCGCCGTTTTTGGAAATCGGCCGATGTGACATGCAGAGCTTATCCGGACAGTTTGCTTCAATAACAGATACATGTCCTTGTTCAATCGAAAAAGACAGTTGAATTCCACCGGCGCCGGTTATCGTGCCGGAATCATTTTGGCGGAGAGAATAAGTCTGTGCAACCGCACCGTGAACACGGACAATCAGCGTATCTCCGGACTGAGTTTCCAAACGATTTCCAATGAGAATGCCCACGGCCGCCGCAGCCAGAACAATGATCAGCACCACGTCATTTCGCTTCATCGGCTCTCTCCGCGCTGTTGTTTATTTGTAATATTCAAATTGCAGATCATACATTTTCACCGTATCGCCTTCTGTAATGCCGGCATCTTCTAATTTTTCTAAAATGCCCCGGTCGCGCAAAAATTTCTGAAAAAACAAAAATCCGCGCTCCGAATCCAGATTTGTATACCCGAGCATTTTTTCAATCAACGTGCCTTCTACAATAAACGCTCCGCTGTCATCGCGGGTAACTGTAAATCCGCCTTCCACCGGTGGAATTTCTTCAGGATCGTATTCCTGTTCAAATACAATCGGCTGTTCACTGAGTCCGCTAAGGAGATTCTGCACATGGTAGAGCAATTCCTGAACGCCTTGTCCTGTCACCGCAGAAACAGGAAATACACGCATACCCTGCGGTTCAAATTCCTCTTTGAGCCGCTTTATCGGATCGGTCTGTTCATCCTGCACCACATCCATTTTATTTGCCGCAATCACCTGCGGACGATTCATCAAATCGGCATTATAAGTCTCAATTTCGCGGTTAATGGCATAGACGTCCTCCACCGGGTCGCGGCCCTCTGTAGACGCAGCGTCTACAAGGTGAATCAGTACCTTGGTGCGTTCAATATGACGCAAAAACGCATGTCCGAGACCGACGCCCTCACTGGCGCCCTCAATCAGGCCCGGAATGTCGGCAATGACAAAACCGCCTGCGCCTTCAAGATCGACTACGCCCAGATTGGGATGAAGTGTTGTAAAATGATAGTTGGCAATTTTGGGCTGTGCATTTGTAACCCTGGATAAAAAGGTGGATTTTCCCACATTTGGAAATCCGACTAGCCCCACATCGGCAATCACCTTTAATTCCATCTCCACAGTCAGCTCTTTGGCAGCCTGTCCCGGTTTGGCATATTTCGGCGCCTGCATTGTAGCTGTCGCGTAATGTTGGTTGCCAAGGCCGCCCTTGCCTCCGGTCAGAAGAACAAAGCGTCTGCGGTCGCCCGACATATCTGCAATAATTTTTTTACTCTCCGCTTCGCGCAAAATCGTTCCATACGGCACTTTCAAATACAGATCCGCCCCGTTTTTGCCCCGACAATTTCGTTTGCCGCCCGGTTCGCCGTCCTGGGCCGCATATTTGCGGCGGTGGCGGTAATCCCCGAGCGTATTTACGCCGTCGTCCACAATCACGATCACATCTCCACCTTTGCCGCCGTCGCCGCCGTCCGGTCCGCCGTTCGGCACATATTTTTCACGGCGAAAACTCACGTGACCGTCGCCGCCTTTGCCGGAACGGACAATAATGGTTGCCCTGTCTGCAAATCCCATTGTTTTTCGCATCCTTTCCTGTGCTTATTCATGGCGTATATCAAATCTATTTTGAAAAAGGCTTCAAACATACGTTTGAAGCCTTCTGTCAATTCATCATTTACTCGTTACTGGCTACCGGATAAACGCAGGCGCGCTTCTTGTCTCTTCCCTTCCGCTCAAAGCGCAGAACGCCATCCACCAGTGCGTATAACGTGTCATCTCCGCCGATTCCGACATTTTCACCCGGATGAATTTTTGTTCCGCGCTGTCTGTACAGAATATTGCCGGCTTTGACAAACTGTCCGTCCGCTCTCTTTGCACCAAGTCGTTTGGATTCGGAATCACGGCCGTTCTTGGTGGAACCGACTCCCTTTTTATGTGCAAAAAGCTGTAAGTTCATCTTTAACATGATTACACCTCCCTGAACGTAATCTCAATATAATCGTCACCGTATTCAGCAGCAATCGAACGGCAGCCGATCAGCAGGGCGTCCAGTAACAGCGTCGCTTCCTTGGAAGCCGGCTGCGCAAAGGAACAAATCACCTCGCCGGTCTCTTCATCGGCAGATGTTGTGATGACGTCCTCGGTCAGGGCATCAATGCTCTGGATCATTGAAACAACGAGTGCGGAGACACCCGCGCATACAATATCCTGCCCGTAGTCCGCATATCCTGCATGTCCGCGGCATGTAAATCCCATGTACTCTTTCTCTGCTGTTCGCTTTACTGTTAGCTTGATCATATTGTATCACCATTATGCGTTGATCGCTTCAATCCGAACCTGAGTAAACGGCTGTCTGTGTCCATTTTTCTTATGGTAGCCGGATTTTCTCTTGTACTTATATACAATGACTTTGCGATGCTTGCCTTCCGATACGACTGAAGCGCTTACTGTTGCGCCTTTCACGACCGGATCGCCGACAACAAGGGAACCATTGTTGACTGCCAGTACCTGATCAAAAGTAACAATGTCGCCTGCATTTACGCCAAGCTTTTCCACCTTGATCACATCGCCTTCGGAAACTTTGTACTGCTTTCCGCCAGTTGCAATAATTGCGTACATAATAGGGCACCTCCTATCCTCTCATACTCGCCAGTTTCGGTGAATGCAAAGAAACAGAATCTGCTTTTGCACTGCTTATAACCACACTGTGCGGCATACTTAATTAACATAGCATACCAGGCAATAATTGTCAACTAAATTTCAGATAGATTTACAGTAAAAAACATTTTTCATTCTGCACTTTTCTTTGGCAAAAAAACCATGTATACTAATAATGATTACAGGAAAAAAGGAGGATTTGCCGCTATGGACAACGACAATACCATGTATGATACGATTACGCTGTTTCTCGATGACGGCTCTGAAGTAGAATGCCAGATTTTAACCATTTTTGAGGCTGCCGGACGGGATTATATTGCGCTTCTGCCGCTAACAGACAATTCTGACGACGCTGACAGTTCGGTTTATATTTATCGCTATTCGGAGGATGAGAACGAGGAGCCCGTCCTGGATAATATTGTGGATGACGGGGAGGCGGAGCTTGTCGATGAAGCCTTTGACGAATGGCTTGACGAACAGGAGTTTGACGAGCTTGTCGATGAAGAGGACATATAATCAACAATATGACGTTGATCTACACCCATTTCTCTGAGAAATCGTGAGGGATGGGTGTTTTTTGTTCGATATTCTTTCGGAAACAGGATATGCAGGCTGCTCTTCGCTCTGGTCATGGCCACATAGAGTATGCGCCGTTCTTCCTCCAGATTTTCAATTTGTATGCCGTTCATCCAGGGGCAGATTCCCTCAATCAGCTCAGGAAGATAAACGGTATCAAATTCCAGTCCCTTTGCCCCGTGAAACGTGGCGAGCGCAACGCGCTGTGGGCCGATGCCCGCCTGCCGAAGAGCAGATTCATAAAGGCGCAGAGACGCCCGGTTTCGTGTCAGAATCGCGGCGGACGGCTTGGTGTCGTCAGTTGGTATGGATTGCAGTGATTCCACAATATATAACGCTTCCTGACGCGGCGTTTCACAGCAAATGACGGACACGTTGGCATGTACAGCTGCATGAGAAACCAAATGTTTTGCAAACCGGGAGCGGTTATGCGCAATCAATTTACTGGATTTTTGCACAATCTCTGAACCGCACCGGTAATTGCGGCCGAGAGTGATCCGCTGCGCTTTTGGAAACACGTTTAAAAACATGTGCATTACGGTTGGATCTGCTCCCCGAAAACTGTAAATGGACTGGTCGTCATCACCGACAGCAAAGACATTATGACGCGCAGGGTGTATCAGAAGTCTCATCAGGGCAAACTGCGCGTTGCTGACATCCTGAAATTCGTCAATTAAAATATATGTGTACCTCTTCACCCAGAGCGCGTGAGCGATCGGATCATTTTGCAGCAATCTGGTTGCGGCTATCGACAAATCATCCAGATCCAATTTGTCTTCCATCCACAACAGTCTCTGATAACCGTCAAACAATTCGGTGATTTCAAGATCAAATTCTTCTTTGAGACGTGTTTTTGTAAATGCGTCAATGACGTCCGCTTTGTCTGCGCCGGCACATTTATAACGGGATACCATACTGGAAAAGTCTTGAACCGTAAAAATATGCTGCAGCTGAAACGTAAGCAGAACCTGACTTAGCATTCGAAGACGCTCGGACTCGGTTACAATCTGGGATGGGGAAATCGCAGCGGATTGCCGCAGTATTTGAAAAGAAAGCGAGTGAATGGTCGAAAAATGCACCTGGCTGTCTCCCGCTATTTTCTGATAGCGGGACTGCATTTCACAGGCGGCGGCGCGCGTAAAGGTAATTACTAAAATTTGCTCATCGCTCACCTTCAGCCTCTGTGTCAAATAACGGACGCGCTCCGCAATGACCGCCGTTTTTCCGGAGCCCGGTCCGGCCAGAACGAGCATTGGGCCATCCCCGTGCCGGATAGCCCGCAGCTGCTCTTCACTGTACATCAATCGGCGCCTCTTTCCAGATGGGCAATTCCGTCTTTCAGACGCCGAAGCGACTCTTCTTTTCCGAGCAGTTCCATAAGCTCGGTTGCCCCGCATGGCGTTGTCTGTTTTCCGGACAGGGCGGTTCGTATGGGCCACATTACATAGCCATTCTTATATCCTTTTTCTTGAATCAGTTCAGACAAAACCGCATAAAGCGCGTCATTGGAATAATCCGTCTGCCCTTCCATTACAGGAAGCACTTCTTTTAAAACGGACAGAGACGTCTGCGCATTGGTTTTCATTTTTTTATGCGTATACATAGATAGGTCGTATTCCGGAAGATTGTCTATAAAGTCCACATGTCCGGCAATATCCGGAAACACCTCGATCCGTGTCTGAACCATTGCGGCAAGCTTATGAAGATCAACCGACCGGTGAACATGCTGCTGCAAATAAGGAAGCGCCATTGTATAAAATGTTTCGGCATCCATCTTTTTTAAATATTCCCCGTTCATCCAACGGAGTTTGGTCATATCAAACACTGCAGGCGATTTGCTCATATGATGATAATCAAACGCCTCAATCAGCTCATCAAGAGAGAATATTTCGCGGTTATCCGCAGGACACCAACCGAGAAGCGCCACAAAATTCACAATGGCTTCCGGCAAAAATCCCTGTTCAAGCAGATCCTCGAACGAAGAATGTCCGCTTCGTTTCGACAGCTTCTTGTGCTCTTCATCCGTAATCAGCGGACAGTGAATATAAACCGGCTCCTGCCATCCGAACGCCTGATAAAGCCGCGTATATTTCGGCGCAGAGCTCAGATATTCATTTCCGCGCACAACATGCGTTACTCCCATCAGGTGATCGTCGACAACATTGGCAAAATTATACGTTGGATAGCCGTCTGATTTGATGAGGATCATGTCGTCCAATTCTGCGTTGTCCACGCAAATTTCCCCATAAATCTCGTCATAGAACGTCGTTGTGCCTTCTCTTGGAATGTTTTGCCGAATCACGTACGGGACGTGATCCGCCAGTTTCTGTTCCACTTCTTCCTTGGAAAGCGAAAGGCAATGTTTATCATAAACAACAATTTCTTTCTCTGCGGCAGATTGCTTCAGAGAATCGAGACGTTCTCTGTCACAGAAACAGTAGTATGCTTCTCCTTTTTCAATTAACTGCTGCGCGTAAGTCATATAAATGCCGGCTGCCTGCCGTTCGCTCTGCACATACGGCCCTACTCCCCCGTCTTTATCCGGTCCTTCATCATGGGTAATCCCCGCTTTTTTCAATGTCCGGTATATGATGTCAAGAGCGCCCTCCACATACCGCTCCTGATCCGTATCTTCAATACGGAGCATAAAGGTTCCTCCGGCATGCTTTGCAATCAAATACTCATAAAGCGCTGTGCGCAAATTTCCCACATGCATTTTTCCTGTTGGACTGGGGGCAAACCTCGTCTTTACTTTGCTCATGTTCGTTTCTCCTCCTTTTATATCCCTGCTTAGCGTTTGACGCCCTTATTGTCGCGTTTTGATATTTGCAGGCGATTAATGTGCACCTGCCGTTCCTTATAAGTCACGACGACGTCGCTGTCTGTGAGCACATATGCTGCCTGAAGCGAATCCTTGTCGCCAAGCTTCATTCCCCGCACGCCGATGGCCGTTTTTTTCTTTGCCGGAATTTCCGACAGCGGAAACCGTAAAAAATATCCACCCTCGCTCTGCAGCACCACATGTTCAGTGCCGCTGACTTTGGATACCAGAAGAAGCTCATCATTTTCTGAGAGCTTGCTAGCCGCTACTGTGCGCTTTGCCACCTGAAATTCCGCGCCGTCCACCAGTTTTACAAATCCGTGTTTAGTCACAAACAAAAGCGGTGAGTCTGACAGCCCAGACATGGATTCCACAGACAACACCGATTCCGTTCCGCTGTCATAATGACTGACATTATCAATCGGCGTTCCTTTATCTTTCAGTTTGCCCGCCGGCAAGTCCTGAATTTTGATTCGGTGCAGAAAACCGGTATTTGTAAAGATGCCGACAAATCCGGTATTCATCACCTTGAGGACATAGCGGTATTCTTTGGTGACCGTATCTATATTGCGCTCAAAAGTCGCAACATCAATCGTCTTTGCATATCCAAAGCGGTCCATTACGAAGATGACCGGCATTTCCTCAATTTTTTTCTCCTCATAGATCACATCCGCAATATTCGCAATATGTGTTTTTCTCGGAACTGCAAACTCTTTTTTGATACTTTGCAGTTCAGAGATCAATACTTCATTCATGGCGGAATGCGAATTTAAAATATCGAGATAGGATGCAATTTTCCGCAGCGTCTCGTCATGCTCTCGCTGCAGTGCTTCAATCTCCAGGCCAATCAGTTTATACAGGCGCATTTCGAGAATGGCTGTCGCCTGTTTTTCAGTAAAATGCAGACCGGCCGCCTGCTCTTTGGATTCCTGGGACTTAAATTGGATGCCGTCTGTGCGCCCCGCTGTCAGGCATGCGCGTACATCCTGGATATTGGCGCTGCCGCGGAGAATTTCAATAATGAGATCAATGACGTTGCACGCCTCGATCAGCCCTTCTTGAATTTCTTTTTTCTCCATCTCCCGGTCGAGAAGATAATTATATTTGCGTGTGGCGAGATCATACTGAAAGTCCGCATAATGCTCTAAGATCTCCTTCAGTCCCATTGTCTCCGGTCTGCCGTTTGCCACCGCAAGCATATTGACGCCAAACGTATCCTGCAGTTTTGTCTTTTTATACAGCATGTTAGTCAGATGTTCGACATCTGCGCCTCTGCGAAGCTCCAATACAATGCGGATGCCCTCCTTGGAAGATTCATTGACAATATCGACAATGTCATTTGTCTTTTTTGTTTCCACAAGAGAATATACATCGTTTAAAAATTTGCCGATATTCGCACCCATCATGGTATAGGGAATATCTTTGATGACCAGTTTTTGCCGGCCGCCTTTTGCTTTTTCCACTTCAATCTGCCCGCGAATTTTAATTTTACCGGTTCCCGTGCGGTAAATTTCGAGCAGATCTTCCTGGTTTGTCACGACGCCTCCGGTGGGAAAATCCGGCCCCTGTATCAGCTTCATCAGACGCTCCAGTGAAATATTCGGATTTTTAAGATAGGCGATTGCGGCGTCTACAACCTCGCCCAAATTGTGAGGCGGAATATTCGTTGCCATCCCTACGGCGATTCCTTCCGCTCCGTTTACAAGGAGATTCGGAATCCGAACCGGAAGCACTGCAGGCTCCCGCTCTGTTTCATCAAAATTCGGAACAAAATCCACTACATTTTTGTCGAGATCGGAGAGGTATGCCATTTGCGTAACTTTTTGAAGCCGTGCTTCGGTATAACGCATGGCAGCCGCGCCGTCTCCTTCAATCGAGCCAAAATTTCCGTGCCCGTCAATCAGCGGGAGGCCTTTTTTAAAATCCTGCGCCATGACTACAAGCGCATCGTAAATCGACGCGTCGCCGTGCGGATGGTATTTACCCATCGTATCCCCGACGATACGCGCGCATTTTCTGTAGGGGCGATCATAGCGGATACCAAGTTCATACATATCATACAGTGTTCGGCGCTGCACCGGTTTTAATCCGTCGCGCGCATCGGGCAGCGCACGCGCCACAATGACGCTCATTGCATAATCAATGTAAGACTTTCTCATGATGTCTGAATATTCCGTTTTGATAATCTGCTGTTCCATAATTTCCTCCATGCAAATGCGTTCACCGGTTTGCGGTTAAATATCAAGCTCGGCTTCCGTAGCGTTTTTATAAATAAACTGTTTTCTTGGCGGCACTTCCGTGCCCATCAGCATCTCTGTCACATCGGAGGCCATGCGCGCGTCTTCGATTTCTACCTGCTTTAAAATACGTGTCTGCGGATTGAGCGTTGTCTCCCAGAGCTGTTCCGCATCCATCTCTCCCAATCCTTTGAACCGCTGTAAGGTGAATTTTTCCCGGTGTGTTTTGCGGAATTTGGCGAGCGCCTCATCGTTATATAAATAGACCTCTTCAGACTTTTTGGGGTTTTTCCCTGACGGCACTACTTTATACAGCGGCGGCATCGCAAGATACACATGACCCTCAAAAATCAGCTCCGGCATAAACCGGTAAAACAGCGTAAGCAGCAGTGTGGAGATATGCGCCCCGTCCACATCCGCATCCGCCATAATAATGATTTTATCATAGCGCAGCTTGGAGATGTCAAAATCGTTTCCGTATCCCTCTGAAAAACCACATCCGAATGCATTGATCATTGTTTTAATTTCCGCGTTTGCCAACACTTTGTCGATACTCGCTTTTTCGACGTTCAGAATTTTGCCGCGAATCGGCAAAATGGCCTGATATTTGCGGTTCCGTGCATTTTTTGCACTGCCTCCCGCACTGTCTCCCTCGACAATAAAGATTTCACATTGAGAAGCGTCACGGCTTTCACAGTTTGAGAGCTTGCCGTTCGAATCAAAGGAAAATTTTGTTTTCGTCAGCAAGTTTGTTTTGGCGCGCTCTTCTGTCTTTCGGATTTTCGCTGCTTTTTCTGCACAGCTGATTACATTTTTGAGTACTTCCAAATTTTTATCAAAATAAAGCACAATTTCTGAATTGGCAACCTTGCTGACAGCCCGGGCTGCATCCTGGTTATCCAGTTTTGTTTTCGTCTGTCCTTCAAATCTCGGCGCCGGATGTTTTACAGAAACGACGGCTGTCATCCCATTGCGGACGTCAGCGCCTGTAAAATTCGGATCCTTTTCTTTCAGAATTCCCAGTTCCCGAGCGTAAGAATTGACTACAGACGTGAACGTAGCTTTGAAACCGGACAGGTGGGTTCCGCCCTCGGCGTTGAAAATATTATTGCAAAAACCAAGTATATTTTCATGGAATTCCTGAACATACTGGAAAGCAATCTCTACGGTAATGCCCTCGCTCTCTCCTTTCAGATAGACCGGCTCATGTACCACCTCTTTGTTTTTGTTCAAGTCGCGGATAAATCCTGTAATTCCATCCGGTTCATGAAAGATGATGCTCTCCGGCGTTTCGGCCCTTCGATCCTCAAAACGGATTGTGAGTTCGGGATTTAAATATGCCGTTTCATGAAGTCTGCTTTTTATTTCTTCTTCTTTAAAACGGGTTTTTTCAAAAATATCCGGATCAGGAAGAAAATTTACTTTTGTGCCTGTTTTTTTTGTTTTTCCAAGCACCGGCAGCAGTCCGTTTTCAAGCTGTACAGTCGGCACGCCGCGCTCATAGCGGTCGTGATAAATATAGCCGTTTATGCTCACCTCTACATCGAGGTAAGTGGACAGCGCGTTGACAACCGATGAGCCGACTCCGTGCAGGCCGCCGCTTGTTTTATATGCGGAATTATCAAATTTGCCTCCGGCATGCAGTGTAGTAAATACGAGACGCTCAGCGGAAACGCCTTTTTCATGCATATCGACCGGAATCCCCCGCCCGTTGTCCTCCACGGTTGCCGAACCGTCCTTTTCCAATGTAACGGTGATCTCCGAGCAAAAACCGGCCAGATGCTCGTCAACCGAATTGTCGACAATCTCGTAGACGAGATGATTCAATCCTTTTGTCGAGACACTGCCAATGTACATCCCCGGCCGCTTTCTAACCGCCTCAAGTCCTTCTAATACTGAAATACTTTTCGCATCGTACGTGGTCTGTTTTGCCATGTTCTTATCGCTCCTCCGTCAATTACTGTCTGTCTTCACAGGCCAGGGCTGCCAACAAACCGCACAGGTAGTTGTAAACCCGAAGCGTGCTTGCCACGGACAGACGTTCTTTTGGCGTGTGAATATCGTCAATGTCGGGTCCAATGGAAATACATTCCAGATCAGGAATCTTGCCTGCCAGAATTCCACACTCCAACCCCGCATGGATAATTTCCAATTTGGGCGTTGTCCCGTATTGCTCGGAAAAGACGCGGACCGCAAGATCTCTAAGCGGCGAATCGGCTTTATATTCCCAGGCCGGATAACTGGCCCGCTGTTCATACACGCCGCGGACCGCTCTTGTCAGAGACTTTAGCTTCATAGAAAGCGCCTCTTTTCGGCTTTCCACCGCGCTTCGGAGTGCAAAGGTGATGTGCACTGCCCTGTCATCGGTGTGTACAATGCCCATATTCAAGGACGTTTCCACCAAATGTTCTACCTGCGTACTCATATGCTGTACGCCGTTTGGGGCTGCCAGGAGAAAGCAGATCACACGCTCGGTTGCATCTGCCGTCATCACGCGTATGTTTGCCGCGTCCTCTTCCACAGAGGTCAGTTCTGCAAAAAGACCTGGATCTGTCTGGTCATATTCTTTTTTTAATATGCGCTGCTGCGCGCAGACTGTCTGACGGACATCTTCTTCCTGATTGGTTGGGACAAAAAATATGGCTTCCGATTCTCTTGGAATTGCGTTGTCCATCATCCCGCCGCAGACAGACACGAGCTGAATTTCTAAGTCCGCCGCCAGTGCGCCAAGGATTCTGCCAAGAATGACATTCGCGTTTGCGCGCTCCAGATGTATATCAACGCCAGAATGTCCGCCGAGAAGACCGCCCACCGAAAGGCGCATCAGGCTTCCTGCTTCCGTAATCGGATGAAATGAAACCGGGATGGAGCAGGTACTTCTGACACCGCCCGCGCATCCGCATATAATAGTTCCTTCCTCCTCGGAATCAATATTGATCATACGTTTGGCCTGAATGGACGACACATCCAGATGGTGCGCACCCTCCATGCCGGCTTCTTCGTCAGTCGTAAACATCAGGATTAACGGCGGGTGAACAGCCGCAGGATCTGTCGCAATCGCCAGTGCCATCGCCAGTGCAATGGCATCATCGCCTCCAAGCGTCGTTCCGTCCGCATAAATATACTCTCCGTCTGTGAGAAGAGAAAGTCCCTGATTGACAAAATCAAAGCAACGTCCGGCATTCTGCTCGCAGACCATATCCATATGTCCCTGGAGAATTACCGGCGTTGCCTGTTCACAGCTATCGGTTGCATCCACCTCAATAATCACGTTGTTCCACTCGTCCTGACATACTGAGCGAAACGCATGTTCCTTTGCAAATTTTACAAGAAAATCACTGATTTGTTTTGTGTTTCCGGAGCCATGCGGGATTGCGCACAGTTGTTCAAAAAACGTAAACACCGGATGATGAAACTGTTCCAACATTGACATTGACCTCCGTTCTAAATTGCTTTTGGAATCGCATACAATCTAACAACACTCTGCACGGGAGACTGATATGCGCTATTTTCTTGAAGCCGGCTGCGCTCTCCTGCTCATTTTGATGATCCGTTTTCCGCAGGAAGCGTTAAGCGGTGCGGAGGACGGACTTGTACTCTGGTTTCAGACAATGCTGCCGTCTTTGTTTCCGTTTATGATTCTGACGGGTGTTCTCATGGGGAGACACGCCGCTTTATTATTGAATCGCTATGTGACTCCGCTGTCCAAAAAACTTTTTTGTATCAGCGGCGAGGGTTGTTACTGTATTCTTACCGGATTTCTTTGCGGTTATCCTCTCGGCGCCAAAATGATCGCTACATTGGTACAAAACCGCCGGCTGTCGCATCTGGAGGGACAGTATCTGCTTCGTTTCAGCAATAATGCCAGTCCGGGGTTTCTATTGGTATACGTGGCGCAGACGATTCTTGGAAACCGGATTCCTCTTCGTTTTTTTCTGACCTGTATTTACGGTCCGGCTTTGCTCACCGCACTGCTAGGGCAGTGGAAATTGCGCAGAAAAATGGGTTACAAGTCATCTGCTGATTTCAGTCACCCTACAAATGATACGGATATTCCAGACCGCACAGTCGGCGATGCCATTATCGACAGTTTTGAGGCAATGATCCGGCTTTGCGGTTATCTGGTTCTGTTTTCTGTGATCATAAAAATGGTAACAGTTCTTCTTCCAACTGTTACCACTTTGCGGGCAGTTCTGGCCGGTTTTCTCGAAATCACAACGGGACTTGCCGCGCTTTCAAAACTCCCGGAAGCAGAAATGACTACCGCATTGATTTTGGGAGCGACCGCATTTGGAGGACTGTCCTGTATCGCGCAGACCGCCGGAATGTGCAGAGACAGCGGCCTCTCCATTGCCGATTATACCATTTGGAAACTGATCCAGGGCGCTCTCGCTTTTATGGCAGCCCTGTTATTTTTGTATCTTTAATTAGTCGATATTATCCAGTTCAGGGTCAATGTTATATTCACTTCTGCGTGCAGCGCGGGCCGGCTCCTCGATTCCGCTCTCCTCATCCAAATTAGAAACATCTGTCGGATGGAGCTCTTCCCGATTGTTGCTGACCACATCGTAGCAATCCTGGAGCGTTTTTAAAAGATTGCCATATTTCGCGCCGGCGCTGTCAATGGTGTTGCCGATAATCGTTTGTAGTGTGCTTAACATATCGTCGGTGTATGTAATCGAACCGGTGCGGATCTCATTGGCCTGTTGCGTGGCCTGAGTTAAAATTTCGTTTGCCTGTTCGGTTGCCTCGCTGACGATCTGATTTGCCTGGGCATAGGCCTGCTGCATAATCTCATGTTCGCTTAACATCTCGTCGGTCGTCGCTTTCGCCTGTTCCAACATTTGTGTTGCTTTTTCTTCTGCATCGGCCAAAATTGCATCTTTGTTTGCAATAATCTTCTGATAGCGCTTTACTTCCTCCGGCGTTTTCATGCGCAGTTCTCTCAGTAAATCTTCAATTTCTTCACGGTTCACCACAATTTTTGTCGTGGATAGCGGTTGGTACTTACAGCTTCCAATATATTCCTCAATCTCATCAATAATCTGCTCAATTCTGCTTGCGCTCATTGCGGTTCCTCCTTATGTGATTTGAAATTTGTGTTTCATATTCTTTACTACAATGTCTGGTACAAATTTGCGAATATCACCGCCGAAAGCAGCAACTTCCTTTACCGTGGAAGAGCTTAAATAGGCGTATTCCAATCCTGTCGTAAAAAATAACGTGTCAATGTCCTCATCGAGAATGTGATTTGTCTGTGCCATCTGAAGTTCATAGTCAAAATCGGTGATTGCCCTCAGGCCTCTTACGATTACCGTCGCACGCTCCCGTCTGGCAAAATCTACTAACAAGCCAGAAAACGAAGCGATAGTCACGTTGGGAAGTGATCGGGTTACTTCTTTTAGCATCTCTTCGCGCTCGCTGACTGAGAATAATGACACTTTGGATGTATTATTTAAAACTCCGACAATCAGTTCGTCTACAATTTTCGCCGACCGGCGAATAATATCCAGATGGCCGAATGTCACCGGATCAAAGCTGCCCGGATAAATGGCTCTTGTCATAATGAAACTCCTCTTTCTTTTTTCTCATCCGCCTTCCCAAGCATCAGGTGCGTATTGGTTTTATACTTTTTTTTGCGAAGAATATCAAACCCAAGATCTTCTACATACGAAAAATCGGTATCATTCGAACACTCTACAATAATAATCGTATTTTCCGCAACAAGCGCGGAAGACGCCAGGGAAGAAAGCACGGCTTTCTCCAGATTCATGTTGTAAGGCGGATCCAGAAAGATCAGATCAAATGGCGGTTCTGCGGCAAGAACGGAGCCGAGCGCTGCAGATACGTCTGAGACGACTAACCGGGCGCGGTCCGACAAATGCGTAAACGCAAGATTTTGTTTAATACATTCTGCCGCCTTGGCCGATTTTTCAACAAATACACAGCAAGCTGCGCCTCTGCTCAACGCTTCAATTCCAATCGCTCCGCTTCCGGCAAATAAATCTAAAAAACGGCAGCCGGGCAAATGGGGCATCAGCATATTAAACAGCGTTTCCTTAATTCGGTCGGTCGTCGGCCTGACCGTCATGCCTGGCACACATTTCAAAGGCAGGCTTTTCGCGCTTCCGGCAATCACTCTCATGGCCGCACCTCTCTTTTTTTATGACCTGAAATCCCATGATGTAGTGGTCAGTATTTAAACCTATTATAGATATGGTATCTGTTATCTGTCAAGTAAAAGGTGTAAAAGAAACTTACTCTGCAGATTCAGTCGGTGTTTCGCTTTGTTGTTCTTCGGCGCCGTCATCTTCGGGTAATGGCGTCACTTCGGGAGGCATGGTGTATAATGTCTCCTCTTCTTCTTGATTCTGTTCAAGCGGCCAGGATAAAATTTTTCTCATCCATTTGCCGCCTTCTTCGATAAAATTAATATCCCGAAAAATGAAACTGATGACGAGAGCGGCAACGATGAGCAGCACTTTGATCAGAGGATGAATTTTTTGCCTTTGTTCTTCCTGCTGTTGTTTTTTCTTCCGTTCATTCATACTCTTGATGGTTTTCATGGATTCCTTCAGGGCAGCATCCGATTCCGGGTTGTTCTCGCTTTTCTTTTGTAATTCCTCGTCCATACCTGATTCCTTTCTCTGTGATGAGCATTTGCATCGGAATGTCAAAAGGTTCTGCAGCAAGCTGTTGCAGACACTGACACTCGAATGCCAAACCGATTTTCAAAAACACATTTTGATGGGCTGCAAAATAACGGTCATAGTAACCCGCGCCGTACCCAATCCGGTTTCCGGAAAAATCAAATCCAACGCCCGGAACAAGCATTACCGCAGGGGTATCGCACGCATAACAATCTTCGTTCTTTTCGGGTTGTGGAATGGAAAATGCGCCGCTGACCAGTGAGCGAAGATTGTTTACACGGTAAAATTCCATTTGCTCGCCCTGCACGCATGGCAGATAGAGCTTTTTTTGCATGTCCAGAGCGTGTTGTAATATCGGAATGGTATCTACTTCACTGCGGATTGGGTAATAGGCCAGAACCGCCTCCGCATTTTGATATTCCGGCAGCGAAAACACATGGGCGGCAATTTGTCCGGACCAACGGGCATGCAAATGATTCGGGATCAGACGGCGTCTCTTTTTTAATACATCACGTATCTGCGTTTTGTCCATATTTTTTTCCTAAATCTGTAATACTTCCATCCTTCTCCAAAATAGAAATCTGATCAAGCTGACTGCGCAGGTTGGATCTCACATTTTGAATATACTCCTGTCTCAGAGCTGCCTGCTCCTGTTTTTCCATCTCCGTCAGCGGTCCGGTCTTTGCTTTCTTGGCCAACTCATTAATGCGGTTTATTTTTTCCTGATTCATGCAAATCCTCCGATATATTTAAATACTTGCAAAGATCCGGATAAATTTGTCTGGCGTATTCATATCCGTGATCATAAAATTTTTGCAGCAAGTCCGTCTGTGTCTCCGTGGAACGGACAACCGGAATCTGTGGCCGGATTACAAACAAATGGCCTTTTTCTTCGTGGTGCTCAATAAATTCCAAAGTCCGGTTGTATACAAGCGGCCGGCGCAATGTTGTGCGGACAAGCTTGGGATAATTCCGGTAAGCAATACGTACAAGACGGTTGTAACGACTGTTTGTTTTTTTTCGGTATCCTTTTGGACGCGTGAGAATCAATACATTTTTTTTATATCCGTCGCGCAGCGCCCTGCAAATCGGAATCGAATCTGCCATTCCGCCGTCTAACATGGGCGTCCCGTCTACATCTACCATATGCGCCATGAGCGGCAGGCTGCTCGACGCGCGGCAGATTGCCATCAGGCGCTGTTTGCTCTTTCGCTCCTCCAGGTATTCGGCCTGACCGGTCAGGCAGTTTGTTGCTACAAAATAACACGTTTTGTCCGACTGAAAGAATGTTTGATAATCGAACGGGACAAGTTTGTTTGGAAAGTCATCAAACAACAAATCCATATTAAATACGGTTCGCTGTTTCAAAAATTGTTTTAAGCCCGTGTAAGGATATTTCTGCTGTGCATCGATCATACACTCGCGGCTTCGAAACGGCTGATTGGAGACATAGTTCACCGCATTGCACGCTCCCGCAGACACCCCAATTACATAAGGCAGATTTAATTGCCGTTCCATAAAATATTGTAAAACACCCGCCGTAAATACACCGCGGTTTCCTCCGCCCTCTAAAATCAAACCGGCATTTGCGCTTGGCATACCGATCACTTCCTTTCTATGTTTGTTTCTGCGGCCGATACATCTTAGCAATCGCCCGCGCTGTTTTGATGCCGTCGATCGCCGCTGATAAAATACCGCCGGCATAACCCGCGCCTTCCCCGCATGGGTATACTCCGGCTGCAGAACCGACAAACGCAGAATTGCGCAGGATCCGCACCGGCGAGGACGTTCTGCTTTCTACTGCGGCAAGCAGAGCGTCGCCGTCGTCAAAGCAGTGCATTTTCTTTGCAAACGCATGAATGCCATGTGCGAGCGCATCGCCGATTTCCTGAGGAAATACCGGCCTGATATTTGTGTATTGTACCGCGCCCTTGGTTTCAGGCAGGATTGCTCCGGGACCTGAAGAAGGCTGATTTCGGCAAAAATCTTCAAACCGCTGTATTGGAATTTGTCCCTGTCCGGCTTCCCATGCGCGGCGCTCAAGCAGCCGCTGGAACTCCACCCCTGCCAGGACGGCGTCTGGATGGTCTTCAGGGCAATGCATCCATTTCCTGACATCGGAGGGGCTGACCGTCACGATAACCGCGCTGTTCGCATTCACGCCCGCCCGGTCCGAATAACTCATTCCATTGACGGCAAGCAGATGCGGTTCACTCGATGCATTGACGACAAAACCGCCCGGACACATACAAAACGTATAAACTCCTCGGTCATCCGGTGTCTTGGCTGTCAATTTATATTCTGCAGGCGGCATGTCGTAGGGACAATGCGCGCCGTATTGATTTTCATTGATGTTTGTTTGAAGATGCTGTACGCGCACGCCAACCGCAAACGGCTTTGCCTCCATTTGAAATCCGTCGCTGTGAAGCGTATAAAACAGATCTCTCGCGCTGTGTCCTATGGCTAAAACTGCAATTTGAGTATTAATCGTCTCCCCGCTTTTGAGCTTCACTGCCTGCAGACGCCCTTCTCTGACAATCAGCCTTGCCACTGTCGTCTGAAAGCGGATTTCGGCACCCATCTGAAGCAGGGAATGCCGTATATTTTTTACAATATCGCAGAGCACATCTGTGCCGAGATGCGGTTTTGCTTCATACATGATTGAGCGTTTTGCCCCGTGCTGAACAAAGCAGGACAATACTTCGTGGCCAATGCCGTCCGGATCCCGTATCAATGTATTTAGTTTCCCGTCGGAAAATGCGCCTGCTCCGCCTTCTCCAAACTGCACATTGCATTCCGGGTCCAGTATGCCGCTCTGCCAAAACCGGTTCACTTTCCGGCGCCTTTCATCGACGCTTTCCCCGCGTTCCAGTACGATCGGACGAAACCCGGCTTTCGCCAGATAATATGCGCAAAATAAACCGGCGGGTCCCATGCCGACGACAACCGGACGACACATCAAATCCTGCCTGCCTTCCGGCAAAATATAGGCGGAAGGCGGAGTATAGGACGTAATATTTGGATTATCCGCGTGTCTTCTCAGCAATTTCTTTTCCAGATCTTTTGTCAGGCTGACTGCTACTGAAAAAGTATAAAATAAATCCGGTTTTTTACGCGCATCCAATGCCTTTCGCATAACGGTCAGCGACTGTATGGCTGTAATAGGAATGTTTAAAATTCTTGCGCTTTTTTTCTTTAACTGCGTACATTCCTTATCCTCATGTACACATTGTGCCGGAGTAAGCCGGATTTGATTCAGCTTTATCATGTTCTTTTCCTTCCCATCGGGTTTGGATGAGCCTTTACTGCGAAAGACAGACTAAATCAACGTATCAATCGGATGATCGCTTGCCGCATGTTTTCCGGCTGTAATACCGCTCGCCCATGCCCAATGCAGATTATATCCGCCGCAAATTCCGTCCACATCCAAGATTTCTCCTGCGAAATACAAGCCCTTTTGCAATTTGGATTCGAGAGAATGCATGGACACCTCATGGAGACTGACGCCTCCGGCGCAGACTTGTCCGCAGTCAAATCCCTTTGTCCCAACAATCGGAATTTTGACGCTGCAGATAAATTCAGAAAACGATTTCCACTCGCTTGCTTTGCAGGTCATCGCTTTCGTATTGACGGACCAACCAAATGATTTAATGAGCGCATTCCCGAGCTTTTTGGGGAAAATTCCGATCAGCAATTGTTCAAGTGTATAGTCGCTGTGCTGTACGGCGCGCTTTGTCAGTAGTTGAAAAATCGTATCCGGCGTATAATCCGGCAAAAAATGAATCGACGCCTGGACACGATTGTTTCTATAAAGCGCTTTGGAAGCCACCCGACTGATCTGAAAAATCGGTATCCCGGATAGACCGTAGTCCGTAAGCTGAAGCTCTCCCCGCTCGCAGGCGCATTCCTCCTCATTGACTAAAAGTGTTATACTGGCGTCGCATCGCACGCCGGCCACTTCCCGAAACATTTTGTGATCGCCATATAGCTGAACAAGCGCAGGCACTACAGGGACAATGCTGTGGCCAAATTGCTGCGCATAAGCGTAGCCGCTGCCGTCGGACCCGGTCTTTGGTGCAGCTTTGGAGCCACAGGCCAAAATCAGCCGGTCGGTTGTCAGATGTTCGTGGTTGGTTGTAACCGAAAATTTTCCGTTATAGGCGATGGAGGAAATCTGTTCCTCCAACCGCACGCGTATATTCATCGACGCGACTTGGAAACGAAGTACATCCAACACTGCGGAAGCCTGCTCGCTGTACGGATAGATCATCCCCCGCTTCTCTTTTGGAAGAATGCCGAGTTCTAAAAAAAGATCTAATACATTCTGTACCCCGCACTGTGAGAGAACCGCATCAATTTGCTCGTCCTTGCTGTCTGAGTAATAATAGTCTGCGCTAATTTTTAAATTTGTAAAATTACATTTTCCATTTCCGGTAACTAATAGTTTCTTTCCCAATCGGTCATTATGTTCCAAAATGGTGACATCCGCACCATACCTGGCTGCTGTAATAGCCGCCATCATTCCCGATGCTCCGCCTCCAACGACCAAAATTTTCATCTTTCCCGCCATTTGTATGTCCTCTTTGTCATTCCCGGTCTTTGTTCTGTTCTGACAACGCGCGTTCGTTTCCGGAGGTAAGCCCATCCTGCGGATGCTCCTCAAAATAACGGCGAACACGATAAAACAATAAGATATTCGTCACCAGATCAACGATGCCGTCCACAAGTAACAGCGTACATATATAAGCGCTGACTTTTCCGTTTTCCATGTACGGCTGTTCACTGAACAGGCTGATACATGCAAACACCAAAATGACAATCGAAACAATCAGACAGAAATGCCAGTGCGGATCTTTCAGATAGTGCAAATCAAGAGCAGTCTGTAATTTGACAATACAGCTGATCACGACGGCTGCCGACAAAACGTGCGGAAGCCATGCGGCAAGCTGCTCATAACGCATTAAAAACCCGATTCCGGTCACCACAAGCAACAGGCCGATGGAGAAATCAAATCGCCTCATATCGACAAAAGAATGATTATAAATATATGAGAACATGCAAAACAGTCCATATAGAATCAACAAGATCCCAACGATACAAACAATCGTACTGAGCGCAATCGGATTGACAAACAATAGAATGCTAAGCGCAATAAACCCAATAGCTACAAACAGCAAAACGCCCGATATGTTACTTCTGATCTCACGCATTGCTCACACGACTCCTCTCCACTCGCCAATAAAATAAAATCCCTTACTGTCTACTAATGCTACCGGAACGAGTGTTCCGATCAGAGTCTTTGGCCCCTGGAAATGTACGAGCAGATTATTGCTCATCCGGCCGGTCAGCGTTCCGTCCCCATGGTCACTGACGCCCTCTACAAGCACTTCCGCCACCTGCCCCTGCCATTTTTCCGCGGCGCTGCGGGCATTTTTTTGAACAAGGGCGAGCAGACGGTCAAACCGCTCATGCGCGACCTCTTCTGGAACCTGCTCCATTGCGGCGGCCGGGGTTCCGGTGCGCTTGGAATAAATAAAAGTAAATGCATTATCATATCCAACGCGCTCCACCACATCAAGAGTTTCCTGAAAGTCTTCTTCGGTCTCTCCGGGAAAACCGACAATAATATCCGTAGTCAGCGCAATATCCGGCATTGCGTTTCGGATTCGGCCGACAAGAGCCAAATACTGTTCTTTGTCATATTTTCGATTCATCTGCTGCAAAATGCGGCTGCTTCCGGACTGAAGCGGCAAGTGTAAATGGCGGCATATTTTTTTGGAAAAACGCATCACCTCGATCAATTCGTCGGAAAAATCTTTTGGATGCGGCGTCATAAAACGGATACGGCGAAGCCCTTCCACTTCTTCGACGCGTTTTAACAGTTCCGCAAAATGAATCGGCTGTTTTAGTGTTTTTCCATAGGAATTGACATTTTGTCCCAGAAGCATCACTTCGACAACGCCATCCTCAACAAGACGGCGAATCTCATCTGTAATCTCTTCCGGCGTCCTGCTTCGCTCACGTCCGCGCACATAAGGTACAATGCAGTAACTGCAAAAATTATTACAGCCAAACATGATATTGACGCCTGATTTAAACGGATACTTTCGCTGAACCGGAAGATCCTCGACAATTTGATCGGTATCGGTCCATAAATCAATAATCATTTCGTCGGATTCATAGACAGCGGTCAAAAGCTCCGCCAATTTAAAAATATTGTGCGTTCCAAAAATTAGATCTACAAACCGATACGATTTTCTGATTTTTTCAATGACGGACGGCTCCTGCATCATACATCCGCAAAGTGCGATTTTCATATGCGGATTTTTGCGCTTCATCGTATTCAAATATCCGAGCCGCCCGTATACTTTTTGGTTGGCATTATCACGCACGGTACATGTATTGTAAATGACAAAATCCGCATCCTCGCCGTCCGATTCCAGGAATCCAATTTGTCTTAGAATTCCGCATAGTTTTTCAGAATCGCGCGCGTTCATCTGACAGCCGAACGTGACGCAGTGAAAATAAAGCGGCCGCCCCAACTCCTCTGACTTTTCCATCACATGTTGGCGTGCCTTCTGTATAAAGAAATACTGACGCTGCGGCTCCTGAATAGGGGCCGGCCCCGTCAGATCGATAGCTTGCATCGAATGTTTCAGATCATTTTGATTGGTATACTCACACATTTTGCCGTTTCCCCTCGCAGTATTTTGATTATTATACTTCAATTTCCCGCCTTTTTCAATCAAAAATACACGGAAAGCCCCCAATCTCCCCGAGAAATAACAGCGGCAGGCGGTCCATCGCCGCCTGCCGTCATAAAGCAAACATTCCTGTTTAAAATTGTCCGCGCTCCACGTAATTGGTATGTAACAATTCATGCGCCTTGTGAGAATTGGGCTGATCAAAATACTCGGAATACAACAATTCCATGACCGGACTCTCATGCGACTTGCGAAGGGTGTTGGAAACATCGCTGTCATAAAGCGCTTTGGCGCGAACGGCCTTTAAATCAACCGTGTTGCGCACTTTATCCGGTTGATCCGGCTGACCGCCGCCGTTAATGCAGCCGCCCGGACAGGCCATAATTTCAACCATCGTATAGTCTTTTTCGCCGGATCGAATCATTTCCACAACCTTGCGCGCGTTGGCAAGACCGGAAGCCACTGCGACATTCACCTCCACGCCGCCGATGAAGTAGCTCGCCTCCCGGATACCGTCCGTCCCGCGAACATCCTGAAATTCCACCAATTCGCTTTGGCCGTCCAGATGATAGGCTGCTGTTCTAAGCGCCGCCTCCATCACACCGCCGGTCGCGCCGAAAATAACGGCTGCTCCCGTCGACACTCCAAACGGATCGTCGAATGGTTCCGGTTCCAACGATTCAAACTGAATGCCGGCTGTCTGAATCATCTGACCTAGCTCTTTTGTCGTAAGCGCCACATCGACATCCTGCATGCCTCCGCGCATCTGCTCTTCTCTTGTAATTTCGAATTTTTTAGACGTACAAGGGATCACGCTGACCACAAACAAATTCTTCGGATCAATGTGGTTCTTTTCGCAGTAATACGATTTCAGGACAGCGCCGAACATTTGCTGAGGGGATTTGCAGGTGGACAGATGTTCGAGCATATCCGGATAGTAATGCTCCAGGAATTTCACCCATCCCGGACAGCATGAGGTAAACATCGGGAGCGTCTTTTTATTCTTTACCCGATCAATTAATTCTGCCGCCTCTTCCATAATCGTCAAATCTGCGGTGATATTCATATCGAACACCAAATCGGCTCCAAGCCTGCGGATGGCCGCCGTCATTTGTCCCTCGACGTTGGTGCCGATAGGACGGCCGAACATTTCACCGAGCGTCGCGCGAACAGCCGGAGCTGTGAAAAAGACGACGGTCTTTTCAGGATCCGCAAGCGCCTCCCATACCGCATCTGCATTTGATTTTACAGTAAGCGCGCCGACCGGACAGGCAACCACGCACTGACCGCATCCGACACACGGCGAATCCGCCAGACTTTTTTCAAAAGCACAGCCGATACTGGTTTCATAACCGCGGTTGGCGGCGCCGATAACGGAGATCGACTGCACGTTTTTACATGCGCCGACGCACCGTCTGCATAAAATACATTTCGAATTATCGCGCACCAGATACGGCGAAGCGTCGTCGATTTCTGTATCCGGAACGTGGCTCATGAAATAATCTTCATCAACTCCGTACTCCAAAGACAGTCGCTGCAGTTCACAGTGATTATTCTTTGCACAGGAAAGACATTTCTTTTTGTGATTACTGAGAATCAGCTCCAATGACAATTTTCTTGACTTTCTAACGCGTGGCGAATTGGTTAAAATGCGCATTCCCTCCTCGACCGGGGCGGCGCATGCAGCCACAAGCGTCGGCCTGCCGATAAGCTCCACAACGCAGATTCGGCAGGAAGCAATATTGCTCACATCTTTCAGATAACAAAGAGAAGGAATCTCAACACCGGCGTATTTTGCCGCCTCCAAAATCGTAGAACCCTCCGGAGCCTCTGCATCTATTCCGTTAATATTAAAACTTACGGTTCTCATTTGAATTTCCTCCTTCTGTTAATGCTTAATAATTGCGCCGAACCGGCAGCTATCCAGACAAACTCCGCATTTCACACATTTTTCCCGGTCAATAACATGGGCGGAGCGCACTTCTCCGGAAATGGCGCCTACCGGACAGTTGCGCGCACAGAGCGTACATCCTTTGCAGAGCGAGGGGTCAATTTCGTAAAATACCATCGCTTTGCAGACGCCCGCTTCGCAATGTCTGTCCACAATATGTTCCCGGTATTCATCCATAAAATACTTCATGGTCGAAAGAACCGGATTTGCCGCTGTCTGGCCGAGCGCGCAGAGCGACGATGTTTTCATATGGTTGGCAAGCTCTTTGATTTTTTCCAGATCTTCCAGGGTGCCCTTTCCTTTTGTGATTTTATCCAGATATTCGAGAAGCTGTCTTGTTCCGATACGGCAGGGAGTACATTTGCCGCACGATTCATCTACCGTAAATTCAAGATAAAATTTAGAAATATCCACCATACAGGTATCTTCATCAAGGATAATCATACCGCCGGACCCCATCATGGAGCCGATCGAAAGCAAGTTGTCATAGTCAATCGGCGTGTCGATATATTCTGCAGGGATGCAGCCGCCTGACGGGCCTCCAGTCTGCGCCGCCTTGAATTTTTTCCCGTTCGGCACTCCGCCGCCAATCTCCTCGACAATTTCGCGCAGCGTTGTCCCCATTGGCACTTCCACCAATCCGACATTGTGGATTTTTCCGCCGAGGGCAAACACCTTTGTTCCTTTTGAGCGCTCCGTTCCAATACTGGAAAACCATTTTGCACCCTTTAAAATAATCTGCGCCACGTTTGCATATGTCTCAACATTATTTAAAACCGTCGGCTTGCCAAACAACCCTTTGACAGCCGGAAACGGCGGCCTCGGCCTTGGTTCACCGCGGTGTCCCTCAATGGAGGTCATCAGAGCAGTCTCCTCACCACAGACAAACGCGCCGGCGCCAAGGCGAATCTCCAGATCGAAGGAAAAATCGGTTCCGAAAATATGTTCTCCGAGCAAGCCCTTTTCCCTGGCCTGATCAATGGCGATCTGAAGTCGTTCCACCGCAATCGGATATTCCGCACGTATGTATACATAACCCTGATGCGCGCCGATGGTGTAACCCGCAATCGCCATAGCCTCAATGACGCTGTGCGGGTCGCCCTCCAGAATCGAACGGTCCATAAATGCCCCGGGGTCTCCCTCGTCTGCGTTGCAGCAGACGTATTTGTCTTCCGATTCACTGGCCTTGGCAAACGCCCATTTTCTGCCGGTCGGGAACCCGCCGCCGCCTCGTCCGCGCAGTCCGGATTCCAACATTTCGGTAATGACGTCGTCCGGACTCATTGTGGTGAGCACTTTTGCCAGTGCCTGATACCCTCCGGTTGCAATGTATTCCTCAATTTTTTCCGGATCAATGACGCCGCAGTTTCGAAGTACGATCCGCATCTGTTTTTTATAAAAGTTCGTCTCATTGAGCGAGAGAATGGAACCGTCCTCATGTACGGTTTCACTGTACAAATATTCCGTCACCACGTCGTCGTGCAATAAATGTTCCACAACAATCCGCTCTACATGGTCAGGCGTCATCTGACTGTAAAACGCACCTTCCGGATAGACAATCATGATGGGCCCCAACGCGCACAGACCAAAGCATCCGGTTTTCACGACTTTGATCTCGTCGCTCAGTCCGTGTGCCTCAAGACTCTTCTCTAATGCTTCAATGACCTTTTTACTCCCTGACGACGTACATCCGGTACCTCCGCAGACAAGCACCTGCTTGCGGTATTGCTGAAATGGAGTGACTTTTTCCTCCTGTCTGGCAATTTCTCTTCGAACCTCGACAAGCGGAGCATACTCCTGCTGAATTTGATTTAATTCCTGAATTGTCACTTTTGAACACCCGCCTCTCCCCGCATGTACCGGTCAATAATTTCGTCAACTTGTTCTACCGTCATTTTTCCATAAACATCTTCATTTACCATCATTACCGGAGCGAGCCCGCAGGCGCCCACGCACCTTGTGGAATCAATTGAAAACATACCGTCCTTTGTGCACTCGCCGCTTTTAATTCCAAGCTTTTTTTCCAATGCTTCCAGGATTTTATCGGCGCCTTTCACATAACATGCCGTGCCGAGACAGACGCTGATTTTATAAGTTCCCTTGGGTGTCAGTGAAAATTGCGTATAAAAAGTAGCGACCCCATATACTTCGGACAGTGGAATATGTAATCCTTCTGCAACTAGCTTTTGCACTTCAATCGGCAAATAACCATAAATATTCTGGGCCTCATGGAGAACCGGCATCAGTCCGCCAGGCTGCTCTCTGTGCTTTTCGATTACATCCAGAAGCTGCTGCTTTTGCTCTTGTGTTCCTGAAAACACATGTTCAATTTTTTCCGCCATTACGCTCCTCCTTTTGCGACATATACGTATTGAATATGTGGTTTTTCTTTGAAAATAACTGAGCGTGATAAAACTGCTAATTTCTCGCCCACTTGTTACAGAATAACATACTTTAGGCAAAAAGTATAGTAGATTTCTATCACATTTGCACAGAATCAGACGGCCAAAAGCTCTGCTTGTATGCTCTGGCCGCCTTTTGGTAACGATATGTGTTTTGTTCAGTCATTATGAATTCCCCGCTGTGCAGGTCCGGTCAATAAATTTCCCTTATAATCAAAACGGGAGCCGTGACAGGGACAGTCCCAGGTTCGTTCATCCGGATTCCATGCCAACTGACATCCAAGATGTGGACAGACAATATCCACCTGATAGATTTTTTGATCGTCCGTCTTATACACTCCCGCTTTGCCGCTGTCCGTTTCGACAATGGCGCCATGTCCCGGCTGCAGCATGCTGATCGTCTCTTCTGGAATTTGAAAAAAACGTTTCGTCAATCCGCTGACCGCTTTGCCGCTGTCTCTTACAATCTGCGACAATTCGTCTGCTGAAAATCTGGAGGGAGCAAAGACGTCGGCATAAGGATTTTTGATACCACAGATCAGGTCGCGCAGCAGCATGGCGGAGAGCATCGAAGACGTCATTCCCCATTTCTGAAAACCAGTAGCGACAAACCAATCCGGTCGTTCCGCTGCATAATGCCCTATAAACGGAATCTGATCCGCGGTCATACAGTCCTGAGCAGACCAACACGCTACTTCCCGGCTTCCCGGATACAGATGTCTTGCTTTCTGCCGGAGACGTTCATAGTTTCCTCCGTCCTTGTTTTCCCCTGTGCGGTGACCCTGACCTCCCAAAAGTAGATACCTGCCATATTGACGAAACGAAAGAGAATCCGATTGATCTCCGATATACATGCCGTTCAGTATTCCAGCATCTGCCAAAGCCAACACATAAGAACGCTTTTGATGCATCCTTGCAAAATACATCCCGGGAAAGTTGATAAAAGGAAAATGTGTTGCAAAAATGATATAATCAGCGGTGACCTGTCCGGATGCTGTTTTGACCGAGTGTTCTTCTGCATCCAAAACGGGTGTCTGTTCATATATGGTCAGCTGCTGCGCCAATGCATCGAGAAATTTCAGGGGATGAAACTTCGCCTGCCTGTCAAACCGGACGGCTCCTGCACAGGGAACCGGAATTTCAATCTGATCTGTAAATACAGCCGGCAGACCAAATGACGCAGCCATCTTCGCTTCTTCTCTCAACGCCTGTTCATTGTCAGAATAAACATAGGAGCTGCACGGTTCAAAATCACAGGAAATGTGTTCATCCTGGATTACTTTTTCAAATTCTTCCACTGCTATTTGATTGGCCATGACAAATTGAGCAGCGACTTCTTTACCCTTTTTTTCGGCTAGTGTGCGGCAAATCAATCCATGCTGAGCAGTAATTTTAGCCGTCGTATTTTTGGTCTGACCGGACCCGATTCTCTCCGCTTCCAATACGACCGTCCGTATCCCTGATCGCTCCAGTTGATAAGCGGTTAGAATACCGGCCATCCCTCCTCCGATGATCACCGCTTCCGTGTGCAAATCGCCGCTTAGCGGGGATCGCTGTTTCATCCCGCACGTTTTACTCCAAATCGATTCCATAATCAGCCTCCATAATCTGTTACATACAATATTTCCTATTGAAGGCTGTTTATTCCTGTAATTGTTTTTAATATACGGATCTTT
The DNA here is from genome assembly GCA_944383325.1 of uncultured Lachnospiraceae bacterium. Classification (GTDB taxonomy): domain Bacteria; phylum Bacillota; class Clostridia; order Lachnospirales; family Lachnospiraceae; genus CALWPC01. Next base: position 88,494 of record CALWPC010000046.1, on the reverse strand, counting down.
AGAACTTCTTCCATGTATCTTTCACAAACAAAAGCATCAGAGGGAACAGCTCCAGGCGGCCCGCCAACATATCAAAAATAAGCACGAGCTTCGCCCCGTTTGAGAAGATCGAGAAATTCTGCGTAGGGCCGACCAATTCCAGTCCGGGGCCGATGTTGTTCAAAGTAGCTGCCACTCCGGTAAAGTTGGTGATCAGGTCATGTCCATCGAACCCGACAAGAAGAACCGAAAAAGCAAAAATCAGAACATAGGCGATTAAAAACACATTTGTGGAGCGAACCGTTTCATGTTCTAATGGGTGTCCGTCAAGTTTCAGTTTTCTTAAACTTCTTGGATGAAGTAGTGTATGCAGTTCTTTGTGAATCGTTTTCATCAGAATAACCAGACGCGACACCTTAATTCCGCCTCCGGTGCTTCCGGCACATGCCCCCACAAACATCAACAGAACCAGTATTGTTTTCGGCACCTCCGGCCATAGATTAAAATCGGTAGTTGCATACCCGGTTGTTGTAATAATAGATCCGACCTGAAAGGCAGCCTGTTGGATCGCCTCCCCGAAAGAACCATACTGTTCCCTGACAACCAGGCTGATTACCACCACTGATGCAAAAATGATCAGAAAATAACACCGAACCTCCTCCATGGAAAAAGCCTGTCGGAATTTTTTTCGCAGAATCAGGTAATAAGCGGTAAAATTCACTCCAAACAGGATCATAAACACCGTAACAACCACCTGAAGATAGACTGAATATCCGGCCATACTGTCGTTTTTGATGCCAAATCCACCGGTTCCCGCCGTGCCAAAACTGATTGTCAGCGCGTCAAACAGCGGCATCTGTCCGAGTACAAGCAGCAAAATTTCCACAAGCGTCATGCAAATATAGAGCAAATAAAGAATTTTCGCCGTAGAGCGCACGGTGGGAACCAGTTTGCTGACAGATGGGCCGGGGCTTTCCGCGCGCATCAAATTCATATGAGAACCGCTGCCTTTTACGTGAATAATCGAAAGCAAAAAAACAAGAACGCCCATGCCGCCGATCCAGTGCGTAAAGCTTCTCCAAAACAGCATGCTTTTGGACAGAATCTCCACATCCGACAGAATACTTGCTCCGGTAGTCGTAAACCCGGAAACGGTTTCAAACAGGGCGTCCACCGGATTGGTAATTGTTCTTGTAAACAAAAACGGCAGGCATCCCATCACACTCAGGACAATCCAACTGAGTGCTACCGTTACAAAACCTTCCTTCACATAAAAGATTTGATTTTTTGGTTTTTTTCGGAGAAGAAAAGCGCCGAACAAAAGACAGAGAATGGCAGTGATCACAAACGACCACCCGTCAGTCTCCTGGTAAATTAACGCTACAATACACGGAAGCGCCATAAAGGCCGCTTCAAAAGCAAGAACATAACCGATAATATATCTTACGATCGAAAAATTCATCTCGTCCCTCGTCTGTTTATCTGGCTTTGTATAATATGTCGCTCAGATCGTTTAATCCTTTTACTGTTGTCACAACGATTACCGTATCGCCCGGTTGTATGACATCCTGCCCTCTCGGGATGTGAACGGTACCGTTGCGGTTGATACATGCAATCAGCAAATTGTTTTTCAGTTTCAGGTCGGAAAGCGGTACTCCTGTCACAGCAGAACTTTCTTTGACGAGAAATTCCAACGCCTCCGCCTGGCCGTCCAGAATGTGATAAAGCGTCTCCACGTTGCTGCTGAGCGAATTTCCCATCGCTCTCACATACTGAAGGATATAATCAGCCGTTATGTATTTTGGATGAATCACGCTGCCAAGATCGAGGCCGTCCACAATATCATCAAACGCGATTCTGTTGACCTTCGTGACTAATTTTGCACGCGAGATTTTTTTGCAAACAGGCTCAGGAGAATATTTTCTTCATCCATATTTGTGAGGGTAACAAACGCCTCCGCCTGTGTTAATCCCTCCTCCATGAGCAGTTTTTTGTCTGTACCGTCCCCGCATATAATCGTAAGCGGAGGCAGCAGCTCGCTGAGCTCCTCGCACCGTTCCCGCTTGATTTCAATCAGACTGACCTTGATTTTCATATCGGACAAGAGCGCTGCGAGATAATATCCAAGCGTGCCGCCTCCGACAATCAGCGCGTTTTTGACCTGATGTGTATGAACACCGATTTTTTTGAAAAACAGACTGGAATTTTTCGGTGTGGCGACAATGGAAACCAGATCCAAATCTTGCAGGACAAACGTACCGTCTGGAATAAAGACATCTTCCCCTCGTTCTACTCCGCATATGAGCACGTCGCAGCGCAGTTTGTCCATAATCGCTGCCACGGTCATTCCGCCGAGCCGAAACTCCGGGAGCAACTTAAATTTTAAAAGCTCTACTCTGCCTTTTGAAAATGTATCGAGCTTAATGGCCGACGGAAAGCGAAGCAGCTTTGAAATTTCCATCGCAGCGGCAAGTTCCGGATTGATAATCATGGAAATTCCCAGTCGCTTTTTAATAAAATGAATTTCCTTATTGTAAACCGGATTTCGCACGCGGGCAATGGTATGACAGTCGCTTACCTTTTTGGCAATCAGACAGCATAACAGGTTCAGTTCGTCAGATCCCGTAACGGCAATCAAGATATCCGCATCCTTCACTCCGGCTTCAGAGAGGATCTGAATACTGGACCCATTTCCGCACAAGCCCATGACATCGATGCTTTCAGACAGCTGCTGTATTTTCTGAGGATCTTTATCAATAACTACCAGTTCATGATCTTCGTTACATAAATCTTCTGCAAGAGTGCTGCCGACTTTGCCGCAGCCTATAATAATGATCTTCATAATACCTCCAACATCCCCATTCCCCAATAATAAAACGATGCACATTCTGCATAAAAATACTAAAAATATTATAGCATTTCTCCGCTTATATGCAAGACATATGTGGAAAGAAATCGAATGCCGGAATTTCGCTTATCCCACGGACTGCCGCTCTTTTCTTTTTATTCTCAGAAAGCAGACCGCAAAAAACACAATGCCGTATATTGTCGTGAGAGGCGTAGCAAGCCCGATATATGTGAGATTGGTGTTCGGCAGTCCTGCCATAAATATACACAGCGGAATACGTACAAGCAGCGCCGACGTGATTCCCTGTATCATCACCGGAAGGCTGTTTCCGGAACCATTAAAATACCCGATACTGCTAAACACAATACAAGTTAAAATGCATTCCGGAGCAAAGCCGCGCAGATACGCCGCACTCTGTGCAATGACGTCGTTTTCGTCCGTAAACAATGACGAGAGAAAGCCGCCGCCAAAAAAGCCTGCCAGAAAAATAAAGATACCCAGACAACAGCCTGCTCCGATGCCCGTAAGGACGCCCCGGACTGCGCGCGTTCTTTTCCCCGCGCCCACATTTTGGGCTACAAATGCAGAAACACTCTGCATAAGCGACGATGGAATCAGCATGATAAAAGATACAATTTTCTGCGCCACGCCGTAACCGGCTGAAGGCAGCAGTCCCATTTTGTTCACAATCGAATTGATGACAAGAAAGGAAATCTGCACCATCGTCTCCTGCAGGGCAATCGGAACTCCGACTCTCAAAATTAATTTCATCTCGGTATTGTTTGCGCGGCATTGCTTCATTGTAAATGAAAACGGCAATTTCTTTTTCTTTAATACAAGAACAGAACTGATTACTGAGACCAACTGCGCGAATACTGTGGCAATCGCTACGCCTGCCACATCCATGCCCAAAAGTCCGGTCAACAGCAAATCGCCAATGATATTGACAACGCATGCAATACCGACAAATAACAGAGGAAGATTTGCATCTCCTGCTCCCCGCATAATCGAACTGATCAGGTTATAGGCAATGATGATCATCGTACCGGCGGAACAAATCCGCAAATACAGTACGGCCTGGTCATAGGATTCCGCCGGCACCTGCATCATTTCGGCGATATACCCCGCTGAACATTCCAGAACGACCGTTAGAATAACCCCCACAATGACAAACAGAAAGATACCTGTTCCCACAGCGTCTCCTGCCGCCCTTGGACGCTCCTCTCCGATATGTTGTCCGACAACTACGGTGACCCCCATTGCGAGACTGGTAATAATAAAGGTAATCATCTGCATAAAGGTGCTTCCGGTGCCAACGGCTGAAATACTGGAGGCGTCTCCAAACTGTCCGACAACCAGAAGATCCACCGCGCCGTAAGCTGCCTGAAGAATGAGTGCTCCTAATACGGGCAGTGCAAACCTGGCCAGGGATTGAAAGACCGGCCCTTCTGTAAACGATAACGATTTCTTTTCGATATTCTGTTGTTCTGTTTCCATCGTTTTTTCTCCCTTTCGTTACGAGTGAAATTTGATTCCCAACCAGATGCCAGTGCTCTGAAATAAAAGGAGAAAAGGAAGCTCCTCTTCCATTTCTCCTCTGTCTTATGTATAATATGGTTCTCCATAATATACCCAAGTGCGATTTTTGTATACTCCTGATTCTGCAACAAAACGGGAGTTGTTCATTTGGCTTTTAACTTATCTTCCGTTATTGCAGTATCAAAGACGGCGAGCGTGCTTGTTCCTTTAAATGCAAGTTTTCCGTCAGGACGGACGATTTCAACCTCGACAACGGCAATCTTTTTACCATATTTCAATACAGTGCCTGTGACCATGAGATATTCATCTGATGCAAAGCAAGGTCTCATAAAGTTTGCAGCAAAATTGATAGAAGAACACTCTCTCCCAAATGTATCGCACGCACCGCTAGCAGCAATATCAGCCACCGCAAGTAAAAAGCCGCCGTGAATCGTCCCCACATTATTGGCGCAATCCTCCCCGGGAATAACCTTCATCACAAATTTGCCCTCATCTGCTGAAATGAGCGATGAGCGGTCAAAGCCTTTTATGTCACAAACATCTTCTTCAAGATAATTGAGAGTATACAACCGGAAATTGACAAATTAGCTTTCTGATTTTACAAGTTGAAAAGTAACTTCAAAAAAATCATCTAACCAGTCAGTAGGACCGTCAGTGGATGTATAAGAATGGGTAAAAGAATATGTTTCACCGAATCTTATTGTAAATTCTTCCCATCCATAATTAAACCCATAACCATGCCCTGAATCAGCCAATCCCTTCAGTCCGCACATATTCCCCGATTCATCAAGCAAATATTCCCTCCACTGTATTTCACCAGCATAGCAATGTCTCTTTATAAAATCATCTATCATTTCTCCTGATATTTCAAAAGGGACCATTCCTCTGGTGCCAATCACCTTATATTTCAAAGCACTACCTCCTCGTACAAATTCCGATTTGTCACCCTGATTTCTTTAATTATACCATTCGTTTATTTCTATGTCATTGTATTTCTCTCTCATAAAAAAGAGAGCAGATTACCATCTCTCCGCTCTCTTCCTGGATTACCTTTCATTGCATCATGCCGTGTATGAAAAACCGCCGTGAATCGTCCCCACATTATTGCGCAATCCTCCCCGGGAATAACCTTCATCACAAATTTGCCCTCATCTGCTTAAATGAGCGATGAGCGGTCAAAGCCTTTTATGTCGCAAACATCTTTTTCAAGATATTTCATTATGGCTGAATCTAGCATATTGATGACCTCCCCAAAATTACGAGCAAACCGATTGCAATTAAAGCATTAAATCCATAACTCCATTTCTCCCGAATCACAAAATCCAAATTTTTCATATAGATGCCTCCCTGCCCCGGACGGCTTCAGCTTTATATTATGAACCTCTTTGTTATTCAGCCATTTAAGCAGTTCTCCTACTATTTTTGAAGCATATCCATTTCTTCTCTTTTCGGGAATACAATAAACGTCAATAATGTATCCATACATTGGGGTTTTAAAGAAACAAAAGGGAACATCGCTCTTAATCACTGCACCGCCGCATGCAATAACACTGTCATTTTCATACGCCAGATAATGACATCCTCTGTCTTCTTCGTATAATTTTTTATATGTTTCATATATCTGTTCTTCAACATTCTCCTGTAACAGAGCTATGGAACCTACTTCTGTAAACATTTCTATCTTCAGCTTCACAACAATATCCAGATCCTGAATTTCCGCTTTTTTAATTTCCATGATAATAAATCCTTTGTTGAAACTGATTCGTATTTGGCTGTTCTTTGGAAAGCTCCTAAAGAAAACTATGTTATTGTCAGGGTCGTAAAAGCTCATATTTGCCTTTTTCAGCTTTATGAGCTAAGGTTTATCTTACATATCTTTGTCTGACCATCTGCGAAACGGTTTGTTCCAGGAACCTATCTCAATTAAGTTGCCTTCCGGATCGGAAATGTAACAAGTACGCTGCCCCCAAGGTTCCGTTACAGGCTCTAAAACCCGCACAGCACCTCTTGAAACAGCATCGGCATAAGTCTTGTCAACTTCATCGAAAGTATCGACATAAAGAGCAATTTCAAAATGGGCATTCAAACCTTTTACATACTCGTATTTCCTGCTTGTCATTTTTTCAAAATTTTCTCTGCCGTAAAGCATAAACAGTGTATCGTCTTTTATAAGGTATACATTCCCGGCATCATCACTTTCTTTTATTTCAAAACCAAGCACATCACGATAAAAACGTATCATTTTTGCCATATTATTTACGAACAGTCCAAAACCGTCTAACCTCATAATTAACCTCCAAACTGGGATTTAGTAGTTTTTTATTTATTTTATATCATTCGATTATTTCTCTGTCATTGTATTTCTCGCTCATAAGAAAAGAGAGCAGATTACCATCTCTACGCGCTCTTCCTGAATTACCTTTCATTGCATCATGCCCTGTGCAAAAATCTCACTTATTTGTGATACGGCTCTCCGTGAATAATCCGGTATCCGCGATAAATCTGCTCCAATAAAATGACCCGCATCAGCTGATGAGGAAAGGTCATCTTGGAAAAACTGATCCATTCGTCCGAACGTTTTCTCACTTCCTGGCTAAGGCCGATAGAACCGCCGATCAAAAAAGCAAGATTGCTCTTTCCCTGTACACCCAACGTCTCTATTCGCTCTGCAAATTCTTCCGATGACATCATTTTGCCTTGTATCTCCAGAGCAATTACATACATATCGTCGCGCAGATGCTTAAGAATGCGTTCCCCTTCTTTGCTTCGAATCAAATCCTCCGCGCTCTCACCGGCCTGCTCCGGCGTTTTTTCATCCGTCACCTCAATCATGTTCAACTTGCAGTACCGGCCCAGACGTTTCCTGTATTCCGCAACGGCATCTTTTAAATATGTTTCTTTTAATTTCCCGACGGCAATAATGGTAATGTTCATATCTATCTCAGATCCTGCGTATAAATTTGCACGTCCATATTCAAATCCTGTGCTAGCAACTTAAACAGTTCCGCATCTCTGGTTGATTTATTGCGAATATAAATAGAATCGGGCTGAATAATATGAAACATTTTGACTACAATGGTAGAAAAACCGCGATAATAATCAAATTGATCGCTTGCAGTCAATTTTTCCGACCATTCCTCACAGGTGACAAAGGTACAGTATCTGCCGCTGTACATTTCTTCGCGGACAGGACGAAAAATCAAATCAACACCAAGCTCCTCGCACACTGCATCGGTTTCATTATCATCAACCGGATATGCATTGCACTCCTCGAGACTTGGAAACTGCAACGGATTGACAAATGCGCTGACAACCACACGGTCATTTTCGTGAATAGCCCGTTTGATCAGATCAATATGCCCTTCCTTGATCTTTCCCATCGTTGTCACAAGGCCAATCGTGAGATCTTGTTTTTTCCAATAGCGAATAATATCCCTTGTCTGCTCTAAATGTGTTGCAATCCGCATATCATCCACCCCTTTTTTCTTCTGCATATTGTGAAATGTGCGTTTATTTTATCATTTATTTTCGAAAATAGCAACCGCCATCCTGCATCTTTCCTGCATAATCCTATACAATCTGGCAATACTACACACATAAACATCCAGAGAGGAGTCTGATTATGAGCTCAAAAGTGTTAGATTATACCGCTCTTGTGATCACCATCATTGGAGCAGTAAATTGGGGATTGATTGGTTTCTTTGGCTTTGATCTTGTCGCTTTTTTATTTGGCAGCATGTCAATGCTTTCTCGAATTATCTATGCCATTGTAGGCCTTTGCGGATTATACTTAATCAGCTTTTTCGGACGCGTGCGTTCGATGGGCGGAGATGCTTAAAAATAGCAGTCTCTAAAAAGGATTCGGGAAAACAATACTACGTTATAAAAAGGTGTATGACAGTACAACAACGTACATTGTCAAACGCCTTTTTATAATATGTAAATGTTATATTATTCGCAATAGAAAATCGTGAATATTGTTCGTTTACAGAGAAATCATAACATACTGTTTCATATCTTCCGGAAGTTCATTTTCATCCATGGACACACTCAGTACGAAATTCACATCAAAAAGCTGACTGAGCGTCTCCAGACTTTTCACATACGGCGAAATGTCTTTCCCTTCCAAATGAGCAATTTTCAGGAAACTATCAAAAAACATCTTTTCAATATCATGATCACTAGAAAGAATACCTGCTACAAAACCAATAAATTGATCTGCATTTTTTAAAAAACCGTTGGAAAGCTCAACTAAGCGCACACGGTTGCTCAGCTCGTACATATGCTTCGCATTTTTATCAAGATACACAATGTTTCCGTTTGCCGTTTTTACATCACTGTTTACTTGATCCAATAAATGTTTTGTTTTACCCTTCCCCTTGCGACCAACAATTAACTGAACCATTGCCATCTCCTCCTTACTTTATATTCCGTTCCTCGATGCGATAATTATACAACAATTTCTGGTTATTATCAACAATTATTTCGCAATTTCGTCTAAAACTTCAGACATTTCTACATAAATCATATTTTTGTCCTGCGCTTTCAAGACAACAGAGATGTACTGATTTCCGGATGCGTCCTGACTGAGCAAAATTAAGCACCCCCCCCGCTGCAGCGGTATAACCGGTTTTTCCGCCAATGACCGTTACTCCTTCAGGGGTGTCTGCTTCTCCGGTAAAATACCGGTTTGTAGAATTCCAGGTCATTGCAGTCGCGATCATCTCTGGAGCTTTCAAATATTCACACGTATAACTTTTTGTCTGGATGATTTCCATAAACAGCTCCTGCTTCATGCATTCCCGGAAAATCAGGTACAGGTCGTATGCCGTAGTATAGTGATCGGGATCAGACAGACCATGTGGATTGACAAAATGTGTATTCGTTGCGCCAAGCGCATGTGCTTCTGCATTCATCAGATCAGCAAATGCGGAAACACTTCCCGAAATATGTTCTGCAATAATGACGCCTGCATCATTCCCTGAGTAAATCAGCAGACCATACAGCAGATCCCGCAGCTTCACCTGATCACCCGGCTGAAAACCGCATAACTTTGCTCCATACTCTGTAATCCGCGCATTGTCGGAAACCGTAACCATATCGTCCAGATTCCCGTATTTGATTGCCACAAGCGCTGTCAAAATTTTTGTCACACTTGCGGGCGCCAGACGTTCGTGCACACGGTTTGCGTACAGAACCGACCGGTTCGTTTCATCAAACAGGCCGGCGCAATACCATTGTACAGCGCCTTCGGGTATGTAATCAGCATCTGCAATACAAAGCGCATTCGCCAGAGCAAATCCGGGGATGTTCTGCGAAGGTTTTGTTTCCTCTGCAAACGCTCCGGTACTGGAAAAAGCGCGGTCAGACGAATAGGCTTCGTGCGAAAAAAAAGCAGTGCGCTTCAAAGAGCAACCGCCAAGAGCAGTTACTCCAAAACACACACTGACCAATAATATCAACAGTTTATTTATACGCTTCACGGAATTCCAAATCTCCTCGTTCTAAAGATTTAATCATTAATTCTGCGGAAGCAAGATTTGTCGCGACAGGAATATTATGCATATCACAAAGACTGACAAGCTCTAGCATACTGTCCTCATAATGTTTGGCCGTCATTGGATCGCGCAAAAAAATCAATAAATCAATCGCATTATGCTCAATCTCGATTCCAAGCTGACTCTGGCCGCCAAGATGTCCAGGCAAATATTTATGGATCGTCAGGTTTGTCACTTCTTCCACGAGCCGCCCCGTGGTTCCGGTTGCAAACAGATCATGCTGAACCAGAATTGCACGATATGCGATACAAAAATTTTGCATCAGCTTTTTTCTGGCGTCGTGTGCCACTAGACCAATGTTCATAGTTATCACCCTCCATTCAATGAAATCTTCTCCTTTGCAGTCCTACGTTGAGGACAACCCCCATTCCGAGAAAGAGACTGATCATCGATGACAATCCATAGCTGACAAACGGCAGCGGGAGTCCTGTATTTGGCATCAGCCCAACCGTCACGCAGATATTTACAAAACTCTGATAACCGACGATACTGCAAACGCCAACACAGATAATTTTCCCGGCCAAATCCTGCGCCTGGCGGGCTAAAAGGAGGCATGAGACCACTATCGCTGCCATCAGCGCAATCATCACAAAACAGCCGATAAAGCCCAGTTCTTCACCCGCGATTGAAAATATAAAATCCGTTTGCGGCTCCGAAATAAAGTTGCCATTCTTGACCGATCCGATGACATTGTTATTCAACCCTTTTCCAGTCAGCATACCGGATCCAATGGCAATCATTGAATTGTTCTGCTGATAAAACGTGGTGTCGAGATAAGCCTGCGGATTCAACCATGCCATGATTCGGTCATACTGATACTCCTCAAGGATACTATTTCCTTTGTTGACCACAAACCACAAAAACACACCTATTGCCGGAATCATCACCCCCAACACACCGGCAATAATCTTGTAACTGAGTCCCCCCACAAATAAAATGGTCGCAAAAATCAGACAAATAATAATTGTGGTAGACAAGTCTGGCTGTTTATATACAAGATAGGTTGGAATTGCAAAAAACAACAGGCTTTTTACAATTGTCTTCGGACTATTAAAATCTTCCTCATGTTCCATTATATATTGTGCAAAAAACAAAATCAATATAATTTTGCATAACTCTGAAGGTTGAAACTGAAAGCCACCTATTTTTAACCATCTGGTTGCGCCTTTTGAGTCCTCTCCCCAAAAACGAACCAAAATCAAAAACAATAAATTAATAACATAGAGTACTCGGTAAAAAATCAAAATAAAGTGGTAAGGAATTAGTGAAACAGCAACCATGCAAATCAATCCTGCGGTCACACCAATAATTTGCATTTTCTGGTAACTTTCGTTGGCGCTTCCCACAAGTAAAATACCAATGCTTGACAGTAAAACGAGAAAGATCACCAAAGAAATCCGATAATTTTTTAAATGATATTTTGCACGCACTGTTTCTTCCTCCTTCGTGTATGTCGTCAGGGGCAACTTGGCTTCTGGCCTGCCCTGGTCTTCGACAGCTCCGCATGTTTTCCTCTCAGCGTCTTGATGGGAACATTGGCGCAAATGGATGCGGAATACCCCTTTTTATCAATCGTTACCGACTGACTGATATGTAAATCCATTTCTTTTTCATTAATCTCCATATATTTTGAAATTACTTTGATAATATCATTTTTCATCATTTCCATCATTTCCGGCGAACAATCCACCCGATCAGAAATCAGCAGCACACGGAGACGATCTTTTGCAATTGTTCTCGAACTTTTCTTTTTAAACCATCGTCTGAACACTGTCTATCCCTCCCTCTCTCAACTACGTTTCAACAAGCCGGTAAACCGCACAAAAAAACTTCGCTTGCCGACAAGATCAAGAAAAGGAATGTCCTGGCCGAGAATACGTCCGCAAATATTGGAAAAGGCCTGGCCGGCTACGGTTCCGTTTCCGACAACCGGCTCTCCCTGATTGGTAGAAACGACAATATGTTCATCGTCCGGTATGACGCCAATGAGATCAATTGATAAAATGTCAACCACATCGTCGATAGACATCATATCTCCCCGTCGAACCATATCCATGCGGACACGGTTGATAATTAAGTCATATTTACGCATGCCAAATGTATCCAGAAGACCAATAATCCGGTCTGCATCGCGGATGGCGGACACTTCCGGGGTGGTGACAATAAACGCCCGATCTGCGCCCGCGATCGCATTCTGGAACCCCTGCTCGATTCCTGCCGGACAATCAAGCAAAATATAATCAAAATCAAGCCGCAGCTTGTCGATTAACCGTGTCATCTGCTCCGGCGTCACCGCGCTTTTATCCCGTGTCTGCGCAGATGGCAGCAAAAACAGATTCGGATAACGCTTGTCTCTGATCAGCGCCTGCTTTAATCGGCAATTTTCTTCAATCACATCAACGAGATGATAGACAATGCGGTTTTCCAACCCCATTACGACATCGAGATTTCGTAGTCCAATGTCTGTGTCAATTAAAACCACTTTTTCTCCTAACTGTGCAAGTCCGGCTCCTAGATTTGCAGTGGTAGTGGTTTTTCCCACACCACCTTTGCCGGAGGTAATGACAATTACTTCACTCATACTACAGACCTCCCATATCATTGTTAGGGTTGTTATAACATATTATGAATGAAAATTTTGTCATAACCGCACATAGACTGAAAAAAATTGCCTTAATCGTGAATGACGGTGGAACCAGGCATGACGGCCCGGCCGGTCACAACCTCTTCGTATTCAGCAATTCCAAAATAGTAATTCAGTACGTCCCTGGCAATTTCCACCGCATTGGAGGAAGTATAGCCATAAGCAATACGGGTTGCAATGGTGATTTCAGGCGATTCATACGGAGCAAATCCAACAAATAATGCGTGATTGGCACGTGTCGTATCTTCCTGTGCTGTTCCTGTCTTTCCGGCAACAGCTACGGACATTCTGTTCAAAATTGAAGTATTTTCTGCCATTGCTCGCATTCCGACATGAAGCGCATTCCATGTGGACGCTTTTACATCCATGGTATAATCAATCGATCCCGTATAATCCTCAATAATATTGCCCTCAGAGTCCGTCGTCTTGTCAATCAGCGTCAGATTATAGACGTTTCCCCTGCTTGCCACTGCAGAAATATATTTCGACATTTGTACAGTCGTGTAATTATTTCGGGCCTGACCGATCGCCGTCATAACCGGATACACATCAGAAATTTGAGGCTCGGCTTCCGTAATTTCCACACCGGATTTTTTGTCAAAGCCAAACATCTGCGCATATTTTGTCAGCGCTTCCGTGCCGACCGCATCATTGTAATCTCCGTCCTCATCAATACTTAACCGGTATCCAACCTCATAGAAGAAGTAATTGCATGAGTGCCGGATCGCCTCGGATACCCGCAGCGCCCCGTGCTTTCCCGGATAAATCCAACACTTTGGATGATTGTCAATTTTTGTAAAAATGCCTTCATCCTGAATGGTTTCATCGAGTGTGATGACTCCTTCTTCCAGTCCGGCCGTTGCCGTCAGCATTTTGTAAGTAGATCCCGGCGCCGTCTTCTGTTGAGTAGCGCGGTTAAACAGCGGCAGAGATTTATCATTAAGCAGTTCGCTGTAATAATCCGCATCTACACGATTGGCCAGTCGATTGCTGTCATAACTCGGATAGGTGACAAGCGCGAGAACTTCCCCGGTATTTACATCTGTAATCACGGTTGACGCGGAACATGGATCTAATGCAAGCTGTGCAGGAGTAATTTCCAGATTCTGAATCTTGCCAATCATAAAACTATATGCACTGACCGAACCATTCATCAAACCGGAATAGGTGCCCTCATCCGGCGCTAAAATTCCCTGATCATAAAGAATTAACGCCGCGTGCTGTCCGGTAAACGAGCGGTCCAGAATGAGATATTCATAAATTTTTTTGTGAAATTCAGTATCTGTCTCCAACTGGGCAAACAGATAATCCACAATACCGGTATAAATTTCATCTGCATCCGCATATTTTGTTTCAAACGGAATTTTCTGGACATTAATCCAATTTTTTGAAATACAATATTTTAAAAATTGCTGTGCGCCGATGTCCCCCTCTGTCCACTGCCTATAGACGTCATCCGCTGTGTCAAGCTCACTTTTCAATATCATTTCATCATCAAGCAGCATTTCCACCGCATACTGCATATATCCCTGCATTTCCGTTGTCAGAGAAGACAATGCTTCTACCGATGCAGATTCCAATTCCTGCCGGATTTGCCCATTGACAGTCTCCTTCTTTTGCAGAAACAACTGATAGACATATCGTTCTGTCTCTGAGGCGTCTTCATCATCAAAATGATGAATATCAATTACATTATTATCAATCAGGCTAAAATACACATCATCGATAGAAATGACGACATTGTCACTTCCTGTAATTTGACGCGTCTCATATGCAGAGTCCGTTACAATTTTGGAAACCAATATACCTGCCAAATGCTGTTCCAGAATATGATAGACGGTTTTTTGCAGCTGAAGATCGATCGTCAGATGGACATCGTTGCCTGTCTTCGGTTCAGTAGAGCTTTCCACTTCAATGACCTTGCCGAGATTGTCCACATAAAAGATTTCCTCTCCCTGCGTCCCCTGCAGCACATTTTCCATAGACTGTTCAATTCCAAGCTTGCCGACCATATATGAGGCATTGTATTTCTCATCCATCGCCTGAAGTTCAGGAAGTTCCTGTTCAGAAACCTGACCGGTATATCCGAGGATATGCGCCATATAAAGATTATCTTCATGATACCTTCGGATCGTATCCTCCTCAATAGAAACGCCTGGCAATTCCTCCTGATGCTCCAGAATGACCGCGGCAGTCTCTTCCGATATATCTTCTGCAACCGTCGTGGTGACGTATTTCTGATAATTATTCTGTGTCATCCCATAGCGGATCATCACGATTTTTAAAGCCTCTTCCTTCGTGTAGGAATCATCCAGATTATAATGTTTTTCATCGCGCAGAATACTCATAATTTCTTCTGCTGTCGTATTTTCCTGCGCCTCGGAGAGATCGCTTGTCTTCTGTACATTTAAAACATCGGCAATAAACCTCAGGCGCGTCGAATCGGATACGGAAGCGTATGCGTATTGTCCCGACGCGTCCAGTACAATCTCAAAATCTCTGACAACGGAATCTCCGTGATTCTCAATCAGTCCAAATAACTGTACCAGAGCCGCATTCAACACTTCGTTTTTTTCTTCCAGGTTCTCATAATCGCCATTATCCTCGATGACTACCGAATATACCAATTCGTTGTAAGCTAACAAAACGCCGTTTCGGTCATAGATTAACCCTCTGGCGCACGGAAGGGAGCGCTCCTTTTTAATTTTTACATTAAAAGTACTCAGATAATTTTCGCCTTCTACAATTTGCAGATGAAACAATCTGCCGATTAAAATTGTAAAAAGAACAATAAAAATAATGCCCAAAATGAGTAATCTGGATCTCATAAAATCACTGAGCAGCTCTTTGAATCTTCTAAACAAAATATCCGTCTCTCCTTCGTTCCTCCAATATCAGCCTCTGATGAATCGCGTAAAGTATACGATATAAAATCACCGCAGCGAACACTGTATACACGATTTCCGGCAACGTAATGTGAACTAAATAATATCCGGCATTGAACCTTCGTCTCATCAGAAAAAGACACCAGTACACGATCATGCTCGTGGTCAGATCGGCAGCTCCAATTAAGAGAAGCGGCAGTTTGTAATCAAACTCTAAAACTTTTTTTTGGAATATACCGCAGACATATCCGGTCAGCATATACACCATGCTGTAAAATCCGAGAATATCACTGAAAAATAAATCTACCAACAACCCGCAGAAAAAGCCGGTCAGCATTCCGGCTGTTTTTCCGGAAAAAAAAGCAACCGACACAATTAAAATAATCAAAAGGTTTGGCGAAATTCCTGCGATTTCAATATAATTGGCCAATGTAGACTGCAGTAAAAAAAACAACAGGGCAAGTAATCCCGTAATGACAGCGCGTTTCATGGACGTCCTCATTTCTTATTTATTCTGCGTAATGACAAGCACCTCTCTCAGATGCTCAAAATCAACGGCAACATTTACAGTTCCAGATTTTGTCATATTATTGGAATCGACAGTAATATCGGAGAGATACCCGATAAACAGATCCGGAAGATAGACGTCGCTGATATTGGATGTAATGAGCGCCTGTCCAGTTACCACATTATTATCGGAATCGTACATTTTTGTAAATTCCGCTTTTCCTCCTTCGACGAGCTCCAAATTGCCGCTCAGCACGCAGTAATCTCCCGTCTCCTGAACCATTGCGCTGACATTGCTCGCATCGTCGATAATGGAGCGGACTTTTGCCCAATCCGCGCCAACGTCAATGACGCGGCCGACGAGACCACCTGTCGCAAGCACATTATTTCCAATGGACACGCCGTCATTGGTGCCCTTATCAATCAAAAATACCTGAAACCAGTTTCCCGTATCTTTTCCGATCACACTGGCAGCTATTTTCGGATATTGTTTATACATTGCATCAAATTCGTATAATTGCTGTAAACGCTCACTGTTTGCAAAGTCATTTTTTTGCTCCTGAAGCTGGAGCGTCAGCGTTTCCACCTGTTCCTGCAAGCGTTCATTTTCAGAAATCAAGTCCTGCTTGTCCCGAAAATAGGAAAAACGATCTTCCACCCAGTCTCCGGCGATGGTCAGACACTTCTGGATGGGAGTCGTCACATATCCGACAATCGTTCGAACCGGTCCGCGCGTTGTATCAAAAAAATAAGATGCGATAATCATGGCAATACAAATCGCTGTCAACAGCAATAAAATATATTTGCCAGGTATGTGTGTTTTTTTTCGTTTCATGCACTGTCTCTCCATTCGTAAATTGCCGGCGGCTATAGACTCAATAATAAATTTTTTCGCGCGGTTCTGTAGCCAGTTCATTATAATTGGGATCGCAGATGATTTTTGCCAACCCGCGGACAACACTCTCCGACGGATTTTCAAAACGGTTTACTTTGACCCCAAGCGCAGATGCCAGATAATCGTCTAATCTCCGAAGCTCCGATGTGCCTCCTGTCAAATACAGACCATCTTTTAATATATCAGAGGACAATTCCGGTGGAGTCCGTTCCAGAATCATTCTGGCTGATTCCACAATCGAACTCAACACTTCATTCAGCGCTTCGCTAACTTCATTTTGTGAAATTTCTTTTTCGATCGGAAGACCGGTCACGACATCTCTGCCTGCAACCACGGTCTTGCTGTCCGGCCGTTCGGGAACTGCGCAGCAAAATGTTTTTTTCAAATGCTCAGCCGTTTTCTCGCCGACAACCAGACTGTATTTTCTTTTCAGGAAATTCATAATCGTCTCATCAATACGGTTGCCGCCCACCTGAATCATCTTGCTGAGCACAATACTTCCCATGGACAGAACTGAAATTTCTGCGGTATCCGCGCCGATATTCATGACAAACACGCCCTGCGCTTTATGTACGTCGATGCCAACGCCAACCGCATCAGCAACTGCGCTGTCGACGACGTACACTTTCTTCGCCTGGATATTGGAACTCGTAATCAATTTATTAAACGCTCTTTTTTGTACTTCAGAAATATCGGATGGGATTGCAATGTAATAGTCACATGTCTTTGAAAACAGTCCCAATCCTCTCCCGAGAAATTTATGCAAAATCATCTTCGTATACGCAATGCTCGCAATGACTCCGCCGGAAATCGGATAAACCACTTCAATTTCATCCGGCGCCTTTTCATACATTTCAAACGCCTCATTGCCTACTGCCAGTACACGGTCTTTATTTTCAATTGCGATGATATTTCGTTCATTAATAATTTTCTTTTTATTCTGATTAAATATCTTAATATTGCACGTGCCAAAATCAATGCCAAGTGTATTGTTGATGAACAAAGCGTGTACTCCTTCCCTTTATAAAAGCATTCCTTCTTCCCGAAAACTGACGTATCTGCAGTCGCCGATCACAATATGGTCAATAAGCGGGATTTCAAGTATTTTTCCTATTTGCCACAGATGCTTTGTCAATCTTATATCATCCCTGCTCGGCGTCGGATCGCCGCTCGGATGATTATGAAGCAGCATAATGTTCACCGCCTCATATCGCAGTGCTTCGATAAAAATATCTCTCGGAGAGGCAAGTGAAGATGTGGCCGTTCCGCTCGACAACTCCAAATCTCGTATCGACCGGCCTTTTGCATCTAGCATGACAAGCAATACCTTTTCTTTTTTCTCATGCCGCAGCGTTTCCATATAATAATCCGCTACTGTTTTTGGTGAAGAAAAGAGCAACCGTTCTTCCGCGGCCGACATTGCAATTCTCCTTGACAGTTCAGCCACGCATTGAATCTGAGCCGCTTTCGCTTTTCCAATTCCGTGAATTTTTTCCAGATCCCTGCCGCTGAGCGAACAGATTCCGGCGATTCCCATGTAGCTTCCGGTACTTTGCAAAATTCGTCTTGCGAGCGCGATGGAAGACTCGCCCTGGCTGCCGGTTCTTAAAATCACAGCCAGAAGTTCAGAATCCGACAATACTCTCGGGCCAGATTCCCTGCATCGCTCATACGGACGTTCTTCTTCTGGAATGTCACTTATCAATTCTGTATGTTTCATCATTTGCCTCCTTCATTTTTGCACATCTTTTCGGCGGCAACGATAAACGGCGTGTATTAGAACAGAATGTGATCAAATGCAGAATCCGCCTAAACGGATTCTGCATTTTACTCCTGCTTTGCAGGATTCTTTTTTATTTATACGCAGCTTCATTCCACCGAAGCTCGTTTTTCAGATTGCGGATCGTTGTATCTTTATCAATATAAATGCACTCAATTCCCATCGCCGCGCCCCAATCGCCGATCTGTTCCGCTGTGAGATCCAATGTAAACGCGGTATGATGCGCTCCCCCGGCTAAAATCCAGGCTTCCGCGCCGACGGCCAGATTTGGCTCCGGCTTCCAGAGAGCCGTTGCCACAGGCAGTTTCGGCATCGGTATATCCTGTTTCAAACTTTCCACCGAATTAATCAGCAGTCGGAAACGCGTTCCCATATCAACCAGAGAACATGCGACACCTTTTCCAGGCTTGCTTGTAAAAACAAGACGGGCCGGATCTTCCCGATTGCCCATTGACAGCGGGCAGACTTTAATTGACGGCTTTGCATCGGCAATGGACGGGCAGACTTCAAGCATATGCGACTGAAGAATCGCCTCCTGACCGGGTGCCAGATGATATGTGTAATCTTCCATAAAGGAAGCGCCTTTTCCGAGCCCCTCCCCCATAATTTTCAGCAGTCTCACCATGGCAGCGGTCTTCCAGTCTCCCTCGCCGCCAAAGCCGTAACCGTCTGCCATCAGTCTCTGAATTGCCAGTCCCGGCAGCTGATCCAGACCGGACAGCATCTGAAAATTGGTGACAATCGCATGATAATTATGTTCCTCAAGGAACCGTCTGAATCCGATTTCAATACCTGCCTGAACGGCAACATGACGTCTGAATTCTTCCGGGTCGCGCCCCTCTAAAAGAATGTCATACGAATCATAATACTCATCCACCAGGGAACGAATATCTGTTTCCGATACGGCCTGGACATATTCTGCAATATCGGTCACATTGTACGCGTCAATTTCCCATCCGAATTTAATTTCTGCTTCGACCTTATCTCCTTCGGTAACCGCCACATCTCTCATATTGTCGCCAACGCGCACAACGCGGATATGACTGCTCTCCATAACGCCGACTGCCGTCCGCATCCAGTCTCCGATACGGCTGACTACCGACTCATCAGCCCAGTGACCAACAACCACCTTGCGCTCGATACCCATGCGACTGACAATATGTCCGAATTCACGGTCGCCGTGCGCAGACTGATTGGTATTCATAAAATCCATATCAATCGTATCCCACGGGATGTCACGGTTAAACTGTGTATGAAGGTGAAGCAGCGGTTTGCGGTATTCCTGTAATCCTAGAATCCACATTTTCGCCGGAGAAAATGTGTGCATCCACACGATTACACCTGCACAATCCGCATCGGCATTTGCGTCATTCAGTGTTTTTCTTATGGACGCAGAATCAATCAGCGTTGGCTTCCAGATTAATTCAAACGGAAGCAAGCCTGTCTGATTCATTCCCTCAACCATTTTTTTGGAGTGCTCCGCCACCTCGTAAAGACATTCATCTCCATATAAATCCTGTGAACCGGTACAAAACCAAAATTGATATTTTCTGCTCTCTAACATAAACTCCTCCTATATTTTTCACGATTTATTTGACAGATATTCATCAATGCCTTTTGCGGCCGCCTTGCCGGCGCCCATAGCAAGAATAACGGTAGCAGCCCCGGTTACCGCATCTCCGCCTGCAAACACACCCTCTCGCGATGTCTGTCCGGATTCTTCCTGTGCAACAATACAGCGGTATTTGTTCACATCAAGACCTTTGGTCGTTGATGAAATCAGAGGGTTTGGCGAGGTGCCGAGCGACATGATAACCGTATCCAGATCAAGTGTAAACTCTGATCCCTCAACCGGAACCGGACGTCTTCTGCCGGACTCATCAGGCTCGCCAAGCTCCATTCGGATACATGTCATCCCTTTTACCCATCCGTTCTCATCAGTGAGAATTTCTACCGGATTCGTCAGAAGGTCAAAAATAATGCCTTCTTCTTTTGCATGATGAACTTCCTCCACGCGGGCCGGAAGCTCTTCTTCACTTCTGCGGTAAACAATATGTACTTCGGCTCCCAGTCGAAGAGCGGTTCTGGCGGCGTCCATCGCCACATTACCCCCGCCGACTACAGCCACCTTTTTGCCGGCGACAATCGGCGTATCATATGAATCGTCAAACGCTTTCATCAGGTTGCTGCGCGTAAGATACTCATTGGCCGAAAATACTCCGTTGGCATTCTCGCCCGGAATACCCATAAATTTTGGAAGTCCCGCCCCCGAACCAATAAAGACGGCGTCATATCCCTCTTCGTCGAAGAGTTGGTCAATCGTAATCGACTTACCGATTATCACATTGGTTTCTATACGCACGCCAAGTTTCTTTACGTTCTCGATTTCCGGCTTTACCACATCTTCCTTTGGCAGACGAAACTCGGGAATACCGTAAACCAAAACTCCTCCGGGTTCATGCAGCGCTTCAAAAATAGTGACCTCGTATCCTGCTTTTGCCAGATCACCGGCACAGGTTAAGCCTGCAGGTCCGGAACCGATTACTGCAACCTTTTTGCCATTTGAAGATCCGGGCTGCGCGGTGTCGATATGATGTTCTCTGGCCCAATCAGCAACAAAACGCTCCAATTTTCCAATCGAGACCGGTTCCCCTTTGATTCCCCGGATGCAGCGTCCCTCACACTGAGACTCCTGCGGGCAGACGCGCCCGCACACTGCCGGCAGCGCAGAAGACTGTCCAATTACTTTAGCCGCCTCGGCAAAATTCCCCTCTTTGACTTCATGTATAAATTCCGGAATATTAATTGCCACCGGACACCCCTGAATACATCTCGCATTTTTGCAGTTAATACACCGATTTGCTTCGCTGACCGCTTCCTCGGCATTGTAACCTAAGCACACCTCTTCAAAATTTTTGGCGCGCACTTGTGGCTCTTGTTCGCGCACCGGTACTTTTTTTAATACATCCATCATTTATCCTCCATTTCTCTCCGGGTGGAAATGCTGTTCATATAGTCTAAGCATTGCAGTGGCCGCATCCGCCGTGATGCGTCGGACCTTCCTGCAGCCTCAGCACGGCACGGCCTTCCTCCGTCTTATACATCTGCTGACGTTTCATTGCCTCGTCAAAATTCACTAGCGCACCGTCAAACTCCGGCCCATCTACGCAGGCAAACTTCACTTCCTCGCCTACAGTGACACGACATGCGCCGCACATTCCGGTTCCGTCAACCATAATCGGATTCAGACTGACAATCGTAGGAATATTGAGACTTTTCGTCAGCAGTGCGGTAAATTTCATCATAATCATCGGGCCGATTGCAACACAGACATCATATTTCTTACCCAGTTCCTCCACAAGATACTTGATTGTGTCAGTCACCATGCCGCTTCTTCCATAGGAACCGTCGTCAGTCGTAATATATAAGTTACCGGCTACACTGCGCATCTGCTCTTCCAGAATGACAAGATCTTTCGTTTTGGCGCCGACAATGACGTCCGCCTCCACTCCGTGCTCATGGAGCCACTTTACCTGCGGGTAGACCGGCGCAGTTCCAACCCCGCCTGCGACAAATAAAAATTTCTTCTCCCGGACTTCCTCAAGCGGATCGGTTGTAAGCTCCGAAGGAACCCCCAACGGTCCGGTCACATCCTGGAAGGAATCGCCCGCCTTTAACTCTGCCATACGCATTGTGGAAGCGCCGACTGTCTGGAACACAATCGTAATCGTTCCCTGATCGCGCACATAATCACAGATGGTAAGCGGAATACGCTCTCCCTTCTCATCCATCTTCACAATCACAAACTGTCCCGGAAGACAGGACTTTGCGATTCTCGGGGCCTCCACATCAAATAAATAAATATTGTTTGCGAGAACCTCTGATTTTAAAATTTTATACATACTTTCCTCCATTCTGCCGATTTGCTCCGAGAAGCCGACGACATTTTTTCTTGCTGTATCTGTCTTCATCCAATTCCGAATCACATTCCCAACAGCTCATAATTCTCATAGGCATCCGACGCCAGGGCAAACACCGCCCCTGTATCGATTTGTACAGCGTAAAGTCCAGACGGGCCTCCGTCCTCATAGGATTGTTCCACACGATAATATTCGGTGCCATTGATTGTAATCACAAAATCGCAGGAAAACACTGCTTCCCCATACGACGCGCTCACCGCAGCGTCATCCTCCATCGTGAGAACACCGTTGGCAACTAGCGCATCTTCTACAATATTAATTGCCTCGCTTTTGGTCACTGTAGTGCTGTAAATAAAATCATATACCCGTGTGGCGACGTCACTGGCAAGACCGTTCTGATTAATTTGAACGACCGAGAAAATGTGATTGCCTAGCGGCATATTAACAGGTTCTGTATACTCCTGGCTTTCCGCTGTCGGTACCGTCCCATCAAAAGTATAATACGCACGGCAACCGTCCGCAACTGCAATTTCAATGGACTGCGGCTCCCGATATTCTCCGCTGTCCAGTAAAATTTCAGGCTTATCCGGTGCATCCGGAACAATCTCGTACGTGACCACAATATTTTCACTCAGCAGACCGTTATGATTTTCTGCCATTGCATGAAAAACGGTAGTGCCAACCTCAAGAGTGATCGGACCTGTATACAGCATACTGGCAGATGTGGCCTCTGTCCCGTCTGTTGTATAATAAATTTTTTCAGATTCGCCCGCCTCGATCTCGACGGTAATCAACTCATTGTACGTGCCGGATTTATAATTAAAAACCGGTTGATTCAACAGATAATTGGAAAACAGCTCCTTCGCTTCTTCGCCTTCTGTTTTTTTGGCGAGCGCGAGAATGGACGTCAGATCGTTGTTGGCTTCATAAATTTCTAGCAATTTGCTAATGGCCTCAATATGATCACTCTGTATATCTACAATCTGCTCCAGGTAATACGCCGCATTGGTATCTGAGTGTTCGCTCAGATAAAGCTTTGCAAGCGCCATACGGCCCTCAATCTTATCATCACGGCTCGAAGCACTAGCAATCGCCTTTTCATAGCAGCTTGCCGCCTTTGCAGTGTCCCCCTGCTGTTCATAAGCTACCGCTTTTTGAAACTGACTTCCATACGAATTATACTGCGAATGGATAAAAAAAGCGACGCCTGCAACGATGACAATAAACACAATTCCCGCCGCGATACCAATAATTTTTACCGTAGTCCGCGCGGAATCGTCATCAAGCTCCTCATCGTTAATATTATGATAAAACCCCCGAATACGGTCAAGCAGTGATTTTCTCTTTTTCAGGACGTTGTCGGACAATTCATCATTTTCGTTCCCGTCCTCATCCACGCCGTACAATTCTTCAAATTCCTGATCAGAGAGCGCATCGAGTCCGACCGGCTTCTGCTCCGCCTGTTCAGCTTCGCGCGCCTGTCTTTTTTTCGTTTTTTTCTTCACGCGTTCCGAAGCAGCCGGATTCTCCTTTTCTTTCTTTGGATCCTCGCTGCCGTACAGTGCGAGAAATTCTTCGTCTGACAGATCATCCAGACTCACCTCGTTCACCATCATGACTTCATCGTGTTCCGGTGTCGGAATATGTTTCAAAGCCTCTGAAATTTTATCCTCAATTTTAGACGGATCTACTGGTTTTGCGGAGTCCGAGGGATGATTTTCCTGCTCAGAGTCAGATGAAATGTTTTTTAGCTGTTCTCCGATGTCAAAGACTTTTGTTTTTTCATTTTCATCGCTCATAGCATTCTTTCCTTTCCGCGGCCGTCACGCAGTTATGCATCAGCATGGCGATTGTCATGACGCCGACGCCTCCCGGTACAGGCGTAATCGCTTTTGTTTTCGGCTCCACGCGGTCAAAATCCACATCTCCGCACAGCTTTTTATTATCCATGCGGTGAATTCCAACATCAATGACTACGGCGCCTTCTTTTACATACTCTTCTGTGATGAACTTCGGTTTGCCGACGGCGACCACGAGAATATCCGCCTGTGAGGTCACAGCCTTTAAATCGGCGGTCTTGGAATGGGCAACCGTCACGGTCCCGTTTTCGCGCAAAAGCAGCATGGACATCGGTTTTCCGACAATATTGCTTCGTCCGACGACCACGCAATGTTTTCCTGAAATCTCAATATTGCTTCGCTTTAACAATTCAATGACTCCGGCGGGCGTACATGACACGTGGCCCGGCAAACCGATGCTTAACGCCCCGACATTATACGGATGAAATCCATCCACATCCTTTTCAGGTGAAATGGCATAAATAATTTCATTTTCATCAATATGCTCTGGCAAAGGCAGCTGCACAAGAATGCCGTTCACCGACTCATCGGCATTGAGTGTCTGGACAAGATTAAGAACTTCCTGTTGGGTGGTGTCCGCCGAGAGTTCATATGTGCGCGACTCAATGCCGCAAAATTCGCACGCCTTTTTCTTATTATTGACATATACGCAGGATGCAGGATCATCACCAACTAAAACGACTGCCAACGTAACGGAAACACCTTTTTCACGGAGTCGCTCCACGCGTTCCCTGCATTCCTCCTTAATCTGTGCCGAAATCGCCTTACCATCAATAATATATGACATTTTGTCCCGCCTTTCTCTTAATATAATCCGGTAATCACACCATCCTCAGCCACATCAATGCCATTTGCAGCCGGAACCCGCGGAAGCCCGGGCATGGTCAGTACATTTCCGGTCAGGGCAACTACAAAACCCGCTCCCGCAGATAAATACGCTTCCCGAACAGTAATCTGAAAACCCTGAGGCCGACCGAGCAGCGATGGATTGTCAGAAAACGAATACTGTGTTTTTGCCATACACACGGGAAGATGCCCGTATCCCATCGCTTCCATTTTTTCCAGTGCCGACTTCGCTTCCGGTGTAAATACAACGCCGTCCGCGCCGTAAATTTCTCTGGCAACAGTTCGGATCTTATCCGCAAGCGGCAGCTCGTCCTCATACAGAGGCCGAAAAGCGCTTTCCTTTGTCTCTAACGTATGAATGAGCGCTTTGGCAAGATCGACGCCGCCCTCGCCGCCCTGTTCCCATACATTGGCGACCGCAAATGCACAGCCAAGCTGTTCGCAGAAAGAGCGCACAAACGCAGTTTCCTCATCGGTATCCGTAACAAATGCATTCAGAGCCACAACAATCGGCACGTTATATTTTTGTAAATTATAAATATGTTTTTCCAGATTTACAATCCCTTTTTTCAGCGCGTCCATATTCGGCGCGGAAAGCTCGTCCCGGGCAACGCCTCCATTATATTTCAGCGCCCGAATCGTGGCAACCAGGACAACGGCGTCCGGTTTTAAATTCGCCGCGCGGCATTTAATATCAAAAAATTTCTCTGCCCCGAGATCAGCTCCAAACCCGGCTTCCGTCACAGCAATATCCGCCGTTTGCAAAGCCAGTTTTGTGGCGAGGACACTGTTGCATCCGTGCGCAATATTGGCAAACGGTCCGCCGTGCACAAAGGCAGGAGTATGTTCCAGTGTCTGAATCAGATTTGGCTTGATGGCATCTTTCAGCAGAGCAGCCATTGCACCAGTCGCGCTCAGCTGCCCGGCGGTGACCGGATTGCCGTCATAATCATAGGCGACAATCATACGGCTCAAACGCTCCTTTAAATCAGCCATATTCTCTGCCAGGCACAAAACAGCCATAATTTCCGACGCCACCGTAATGACAAAATGATCTTCCCTCACAACGCCGTCCGACACTTTTCCAAGACCGACAACAATGTTACGCAGCACGCGGTCGTTCATATCCAGGCAGCGCTTCCAAACTACCTGCCGGGGATCAATCCGCAGTTCATTTCCCTGTTGAATATGATTATCAAGCATTGCGGCAAGTAAATTATTCGCCGACGTGATCGCATGGAAATCGCCGGTAAAATGAAGGTTTAAATCCTCCATCGGAACGACCTGTGAATAGCCACCCCCGGCCGCTCCACCCTTGACTCCGAAACACGGGCCGAGCGACGGCTCCCGCAGCGCAATCGCCGCTTTTTTCCCAAGACGGTTCAGCGCCTGTCCAAGCCCTACCGTCACGGTCGTCTTTCCCTCTCCCGCAGGAGTCGGGTTGATGGCCGTCACAAGCACCAATTTTCCGTCTTTCTGATCTTCAAAACAACCGGAAAGATTTTTCGTCACCTTGGCTTTATATTTCCCATATAACTCCAAATCATCCTCTGCA
Source organism: uncultured Lachnospiraceae bacterium (assembly GCA_944383325.1). Taxonomy (GTDB): domain Bacteria; phylum Bacillota; class Clostridia; order Lachnospirales; family Lachnospiraceae; genus CALWPC01. The sequence continues at coordinate 61,679 of CALWPC010000046.1, read as the reverse complement.
ATACCAAGCTTAGCAGCTATTTCTCCGATCGGCAACAGTTTTGCCTCCTGAGCAATCTCAATATCACTCTTCATGCGTCCTCTCCTCTTTCATATACGCCTCAAACTGATCAAGCGTCATTAATATTTTTCTCGGTTTTGTACCTTCCTCCGGCCCCACAACTCCCGCTTCAGACAGTTGATCCATCACGCGCGCTGCGCGATTAAACCCGATTTTAAACATCCTCTGCAGCATACCGATCGAGGCCTTCTCTTTCTCAATAATAAATCGGCCGGCGTCGGCAAAATAAATATCCCGGTCATCCTGCGCGTCCGAAGCGCCCGCTGTTACAGAAACGGATGCGGCCGCCTTTACTTTCTCTTCAACCTCGGCATCATACACCGCCTGTCCATTCTGTTCTTTCAGGAAATCAACCACATCGCCGACCTCCCGGTCTGAGACAAAGGCGCCCTGAACTCGAACCGGTTTTGGATAACCGCTCGGATAAAACAGCATATCGCCATTTCCAAGTAATTTCTCTGCGCCGTTCATATCTAAAATTGTGCGCGAGTCTGTGCCGGAAGCCACAGAAAGCGCAACACGTGACGGAATATTTGCCTTAATCAGGCCGGTTACAACATCCACTGACGGACGCTGCGTCGCAATCACCATATGAATTCCGGCCGCGCGCGCAAGCTGCGCCAGACGGCAGATTGCATCTTCCACCTCTTTTGCAGCGACCATCATCAAATCTGCAAGCTCATCAATAATAATCACAATTTTAGGCAGCGGTTCTAGCGCCGGTGTTTGCTCGCTCTGTGAAGAGCCGTTCATCTGTGACACTTTTTCATTATATCCCTGCAAATCGCGCACATGATACTCGGCAAATTTTTTATAGCGCTCCGACATTTCAGCAACCGCCCAGTTGAGCGCTCCCGCCGCTTTTTTGGGATCTGTGACAACCGGTATCATCAAATGCGGAATTCCGTTATAGACCCCGAACTCCACTACTTTGGGATCAATAATGATAAAGCGGAGCTCTTTCGGGCTTGCCCGAAATAACATGCTCATAATGATCGAATTTGTAAACACGGATTTTCCGGAGCCGGTTGTTCCGGCCACCAACATATGAGGCATTTTCGCCAGATCCGCTACGATTACATTGCCGGCAATGTCTTTGCCTGCCGGAAACGCTAGCACGCTTTTGTTGCCTTTTAACTCCTTGGACTGAAGTAATTCCCTCAGGTACACCGCGGATTTCGACGTGTTCGGCACTTCGATTCCGACGGCCGGTTTTCCCGGAATCGGCGCTTCTATCCGAATATCCGGTACGGCCAAGTTCAGTTTGATGTCGTCTGCCAGTCCGACAATTCTGCTGACTTTCACTCCGATCTCCGGCTGCAGTTCATATCTCGTAACCGCCGGACCACAGCTGACGTCGAGCACGGTCACTTTGACCCCGAAACTTTCAAGCACACGCTCCAACTTACTAGCCGTCTCACGCAAATGTTCGTCTGAATCCCCGAATGTCTTCTGTGTGTTTTTTTGCAGAAGAGAAAGTGGTGGAAAACGAAAATTTTTCACATTATTTGGACTGGCCGCCGCAATTTCTTCATTCACAGAAGCGATCTGCGACTGTGTTTCCTGTTTCGTTTTCTTCGACGTCTTTTTTTCTTTGGAAGCGCTTTTTGTTTTCTGATCGGAAGCAAGGGGCGTCTCATCCGGTTTTTCCGCACCCTGACGCTCCATTCGTTGTTCGCTAGCCGGCAGCTGCGCGTCGTCTTTCACGGCTGTCTCCGGTGCAGGCGAACCGATAGAATGTCCGTCTCTTGTAATTGTAAATTCTTTTGCAGGATCTCTTAGAGCCGGCATCAGGCCTGCTGATGTCACGCCTACACGCCCCATCGGCTGCATATTAAGCCGCATCTGTTCCACCGGATGTTCGTTTCGGTTCGGCTTAGTCGACCCTGCTTTCCGTCTTGCAGTTTCCTGTGCAGTACGGCCTTCATCTTCCCGTCCCCGACGCAAATCCGTTTCATCGAGGCTGATCTCTCCCCTGCGGATCACCGGAGTTCGTCTCTGCGACTGTATATTTCGTGTATCTGAATACGTCCCGGGCATGTTTGTATGCTCGATCTCCCGGACGGTTTTCTTTGTCTGAGACTGAATTTGCCGTAATTGTCTTTTTCGTTCCTGCTCTTCTTTCTTTCGGCGAAGCTGCTCTTCCTGAATACGCAGCGCGTTTTCCTGCCGTTTTCTGGCAATGTTCTCTTCACGTTTTGCCTCGACGAGCTGTCTGTGAAGCTTGGCGTCTTCCTTGACCGAGTCAAACATGCGCTGTCCTCTGGATTTTAAGGATTTAAACAGTGATTTTCTTGTAATGACAATCAGGCCGATCACAATGAAAACCACGCAGACAATCGCAGTTCCCGGAACGCCGATCGTCTGTCGCATTTCACTGTATAATAATCCTCCGACCACTCCGCCGCCCTGCTTGGAAATACGCGCGTGTTCAAAATAACGCGTAAGCTGATTCATTTCTTCTGTATAATTGATACTCTTATCCACAAGTTGACAAAGGACGCAGAGCGATACAAAACTTACCCAACATGCGCCGATTTTCTGCAGCGTCAGACTGTGGCTTGTCCCCGCGAGCACAAAAAAGGCTGTCGCAAACAGCAACACAGGAAACAGGTAGCCGCATGTCCCAAACCACCCGAAAAAATACTGATTCAGCCGCTCAGTCAGGGAACCGCCCAGACCAAACCCGCCTAAAAACAGCAGGATACAGAAAACAAGCCAACATAAAAGAAAAATTTCCTCCTTCAGACTGATCTCCTGCACATGTACTTTTTTTGATCTCTTTGCTTTTGTGCGCTTCGAAGCCGCAGACCGTTTTCTGCTCTGCTGTTTTGAAGCCATCAAATCCCTCCCTGACTCTTTAACAACAGCGAAGCTCTGAAACAGAGCCTCGCTGTATCGATCTAAAAAATATAAAATTCATCCGCACATCAGATAATATTGTAATAATATAAAATAGACAACAGGCCCATCAGGATACAATAAAATCCAAAATATTTAAACTTGCGGTTTCTTGTAAGCACTAATACAAACTTAATACACAAAAATCCAATCACTGCAGCAATCAGCATGCCGATCAGATAATACATCCATTCCTGACTGGGAATATCGCTGCTGACCATATCCTTGACATCCAGAACAACAGCTCCGCAAATTGCCGGAATCGACATGATAAACGAATATTTAACGGCGAATTTACGGTCAAATCCGCTCAGCACTCCTGCCGTGATCGTCATGCCCGATCTTGAAATTCCGGGCAGCGTCGCAATTCCCTGTGCAATACCAATGCCGAAGGCATTCGGATAAGAAATATTTTTTGGAGTCTTTCGCCCCGGTACTGCACGGTCGCAGATAAACAGAAGAAATGCGGTAATCAACAGACAAACTCCGATGATCAGCATATTTTCCCCGGCAGCTTCCACCAGATCTTTTCCAAGATAGCCCAAGATCCCGGTCGGAATCGTGGACACAAGAACCAAAATCACAAATTTCCGGTAACTTCCCGAGACAATTCGATGGTATTTTTTTCGCTCTTTGCGAAAGGGGTTCGAAAACAAAATTCCAATATTTGCAAAGCAATCCCCCAAAATTTTGAAGCCTTCCACAATCATTTTCCGAATGTCGGACCAGAAACAGATAAACACGGCAATCAGCGTGCCCACATGCAATAATACGTCAAACATCATTCCCGTGTCCAATTCTACGTGAAACACATTTTTAAAAATGGCCAGATGTCCGGAGCTGCTGATCGGCAAAAACTCTGCCAGTCCCTGAATCACACCCATAATAATTGCCTGTAACAACGTCATAAACAAATCCTCCCAGTAACAGTTTCATCCCGCACTGCAATCTATGCGGAACGCTCCTCTAAATATAATGTATGTCCAGAGGTATTATACCACTATTCCCTGCAAATGCCAACCAGAAAATGCACCAATCACCGCCAATACGCATGAGTTCCGGCATTTGCCTACGGTTTTTCTTCTCCGTTGTCTCTTTTCTCCTCCTCAAGCGCACGGTACTTTTTTCCAACCTGCAGGGATGAACGATAGATTGAGCCTCTTGTAATGCTTCCTGAACCATACTTGGCACGGATATGATCTAATGTTTTGTCCATTTTCTTTAACTTTTCTTTTTTTTCATCTTCAAACAGACTGAGCTGATAAGTTCCGCCCCTGTCCAGATCCGTCAGGGCAATGCCGAGCAGACGGAGCGGAATATTATTTTTCCATAGCTCGTCAAACAGCCTGCAGGCGTTTTCATAAATTTCATTTGTCACATCCGTAGATTCCGAAAGTTTCCTCTGATGAGAATAGTTTTTGAAAGCATTTGTACGTATTGTCACCGAAATACAACTTGCCCGCGCGCCGTCTAAACGCATGCGCGATGCAACACTGTCTGCCAACGCAAGGAGCACCCGATATGCATCCTCCTTTGTAACGACATCGTTTTCAAGCGTCACTGAATTACTGTATCCTTTTGCATCCTCAGAGACTGCGGCGACCGGTGAAAAACTGATTCCGTTGGCATAATCGTGAATCTGTTTACCAAACTTGAAACCGACAATATTTTGGACGTCGAAAAGGCTGCGGTTTGCCAGTTCCCCGATCGTATGAATGCCGTGCTTGTTCAGTTTTTCTGCGGTAGCTCTCCCGACAGAAAACAGATCACCCACGGGGAGCGGCCACATTTTTTCTGAAATCTCCTCCGCAAACAGCGTGTGCACCCGATCCGGTTTCTCAAAATCACTGGCCATTTTCGCCAACAGTTTGTTCGGTCCGATGCCGATATTCACGGTAAAATTTAATTCTTCGCGTATTGTCTGTTTCAGCCGGTTTGCGGCAGTCACCGGATCGGAATAAACAGCGGATGTCCCGCTCATATCCAGAAAACACTCATCAATCGAAAACTGTTCCACGATTGGGGCAAATCGGCGGCAAATTTCAAGAAAAGCCCGGGAATTTTTAGAATATAACCGAAAATCCGCTTTAATCAAAAATAGATCAGGGCATTTTCGCAGAGCCATACTCACCGGCTCGCCTGTCCGGATTCCGTACTGTTTAGCCGGAATCGACTTTGCCAGTATAATACCGGTGCGCTTATCGCGGTCACCTCCGATTGCGGAGGGAATCCGACGAATATCCTCTTTTCCCTCCGCCATACGTTTCGCAGCCTCCCACGAAAGATATGCGCTATTTACATCCACATGAAAAATAAGTCTTTGTCCCATATTGCCCCTCCCGGACTTTCGGATGCGCGTTTCCATGGCAACACAAAAATATGCAGACGTTTTTAGCAACGTCCGCATATTTTTCAGACTCTGATACCCTGATCCTATTTAAAACGGATTTTCCGAAGAATACAACATGCCTTGCGGCTGATTAAATCCAATATCTGTCACGCCGTAGTATTTAAACACTTCATACAGCGTTTTTCCAAAATGCCCAAACGCCACCGCTCCGTGATGCGGGTAATTTTTCTCAACGAGAACATGGCGATAAAAACGTCCCATTTCCGGAATCGCGAAAATGCCAATTCCTCCGAATGAGCGGGTTGCTACCGGAAGCACCTCTCCCTGCGCAACATAAGCCCGCAGCTTGGCGTCCGCCGTGCCCTGGAGACGGAACAGCGTCACTTTTCCCGGTACAATATCGCCCTCCAACGTTCCGCGCGTAATATTCGGCTCCTGATCCGGTTCCAGAGAACGGGCCATAATCATCTGATGCTTCATCGTGCAGCTGACCAACTTGCCCGACGGCGTATTGCCGCAGTGGAAGCCCATAAACAAATCGCGGTTTGTGTAATCAAATTTGCCCTGAATATCCTTCTCATAAAGATCTGCGGGCACCGAATTGTTAATATCCAGAAGAGTCACTGCATCCTCGCTGATACAGGTGCCGATATATTCACTGAGCGCCCCGTAAATATCCACCTCACAGGAAACCGGAATGCCGCGTCCGGTCAGACGGCTGTTCACATAGCAGGGAACAAATCCAAACTGTGTCTGGAAAGACGGCCAGCATTTATTGGCAAACGCAACGTAATCGCGTGAACCTTTGTGCTGCTGCGCCCAGTCGAGCAAGGTCAGTTCATACTGCGCAAGCTTCGGCAAAATTCCCGCCATCCGGTTTCCGTCTCCGAGTTCTTCCTCCATCTGCGCAATCACGCCCGGAATACGCGGATCGTCGGCATGCTCATGAAACGCTGCATACAGGTCAAGCTCTGAATTTTCTTCAATCTCCACCCCTAAATGATACAGCGGCTTGATCGGCGCATTACATGCCAGGAAGTCCTGCGGTCTCGGTCCAAATGTAATTAATTTGAGGTTGGACAAACCGATAATGGCACGGGCGATCGGGAGAAACTCTGCGATCATATCCGCCACCTCGTCAGCCGTGCCGACAGGGTACTCCGGAATATAAGCGCGAATATTGCGAAGATTTAAATTGTAGCTTGCATTCAACATTCCACAGTATGCGTCTCCGCGTCCTCCGACAAGATCTTCTCCGCTTTCTTCCGCCGCAGCGACAAACATGACCGGCCCGTCAAAATATTTCGCCAGAAGCGTCTCCGCGCTTTCCGGCCCAAAGTTTCCAAGGTAAACAACAAGCGCATTGCATTTTTCGTCATTGACTTCTGCCAGAGCCTGCTGCATGTGTTTTTCGTTCTCAATTATCGTCGGACATTCGTAAATTTCCCCATATTTTTCCCGATATGCTTTCACCACTGCCTTTCGTCTGCTCTCCGAGAGCGTCATCGGAAAACAGTCGCGGCTTACTGCGACAATGCCGACCTTCACCTGAACAATATTCTCCATAATTATGTAACTCCTCCTTTTTCTGTCACCCCAGGTCACACATGCCTGCTGCTGTGCGCTGTAAGTATACGGTATTCCGAAAAGGCGATTGCCCCTTCCGAAACCAGTATAGCATATTTACAAAACGGAAAAAAGAGAAATTGCTGTTATTTTACGAGATTTCTTCACTCGAATGTTTCGTTCGCCCGTCAATGAGCGCGTGAAGCCGCTCAAACGCCTCCTGCATGCCGCCCACGGCATTAATGAGACCGCAGTCCACCGCCTCCTCGCCGACTAAAATCGTGCCCAGATCCTTTGTCATCACACCGGTTTTTAGCATCATTTCTTCAATCTGCTGTTTCGTTGTATGACTGTGTCCGGACACAAAAGAGACAATGCGGTCCTGAATCAGCCGAAAATATTCATACGTCTGCGGGGCTCCGATCACCGTTCCGTTCATGCGAACAGGATGTAAAATCATTGTCCCCGTAGGCACAATGTACGAATAATTTGCAGCGACTGCGAGCGGCACTCCGATGGAATGACTTCCTCCGAGCACAAGGCTGACGCTCGGTTTGCTCATCGACGCAATCATCTCCGCAATCGCCAGGCCGCTCTCCACATCTCCGCCCATTGTGTGCAAAATAACGAGCAGACCCTGAATTTCTGCACTGTCCTCCACGGCTGCAAGCTGCGGAAGCACATGCTCATATTTTGTAGATTTTGTGTTGTCGGACAATACATCATGCCCTTCAATCTCACCGATAATCGTCAGCAAATGTATTTTATGCTGTTCCCTGCTTTGATCCAGTGTCAGCTGCCCATAATTTTTGATACGCTCATCCTGCTGTTTTTGTGTTTCGGCTTGTTTTTGCCGATCCTGACTGTTCTGATCACTCACGATTTGTTTCAGCCCCTTTCTGTCGCATTACTATTTCCGTGCTATTATTTGCACTGGACAGCACTTCTATTCTATGAAACGAAAAAACCGCCGCACAGGTGAATTTTCACCCGCGCGGCGGCCTTCTGCTCTGATTTCAGATTATTCAGCCGGAATAATCTCTTTTTTGTTGTAGGAACCACAAGCTTTGCAAACACGGTGCGGCATCATTAATTCTCCGCACTTGCTGCATTTTACTAAATTCGGAGCGCTCATTTTCCAGTTTGCTCTTCTCTTGTCTCTTCTTGCTTTGGAAGATTTATTCTTAGGACAGATTGACATGGCTTACACCTCCTTAACTCTTCTCACTCTCTTGCTGAAAGGTCTGAAACAGATCCTGAATAGCTGCCATCCGCGGATCAGGAACAACTCTGTTACATCCACATTCGGAAACATTTAAATCGTGTCCGCACACACTGCACAGCCCTTTGCAGTCGGGCCTGCATAAATTTTTAGACGGCCACTGAAGCAGAATCTCATGAGTAATCATCCGGTCAGTATCCAGAAACATCCCGTCAACGTAGCTATCCTCAGAAGCATGCTGCGGCAGTACACACTCCTCCTCGCATATCATATCGAATGAGTGCTCCACCGGCTTCAGACAGCGGTCACAGGGAATCGAGACAGTCATTCCCGTCCTGCAGATTATGTGTACATGCCCTTTCTCTGAATGATGCACGGAAACGGTCACCGGCATCTTCTCCGAAATGACATACGACAGTCCCGAAATCATGATCGAATCCGGTTCGTATTCCGTCTCTGCCGTCCAGTCAAAATCATCTCTTTCAATCGCCTGCGTCAAATCTACTCGCATGATCTTCTCCTTTTTGGTCATGGCAAAGCAATGTCTGCCATAACACACTTAGAATATTATACATACTTCATAGATGCTTGTCAAACAAAACCTGAAAAAAGTAAGGGAGACGCTTTCTCTGTGTTTTGAAATTATTTGTCTGAGACGATCTCCATCGTCTCCCGTGCAATCGCAAGCTCCTCATTTGTCGGGATGACAAGAACCGGTATCTTGGAATCTGCAGTAGAAATCACTTTCTCCTCGCCACGCACTTTATTGGCTTCGTCGTCAAGCGCAATGCCCATATATCCGAAATACGAACAAATATCCTTGCGCACAAGGCTGTCATTTTCACCGAGACCTGCAGTAAACACAATGGCATCCACGCCGTTCATAGCTGCAATGTAGGAACCGATAAATTTTGCGGCGCGGTAATTAAATACGGCGCGGGCCAGTATTGCACGCTCATTGCCGTTCTCCGCCGCGGTTTCCAGATCACGGAAATCACTGGACAACCCGGATAGGCCGTATACGCCGGATTCTTTATTCAAAACCTTCATAGCGCCCTCAATGTCCAGATTCTCCTTGTGCATCAAAAATTCGATAATCGAGGGATCTAAATCACCGCTCCTTGTACCCATAACCAGTCCTTCAAGCGGCGTCATACCCATTGTCGTGTCGATCGACGCCCCTTTATCCACAGCGCTGATGCTCGCACCGTTTCCGAGATGGCAGACAATAATTTTCATATCTTTAATGTCCCGACCTAAAAACTGTGCCGTTCTTTTCGAAACAAAGCTGTGGCTTGTACCGTGAAATCCGTATTTTCGAATCTTATATTTCTCATAATATTCATAAGGAAGACCGTACATAAATGCTTTTTGCGGCATCGTCTGATGAAACGCCGTATCAAACACGCCGACCATCGGTGTATCCGGCATTAATTCCTGGCACGCACGGATACCGATCAGATTCGCCGGATTGTGAAGCGGAGCCAGATCATTGCATTCCTCCACCGCTTCGAGAACTTCGTCTGTCAACAGTACCGATGAAGCATATTTTTCTCCTCCATGTACCACGCGATGGCCAACCGCCCCTACTTCGTCGAGACTTTGAATAACGCCGTCTTCCGGATTTACAAGCGAATCAAGAACAAGCTGAATCGCCTGCTTATGCGTCGGCATCGGGGACTCTGTTGTCCGTTTTTCTCCGCCTGCGGGCTGATAGACAATTCGGCTGCCCTCAATTCCAATACGCTCACACAGTCCTTTCGCCAACACACGTTCGCTGACAGAATCAATCAGCTGATATTTCAAAGAAGAACTCCCACAGTTGATAACCAATACATTCATTTTTTTACCCTCCAACTTTAATTTGATGTCTGTGCCTGCACCGCAGTGATCGCGACTACACCTACAATATCATCCGAACTGCAGCCTCTGGACAAATCATTAACCGGCTTTGCAATACCCTGTGTGACCGGTCCGTACGCTTCCGCCTTTGCCAGACGTTGAACAAGCTTGTAACCGATATTTCCCGCATCCAAATCGGGGAATACAAGCACATTTGCCTTGCCGGCAATGGGACTTCCGGGAGCTTTGGACGCGCCGACGCTTGGCACAATCGCCGCATCTGCCTGGAACTCACCGTCGATGCAGAGATCGGGACAGGTCTCTTTCACGATCTTAGCTGCTTCTACAACCTTATCCACATCCGCATGCTTTGCACTTCCCTTTGTGGAATGTGACAAAAGTGCAACAACCGGCTCCTGCTGAACAAGCTGTTTAAATGATGCTGCCGATGATTCTGCAATCGCCGCCAACTCCTCAGACGACGGATTCTGCACCAGTCCGCAGTCGCCGAACACAAATGTTCCGTCAGCGCCGAGCTCACAGTCAGGAACAACCATTACAAAAAATGCAGAGACAAGCTTTGTACCGGGTTTCGTTTTTAAAATCTGAAGACACGGACGAAGGGTGTCGGCTGTCGAATGGCAGGCTCCGGAAACCATGCCGTCTGCGTCGCCCATTTTCACCATCATAACGCCATAATACAGATAATTCGTCAGGAGAAGCTCCTTCGCCTGTTCCGGAGTCATTCCTTTACTCTTGCGAAGCTCCACCAATGTGTCTATGTACTCCTGTGTTTTCTCATTCGTAGCCGGATCAACCACAACCGCACCGGACACATCGAGACCCTCGCTGCCGCTCTGAACTGCCTCTTTCGTCCCCACGAGAATCACATTTGCAATTCCCTCCGCGAGAATTTTCTCCACCGCTTCATACGTTCTTCGATCCTCTGTCTCCGGCAGAACAATTGTTTTTTTGTCTGCTCTGGCTCTTGTTTTGATTGTTTCAATAAATCCCATGAAAATGGCTCCTTATAATGTATTTAGGTTAAGAAAGGTAACCTATAACCCTTTTTTATTAAAAACCTGACATAATTATACCCTTGTCCTATCATTTGTACAAGAGTATTTTTCTAAAAAAAGCATCATTTGGCAACAGAAACTTTCCACAGTATTTTCTGCTTCATGCTGTGCAATCTAAACATTTTATGTTATGATATTTGAAAATCAAAAAAGGGGAAAAACGATGAGAGTAGTTGGGTGTATTGCGGAATTTAACCCATTTCATAACGGACACGCCTTCTTTTTAGAACAGGCAAAGCGACAGACTCAATCTGATTTCTGTGTTGTAGTGATGAGCGGAAACTTTGTACAGCGCGGCGCTCCGGCAATCGCAGATAAATATGTGCGCGCCAAGGCCGCTCTTTTGCACGGGGCGGATCTCGTCATTGAACTCCCCGCCATCTTTTCCCTCTCAAGCGCCGAGGGTTTTGCCCGCGCAGGCGTCAAGCTTTTAACCCAACTAGGATTGGTCGATGTCCTCTGTTTCGGCGCCGAGGGCAGCGTTGCTCCCATATTGGAAAATGCGGCAGATATTTTCCTTAAAGAACCAGATGACTACCGTATGGTGCTGAAACAGCAACTATCAAAAGGCCAGTCCTACCCGGCCGCGAGAACCCGCGCGCTGTTCACTACTGCCTCCGCATTTCGGTCACCGGCCGGCCCGGACGACCGTATACAGGCCGAGCAGATTCTCTCATCGCCGAATAATATTCTCGGCATTGAATATATCAAGGCATGCCGACAGCTGCAAAGCGATATGCGTCCGCTGGCCATACCGCGTCTTCAGTCCGATTACGCCGATACCAAGCTGCGCGCCCCGTACGCTTCCGCCACGGCCATCCGTTTACACATGAAACGCCACGGCATTACCGAACAGCTGTCCTCTGTGATTCCAAAACGCGCGCTCGCACTGCTTAGGCAGTTGCCGTGCCAGGATGCATGGATGGATGAATCCTCCTGTTACCCCGAACTAATGCTCCGTCTGCTGTCTGAAACGCCGGAGACGCTGAAACGGCATCCTCACACTCCTGAGTGGCTTGCCAACCGGCTGTCTCATGTATGGCAAAGCAGTACCTCATTTGACGACCTCGTGAAACGCTGTAAAGTAAAACAGATCACTTACACAGCCATTTCCCGCACGCTGTTCCACTGTCTGCTCAATTCTGACCGGGAACTATTTGAACACTACCACGAGCTTTCCGTCATGTTTCCTTATATACGCATTCTCGGCGTCCGGCGCGAGGCACAGCCGCTGCTCACCGCATGCGCACGAAATGCCGGCGTCCATTTGATTACAAACCCCGCAAAAGCACAGTTGCTCCTGGATGACTCGACGGCCGCCGCGCTCTGGAAAAGCGATTTGTATGCGGCACATGTCTATGAATGTATACAAGCCAATCTCCGTCATACACCTTTTACACATGAATATACCCGAAAATTTCTTATCGTATGATATAAAAATGAGCACGGCAGTACCTTTTACAGGATTCCTGCCGTGCCCGTCACACGTACAACATTAAACTCTCTTTGACAGCACGTCTTTTTCGTAATCTCTTACGTTCGCAAGCCACTCAAGGCCTTTGCCCGCACCTTTCTGCTCGCAGTAATAATCCCAAACAAGCGCAAACGGCGCCGCTTTAAACTCCTCTTTAAACGCTAGACGTGCGCTCACATCACCGCTGGCCTCCAACTCTTTCATCTGCGATACCGGCTGAAGCAATGCGGCCAGGATCGCCTTGCGCGTGTTGCGCAGACCGATCGTCCATGCAGCGATTCGGTTAATAGACGCGTCAAAAAAGTCTGTAGCGATAAACGTCTTGGACAGCTTATCCATACGAACCAGTTCTTCCATAATCGCGCGCGTCTCATCATCAAAGCTGACAACATGATCCGAATCCCAACGCACCGGTCTGGAGACATGGAGCAGTACTCTGTCTGAAAATGTAAAGACAGAAGCCAATTTTGCCGAAACAACCTCGGTCGGATGATAATGGCCTGTATCAAGCGTCATAATAATGTGATCTTTGTTTGCCTTCATCACATAGCCCATGCAAAATTCATGGGAACCGGCTGTAAAGCTCTCTGCGCCAATACCAAATACTTTGGACTCAATGCCGTCCACAACGCCTGTGACGTCTTTTGTCGCCTCAAACACCTGGTCATAGCTGTCCTTTAACCGCATTCTGGGTCCCAGTGTGTCAACCGGCACCTCTTTATCTCCGTCCGGCGTCCAGTGATTAATTGCGCAAACCTTACCCGTCCGCTCATAAAAATACTGACCGATCCGGCGGCAGCGGATTCCGTGTTCAATCCAGAATTTTCTCACATTCTCATCGGCCGAAGACAGTGTGCCGTTCTCACTGAGCGGATGAGAAAAATACGTCGGGTTAAAATCAAGTCCGATCCCCTTTTCTACAGCCCAGTCTGCCCATTTCTCAAAATGCTTCGGCTCAATGGCGTCGCGGTCCACAAAGCTGTCTGCCTCCTGATAGCTCGCATGAAGATTCAACTTGAGCTCTCCGGGAATATAGCGCATTGCCTGCTCAATATCTGCCCGCAGCTCCTCTGCAGTGCGCGCTTTGCCCGGATAATTTCCGGTTGTCTGAATGCCTCCGGTCAGCGCCCCGGCCTCTTTCTCAAAACCAATGACGTCGTCTCCCTGCCAACAGTGCATCGAAAGCGGAGTACTGTCGGCAACCGAAATCGCCTGATCCACATCTACTCCATACTGCCCGTAAAACTCTTTGGCAAGCTCATATCCTTTGTTTACATCGTACATCTGGTATCCCCACCTTTCATATTGTTTACATTGCCTGCTTTTGTGCCGCAAAAGTTTTTACGATCACACCCCGCGGACAGACGTCCGCACACATACCGCATCCGGTACATCGCGCATAGTCAATATGCGCCAGATTATTCTCAACAGCAATCGCCTGATATGTACAGGTACGCTCGCATTTCTTGCAGCCGATACAACCAACTTCGCAAGCTTTCATAACATCCTTGCCCCGACTGTTAGAATTGCACTGCACATGCACGCGAGACTTCTTTGGAACCAATTCGATCAGATGATTCGGACATGTGCGGACACATTTGCCGCACGCAATACATTTTGATTCATCTACCACGGCAATACCGTCAATAATCGAGATGGCGCCTTCTTCGCATATTTTAACACACGAGCCATAACCCATGCAACCATAACTGCAAGTTTTTGGCCCGCCCGACGGCACAAACGGCATCAGACGGCAGTCTTCATCTCCGGTATACCGATAATTCTGTCCTGTCCGCTTGCAGTCGCCCAAGCATTTTACATATGCTGTCATCGGCGTAACTGCTTCCGCCTGCACACCCATAATTTTTGCAATCTGAGCGGCGCATTCATTGCCACCAACCGGACAGGCGCTGACTTTCGCCTCGCCCGCAACAATCGCCGCCGCCAGACCGTCGCATCCTGCATATCCGCATCCGCCGCAATTATTACCGGGCAGGCAGCTGCGCACAGTCGTCTCTCGTTCATCAACCGCAACCGCCAGTTTTTTTCCGGCCGCACTCAGCAAAATTCCGATTACGAAACCAACCGCTCCGACAATTAATGTCGCCATGATCATTCCCTGTATCATCTCTGCCTCCTTAAATCAATCCCGAAAATCCAAAGAATGCAATCGCCATCAGTCCGGCTGTAATCAATACGATCGGCATTCCCTGAAAAGAAGGCGGAATATCATTATATTCCATTTTTTCACGCAGGCCGGCCATAATAACAATCGCAAGCAGAAACCCAATCGCCGTGGCAAATCCGTTTACCACGCCTTCTAACAGCCCATAGGATTTCTGCACATTTGTGAGAGCAACACCGAGCACCGCGCAGTTTGTCGTAATTAAAGGCAAATAAACGCCGAGCGATGCATACAGTCCGGGACTCGTCTTTTTGAGAAACATTTCCACAAGCTGAACGAGAGCCGCAATAACAAGAATAAACACGATTGTCTGCAGATACGTCAGCTCCAGAGGGACAAGCATAAACTGATAAATCAGTCCTGTTACCAAGGAGGAAATCGTCAGCACAAACGTCACGGCAGCGCCCATGCCGGCTGCCGTCTTTACGTTTTTCGATACTCCGAGGAACGGACACAGCCCCAAAAACTGACTGAGCACTACATTGTTGACAAGTGCAGAACCAACCGCAATCAACAAAAGCTCTTTCACTGATCCTCTCCTCCTTCCGCTTTGTCCTCACGTCCTTTGCACAACAGATTACCGCACATGGAGCACTCGGAACAAAGGGCATCCGTATCTTTCACCGGTTTCCCGCTCCTGCGGCGCAGACGGTTTTGTATGGCAATCAGAACGGCCAGGACAAAAAACGCGCCGGGCGCCAAAATAAAAATCGTGGCCGTCTCGAAAAAATCAGGAAGTGAAAACCCAAATACCGATCCCGCGCCAAGCACTTCCCGGACAAGTCCAATACAAGTCAGCGCAAGGGTGAACCCCAATCCCATGCCCACTCCGTCAAAAACAGAAGCCAAGACGGTATTTTTTGAAGCATACGCCTCTGCGCGGCCGAGAATAATACAGTTCACCACAATGAGCGGAATGTAAAGGCCGAGGCTGTCATAAAGCGAGGGAACATACCCCTCTAACAGAAATTGTACGATCGTCACAAACGAAGCGATTACTACAATGTAAGCCGGCATACGCACCTGATCCGGAATCACATTGCGCAGCAGTGAAATTAATAAATTAGACATTACCAGTACTGCCATCGTGGTCAGTCCCATACCGACACCATTGATTGCCGACGTCGTCACAGCGAGCGTCGGACACATCCCAAGCGTCAGCACAAAGGTAGGATTTTCTTTGATAATTCCATTATATAGACGTTCCCGGCATACATTCATGACTGATCCTCCTCTAACACGTCCTGAAAATAGTACAATCCTGCGTTCACGCCGTTTGTAACGGCATTGGTCGTAATCGTCGCTCCGGTAATGACATCAATTTCATTTTCCGCCGACGCACCGGATTTGGAATATACAAACTGATCGACCTGCTTGCCCGCATACTGAGAAAGAAATTCCTCACTCTGCGCGTTCATTCCCAGTCCGGCCGTCTCAGAAATAGTAAGCATGGAAATGCCGTTGACGGAACCGTCATTTCGTATACCGACCATAAACGTAATATCTCCGCCATATCCTTCCGATGTGGTCACGGTAAGCACATAGCCGATAATGTCCCCGGCTTCATCAAGCGCAGGAATCACCTGATCCACACGCTCTTCCGTCAGATGATGTTTTTGAAGCACGGCATCGGAATCTTCCGGCATCTGAAATTTGGTGTCAAACGAATCGGCCTCAGCAAAAACGGCCTGGCATGCGTCTGCTTTTTCCTGCGCCTCTGCGGCAGCAATCGGGTCTTTGGTAATCTCATATACAAATCCGAGCAAAACGCCCGCCACTAACGTAATGACCGTAAGGATGACCGTATTTTTTAACAGCTCTCTCATTTGCGTTTCCCCTCCCATCCAAACGGCCTTGGAACCGTAATTTTTTCAATGAGCGGAACGAACAAATTCCCCAAAATAATTGCATAAGAAACGCCCTCCGCAGACGGCCCGAACAGACGAAACAAACCGGTCAGAATACCGAGAAGCACCCCGTAAATATACTGGCCGCCCTTTGTAATCGGCGCAGTCACATAATCTGTCGCCATAAACCATGCACCGAGCATCAGTCCGCCTCCGGCCAACTGCGCAGACAAATACGTCACGTCAAATCCTCGTCCGCCAAACACACAGATAAACGCGGCAAAGCTCAGAAGATAGCTGCCGGGAATCCGAAAATCAATTACTCCCATTAAAATCAGAAAAACCGCGCCGATCAGAATTGCAATTACACTTGTCTCACCGATCGTTCCTGCGACATTTCCTGTAATCATCGCCTGAAGATCGAGCACTTCCCCTGTCTCTTTCAGCGTCGCAAGCGGCGTAGCCGCCGAATATGTATCGTAAGTAAAATTCGTCATATGTCCCGCAAACGACAGCAGTAAAAAACAGCGCGCGCCAAGCGCCGGATTCATGAAATTTTGTCCTAATCCGCCAAACAGCTGTTTTACCACAATAATGGCAAATACGGAGCCAAGCGGTCCAATCCAGAGCGGAGCCGCAACCGGAAGATTCAACGCCAACAGCAGGCCGGTAACGACCGCGCTGCAGTCTCCTGTCGTAATGGGCCGGTGCATAAAATATTCAAATAAATATTCGGCAATTACGGCAGCGGCCACTGTAAGTAAAATATGCAGAGCCGCACGATAACCAAAGTGAAAAATTCCATATCCTGCAGCAGGGAGAAGCGCCACAATCACCATCTGCATAATATGACAGGTGCGCACCTTCGCGCGGACATGCGGGGATGCGGATACATTTAACATTACCTCACTCATGACTCATCTCCTCCTAACGTCTGCGTTCTTCTATAATTGTTCGGCGGACCGCTTTGATTGCATGTGCCAACCGCCTGCCCGCAGGACAGACATAGCTGCAGCTTCCGCACTCAATACATTCCATCCCGTTCAGCTTGAGAAAGCCCTCCCTGTCCCACCGAAGAGCCAGTTCCGCAAGATTCGTCGGCATCAGATGTTCCGGACATGCGTCAAGACACCGCCCGCAGCGAATGCATGCCGTCGGAGAATACTGTTCTGTTTCATCCCGCGTCATACAGAGCAGTGCGGACGACGCTTTCATAACCGGTACCTTTAAATCCGGCAGGGCGTTGCCCATCATCGGTCCGCCGGAAACAATCCGAACCGGTTCCTTTGCAAACCCTCCTGCCTGCTCTACTAGCTCCTCATAACTTGTACCGATCCGAACCGCAAAATTCTGCGGTTTTTCAATGGCATCTCCCGTGACGGTAACAATGCGGTGCAGAAGGGGCCGACCCTCGCAGACCGCCCGTGTAATCGAGTAAAGTGTATCGACATTCAGCACAATACACCCTACGTCCGCCGGAAGTTTTGTGCTGTTCAGCTCCCGGCCGGTGAGCGCTTTAATCAATTGCCGTTCCGCTCCCTGCGGATATTTCGACTTACAAATACAAACCTTAAACCTGGGGTCATCCTGCGTCAAAGCGCGCAGCTTGACAGCGGCATCCATCTTGTTATCCTCCACGCCAAACAGCCCCGTGGCATTCGGAAACAGCTTCAACACAATCTTAAGGCCAAGAACAATCCGCTCCGGTTCTTCCATCAGACGACGGTAGTCCGATGTCAGATACGGCTCGCACTCGGAACAGTTCGCAATGACATATTGAATTGCCTGCGGATCCTTTGGCGACAATTTGACATGCGTCGGAAACGCAGCGCCTCCCATGCCGACAATACCCGCCTCACGGATATATTCAAGAATTTCTTCCGCATTCAGTTCCTCCCAGGGCTTGCGCTTCGGATATTCCACCTCTTCATATTGTTCATCGTTTACAATGACAATCGAGTCCACCATACTCCCGCTTACAGTCCTTCGCGGCTCAATAATGCGGACATTTCCGGAAACTGTCGCATAAATCGAGGCAGAGACAAATCCCTGCGCCTCTGCAATCTTCTGTCCGACAAGAACACGATCCCCTTTGGACACAACCGGCTTTGCCATAGCCCCGATATGCTGCTGCAGCGGATATACCAACTCTTTACCCGCTTTCGCCTCGGCAATCGGCAGATCCTTAGACATCGCCTTTCCGTCATACGGATGTATTCCACCCCGAAATGAAAACAATTTCATCAGTTTCTTCCTTTCCCTTATTCGATAATTAACTTTTATATGAAATTATGTTATACTGCACTTAAACACTTTGACCATCAGGATCTTTCACAGAACGGAGGCATTATGCACATCATTCAAACATCGCCGCCTGGCACACGCACACCGGATCTGGATGCACTGTCTATCAAACATCATGCGGAGCAATGCCTGTACTTTGACATCGAAACCACCGGCCTGTCCGCCAAGACATCGTTCGTCTATCTCATCGGATGTATGTATTTGGAACAGGGCGCATGGCAGCTTCGGCAATGGTATATTTCAAAGTCCAGTGAAGAGTTTGAAATGTTGGAAAACTTTTTTGCGTTCATCCGCCCGTTTACCTGTATCATCCATTACAATGGCCGCTCGTTTGATCTTCCTTATCTGCAAAACAAAGCGCGCGCCTATTTGCTTCCGGAGCCATTTTCCGGCAAAGACTCTGTGGATCTGTACAGCGAACTGCGGCCGTACGCAAAAGTGCTCGGCATGGACACGATGCGTCTGCCGGCATTGGAACAGCGCCTTGGCATTCAGAGACAAGATCACTACAGCGGAAAAGAACTGATTCCGATCTATCATTCCTGGCAAAAAACGAAAACACCAAAACAGCTCGACAAATTATTACTGCACAACCAGGAAGACATCACTTCTCTGATGGCGGTAACTGAAAGTCTGGCCGTCCCACGGATTTTGACCGGCTCTTTTTCCCTCCAGTCTTCACAAAATACCGAGACCGACTATGTACTGCGTGCCAAAACTACAGCCGTATCGCCGATCCAGATCAAATACTGCACTCCGTTCGGCGCGCTTACACTCCAGGAACAAATGCTCTGTGTGACGCTCCCCCTGAAAGATCACTCCTTTCGGTTATACTACCCGAATGTAAAAGACTATGTCTACTTTCCAAAAGAAGATATGGCCATTCTCAAAACTCTGGCAATGAACCGCGACAAAAACATTTGCATTCCGGCCACCATCCGCACCTGCTACCAGTGGATATATATGTCAGCCGGTCAAACTCTGCCTTCCAGAGAGGAGGAACGCATTCTGCGTTATTATATGCAGACACTTTTGCTTTTTTAAAAAAGATAGAATGCACGCGCAAACGAACATTCTATCTTTGATTTACAGTTAGTATGCAACCTTATGGACACGAAACTGTATTACTCTTCAGTTTCCTCAGACGAATCTTCCGTCTCTTCTGTCGCGCTCAGTTCCTGCGCCGGCTCGTCAGTCTGCAGCGCCTTCATACTCAGGCTGATTTTTCTCGACTCCGGATTGAAATCAATAATTTTTACTTCCACCTGCTGACCAACATTCAGAACATCCGAAGGCTTTTCTACATGTTCTCTGGAAATCTGTGAAACATGGAGCAACGCGTCAACGCCCGGCTCTAATTCAATGAATGCACCGAAATCGGTCATCCGTGCGACTTTACCGGAAACCACATTGCCGATCGCATATTTTTCTTCCGCATTTCTCCACGGATTTGTCTCATCAAATTTCAGGCTGAGCGCAATTTTGTTATCATGAATATCTTTGATAAACACGCGGAGCTGATCGCCGGATTTAAACAGTTTTTTGGGATTTTCCACACGTCCCCATGACATTTCGGAGATATGTAACAATCCGTCCAGACCGCCCAGATCGACAAACGCTCCAAAATCTGTCACATTCTTTACTGTTCCCTCAATGACATCTCCAACTTGAATTTTCTCCAGTAACTCTTTCGCCATCGCTTCCTTCTTTGCCACCAGAAGCTGTTTCCGGTCGCCAATCACGCGGCGTCTCTTAGGATTAAACTCAATAATCACAAAATCAAGATCCTGACCCTCATATTTCGATAAATCTTTCTCATAAGTGTCGGATACCAGACTTGCAGGAATAAAAATGCGGGACTCCTCAAATACTGCGCTGAGTCCGCCGTTTAATACCTGTACCACCTTGGCGGTGACAACGGAACCGTCATTGAACGCCGCCTCCAGTTTTTCGTTTCCTTTCTCCGCTGCAATCGCCTTGTAGGAAAGAGAAACCTGTCCGTCGCCGTCATTGACCTTCAGCACTTTGGCTTCCAGAGTATCGCCAACATGTATCATCTGCGTAAGATCTGCGTCAGGAACATTCGTATATTCGTTACGCGTAATAATACCGTCTGCCTTGTAACCTATATTTAAGATGATTTCATCTTCTTTTACGTCAATTACAGTCCCCTCTACAATTTCTCCATTTCGAATCGTCTTTAACGATTCCTCCAACATTTGTTCAAAATCCATTTCTGACATTCTTTTGAACCTCCTCGATAATTTTCTTTGGGGTCGAAGCCCCTGCGGTAATACCAATCCTGCGCGATTCCAGAATGTCCGAATCCGTGAGATCTGCAGCCGTCTGAATGTACACTGTCTTGTTGCAACGACTCCTGCATATTTCATACAGCTTTTGTGTATTCGAGCTGCTCTTCCCGCCGATCACAATCATTGCATCTGCCTTCTCTGCAATCTGAGCCGCCTCGGTCTGACGTTCTCCTGTCGCATTGCATATAGTATTCACACATATCACATTGTAACTCTTTTTTGAAATAATTTCAACTAAATCTTTAAATTTGTTGTTGTTAAATGTCGTTTGAGAGACAATGCAAACAGATACCGACGGATCTACCGTCCACTCTCTCGCCTGCTCTTCCGTCTCGATCACACTCACCGATGACTTCACCCATCCTTTGATGCCTTCCACCTCCGGGTGACGGTCGTCGCCGATGATGACAATATGCATTCCGTTTTGACTATGTTCCTGCACAATCCGGTGAATTTTTTTCACAAATGGACAGGTAGCGTCAACGAGCTCCAAACCCTGCTCGCGAATCAGGCGGTAAATACGCTCCGGCACACCGTGCGAACGAATGACAATGGTACCCTCGTTTAGCCGGGCAAGCTCCTCCTCACTGTGAATAACGCCGATTCCCCTTGCCGCCAAATCGCAGACGACCTCTTCATTGTGAATAATTGGACCATACGTGTAGATTGGGCCATCGTTTTTTTCAGCCTGCTCATATACCGTGTCCACAGCGCGCTGAACACCGAAACAAAAACCCGCGCTTTTTGCAAGTATTACTTCTCTCTGAACATCTTCATTTTTCATACCGTGTCCTCGCAAGCGATTTCATTTTTTCCAACACCTCTTCCACCGTAAGATCGGAACTGTCGAGCAATACCGCATCCTCCGCCATGCGAAGCGGTGAAATCTCTCTCTCCATATCCTGTCTGTCGCGCTTTCTAATATCTTCCTCCACATCCTGCAGAGAACATAACACCCCTTTTTCCCTTAACTCGTTAAAGCGGCGCAGCGCCCTCGTCTGACAGGAGGCGGTCAGATAGATTTTCAAATCTGCGTCCGGCAGCACATGTGTGCCAATATCCCGCCCATCCATCACGACATTATCCTTGGCAGCCAACTGCCGCTGCAGATCTACCAATGTTTCGCGAACATTTTGTACGCGCGCGCACGCTGACGCCATGAGCCCCGCCTCCTCTGATCGTATGCGTACCGAAACATTTTCACCATTCAGAAACACCTGCTGTTCGCCGTTCAAATAGGAAATATCAATGTGCGCTCCCGAACATTCCTCGGCCATGCGGGACAACTCTTCTCCCGCAATGCCCCGGTCTGTAAAATAGCACCCCATTGCACGGTACATCGCGCCGGTATCCACATATATAAAACCAAGCTGTTTAGCCAACATGCGGGCAATCGTACTTTTTCCCGCGCCGGCCGGTCCGTCAATTGCAATTGAAAAACTCATCGTTTCCTCCATTTCCCGCCGCATGAACGCCTGCCAGGTGTCCGGTCGACCATGCGATCTGCAAATTATATCCTCCGGTAAGCGCGTCCAGATCAAGTACCTCGCCGGCAAAATACAAATTGCGCACGCGCTTTGATTCCATAGTAGATGGATTAATTTCTTTTACACAAATTCCACCCTGCGTCACAATCGCTTCGTCCATACCGCGCAGTCCGGTAATTTCATAAGAAAAATGTTTTGTCATGTCCACAAGTCTTTTTCGCTCTTCCCTGCGCATTTCATAAATTCGTTTGTCGAGAGGCAGCTGACACCGCGCCGCGATTACTCCGGTCATTTTCATTGGATAAAGGGACGGAAGAACATTTCGAAGCTGACGATTTGAATTCGCTTCAAATTCGCGCAAAAATCTCCGATCCAACTGCTCTGCAGACAGAGCAGGTTTTAAGTCAATTTCCAGACGCAGCCGTTTTTGGGACAACAGTGACCCGACCCGACTGCTGGCAGATAAAATCACCGGTCCACTCAAGCCAAAATGTGTAAATAATAATTCCCCAAACTCCTCAAACAAACACTTTTTCCCATCCCAAACTGAAACCGATATATTTTTCAGAGAAAGCCCCTGCATGGCACCGGCGTCCTCCTCCAGAACGGTCATTGGCACAAGCGCCGGCGTAAGTGCTGTAACTGTATGTCCGCATTCGCCGGCGAGACGATAGCCATCACCGGTAGAGCCGGTGGCCGGATAAGAAAGACCGCCGGTCGCCACGATCACCGCATCCGCTTCATAGCGTCTGCCCCGGTCCGTTTGCACTCCGACACACGCGTCCGCTTTTAACATTAAGTGTGAAACAGCCGTCTTTAGTTCCACACATACGCCGCGTTCTCTCAGCGCGCGCTCTAACGCCCGGATCACATCCGACGAGTGGTCTGAAACCGGAAATACACGATTCCCCCGCTCAATTTTCAGCGGACAGCCCCACTGTTCAAACAGCTGCATCACCTGACGGTTATCAAATTCATAAAAAGCGCTGTATAAAAATTTGGAATTTGAAACTACATGATCAAACAACTCCCCGACATCAGACGCATTCGTGAGGTTGCAGCGTCCCTTGCCGGTAATAAATACTTTTCGGCCCAATTTATTATTCTTTTCCAATAATGTTACTAAGGCGCCTTCCTCACTCGCCGCCAAGGCCGCCATCATCCCGGAGGCCCCTCCTCCGACTACCACTACTCGTCTTGCCACATTCATCCTCCGCATTCACTTGTTGATCTTCTGTATGCCTTCTCTCTTTATGATTATGGATAAATTGCCTTCTCGCTTCCCGGCGTTTCCGGCGCCATGCGCGCAATTTTTGCCTCAAACGGCGAAACAGTGCGTTAAAATAAAAATTAATTGCCCCTCCGACCATGATAAAATACATACAAAAATAAAGCCAAAACATAATCAGAACGAGCACGGTAAGACTGCCGTAAATCGAAAACCCATTAAATTTATTCACATAAATGGAAATCAACCACGAAAAAACAATCCAACAGACACTGCAAAAAACGGCGCCCGGCAGCTGTCCGAGCAGTGTCGCCCGGCGGTTCGGCAAAATCGTATAAAAAATATCAAACACAAAGATCAGCAGCAGCATTAAAATCATGACACGATTCGACAAAATCTCCTGCGTAATCTGATTGACAAATGGAATCTCCTTAGCCAGGTTGCTCTGCAGCCAGTCGCCGAAAATCATGATAATTAACAAACCGACAATGGCCAGTACCATAAAGACCGTGTTGATCGCCGCCCGAAAACGGAGACGGAACCAACTGCGCGTCTCCTCAATTTCATACACAGAATTGAGTCCGTCGGTCAGATACTGAATCCCCTTTGCCGATGTCCAAAGGGCAACTACAGCCGTCAGAGAAACCAGTGCAAAAGATTTGGAATACATTTCATTAATAATGCCCAAAAGGATCGATTTTAGATAATCCGGCATCGACAGCTCAATCGCCTTGATAAAATACGCTTTGGAATCCGGAATATACTGTACTAACGATATTAAAAGTATCAAAAACGGAATAAATGAAAGCATTGTAAAGTATGCAGTCTGCGCAGCAAACGCATCCACATGATCACGTCTAAGTTTCCCCAAAAATCCCCAAATACTTTTTAACATCTGCATAACCTCATTTTAATCGAATGTGATCCGGTCTGTCTCGTCCTGTTGTTTTCTGATCTCTTTGCCAACCTGGCGCAGCATGCCGTCTCGATCAGAAAACCGGACAACCGTATCATCCTCCCGAATATAATCAATATCGAACACTTCCAATGGATCAATCGGAATGCCTCTGCCTTCAAGCCGTCTGTTCACATAACTGCGAACCAACTGATAAAAAACGGCAAACACCGGGATTCCGAGAAGCATACCTGCGACGCCAAACAATCCGCCGCCAATTAAAATTGCAAACATAATCCAGAACGGACTCAGTCCGGTTGAATCTCCGAGCACTTTCGGCCCAATTAAATTCCCGTCAATTTGCTGCAGAATAAAAATAAAAAGAACAAAGTACAGGCACGTCACCGGACTGTCCAAAAAAATCAACAAACCGCCAAGAATCCCTCCAATGTAGGGGCCGAATAGCGGAATCACATTGGTCACTCCGACAATCACGCTTATTAACATACTATATGGCATATGGAAGATGCTCATTCCAATAAAACAGAGTATACCGAGAATCAAAGATTGTACAATGACCCCCGACAAAAAGCCTCCGAACACTCTGTCGCTGATACGAACAATCTCCAACAAACGTCTGGCATGTCTGGGATTCGGCACCAAAATATACAGACATTTTTTTGCCTGACCAATGAATCGCTCCCTGGCATACAGCACATAGACAGAGATGACAACGCCGATCACCGCATTAATCAAAACAACGACTATATCCCGAACTCCAAGCGCCAGATTAT
This sequence comes from uncultured Lachnospiraceae bacterium, assembly GCA_944383325.1. GTDB lineage: Bacteria > Bacillota > Clostridia > Lachnospirales > Lachnospiraceae > CALWPC01. The sequence continues at coordinate 36,133 of CALWPC010000046.1, read as the reverse complement.
AAATTGCCGGCAAAACGTCCGATTGCAGCCAGTTGTGAAAACACTCACTCACCGAAACGATAGTCTCGCCGCCGTTAAATATTCTCGACAGCTCCGGGTGTCGATTCGCCAGATTCTGAATCTTGTCCACAATGCTAGAAACCTGGCTAGGCAGTTGTTGGATCAGCATACGAACCGACTCAGCAAGCTCTGGAAGCACCATATAACCAAGAATATAAATGCAAATCAACATCGTAAACATTGTGACACTGATTGCCACACATCGCGCCGGCTTGCAGATCAGCACACCAGTTTGATAACGCGTCTTTTCTCCTGCCTTTCGAAAACATCTGTTCAGCCGGCGCTCCATACGCTTCACAACCGGAGTCAGCAAATATGCGAAAACAAGGCCAAGAAAAACCGGCTGTAAAATATGAAGAAACATACCTGCAAAATCAACGAGCGACCGCAGGTGAAAAATCAGAAAACAGAACAAAACGGCGCCAGACAGAACAAGAAACGCAGTAATGCCCATTGGCAGATACTTCTTCCAACCACGGATCACCTTTTGCGTTTTTTCTGTCCAGTCGTCTGTGTCATTTTTCACGGCGTTTCATCCTTGCTTTTTCATTTTTAATAGTATACACCATATGCATTTTTATTTGTAGCCTTTTTTTGGAAAATAAAACACCGGCATGCAGTCTGTGCGCATGCCGGCTTTGTCGTTCCTTCCGGTCCACTCAGACCGGATATGCTCCATTTGCTGTATCAGCAATTTTAGGGTCCACTTTTGTCTGCTGAGCCTCGCGATATTTGAAAAATTCTGTAGCCACCTGAGGGAACAGCGCATAGCTCAATACATCCTCGTCCTGTTCCTTGTACTGTGCCATCTCCGCTTCAAGCTTATCAAGCTCATTCGGAAGCAAATCTGCCGGCCGACAGGTAATGACTTCCTCATCGCCGATAACCTGTTTTTGCACTTCTTTGTTAAACGGTTTTACAGTCTGACCATACTCACCGCGCAGCACCGCTTTTGTTTCTTTTGTCGCCATTTTATAGCGCTCGCCCATCAGCACATTGAATACGGCCTGTGTGCCGACAATCTGCGAAGACGGGGTAACAAGCGGGGGTTCTCCGAGATCTTTGCGCACCCGCGGAATTTCTTTTAACACATCGTAATACTTGTCTTCCGCTTTCTGTTCCTTTAACTGCGAAACCATATTTGATAACATTCCGCCCGGAACCTGATACAAAAGCGTCTTAATATCTACGCCCATTACCTTAGGATTTAACAGTCCGCTTGCCAAAGCCTCATCACGCATCGGACGGAAATAATCTGCAATCTCTGCAAGAATATTCTGATCCAGACCAGTATCATACGGCGTGCCCTTAAATGTCTCTACCATCACTTCCGTAGCCGGCTGACTTGTACCCATTGAAAACGGTGAAATCGCCGTGTCAATCACATCGCAGCCTGCCTCCACGGCCTTCAGATAGGTCATTGACGCAACACCGGACGTATAGTGCGTATGGAGCTGAATCGGAAGTTTTGTCGCGGACTTCAAAGCCTGAACCAACTCAGTCGCCTTATACGGCACCAATAAACCGGCCATATCTTTGATACAGATCGAATGCGCTCCCATATCCTCCACGCGCTTTGCAACATCCATCCAGTAATCAAGCGTGTACGCATCGCCTAACGTATAGGAAAGTGCCACCTGTGCATGGCCGTTTTCCTTAATGGCAGCCTTCACTGCACATTCCAGATTTCGAATATCATTGAGACAGTCAAAAATACGAATAATATCGATACCGTTTGCGATGGACTTCTGTACAAAATATTCTACTACATCATCCGCGTAATGGCGGTATCCCAAAATATTCTGACCGCGGAACAGCATCTGAAGCTTGGTGTTCTTGAATCCGTCGCGAAGTTTTCGAAGACGCTCCCATGGATCTTCTTTCAGAAAGCGAAGCGAGGCATCAAAGGTAGCGCCGCCCCACATTTCAACCGAATGATACCCAACCTTATCCATAGTATCTACGATTGGCAACATCTGTTCCGTTGTCATACGCGTTGCGATCAAAGACTGATGCGCATCACGCAGAATTGTTTCGGTAATCTTTACCGGTTTTTTTACTTGTTCTGCCATATTATCCTCCAATCTGCCGCAGCGCGGCATTCACACAGCCCTTATACTCCAAAAATCGCCATAAAAGTCCCGGCAACGACTGCCGTACCGATAACGCCGGCTACATTCGGCCCCATGGCATGCATCAGCAGGAAGTTCGTAGGATCCGCTTCCGCACCAACTTTTTGTGAGACGCGCGCCGCCATTGGAACTGCGGATACACCGGCCGAACCGATCAGCGGATTGACTTTGCCGCCAGTCGCCTTGCACATGATTTTGCCGAGAATCACTCCGCCAAACGTACCAAACGCAAACGCCACCAGACCAAGGCCTACAATTTTGAGCGTATCCCAATTCAAAAATGCTTCTGCGCTTGTCGTAGCGCCCACACTTGTTCCAAGAATAATGACCACGATATACATCAGCGCATTTGACGCTGTTTCTGTCAGCTGACGAACAACTCCGCTCTCCTTAAACAGATTGCCAAGCATCAGCATTCCTACCAACGGAGCCGTAGTCGGCAGCAGCAGACAAATAACAATCGTGACGATAATCGGAAAGAGGATTTTTTCAAGCTTTGACACCGGCCTGAGCTGTTCCATCTTGATCTTACGCTCTTCCTCTGTGGTAAGCAGTTTCATAATCGGCGGTTGAATGATCGGAACAAGCGACATATAAGAATAGGCCGCAACGGCGATAGGTCCGAGAATCTGTGTCTGGCCCAGTTTACCGGCCAGGAAAATGGACGTCGGGCCGTCCGCGCCGCCGATAATCGAAATCGCCGCTGCCGCTTTGCTGTCAAAGCCAAGGAAAATCGCTCCAAAGTATGCCACGAAAATTCCAAACTGTGCAGCCGCGCCGAGCAGAAAGCTTTTCGGATTTGCAATCAGCGGTCCAAAATCCGTTAATGCTCCCACGCCGAGAAAAATCAGCGACGGAAGAATCGACCATTCATCCAATAAATAAAAATAATGCAACAAACCGCCAATTCCATTTTCCGATTCTTCGATTGTCAGCATAATATCAGGGTATATATTTACAAGAAGCATACCAAACGAAATCGGCAATAACAGAAGCGGTTCGTACTCTTTTGCGATTGCCAGATAGAGAAAACCGCACGCAACCAGTATCATCAGATAATTGCCCCATGTCAGATTGAAAAACGCAGTCTGATGTACCAGTCCTCCTAACGTATCCAGTATGTAATCCATTTAAAGACCTCCCATGTAAGTCATACGCCGCGAGCGGAATGATTAGTTTAATGTTACAAGCGTAGTGCCGGCTTCAATCATATCGCCTGCAGATACTTCAATACTTGCAACCGTACCGTCTTCAGGTGCAACTACCGGAATCTCCATCTTCATTGCCTCCAGAATGATCACCGCATCACCCTTCTTTACAGACTGGCCTACGCTGACTTCGACTTTAAATACTTTGCCCTGTGCAGCCGCTGTAATGGCAACGGAACCCGCCGTGCCGCCCGGTGCAGCCGCTGCGGGTGCTGCGGGCGCCGGTGCAGGAGCTGCCGCAGGCGCCGGTGCAGATGCTGCCGGAGCCGGTGCGGCCGGTACAGGTGCAGGTGCTACAGGTGCCGGAACCGGTGCGGGTGCTGCTGCGCGGGCTGTTCCCTCCTCAACTGTTACATCATAAACATTGCCATTGACTGTTATTGTATAATTTTTCATTTTGAAGTCCTCCGTTTTTTCTCTATATACTTCTGCCCCGACCGGCAGATTTGATACTGACGACTATTTCACTTAGCGCGGCCTTTTTCGAATCGAACGCACAACATAACCATCGCCTTCCGATGTTCCCATGGCCGCCGCAACCGCTGCGCTGATCACCGCAACAAGCTCCGTATCCTCTGCGGCCTGACATGCGGGCTCTTCCGCAGCCGCAGGTATTTCTACCGGCTGTTCCGGAAATATTTCCTGCTCCTGTTTCGCTTTGGATTTCGGGAGAAATCGAAACAGTGAAATCAAAAAACTGATGAAAAGCAGAACGGCAAACACAACAACCAGACCAAGAACTGTATTCAGCCCCGCTTCTTTTAACTGCTCGCCGATAGAAGCGCTGCCTTTCGCACTTTCAACGCTTATTTGCGTAACAGAAAGACTGGAATCATAATCAATCGTCAGCGTATACGCGCCGCCCTCACAGGTAAAATCCAGTTCTGTGTGAAGACTGTCGTCGTCCGATGTCTCCATAGCAAACTCGCCGGCTTCCTGATACTCTCCAAGTTCGTCTTTCAATTCGGCAAACTGCTCAATACCGGACGCAATCGCTTCCATGCCATATTGTTCATAGTATGTCACATAGCTGCTGATGTCATCCTCAGAACCGCCCAAAAGTGTCATCGTCTCTTCCAGGAAACCTACCGCCGAAGCTTCGAAATCCGCCGCTTCATAGCCGCCAAACGAATCCACCGTCTCGGCAAATACATTCACACTGAGAGATAACACCATGATACCGGCCAGGAGTAATCCATACAATCGTTTTTTCATGATCGGTCACCTCACGAAATCGCGCCATGCTTTTTGCCTGGACGATCCTCTCTTTTGGTATACAACATCTCAAACGCGCCTATCACATATTTGCGCGTATCCTCCGGTGCAATCACCGTATCTACATAGCCCCGTTTTGCAGCTCCGGCCACACTGGTCTGCAGTGCCTGATATTCCGCTGCCTTTTCCCTGATAAACGCAGGCTTGTTTTCACTTTCCTCGATTTCTTTTGCGTACATGATTTTTGCCGCTAGCGTTGCATCCATCATCCCAATTTGCGCCTCAGGCCAAGCATAGACAATATCCGCTCCGATGGATTTGGAGTTCATTGTCAAATATGCGGAACCATACGTCTCACCGATCACTACATTCACCTTCGGCACTGAGGCGTTCGTAAAAGCGTATGTCAAATGTGCCGCTGCCTTTGCAAGCTCCTTCTCAGACGCCTTTGTCGCCTCAAACCCTTTGACATTGGTCAGAGTGAGCACCGGAATATTGAACGCATCGCAGAAATTAACAAAATCTGCGGCTTTTAAACATCCCTCACTCGTAAGAACCGCGTCGAGCTGCTTCGTCTCGTCGCTATCCTTTCCGGAAACTTCAGTACGATTTGCAACCGCGCCGACAACCGCGCCGTTTAATTTCATAAAGCCAGTTACCATCTCCTTAGCGTAAGAAGCTTTCACCTCAAAAAAACGGTAACCGTCTGCAATCAGAGCAAGTGCATTCGCAGTGTCGCCTGCCATAGCGCTGATCTGCGTACATGCGCGGTTCAGATCGTCCGTACAGTCATCAAAGCGCTCGTCTTTATTATTTGCCGGAAGAATCGTAATTAATTCACGAACTTTCGCCAATACCTCGTTCTCATCGCCTACAAAATCTGCCAAACCGCTCTCTGCACTCTGAAAAGCAGAGTCTGCCGTATCACATTTCGATACGTCGTTGCCCTCAATCGCATCGGGACTATTCAAAAACAGTTTGGCGTCCTGAACCATAAACGTGAAATCAGACATGGCAGTCATTACTGCCATTCCACCTCCGCAGTTGCCGAATACAATATCGATCTGCGGTACAATGCCGGAGGCCAACGCCTTTTTCGCATAAATCTCGCCAAATCCATTCAGCGCATCGGTCGCTTCCTGAAGACGCATGCCGGCGCAGTCAATCAGGCCGATGACCGGCGCTCCCATCTTGACCGCCATCTCATACATTCTGACAATCTTTTTCGCGTGCATCTCCCCGATTGTTCCGTTCATGACAGAGGCATCCTGGCTGTATACATAGACAAGATTTCCGTCGATGATTCCATAACCTGTGACAACGCCATCCGATGGAGTTTCATTGTCCTTCATGTTAAAATCCGTGTTGCGCGCAGTAACCGCACTTCCGATTTCAACAAAGCTGTTCTCATCAAGTAACGCCGAAATTCTGGCGCTTGCTGAGCTGTTCGTTGTACTACTCATATCTGGCCCTCCGTTTACTATTTTATTCGCGCATGTGCGCAGTCCTTTTGCAAGGATATTTCTGGCAGTATTGCAAAAAACCATCTATTTTAGTATAGTATTTTCTTGACAAAATAGCAAGGAGTTTATCAAAATTTTCCTCCGCACCGTTTGAACAATCAAGCGCAAAAAAAGAATTCTCCGCACAGTTTGGTTTCGTAAGACACTGTTTCGTATAAACTAAAAACGCCGCAGGAATATCGAGTTCCTGCAGCGTTTCATATGCTCTGTACCAATCATCGGCAGTTACTTACATGTCCGGCATATCGTCCTGAACAAATTCCCCGCCGTCGTCCAAATCACCATGATGGCCCTGGCACCCTACGCTGCCATAAAATTCTTTTCCGACAATATTCTGGCTCCGGCGCGCGTCTTCAACCATCTCGGAAAACATCGCCGCCACTTCTCTCGGACGACTGATATTTTCCAGTAAAATTTCATGATCGACATCTACCTTGGAAAACAGCACAAGTGTGCCCGTTCCGAAAATTTTCTGCCACAAACTCCTGCGCAGCTGAAGATCCGTTACCCGGTACAACAGCGTCTGATCGGAAACCGTATTAAGCAGCCCCCGGTCGACATATACGCGGCCATTACTCACCGAATACACGGTAAATCCAATCGGAAACCACATAATATGTTTGCGGTCCCTCCACACTTGCTCTTTTTCCTTAGACGGTTCTTCCTGTCTCTTATCCGCCATAAACATCCCCTCCATGTATATTATTTTGCTGATCCATACTTACAAATCATTTTTTTATATTGTACCGTCTCGACTGGTTCCTCGATAAGTTTTTCTCCTTATTCCGCTCTTTGCGCAAGCGCATACCGCCGCTGTGACTGTGCAGGAATAATTTACTTTGTAATATATGTCGTGTATAATAAGACTATCCTGTCACACATTACAGGTTAAGGAGGTATTTGCCATGCAACGAAAAATGCTTTTTTTTGATATTGACGGAACCATTTTGACGGAAGGAACACATATTACCCCCGACAGCGCGGTTGAAGCGATACGTGCCGCGAGAAAATCCGGCCATTACACGTTTATCAACACCGGTCGCACCCGTTTTAATATCGAGCCGAAATTATGTGAAATCGGATTCGACGGCTATGTGTGCGGCTGCGGCACTTATATTTATTTTCATGACCAAAAATTATTCAGTCAGTCCGTTCCGGCGCACCGGTGTCATGAAATCATACAGCTGCTGCGCGACTGCAACATTCAGGCGCTTTTTGAAGAAAACAGCCGCGTCTTTTTTGACAATTACATCTCTGTAAACAATAAGAAATTAGAAGAACTGAGAGCCAGATTCGGTTCCAAAAGCATCGACATCCCCGAGACTCTTGATCAGTCCTCCATTATCTTTGATAAATTTGTCATTTGGCTCAATACACGCAGCGACGAAGTCTCTTTTCGCAGAGGGATCGCCCCCGACTTTGATTATATCGACCGGGGAAACGGGTTTGCTGAGATCGTCCCAAAAGGATGCTCGAAAGCGTCCGGTATTGCATTTCTTATGAACCACCTGCACATTCCGATCACAGACTGCTATGCGTTCGGAGACAGTACAAACGACCTGTCCATGCTTGAGTTTGTCCCAAACAGCATTGCCATGGGAAACAGTATGAAAGAAATTCTTCCCTATTGCAGCTATCAGACAACAGACGTACTGGATGACGGCATTGCCCGCGCGTTAAAACATTTTCACATTATCCCCTGACTTTCTGCACTTACAGCAGCAGCCATACGACGACCACGCAGATCATCAGCTGCACAATGCCAAACTTAAACACGACCTGCGCGTTAGACCATCCCAGATTTTTTCTCACATGATCATGAAGCGGCGTTAATGTATGTTTCAAAATATGCACCTTGACCGTGCGGAGCAGAACCACCTTGATCAGACCCAGTCCGCCGTCCAAAATCAGCATCAGTGCAACCAGAAGATACAACAGAGGGGAACCGGTCTTTAAAACAGCGATAGCAATAAAAACACCCATCGCGCGTGAACCGGCGTCTCCCATCATCAGACGGCTCGGCGTCGCGTTGAACCAAAGATAGCCGATTAGGCAGACAATAAAAAGCAGGATCATGTAATTAAAACCGCTGTCGTTGCCAAGAACCAGATTAATGACATAAATGGACGCCAACGTAATAATAGACAGCGTTCCGGACAGCCCGTCCACTCCATCCGAACAGTTCGTTACATTAATCGATACAAGCGTCAAAATCATAGCCAGAATGCCAAATAAGACCGGATGCAGGGTGATTACCGTTCCTCCAAATAAAGCAAAGGTTACTGTCGTCGGATTAAAATTGACAAACGTAAATGCAACAACTACCGAAACAACAAGATCCAACAGTCCCTTTTTCCACTCTCCCCATGACGTTTTTGCACAGTCGTCCAAAAAACCGGTCATCATGGAGGCAAACACCAGAATCAGATAAATGACCACCTCATTCGAAAGAGGCACAAACAACACCGTAGCCACCGTAAATACGATAACAAACAAAAATCCCGCCCCTCGCGGTTTTCCGGCTGAAAGCTTTCCGTCATGCGCATACTCTCTGCCCCCATCTTTCGGCAGAAAACGGCTGCATGTGCTGAGAAGCAGACAGGTCGCCGCATATGCAAGTAAAATTCCGAAAAAGCCCATCCATTTGGTATCCATTGTTGTAAAAAGTGAATTCAGCATGTTATGTACCTTCCCCTTTTTTCATTTGAACCCTTGGTTTTCTACAGTATATGATATTTTGTCATGCGGAACAAGTCCTTTTCCGCTTTTCTGAGAACCGGTATCAGCAAACACAGGGCTGAAATCTCTCAAATGTCCTCCCCTGCAAGTCTTTAAATTCAGCCTGCGCATCGGTCAGCAGGATATATCCACGTTTCGAATTCTCTTTCGGAAGCGAGACGGAACCGGGATTCAAATAATAGTAATCCCCAAGCTTTTCACATGCAGTCACATGCGTGTGTCCGTTCAGCAAAATATCTCCCGGCCTCAGAGGAGGAAGATTCTGAGGATGATACTGATGCCCGTGTGTGGCAAACACCGTCCGATTCTGCCAGTATACGATACAATAGTCAGCCAGAATCGGAAAATCCAAAACCATCTGATCCACTTGCGCATCACAGTTTCCGCGCACTGCAAGCAGCGATTGTCTGTGCTCATTCAACATCGAAATGACCTGTTTGGGCGCATACTCTTCCGGCAAATCGTTGCGCGGCCCGTGATACAACAGATCCCCGAGAAGAAGCAGCCGATCGGGCTGTTCCTCCTTCATACAGGACAGTAACTCCCTGCAGTATTTTGCGGAACCATGAATATCCGATGCTATCATCAGTCTCATTGATCTCTCCCTTTCATTGTTTCACACTTTTGTATATTTAAACAGAAAAACACGAGAAAACAAGCGGCGGATTTTTTTGTCTCATGCGCAAAACCGCTTCAGCACCTGCGCAAGACACCAACCGACGGAAATCTCGTCGACCGTCTCATCGGCGAGAATAAGCTCGCTTCTCAGCACAACGCCGTCCAACATATAAGACCGCATTCCCACGACATCGCCCTGTTTAATCGGGGCCTGTAAGTTCTCATTCCACTCTTCACTCACTTGAATCGTTTCGGACTCCCTAAGAAGCACACCGTCCTCATCGCCTTCCCCTGATTGCACAGTCGCCTTTAATGTCGCGGGCTGATCCAGAGTAGCGCTTTGACCGTCTTGCACCTCAAGTACAAAATGCTGCTCTTCGGTGGAAGACACTTCTGAAAATGTCCGCCACTGAAATTGCTCTAATCCATATTCCATAAGCATACGTGTATCTTTCCACTTATACCCTTTATTATTCGGCCAACCGCAGGCGAGCAGAGCAACGACAAGCACGCGGTCTCCCTGGCGAAGCGCGCCGACATAACAGTATCCTGCCTTCGCCGTAAATCCGGTCTTTCCGCTCAGCGCGCCATCCATCATTTTTAAAAAAGCGTTGTGATTTTGCAGACTGTGGGTCTGACTCTGATCCAGACTGGAAATCTGAACGGATTCCGTCTGCGTAATACGAAGAAACTCTGCGGACATCGGCGAATCCAAAATACAGTACGAAAGTATTTTTGCCAAATCCTCCGCCGTTGTCGAGTGAACATTCTGTTCGCTTCCATCCTCGGCATATAAAACGGCGTCGAGGCCATTTGGCGTCAGAAACATTGTGTGTTCACAGCCAATATCTCTGGCTTTCTGATTCATCATTTCCGCAAACTTGGACACCAGACTGCGGCTCTCTTCTTTGGAACGCTGAGCCGTCTGTTCAGCGTCGTCCTGATCCATGCCGCCGGCAATATGTTCGGCAATAGCGACCGCAGTGTCATTGTGCGACTCTAGCATCAACGAATAAAGAAGATCCTCCATTGTATAACTGTTTCCCTTCGCCGCCCCGAGATGCACTTTCGGCATGGATACCGCATACTCCGAAAACGAAACCTGATCTTCGAGATGGCCATACTCCAATGCAAGAATACAGGTCATAATTTTCGTCGTACTTGCCATCGGCAAAACTTCGCTTCCGTTTTTTTCATACAAAACGCGCTTGCTCCTCGCATCCATAAGCACTGCAGATTTCGCGTACAGATTCAGTTCCTGAGCGCCGACCGGCAACAGTTGACCGGCAATCAGGCAAAAGCTGATCAGCACCGTGCAGAGCCGTTTTCTCCATCGCCGCCATATTTCCATGCAATCCGCCCTTAATGACTCTCCATACAATTTATGAACGGATGATTCCTTTTATGTTTCTTTTACAAACTCAGCACATTCTACACATCAACAGAAATTTTTGCGTTCATCTCCTCCTCTGCCTCCTGTTTAAAATCTTCTAATTTTTCCGGGCTTAACAGCGGCAGCTCATCGACGGACTGTACTCCAAAGCAGCGAAGAAACTCCTCCGTCGTCCCAAAGAGAATCGGACGTCCCGGAACATCCAGACGTCCCATTTCTGCAATCAAATTATATTCAATCAGCTTGTTTACGGCATGATCACTTTTCACCCCCCGGATCTTCTCGATTTCCAGACGGGTAACCGGCTGCTTATAGGCAACAATCGCGAGGGTCTCCAGCAACACATCTGTGAGCACCTGCTTTTTGGGCTGTTTTGCAATACGGATAATCGATTCATACATTTCCGGTTTTGTACACATCTGTACACAATCCTCAAGTTCAATGATCTGAATGCCGCGGTTTTCGCTCTGATACTTCTGCATCATTGCGCGCAGCAATTCCCATGTCTGGTTCTTGTCCATATCTAAAACCGCAGCAAGGCGATCCACTGGAACCGAATCGCCCATGGTAAACAAAATTGCCTCCACAACCGCCTCTTTGTTGTTTTCACTCATTGCGCACTGTTCCTCTCATTGTTCAATATCATTCCGCAATCCCTGCAATTTCCGATGTAATGATAATATCATCAAATGCATGCTGCTGCTCTATATAAATCTTTCCGGATTTCATTAATTCTAAAATTGATAAAAAGGTAACGACAAGATCCACTTTACTGTGCTGCTTTTTTAATAATTTCCGGAACGAAAAACGCCGGTTGTTCATTGCATATTCCTCAATATCGCCGATCTTTTGTTCTACGCTGATTTCCTCCTGCTCAATTGTGCCAAACTGGCTCCTGATCGGATCCAAGCGCTCCTGCTGTCTTGCCAAAAGATCCTCAAAAATATCCTGTAATTTCTGAAGCGTCACATCTTGGACCATCTTGTCAAGATCAACCGGCTGTTTATAGTTGTTTACTTCATCCGGCAGTTTTGGGGATCGGTACACAGCCTTTCCTGCATACAGCTGACGGTCTTTCAGCTCATAAGACATATATTTATACATTTTGTATTCCAAAAGCTGCTGCACCAGTTCTGCGCGCGGATCTTCTTCCTGCCCTTCTTCGTTCACCTCCGGCGGAAGCAGCATTTTCGCTTTGATTTGAATCAGCGTGGCCGCCATTACAAGAAACTCGCTCACAACATTCAAATCTTCTCTTTTCATCTGCTGCACATACTCCAGATACTGCTGCGTAATTTCCACAATCGGAATATCATAAATGTCGACTTTATTTTTTTCAATCAAATGAAGCAAAAGGTCAAGAGGTCCTTCAAATACTTGAAGCTTTACCGGAATTCCCATATTCTTATCCTTTCCAGACAATTCAACCCGACCTTGCTATTTTACTAATATTTTTAAGTATTTTCAAGTCCTTTCCCCTCAAAGTGCAAAACGACCAGTTCCGGACGGTTACATACGCGGATTGGCAGCGTATGTGTTCCGAGACCTCTTGAAACAATCATCTGACGCTCTCCAATCGTATATCGGCCGCTGCTGTATTTCGGAAACAGGCCTCTCGAGGGAGAAATAAGCCCTCTCCCAAACAGACGGATTAAGCCTCCGTGTACATGGCCGGAAAGTGTTAAGTCTGCTCCGAAAGCTGCATATGCTGAAAAATAATCTGGATTATGCGCCAAAAGAATCGAATACTGATCCGCCGGCGGTTTCGGAAATAGCGACAGAAGATAGTCGGCTCGCATTGACACATGAGAAAATCGTTTATAATATTCCCGGTCGATTTCAAGTCCATATACGTTCACCCAGACATTTCCCAGTTTGGCCCGGGTACGGCTGTTATGCATCATTTCAATTCCCGCCTCTTTCAGCAGACGGTCATACATCGCATATTGATGTTGATATTTTTCGGGATAAAGCGCCATACGATACTCATGATTGCCCACGCCGTAATAAACGGGATATTTTTTTGCCAGTTTGCAAATAAAATCCGCCGCCACCATAACCTCGTGGCCCGGAATCGCGACAACCAGATCTCCGGCCACAAAAACAGCCTCCGGAGCCGCCTGGTCAATGGCATGTAACAGTTTTGCGTTCCCGCTGCCAAAACTGTGATTATGCAAATCCGCAATGACGACGGCCGTGACCGGACGCTCATTTTCAGAAAAACGGGCGTCACGGACTGTATAATGAGTCACTACAAACGATTTTCTCTCCTCATTGCTGATCAGCAGAATAAGACCTAGCGCCGCAGCGGCCGCAAAGATCACAACCACAATTATCATTCCCGCCGTGCCCAATTTTTCTCCACTCCTTTTTTGCAGTTCGTAAATTTTAAACAGCCAACATTTTTACAGAACGTATCACACAATCCCAAAAACCGGCTTTTTCCACGTTTTCATCATATACAAGCTCTACCGATCCAATTTCGTTGCCGCCCAACTTATAGAGCAGCTTTCCGGCATTTTGATTTTCACCGACCGGCGCCTGCACCTCACTGTCAAGCTGTACCTCTCTCTCAATCCCGCTCAAGTCCGCTCCCTCCATATCCAGATACCGAAAAGGTCCGGCCGCACGTACACCGACTGTTTCCCGCACGCCGTTTATAACCGGAACCTGCCCAAAATCTTCCTCATTGAGATCCTCGTAGACCTGAACAATGGAAAATCCGTAATTTAAAAGCGCAGTCGCATCCGAAAATCTCGCCTTATAATCAGGAGCCGCCATAATGACTGCAATCAGTTCTACCCCGTCCTTTTCGGCGGTGGCGGAGACGCAATATTTTGCCAGACTTGTGCTGCCGGTTTTCAGGCCGGTTGCATATTCATACTGCCGGATTAATTTATTCGTATTGGTCAGCCCGAATTCCTTGCTGCCTTTAGCGGTATTGTGCGTGATGTTTTCCATCCATATCGTTGAATAGTCATGAATCTGCGGGTATTTGGTGATCAACTCCCTCGACATAAGCGCCACGTCTTTTGCGCTCGTCATATGTCCATCCGTATCCAGGCCATTACAATTTTCAAAATGTGTTGACGTCATGCCAAGTCCTTCTGCACGTTCATTCATCTTCTGCACAAACACTTCTTCTGTTCCGCAAATGTGCTCTGCCATCGCCACACATGCATCGTTTGCCGACGCCACCGCAATGCACTTGATCATCGTCTCTACCGTCTGCTGTTCCTGCGGTTCCAAAAACACTTGCGACCCGCCCATGCTCGCCGCGTACTCAGAAGTCGTTACCACATCTTCAAGTGAAATCCGTCCTTCCTCAAGCGCATCAAAAATCAGAATAAGCGTCATGATTTTTGTGATACTGGCGGGACGATATGCACTCTCACTGTCTTTTTCCCATATAATCGTACCCGTGCTTGCCTCCATCAGTATGGCTGCAGGAGCTGTAACGGAAAGACCGGCCGTTTCATTCTCCTCGGTAAACTGTAAAATCCCATCCGCAAAAGATCCGTATGCCCAAACCGGAAACGCCATTCCCATGACGAGATGAGCTGACAAGCCAAGACCGAGCAGCACCCGAAACACCCCAGTCCATTTGTGCCAGTTCACCCACAATTTCTTTTTTCTTTTTAACATATCGCCAGGCTCCAATTTTCATTCTATCTCCATTGTAATCAGGCGAAATCAAAAATATGACCAAAATTGTGATACCGTCCGGATAAGAAAAAGCGGCGCCGCGGCGCCGCTTTTTCTCAAACTTCGTCCCAATTATGATAAACCTCCTGGACATCGTCTTCCGCATCCAACAATTCCAAAATCCGATTCATTTTCCGAATATCTTCCTCATCTTCAAGCGTTACATAATTTTGCGGAATCATCGTAACTTCCGCGTTGGCAACCGGAATCTGCTGCTCCTCAAGCGTCTGACGCACAGCGCCAAAATCATTTGGTAACGTCAGAATTTCAAAACAATCCTCGTCCTCCACAAAATCAACGGCGCCCGCATCAACCGCGGTCAGCATCAGCTCATCGGCATCTCCCTCAAACTGTTCGCGGTCAATCATAATCTGTCCGCGCTCATCAAACATATAAGATACGCAGCCCGGCGTCCCGACATTACCGCTTCCCTTTGTAAACGCATTGCGCACATTGGCAGCCGTTCTGTTCTTGTTGTCCGTCAGCGCCTTTACGATAATTGCCGTGCCGTTCGGGCCGTATCCCTCATACGTAATCTGCTCGTAATTGACTGCATCCGCATCCCCGGCAGCTTTTTTGATACCGCGCTCAATCGTGTCATTCGGCATATTATTCGCCTTTGCTTTCGCAATCACATCGCGCAGCTTACTGTTATTGTTTGGATCGGGTCCCCCTTCTTTTACAGCGACCGCAATCTCCCTGCCGATAATCGTAAAAATTTTGCCTTTAGCCGCGTCATTTTTTTCCTTTTTATGCTTAATATTTGCAAATTTTGAATGTCCTGACATGATATTACTCCTTTACCTGTTGATGTCACTGAGAAGAGCCTCAGCCGCCGATCTGTACCAGAAGACCGGTTTTTTCAGCTTCTGCTTTCAGCTCCTCCATCTGTTCTGTCGACGGCGGAAGAATTTGCTCTAACAGATACGGTCTGTTGAGTCCCGCATACTTGTCCTGGCCAAGCCGGTGATAAGGAAGCAAATGCAGCCTGGTTACTCCTGGCAGCGATGCGGCAAATTCAGCGATTGCGCGAATTTCCGCTGTCGTCGCATTAAACGTAGGCACAACCGGAACCCGTATAATCAGGTTCTGTCCCGTCTGCGCAATCTTCCTTGCATTTTCCAATACAAGATCATTTGGCTGCGTCGTAAATTCCCTGTGCTTGGCGCTGTCCATATGCTTAATATCCATTAAAAACAAATCCAGATACGGAAGAATTTTGTTTTTAATCGTGGAAAACTTGGCGAAACCAGTCGATTCAATCGCTGTGTTAATCCCTTCCCGATGCGCCGCAAACAGCAGCGCCGAGGCAAAATCCGGCTGCAAAAGCGTCTCCCCGCCGGATAGCGTAAGGCCTCCGCCAGACCGCCGGAAATGAGGCCAGTCTTTCATCACCTCACGCATCACTTCCTCTACGGTCACGTCCTCGCCGTATAATTTTTCCTCGCCGCCCCGAACCATCCGCTCAACCGCATAATTTTGCGACTCCGGATTGCAGCACCAACGGCACCGGAACGCGCAGCCTTTTAAAAAGACAATGGTTCGTATTCCGGGTCCGTCGTGAATGGAATATTTTTGAATATCAAAAATCCTGCCCGATGTCTGTAAATAATTTTCCATACCACTCACTTCCTAAAAACCCTGTGTCGTGCGGTTAATAATATCATCCTGCAAAGACTTCGACAACGTCGTAAACAGCGCGCTGTAGCCGGCAACACGGACAACCAGATTCTTATACTGCTCCGGATGCGCCTGCGCGTCGAGCAGCATCTCGCGGCTTACCACGTTAAACTGCATATGCATTCCTTTCTGATCGAAATATGCACGGATCAGGGCCACAAATTTCTGCAGTCCCTCTACCCCGCTCAGAGCGGACGGATGAAATTTCTGATTAAACAGCGTGCCGTTGGACGCAATACCGTGATCGAGCTTTGCAACCGAATTCACCGTCGCCGTAGGTCCAAGCGTATCGCGGCCTGCGGCCGGTCCCACTCCATCTGCAATCGGCGTCTCCGCCAACCGTCCGTCCGGCGTCGCTCCCGTCTGTGCTCCGAGCGGCACATTGGCAGACACCGGATACAGACCCGCCTGATACATACCTCCGCGCGGATTGCGGTACTGCTCCATCGGCTTTGTGTAAGTATAGGCCACATCACGCGCAAACATATCAATTTCATCGTTGTCATTTCCATACTTCGGCAGGGAAAGAATGTCCTTTAACATCTGCTCATATTTTGCCTTCTTGTCCGGCGCGACACTCTGATTTTGAATTTCTCTGAGAATCGACGCAATCTCCTTCTCACCGACTGTCCGTCCTGCGGCGGAAAGCTGTTTGGCAACTTCTACAGTGAGAGACGCTGCTTTGCCTTTCGGAATCCCCTGGCCAAAATTGTCATCCATCGCCTCCGAAAACTCCTGAAGCGTATATTTCTTCTGTTCAAACACAAGCGTTTTAATGGCGTAGAGCGCGTCCGTCATATTGGCAATGCCAAATCCCTGCGGACCCGTAAAATTATATACAGCGCCGCCGCGCTGCATCGGCAGGCCACGCCCGATACAATCCTCGACCATACTCGACTGAAACGGCAGCGGACAGCGCTCCGCATGCGCGACATCAATACTGTTGTCCGAGTTGACAAGCAGGCCGATAAAATAATTCATCTGTTTCTTATATGCGTTGTAAAAACTTTCAAAATCTTGAAATTCAGAAAGCTCTCCGGTCTGCAGACCGACCCGATCTCCGTCTTCGTATCCGTTTGAGAACACCATCTCCAGCGGCCGGCACATATTAAAGAATGCAGCGTCATGCCATCCGTCCGTCTTTCCGGGCGCCTGCGGTTCCACGCACCCGATAATGGAATAATTTCTCGCGTCTTCCAGTGAAATACCTCGGCTTAACAGAGCCGGAATAATCACCTCGTCGTTGTAATAAGCCGGAAGTCCGATTCCTGTTCTTGTCACTTCTGCAGCCTTCATAAGCAGCTTCTGCGGCGAACCATTCCATACGCGGATCGAGAGCGACGGCGCCGGCAGTCTGACGTGCATAGCCGCCTCCAGACACATGCTCGACAGATCGTTTGACGCATCCAACCCTTCCTTATCCTGGCCGCCGACAATCAAATTCTGGAACAGGCTATATCCGGCAAACCCCTCTGCACTCACGGCATCGCGTACTTTGTTCAGATCATTAAATTTCACCCAGATACAGTCAAGCAGCTCCTGGGCAAATTCCCTTGTAATGTTCCCTGCCTCAAAATCTTTCTTAAAATAGAGGTACATATATTGATCAAAACGTCCCGGAGAAATGGAATGCCCGCTCGACTCCGTCTGAATCAACATCTGCACAAACCAGAATGACTGGCATGCTTCATAAAAGTTTCTTGCGGGTTTTGCCGGAACATGCGCGCAGTTTGACGCAATAACAAGAAGTTCTTTTTTCCGTTCCGGATCCTGGCACTTTTCCGCCTCGCTAAGCGCGAGCTTTGCATATCGGTTTGCATAGGTGACCGCCGCTTTGCAGCATGTAATCACCGCTCTGAGGAATGTGCTGCGCTGCGCATAGTCCGCATCGGACACCTTGCACTTAGACAGCGCCTCCTGGGCTTCCGCCCGGATCCCGTCAAAGCCGATCTCTAAAACTTTTCCATAATTTACCGTAAAATGACCAATTCCGTTATAAAAATAATTGCCTGTTGTAAAAATATTATGTTTGATCGCCATCAGCGTCTCCGGCGCCATCAGAGATGTCGCCAGTTCGCTCGTCGTCTTGCCCGGCCAGTATTTGTATGCTTCGTGCAGTCTCTTTTTGGTATCCTCCGATATGTAAAACGGATCGGCCGTCCGCGTCGCTACCGTATCAAACTCCTCTTCCAACCACGCAAACGAATATTCCGGAAATACCTGGCACCCCCTCGGAGCCTGTGCATTTGACCCGACAATCAGCTCGCCCGGCCGGATGATAATGGGAAGCTCTTCGCAAATCGCCTGAAACACCTTGCCGCGCCTTTCAACAATCGTCTCCCCCTCCGTCTCCTTATAAACACGGGTAACAATCTCCGCCCGATCCGCCTCAATCACCGGAAGTTCCGCATAAAGATCACTGATCAATTTGGCAATTCTGGGCGATTTGTTTACCTCACCGCAAAAAAAATCTTTCAACGCCTTCACCCCTCTGTTTTTGTTCTTATTTGACAGATTTTACAATTACAAATATTATACATGATTCACCAATCAGTGTCAAACAAGAAACACGCAAAATGGCCGCGGCATTGTAGGTTTACCGACGGGCAAAACGTTTTTCATATATTTTACAAAGATTTGAATTGACACGCTCCAGATCAGACTTTTATGATAATTACTGCGCGGAAAATACATAATGAAAAAGTAGAAACGATGAAACCAAAACCAGGAAACGAATATGAGCAGGCTGTCAAAAATACATTTGAGTAAATGCCCTCATTTCGGAAAGGAGTTGAAACATCCGCAATGCTGAATATCGAATTTGCGGTTCTTGATTTTATCCGGCAACATCTGCGAACAGACTTTGGAGATGTGGTTATGCCGGCCATTTCTGCGCTCGGCGACCGGGGCATGATCTGGATCTGCCTGGCGATCATACTCTGCGCGCTCCCCCGATATCGAAAATCCGGAATTACCATGTTGATCGCTCTTATATTAAATCTCATTATATGCAACATCACGCTGAAGCCGCTGATTGCGAGAATGCGCCCATTTTCTGTTCATTCAGACATTGAACTGCTCATCCGCGCGCCAAGGGATTTTTCTTTCCCGTCCGGCCATACAGCCTCCTCCTTTTCCGCTGCCTTTGCGCTGATGTCCGAAAAAAAGAGCGTCTTTATTCCATCGCTGATTCTGGCTTCACTGATTGCCTTTTCGCGGCTTTATCTGTATGTACATTATCCGTCCGATGTGTTAGCCGGAATACTTCTCGGACTTTTGAACGGAATTGCCGCACACAAAATTTATCAGCATTTTGAAAAACATTTTAAAAAAGCAAATTAATCATATGTCCAATATTATGCAAAAAGGAGAATCACCGCATGTTGAAAACTATGATCCACGGATTTTGTATGTCACTTGCCGACAGCGTCCCCGGCGTCAGTGGAGGCACGATTGCATTTTTAATGGGGTTTTACGACCAGTTTATCGGTTCGATTAATGATCTGATCCAGGGCACGAAACAAGAACGGATTTCTGCAATAAAATATCTGATTAAGCTTGGACTTGGTTGGGTCATTGGAATGGGATTGGCCGTCACCGTGCTCGCCGCATTGTTTGAAAAGGGCATTTACCAGGTGAGCTCCCTGTTTATCGGATTCATACTCTTTGCCATTCCGGTAATGATTTATGAGGAGCGGACACATTTAAAACACAGAAGCCACGCGCTCTTTCTCATTCCGGGGGCGGCGCTTGTCATACTCATTTCTGTTCTCGGAACAGGAACGGTCGTTGATACCGGAAATATGAATATCGGCATGTTTCTTTATGCCGTTGTCGCCGGAATGGCCGCCATCTCTGCGATGGTGCTGCCCGGAATATCCGGCTCCACCCTGCTGTTAACATTCGGACTGTATATTCCAACCATCCACGCCCTGAAACAGCTGATGCATCTTGACTTTTCTGGTCTTTTGCTGATTATTGCCATCGGAATCGGCGTCATTGCCGGCATTGTCGTCTCCGTAGGCATCATCAAACAATCGTTAGAACAATATAGGGGTCAGACGATCTATACGGTCATCGGCATGATGCTAGGATCATTATACGCGATTGTTCAAGGCCCGACTACACTGGAAATTCCGCAAAAGGCAATGGATATTCATACATTTCATTTACTCCCTTTTATCATCGGCATTTTGCTTGTCGGTGGAATGCAGCTTGCAAAGATCATGTTTGAAAAACACACCGTCTGATTTTCTAAGACATGATCATTTCAAATACATCCAAAAAGGAAACGCCTGGCAACGACGCCCGGCGTTTCCTCTTATTCACATAATCGGTTCGCTCACATATCGTCCACTCCCATTTCCGGCACAAACACACGGCTTTTCACCGGATTATCTTCGGGCTTTACCTTCTGCCACGCCTCCTGCATGAAATATTCCTGTGAGATAAAACGCTGCTTGCCCCTAAGATCCTGCCGCTCATAGACGCCGTCCGATGACAGAATATGCGCCTTTACCGTATCGGCAAGCTGAACATTCAATATATGAATGACCTCCTCTTTCAGCTTTGGATCTTCCACCGGAAACATAATTTCCACGCGCTTATCCAAATTGCGCGGCATCCAGTCTGCGCTGCCCATAAATAACTTCGGCGCCGACGCATTTTCGAAATAAAAAATTCTGCTGTGTTCCAAAAACTGTCCGACAATGGATCGCACCGTAATATTCTCGCTGACTCCGGGAATGCCGGTCTTCAGACAGCAAATCCCTCGGACAATCAGCTCAATTTTGACTCCGGCAGCGGAAGCCGCATACAATTCTGCAATAATTTCGCGGTCGCACAGAGAATTCATTTTTGCAATAATATGCGCCGGCTTTTTATTGCGCGCATTTTCTGCCTCTCTGCGAATCAGCCGCACAAGTGTATCGCGGAGCCAGAGCGGAGCCAAATGCAGCTTCTTCCAACTGGGCGGTTCCGAATAACCGCTTAACATATTAAATACTGCTGTTGCGTCTTCTCCAATCGCCTGAGCGCATGTGAGCAATCCCATATCCGTATATAACTTGGCTGTCGAATCGTTATAATTCCCCGTTCCAAGATGTACATAACGGCGGATGCCCTCCTCTTCCCGGCGCACCACGAGCGTAATTTTGCTGTGCGTTTTCAGGCCGACCAGACCGTAAATCACATGACAGCCCGCTTTTTCCAACATTTTCGCCCATACAATATTATTTTCTTCATCAAATCTTGCCTTTAACTCCACCAATACAGACACCTGCTTGCCATTTTCTGCAGCCTCGGCGAGCGCTTTAATAATCGGCGAGTTTCCGCTGACACGATACAGTGTCTGCTTGATGGCGAGCACCTGCGGATCACGTGCAGATTCCCTGACAAAATCAACAACCGGATCAAATGTCTGATACGGATGATGAAGCAAAATGTCCCCTTTGCGGATTTTCGAAAAAATATCTCCCTCCTCGATCATTTCCGGAACGGGAGCTGGCTGAAACGGCGGCGTTTTGAGATGCTCAAACCCTTCTAGTCCATACATTTTCATCAAAACAGTCAGATCAAGCGGACCGGCAATTTTATAAATATCTTCCTCGCGCACATGCAGTTCCCGCCGCAGCCATTTCAGCAGACGTTTATCCATATTTTCATCTACTTCGAGACGGATGACCTCGCCCCACTGACGCTTTTTCAACTGCTTTTGTATTTCCTTCAGCAGATCCGCCGCCTCATCTTCCTCAATCGTCAGATCTGCATTTCTCATAATGCGGTAGGCGTATGCGCTCACAACGCGATAATTCATAAATAACTGCTGAATGTTGCGTTTAATCAGCTCCTCCAACAAAATGACTGTCGTACCGTTATCATCTTGCGAAAGCGTTACAATACGCGGAAGGACACCCGGCACCTGTACGGTCGCCATATCGGTCTCTTTTCCTTTTTCCAGGAGCGCACAGATATTCAATGTTTTGTTGCGTATCAAAGGAAATGGCCTGCTAGAATCCACTGCCATTGGCGTCAGAACCGGATAGACAAAATCCTGAAAATATTGATCGGCAAATTCTTTCTGTTCGTCTGTCATTTCCTCGTGCGACGCAAGTACATGCAGGCCATTTGTGGACAAAAGCGGAACGAGCGAACGGTTATACGTGTTATATTGCAGTTTGATCATCTCGTGCGTCTTTACGCTGATCCGGTCAAGCTGCTCCTGGGGCGAAAGACCGGCAATATCTTTTTTTGTATAACCTGCGTGCACCATGTCTTTCAGCGAGGCGACGCGAATCATAAAAAACTCATCCAGATTTGACGCAGTAATACTCAAAAATTTCAGCCGTTCAAAAAGCGGCAGACTTTTATCACGCGCCTCATACAGTACATGGGCATTAAAATCCAGCCAACTCAGTTCTCGGTTGCGATAATATTTGGGATCGTTAAAATTCAACTGCTCTTCTGTTTTCACTTTTCACGCACCACTTTCTTATATTTCAGTAAAACACTGATTCCAAACACATCTTCAAAAAATCGTTTTCGCGACTGTGCCATTCCAAGCTCAAGCGTCATATCCTCCGCAGAGGACAACGTCAGCGCCAACGTATCGCCGTCCCTAAATGCCGTCTTCATTGCAAAACACTTTTGCCTGTGACTGCTGTCAAGCGCGTCCGCTAATCTCAGAATAGATGCCAACTTTGCAATGATTAAATATTGTTCTTTCTCCAACCGATCTGCAAAATACTCATACGACGGGAAATCCTCCGTGTTGTACCGCACCGTATTGGCGACAATTTCCCGCTCCATGTGCGACAGTCCAATAACCTCTGTAGACATGACAATATTATACGCACACTCGCTGCTGTTCAGAAAGCTGATGTAATATCCGCAGCTGTGCAGCATGACGGCCAACTGCAATAACAGCCGGTGGCGCTTATCCATCCCGTGCACCTTGCGCACTCCGTCAAAAATCTGTATTGCCAACTGCCCAACCATCTGATAATGATTTTTATTACACTGATACCGCTTTGCTATTGTTTTCACGGCCGCCAGTATATCGTTTTCAAAATTATGAGATTTTTTTATCACTTTCGCCCGCTCTGCAAAATCATAGGCCAAACCGTCGCATACAAACAGGGCAGGCGCCCATATATTGTCTGGATTCATTTCTTGTATAATGCGCTGATACAAGATCATTGACTGCAAAATCAACATGGCGTTTTCGGCCGGCAGTGAAAAAATCTCCACTAACTCCTCGGGACTTTTTTCTCTCCACTTGGCAAAACAGCTGTCCAACCGTTCGCGTGCGATATATCCGGTATCTTCGTCTGACGCTGTCCGAAGCATATTCGGCAGAAAATTTCCAATTAAAATGAGATTTTTTGTCTCTCTGTCTTTCAGATGCAGCCGGCGAAACGCAGAAAATTCACCTGCGACAAGCTCCTCAATCAATTTTCCCAAATTCGGCGCACGGTCCTCAAATGCCGATAACAGCTCCCGTATCCGCATAGATCCGATACGAATATTCTGCGTCGTAACCAGACACTCTTTGTCAAACAGAGAAATCTGAACACTTCCCTCCCCGACGTCGACAATGGCCGTCGGCTTCTCAATAATTTTTACAAAATCATTTTCCTGATACGCAACGGATTTATAGGACAGGAACCGATGTTCCGAATTACTGAGCACTTCCACCTCAAGACCCGTCCGATCCCGGATCTGCTCCAGAATGAACAGAAGATTCGAAGTCTCCCGGAGCGCACTTTTGGCGCATGCCCGATAAGCCTCTACCTGATAGCCATCCATAATCGATTTGAATTCTCTGAGCGTTCTGCACAGTTTTCGCACAGTGTCAAACGACAGAGAACCGCTGCCATAAGTATCCACTCCCAACTCTATGCTCTGGCGGACAAAATCAATCTCTCGAATGCCGTTGCGGGAAGACAGTTCAAAAATTTTCAGTGCTATTTCATACGCGCCAATATCAATGGCTGCGAAAGTTGTTAGTTTCACGTATTGTACAATTCCTTTCTCATCAATCACTGGAAACAATCGCAAAAAGAAAATACAAAGCTGCATAGATATACGAGCTTTGTATTTATCTTATCGTTTTTGGTTGACAATTTCAAGCAGACAGCCTAAATTAAATATAAAATTATTGTAAAATTTACTCGAATTTTGACGTTTATAAATCCGATGTATAGGAGCCATCAAACAGATCCACGAGCACCGACACCGGCACGATAAGATTCCCCTTTCCGGTTTTCAAATCAATATCCGGTTTATTTGCCCCGTGAAAATCAGAACCCCCACTGATTTTGATGCCAAACTCTTTCGCAAGCGCTCTCATCTGCTGTTCCTGCCCGTCTTCATTGCAGGAATAAATCGCCTCCAATGCATCCAGGCCGCCGGAAACCAACCTTCCCAACAAGGTGCGAAGCTGTCCCATATCCAGATGATAGAGCAGCGGATGGGCGAGCACCGCCTTCCCGCCGGCCTCATGGATCAGCGCAATCGCTTCCAGAGGAGACAAATACGTCCTTGGCACATAATATTTGCATCCACTGCCGACGTAATTTGTAAATCCTTCCTGAACAGATGCAATGCACTTTTGCTGCACTAAACATTTGACAATATGCATTCTTGTGAGAACTGCTCCCGGGTACTCTTCCTGAAGCATCTGCAACGAAATGGGGTATCCGTCGTTTTGCAGCAGCCGAATCATTTTCTCATTTCGCTGCGCTCTCTCCTCCTGAATGGATGCGGTGCCTGCGAGCAGCCGGTCATTTTCCGGGTCAATGCCAAGTCCAAGAATATGAACATCCCGACCTTCGTACTCTGTGGAAAATTCGATACCCGGAATCAGCCGAACGCCCGACTTTACCGCACAGACCTGCGCCTCCGAAATGCCCGCTGTCGTGTCATGATCCGTCAGTGCGAATGCGTAAAGTTCTTTTTGCTTCGCGTAGGACACGAGCTTAGAGGGCGTCATCGTCCCATCGGAAGCGGTCGAGTGCACATGAAGATCCACTAGCTGCATCACCTCGCTACCTCCTGTTCCTCTTCCGATGAAAGTCCCATAAACGACGCAATCGCTTCCACTGCCTGTCTCTGCTGCTCTGATGAGTCTATTCTGGCAGCGCTATCGTCACGCTGTTCCCCATAATTTCCGTAACCTGCGTGGTTCGCCCCCTCAATCACAATCTCCGTGGCGTCCGAAGGCCATTTGCTTTTTGCGCGCTCATATTTATCCAAATTTAAAATAGAGTCCCTGCTTCCATAAATACTCAACAGTGACAGCGAACTGCCGCTCAAGTCGCTCATGCTATAGGCAGCTAGCAGAACCACTCCGCGGTATTCGCCCACATTTCGCGCCGCACAGCTAGCCGCCATCATTCCCCCAAGGGAATGTCCGCCAATATACCATTCCGATACCAACGGATAACGGGTGCGAATATCCTCAGCCGCATTGCCGTCAAAAATCGCAAGCTGAAACGGCATCTTTGCCACAATACATACAGCGCCGCGTTCTGCCAAAGCGCGCATCAGGGGTGTGTAAGCGAGATAATCTACTTTACCGCCGGGATAAAATATAAATCCTTTTTCCGTCTCTACAGTCGGCACCATCGCCAGATAGTGATCTCCTTTAATCACGGTAATCGTATCGTCAGAAAGCAGCGATGAGGCCGTTTCCTGGGTTGCATGGTAATAATCACTCACATAAATCGAAAACAGAAAGCTAAGTACAATCGCCATGCACAGCAGCAAAATGACTGTATTCGCAAACCGTTTCCTGGACTGTCTCCTCATCACAATTCCCCCTTTTCCCAATTATTGTTGGCCAAGCAGATAATTAATAAACTGCTGCGCGGTGCGTCCGGACAAGCCGCCATGACTCAACTCCCATTTATTGGCCTCCTCAAGAAGAGTTTCCCTGTCAATCGGTAGCTGCGAGCGCTGCGCCAATATATCCACAATATTCTGGAATTCTTTTTTATCCGGCGCGACAAAGAAAATCGTTACGCCGAAACGGGACACAAGCGATAACTTCTCCTGCACCGTATCGGAGGCGTGCAGATCATCGCGTCTGCCTTCCTTATCGCTGAATTTTTCTCTCACAAGATGTCCGCGGTTGGACGTCGCGTAAATCAGCACATTATCGGGTTTCTTTTCCAGACTTCCCTCAATCACCGCCTTTAAATATTTATATTCGACTTCAAATTCTTCAAACGACAAATCATCCATATAAATAATAAAATAATAATTTCGGTTTTTCAGCTGCGCAATAATGCGCGGAAGATCCTGAAACTGATGCTTATATACCTCAATCATGCGCAGTCCCCGGTCGTAGTATTCATTCAAAAGCGCCTTGACACTGCTTGATTTTCCCGTCCCGGCGTCTCCAAACAGCAGACAGTTGTTGGCCTTTTTCCCCTGCACAAACGCGTCGGTATTTTCACGCAATTTTTTCTTTTGAAGCTCATACCCGACAAGATCGTCAAAATGAATATGGCTCACATTGGTAATGGGAACAATATGCACATCCCCATTGATATTGCGTACACTAAACGCCTTGTGCAGTCCAAATTTACCAACGCCGAAATCTTTGTAAAAAGAAACAAGATGTCGGTGAAATTCCTGAACTGTGCCGGCATTTGCAAGCTTCACGGTCAAATCGCCTATTCGGTCGCGAATTCTCCGGTTAAACAATTTGCGGTCAGAATCGACGTTTTCAAAATCGCCGATCTCAGCAAAACACCGCACGCCGAGAGACTGTTCCACCAAATCGAAATCCACCCGGTAAAGCTGCATAAAAATCTCAAAATCATGATCTGCCGCCTGATTTAAGCTGCCCTGAATTTCCCCGACAATTTCACACGCCATGCTGAACGCATTCTCATGATTGGCCAATAGATAAGTCAGAAAGTGATGCCACAGGTTTCCTTCAAATCCGTGTCCGGCCGCCAGTTCCAGTAATTCATGCGCGCAGGCATACAGCTCGCCGATCATCTTTTCTCTTTCCACAGGATGCTCCGCCGCCCTCTCATATCCGTTTACGATGCTGCAAAGACGGTCCAACAGCTGCTGTCTCTCAAAATCCCGATATAACAGCAGACGGTTCACTGAGATATACGTTTGCTCCTTCATCATTGCCATCCTCCCCTAGTAATTGCCAAGAATCCGCAGATTTAAAGCCTCCTCGGCAATGCCCCGGACCGCATTTTTTACGCCGTCGTCAGCAAGATTGCCGACAAAATCCACGAAAAACCGATATTCCCAGTTCCTGTCAGGAATAGGCCTTGATTCTATTTTGCTCATATTCAATCCGTTATAGATAAAATGCGACAATATATTGTACAGACTGCCGCTCTCGTGGGGAAGCTCAAAGCAGATACTTACTTTTCTAGCGTTCCTGCAATATAATTTCTGATTCGTTACGACAATAAATCTCGTAAAGTTTTGCGTATTTTGGTTAACTGGACATTTCAAGACTTTCAGCCCGTAAATCTGCGCATTTTGCTTTCCCGCAATCGCCGCCTGCGTGGGATCTGCATCCTCCAAAACCTTTTTCGCGGCAACCGCCGTGTTTTCCAGCTCCTTCAGCGCCCATTCCGGATGTGTATGCAAAAACTCCGCAGACTGCATCAGTCCCTGCGGATGAGAGTATACGGTCTTTATTTGATCGATTGCGGCATCCTTCGTTCCAAGCAGCGCATGCTCAATGCGAATGACCTGTTCGCCGACAATATAATTGTCAAACTCCACTAACAGATCATAAATATCCGACACAATTCCGGCCGTACTGTTCTCGATCGGCAGCACTGCATAATCCGCGGTGCCCTCGGAAATCGCCTCCATCGCATCTCTCCAGCTCTCCACGTGAAACGAACGGACATCCTGGCCAAAAAACTGTTCCATGGCCGCCTGGCTGTACGCACCCTCCACGCCCTGAAATACTACGCGGACATTGTTTCTCTCAATTTCATCCACACAGACAAACGGCAAACGACCGGTTACACCCTCCATGGCCAGACGCTGATACTGCAGTTTTCTGCTCATAGCCATAATCTGACGGAATAATTCCTCCACGCCGTGCTTATTAAACGAATTATGCGCCATTGCTTTTAATTTGGAGATTTTTTCCGCTTCTCTCTTAGAATCCAGTACTTTACGTCCATTTTGGATTTTAAACTGAGCCACCTGATCACACAGCTCCATTCGCTGTTCAAATAACTGCAGCATTTGTTCGTCAAGTAAATCAATCTGGCTTCGAATTTCTGTTAAATCATTCATATTCTGTATCCCTCTGCCTCTCGGTATCTCTCTTCTTATTAAGCTCATCCAACAATTCTTTCATTGTAAGATGCAAAAGCGGATGCCGCTTCCACGGCGCAAGCTTTGCCATTGGTTCCAGGACAAACGCCCGGTTGTGCATATCCGCATGCGGTACTGTCAGCTCCTTTGTGCTGATCACCTGATCGTCATAGAGCAAAATATCAATATCAAGTGTCCGCGGCCCCCAGTGAACTTTGCGCTCTCTTCCGGCCTCATTTTCAATTTCATGCAGTTTTGACAACAGCTTATACGGATCATATAAGGTGCGAAGCTCCACGCATCCGTTCAGAAAATCCTCCTGCTCCACCTCTCCATACGGCTCTGTCTCCATCCACTCGGTTGCATCGAGCACATGACAGCACGGATCCGCCTCCAGAGTGGCCACGGCATCCTCCAAAAACATCAGACGGTCGCCCATATTGGAACCGAGCGACAGATAGGCTCGATGCCATCCCCTCCGGATACACACCGAAACATTGTTCAGCGGAAGTCCGATCGGCGCCCACGGCTTACAAATCTCAATCTCCACTTCCTCAAGACGTTCGATTTCAATGAGCAAATGGCGGGCCAACTGTTCAGCCGCCGCCTCGATCAGCTGAAAGGTATGTTCCTCCATAAAATCTTTAATCATGTAACAGACTTCGCCATAGTGAACAGAATGCGTCAGCTCATCGTCTTCTCCGGCCGGACATAGATCCAGAAACAGCTTTGCGGACACAAGAAATTTCTGGCCTAAAATATTCTCTTCCTCAAACACTCCGTGATTGCAAAAAAGCTCCAACTCGCGAATCGTAATCGTATCCATACCGCTACTCCTTTTGATCGTCTGAAACACCGGAGATTGCCTCCATCATTTTAATAAAACGCACGTTTTCTTTGACGTCATGCACACGCACAAACAGACAGCCGCTCATTACCGCATACGCCGTCGTCGCTAGCGTCCCTTCCACACGCTCGTTCACCGGCAGACCCAATGTCTGTCCAATGACGGATTTACGGGATGTTCCAAGCAGCAACGGACACCCCAATTCGTGCAGCTCGTCCAGTCTCTGAATGACCTCGAGATTCTGCTCTAAAGTCTTTCCAAACCCTACGCCTGGATCTATCATGATGCATTCCGACAAAACCCCCGCCGCACGCGCAATCCGCAGCGACTCCTTCAAATCCTCACAAATTTCCTGCATCAGATCGGAATATACGGCTTGTTCCCGGTTGTGCATCAGACAGCACGCCGTTTGATACTTTTTCGCAACGGATGCCATCTTCCGATCGCGCCGAAATCCCCAAATATCATTGATCAGAACCGCTCCCGCGCGGACAGCCTCCTCCGCCACCCGGCTTTTGTATGTATCAATCGAAATCACCGGCGCAAACTCCCTGCGCAAACGCTCGATCACGCCGCACACGCGCTCAATTTCTTCCTCCTCGCTGACCGGAATATAACCGGGGCGCGTCGATTCTCCCCCGACATCAATAATATCCGCCCCGTCCGCAAGCATCTGCTGCGCATGCGCAACCGCATGCTCCTCCAACTGATACCGGCCGCCGTCTGAAAAGGAATCCGGGGTGACATTCAAAATGCCCATCACATAGGTATGCCGCCCTTCTTTGAATTCTTTCTGACCAATGATCATCTTCACACCTCATCATTACATTCTTTTATATGACAATACCGATATTTTTTTGATCCGGTTCCCAATTACACTGCGCCCGCGCCGGACAGCAAAAACACATGCGCGACGCCTTATCCGCCTTATAAAAAATGTTCTCAAACTGACTGGCCTTAGCATCCGGTTTTCGGTGTTGTAAAATCGCGCCGACTACACAGCGGATTTCTTCTGCAGAAAATCCAAGTTCTCTGAGAAGTTCTTTCGCAATGCCGGCCGAAGCTTTTTCATGTCCAATCCCTTCCGAATATTGCAGGCTTTTTCCTATATCGTGCAGCAGCGCTGCCGCATATACGAGTTCCTGGTCAATCTGCACATCAGCCTCCAGGCACATGATCCACGCAATGCGTGCCACCGCTAAAAAATGTTCTTCATTATGTTTGCAGAACACTCGCTGTTGTTCATACTCTTTTATAGTATGCAGCCATTTCTGATAAACGGGATGTGAAAAAATCTGGTTTACTCTCTCCATATACCGTCCACCTCACCGCGTTTATCTGCCACGCATATGGATCAACTCCATAAACGACCTGTATAATCCCTCGTCCGACTCCAGTTGACCGCGCCGTTCAATCGTAACGGTCCTGCTTCCAGCCTTTTGAACGCCCCGCATCGACATACACATATGTTCCGCCTCCAACATCACAGCGACTCCTTTCGGATGCAGCTCGCTGTACAGCGCGTCCGCAATCTGCCCGGTCAGGCGTTCCTGGAGTTGCGCACGCCGGGCAAACACTTCCACGGTGCGCGCCAGTTTACTCAGGCCGACCACCTCTCCGTCTGGAATATAGGCGATATGCGCTTTTCCAAAAAAAGGGAGTAAATGGTGTTCACACATTGAATAAAATGGAATATCGGTCTCCAAAACCATTTGACCATGCTGCGCGTCAAAGCGCTTGCTCAAATGCGCAGCGGCATTCTCCTGCATTCCCGCAAATAATTCCTCGCACATTCTCGCAATCCGGTCGGGCGTATCCTTTAACCCCTCCCGCGAAACATCCTCTCCGATTCCTTCCAAAAACAACCTTACAGCCTGTCTGACTTTCTCCTGATCAATCATACAACCTCCTATAAATTCAAACATCCTGAACTGCCAAACAATCACGATATGCCTGCTCGGCATCTTTCAAATAGGAAAGTGAACCAAACGCTATCATCACCGCCCGGCTCTGACAGCGGCACCACGCCACTGCCTTTTGCACGGCAACTTCCACACTGGGCGCTGCGCATACATCAGAACAGCATGTCTCTAAAATTTGTTTTAATTCCTGTGCGGGAAGCCCTCTGTTCCCAGGCGGGGTAACAGTTACCATTTTCTTCATATACGGACTTACTAGCCTGCCCATCTGCGCCGCCTCTTTATCCCGAAACACACCCATAATTCCGAATATCGGACGGCCGGCAAACTGTTTCTGAATAGTAGCGCACAGCGCGGCAGCGCCGTTCGGATTATGCGCTCCGTCCACCCAAAACTCCGGCAGATCTCCGATTTTTGTAAATCTCCCGCGCCAAACTGCATTCATCAGCCCGTCTCTGATATGGCGTTCCGTCAGCGGAACGCCCTGCTTTATCAGGCAGCGTGCGGCACATGCGGCGAGCGACGCATTTTCATACTGAAACTCTCCCTTCAGGCCAAGCGTCCCCTCATAATTTTGGCGGACAACATCCACCTGCCGACAATCCACTAGGCTGACCGGACATTCTAGCTCCTCTGCCCGGGAAAGCAAAACCTGCATCACTTCCGGACACTGCCGCTGCAGCACAACCGGACACCGTTCTTTGAAAATCCCCGCTTTATGCGCGGCAATTTCCCCCAACGTCTCCCCCAGAAACGACGTGTGATCTTTTGCGACTGTCGTCACCACGCTGCAAAGATTCCGCCTGCAGACATTGGTTGCATCCAACGTCCCGCCCATACCGGTTTCTACCAGAAAAACAGAGACTCCATGTGCGGCGGCGAACACAAATGCAAGCGCCGTCTCCACCTCAAACGCCGTCGGATGCGGTTTCCCCTCCGACGCCATCTGCTCGGCAAAAAAACGGACCTGTTCCATATAGCCGGCATATTCAGAGGATGAGATCATCTGATGATCCAACAAAATACTTTCCCGGTAATGATAAACCGCAGGCGAGGAAAACGAAGCGGTTGTTATACCGGCCTGTTTCAAAATACTTCTCAAAAAGGCGCCCACACTTCCTTTTCCATTGGTACCGGCAATCTGTACAACTGGCAGTCCCTCCTGAGGGTTTCCAAGACGCCTTAACAGTTCCCGGATCACCTCGAGGCCCGGTACGCTTCCAAGCTGTCCCAACTTCTGATAATACGCAAACGCTTCTTCTTCCGTCAACCTTCCTCACACTACTTTCCCAATGAATCCATCTTTTCTGATTATAGTACACCAGATAGCGGATTTCAACAAATTTCCTTACATGCAAACCTCTATCTGGAACGCTCAAAAGTGATTTCCAAAGCTGCGTTCTGACAGGTCTGAGTTTCGATGTCATAATAAAGCTGTTCATCCGTCGTATACGTGAGAATCTGATATGTCTCCATCTGCGATCCTTCCTGCGACTCGACAGCCTCCTGATAAGACGTCATTTTCAGGGACACGCCTTCCTCACTTACTTTCGTCAGTGAGCCGAGCGTAATCTGCGGTTCTTCCTTTTCATACGCTTCCGCGGCAATGGCGGCGCTCTCCCCCTTGGTATGCAGCGAACCGTTCTGCAGATCAATTGTCAGCGACTGTCCGTAAAGACCGAAGCTATTTTCCAAAAGTCCGACAAGCTCTACAGTACCGCCCTCTATTTTTGTGCGGTCGCAGTACAGCGCAATGTAACCGCCCTCCACGGAAAGATCGCCTGCATTTGTTGTCACTTGCGCATATTCCTTTCCCTCATAACCGCCGAAGATACCGTAATCATCCGCATAAACAGACATCGATCCGCCCTCCAGAACAAAATGACTGGCCTGTATGCCGATGTTTCCGGCCGAAATATCAACCGTTCCTTTCTGCATGATCAGACGATTCTCCTCGCCTATGGATTCAAATGCGATTCCTGTGTTGTCGGACTGAATAGAAAGACTTCCCTGTCCGCGGATAACCAATTCCCCGCCTGCCACTTTTATACCGTAATCCTGTGCCTGAATACTATTTTCCGTTCCTTTCTGAAGAACGACAGACAGATCCCCTTCAACGCACAACGCCGCTCCGGACTTGTCGTCCGGACTCTGTTTGAGATTCGCGCCCGACAGTGTCAACACATAGTCACCGTCTTTATTTTCCAATGTCCAACCGGTCCCCTGTGTGACCTCATTTTTAGCGGGAATTTCTATTTCTTCCCCCGAAATTTGTAAAGACAGGTTTTCCTTTGAATCAAACAAAGAACATCCGCTTAAAATCATACCAGTCATGCACACCATGACCATGCCTATTAATCGTTTTGTCATCCGTCCATTCCTTTCTGTAGTCTCCTGTAATCTATAAAAGGAGAACCGCTAATACCCGTCAGAACGGATATATAGCGATTCTCTGATACCGATGCGCCGCGGCGTTCAGCATTGAAAAAATCGTATCACATTCCGCCGCAGTTTTCAATCATTTTCCCCTGTTTGTTTCAGGCCAAAACATTTATTCCTCAGCGGCTTCCTCTTCACAGTCTGTTGAAAAGCTTTCCACATAACCGCAATCTACCGATGTTTCGCCGACTTCGGCCCGCGCGCCG
Source organism: uncultured Lachnospiraceae bacterium (assembly GCA_944383325.1). Lineage (GTDB taxonomy): Bacteria > Bacillota > Clostridia > Lachnospirales > Lachnospiraceae > CALWPC01. The sequence continues at coordinate 2,134 of CALWPC010000046.1, read as the reverse complement.
AAAATAACCGGCACTTCCACACGCAGTTTCTGGCAAATTGTAAATTTACATACGTCCACGTGCTCACCCATCTGACTATCCCAACCCGCAGAGACCATTGGCTCTCCGACGCACTTTGTCGTCACATTGCCTGCTTCCCCGAACGGTTTAATCGTAACTGGAATACATACGTCAACTTCCTGACAGCCTACAGCAGAACAGCCGATCTGTTCCGACGTCTGCTCCAACATTTCTTCTAAGGCATTGTTCATATCATTTCTCCCTTTCCGTTCCCCAAAATATAATGCGCGGGAAGCGCCCTTACCGCGCACAGACATCCTGCCTGCGGCTTATGCGCCCTCCCATTACATTATATTCTTTTATCCGTTTTTTGTTAAAAGAAGTCGAACAAAGAGAAATTGCCTCACTATATTGATCTGTCCGATATTTTCTAGTTCCGGTCAGCGGGCAGAAAAGGAATCAGAGAAGCCGCTATACTGCTGATCGGCATCGTCTGCAGGACAACCTTGCCGGGGCCGGTAACACGGATATTAAAAAACCCTTCCCCGCCAAACAGAACATTTTTCACTCCCTTTACGCTCTGAATATCCATGGAACACGTCGCATCCATCAACGCCAAATTGCCGCTGTCCACAATCATACTTTGCCCCGGCTGCAGCTCATATTCCACAGTCGTTCCGTCGATCTCCAAAAATGCCATCCCGGTTCCGGACAGCTTCTGCATAATAAAGCCCTCGCCGCTAAAGAGACCCGCAGCCATCCTTTTCTGAAAGAACACAGACAGTTCCACTCCCTGTTCGGAAGCTAAAAAGCCTCTCTTTTGTACAATCACCGGGTGATCCGGAGTAATCTGTACGGCGCGGATCGATCCGGGAACACTGGATGCAAAGGCAATCATGCCCTCCCCGTTCTCTGCCGTATATGTATTCTGAAAGATGGAATCCCCGGAAAACATCCGTCCGAACGCCTTGCCGATGCCTCCCGCGGCGGTACTCATTTTCATATTCGGACTCATCCAACACATCGAGCCACGCTCGGTCACCATCGCTTCCCGATCTTCCAATTCACAGACTACAACCGGCATCGGTTCACCCATAATTTTATACTTCATCGCTCGTCTCCTTTTTATTTTTTGAATGTATGTAATAATAAAAAGCTCGCAGGCGCCACTATTTAGCAGCGCCTGCGAGCTAAAACATTCCAGTGCCGGTGGTGGGACTCGAACCCACACACCCTTGCGGATAACAGATTTTGAGTCTGTCTCGTCTGCCAATTCCGACACACCGGCCAACATTTGCTGTACACAGCAAATGTATAATAGCATTTTACGTTTTAATTGTCAACCATCAATCGGCAGACGAAAACAGATAACTGTAGGATTACAATACATGTGTTACAACTGAATATTTAAAAAGCGGAAATACCTTTTCTGTGTTATATTTTTAGCTACCACACCAAAACACAACAAGAAAGGATGTATTTCCGCATGGCTAGTATAACACAAGATATGAGATTCCGTCTATCCCTGATTAAGTATGCTCAACGATTTGGGGTCACCAAGGCCGCTATCAAATATAAGACCAATCGGCAGTATATCTACCGTTGGCAACGGCGCTATGACGGCTCCTGGGACTCCCTGCGTGACCTCTCCCGACGCCCACATTCCCATCCCAACCAGCATACCCCAGAGGAACTCAAGTTGATCCGCCATATGCGCCGCAGGAATCCGCATGCCGGACTCGTCGTTTTCTGGGTCAAACTCAGGCGCAGAGGCTACTCCCGCTCCATCTCCGGCCTTTACCGCGTCCTTAGAAAGCAGGGCATCATGGCGGTTCATCCGCCTAATCCCAAGTATGTCCCCAAGCCTTATGAGCAGATGGACTACCCCGGCCAGCGGATCCAGGTGGATGTGAAATTTGTCCCCTCCGCCTGTCTGAAGAACAGCAAGGTGATCGGAAAACAGTTCTTTCAGTATACTGCAATCGATGAGTATTCCAGATGGCGTTTTGTTGAGGCGTTTGAGGAACACAACACCTATTCTTCTGCTCAGTTTGTGGAACATCTGGTAAAAGCCTTTCCCTGCACAATCGAATGTATCCAGACTGATAACGGTTCTGAATTCACCAACCGCTTT
>CALWPC010000045.1 GCA_944383325.1 uncultured Lachnospiraceae bacterium | reverse complement strand
AATCAAAACGAATTTAAGGATCGGAAAGAATTTACCGGGTCTTTATTTCAGCAGATGGATGAAGTTTACGATTTTATCGATTTCCGCAATCAAACGCATTCCACCTTTGAGAAGCTGTATCGTATTGACAGGCGGGATTATCCCGAAACCGCAGTAAGGGAAGCGCTTTTGAATCTTCTGGTTCATCGGGAATACTCGTTCCGGTCCAGCTCTTTCATCAGCCTTTACACAGACAGACTGGAATTTACCTCTATTGGCGGTTTGGTAAACGGCGTAACTTTAAAGGATGTAACGATGGGGATATCGGTCTGCCGGAACGTGAAACTGGCAAATATATTTTACCGTTTGGAATTGATAGAAGCATATGGAACGGGACTTATAAAAATCATGGATGCCTATGAGGGGACCGGGATGACGCCGCAGATTGAAACATCTGACAATGCGTTTAAGATTATTCTTCCAAATCTGAATGCAATTTCAGAATCAACAAAACCGGCACAGACCGGGTCAGAGAAAGACATACCGGAAAAGAAAGTGATTGCTTTGACAAAAGAACGGGGCTCTATTACAAGGAAAGAAGTTGAAATGCTGCTTGATATGGGGCAGTCATCATGCGGACGTTTTTTAAAGAAAATGACAGAAAACGGTTTGTTGATTCAAGAAGGAAAAGGAAAGAACACCCGATACAGCCTTCCACGGTAAAAGAAACACTAAAATTTGGATATAGCTTGGAATGGCGCGCAATAAACAAAGCACCCCGGGGATTATCAAGTATCCGTTCTGGCAGATGACGTATCAGAACCCAAAGGCGGTGTATGCGTGCGTGAATCAAGGGGAAGCGTTTGCGCCGAAAGAGATTGAAGAGCGGTCGATTTGCATTGATGGGGATATTGGGGAAGTGCTAGAATGCTTTTAAAATTTTTAAACGAATATAATTTACTTTTATACTAATATTAAATATAATATTAGCATGAAAGGAAGTGATGTCATGAGACAATATGAACAGTTGGACAGGATGCTGATGGCTCAGGATGGGATGTTGCAAACCGCTCAGGTGGTATCTGCCGGGATTTCCAAACCGGTTTTTTATCATTATGTGCGGGATCGGGAACTGGAACGGGTGGCGCATGGCATTTATCTTTCCAGGGATTCTTGGGTAGATGCGATGTACCTGATTCATCTGCGGTTTGAACAGGCGGTATTTTCTCATGAGACAGCCCTGTTTTTTCACGATTTGTCAGACCGTGAGCCAACTGAGTACACGATTACGGTAAAGACCGGCTACAACCCCACCAGACTAAAAGCGGAAGGGGTTCAGGTCTTTACCATCAAGGCAGAGCTGCATGACGTGGGATTGACAACGGCGCAGACCCCTTTTGGGCATACTGTACCGGCTTATGATATGGAGCGGACGATCTGCGACCTGCTGCGGAGCCGGAACAGCATGGAAATGCAGACCTTCCAGGGGGCGCTCAAAATGTATGCTAGAAGAAAGGACAAGAATCTGCGGACGTTGATGCGCTACGCAAAGCTGTTCCGGGTAGAGAAACTTTTGCGGCAGTATTTGGAGGTGCTATTATGATAAAGACAGCAAAGCAGTTGAAAGACCTGATCCGCAACCTCTCAAAGAAGAAGTCTGCAGACGCACAGATTTTGATGCGGAACTACATGATGGAGCGATTTCTGGAGCGAATTTCCCTTTCGAAGTACCGGGACAAGTTCATTTTGAAGGGCGGGATGTTGGTAGCAGCGATGGTCGGTCTGGATGCCCGTTCCACCATGGATCTGGATGCAACGGTCAAAGGGGGCAATGTGAATGTAATAGTATAATAGATTTCAAGAAGGAGTTTCAAAAACATAAAAAAATTATTTTTTTGAAACTGGGAGGGCATATGAAAACAAACTATGTTTTTGTTGACGAGGTTCAGATGTGCCCCAATTTTGAACTGACAATCAACAGCCTCTATTCGAAAAGAAAATATGATATTTATATTACAGGTTCCAATGCTTTTTTGCTAGGTGCAGATTTAGCAACTTTATTTACCGGGCGTTATATCGGACTCCATGTGTTTCCCTTTAGTTTCCGAGAATATTGCCAATATTATGATGAGATTAACGACAAAGAGAAATTATTTGATGAGTATACGATAAGGGGAGGACTGGCAGGCTCCTATGTATATAAAACAGAAACAGACAGAATCCGCTATGTTAAGGAAGTCTATGAAACAATCGTTACAAGAGATCTTGTACAGAAATATTCTCTGACAGATACTCTAGTTTTGCAGCGGCTGAGCGAGTTTCTTATGGACAACATCAGCAATCTAACTTCTCCAAATAAAGTCAGCCAACTTCTGACGGCAAATAAGACAACTACCAACCATGTAACTGTCGGCAGATATATTAAGTATTTGTGTAATGCCTTTGTTTTTTACGATATAAAACGCTATGATATTCGCGGAAAAAAATACCTCGAAAGCTCTGAAAAATTTTATCTGTGTGATACAGGCATCCGGTATGCGATTCTGGGAAGCAGGAATATAGATTACGGAAGGGTATATGAGAATATCGTCTGCATGGAACTGCTTCGCCGGGAATATGCTGTATATGTTGGAAAACTGTACCAGAAGGAAATTGACTTTGTAGCACAAAAGGGGGATGAGAAAATTTATATTCAGGTCAGTGATAATATTTCGGATTCCAAAACCCTTGAAAGGGAATGTCAGCCATTACTGCAAATCCGTGATGCTTATCCCAAGAAAATTATTGCACGGACACGACACCCTAAATACAGTTACGAAGGAATTGAGATTTGTGATATTGTTGACTGGCTATTGCAAGAATAGAAACGATGCGCAACACCCCCCCTGCAGCATAAATGATCCTTTCCGGCATGATTGCCTCCGTAAATGATAACCGCATAAAAAATGGCGTGCATGTTTGTATGCACGCCGTTTTTGTGACTGTCCTACCGTTGCAAACCTGTTTAGCCTTCGATTGCAATATATTTGTTTTCTTCCACTTTCTGAGGAGCCTTTTTAGGAAGCGTCAGCCGAAGGATACCGTCCTCAAATCTGGCCTGAATATCCTCCTGTGACAGGGCATCGCCCACATAAAAGCTTCTGCTCATACTGCCCATATAGCGCTCGCGGCGGATATACTTGCCATCCGTATCTTTCTTGTCGTTGTCCATTCCCTTCGCAGCGCTGACAATCAGATAACCATTTTCCAACTTTGCGTTGATCTCCTCTTTCTTAAATCCCGGAAGATCAATATCCACCTCATAACCGCTGTCTGTTTCCCTGACATCCGTTTTCATAAGATTTTTTTCATTCTTACCATACAACGGATTCTTTCGTCCAAAAAATGCACTCTCAAACGGAAAATCCATCCACTCATCAAACAGGTTTTCTCCAAAAATACTCGGCATCATCATAAGTCATGTCCCCTTTCCATTTTCTTCCTAGAACTTTCTAAGCCAGAAGCCTTGTTCTTTGGCTTCTTTTTTGTTCTATATGTAATATAACACTTATTATTAGCACTGTCAACAGGTGAGTGCTATTTTTTTTGTGAATAAACTGTGAACTGCAGACAAACTCCCAAAACTCCCAAAACTGCCAAAACCGCACTCATACCGAAGCAATCTGCCCTCCGCTTTTTCGGAACCACGTTCAAAGAGATTGACTTTTATCGCGTAAACACGTATCATTATTGGTTAGAAAGTGATTTATATCAGGAGGATAAAAAACATGAAAATGGAGAAACTCGTGGGCGAACGTTTTAAAAATCGTCCGTCTGACTGCGTAATTGACAGCCATGCATTGATGGTGCGGGGTGGCTACATGAAATATATGGCAAGCGGAATTTACTCTCAATACCCGCCGCTTCGCAGAATCTGCCGCAAAATCGAACAGATTATCCGCGAGGAGATGGATGCCATTGACGGGCAGGAAGTGCAGTTTCCCGTTGTCCTTCCCGCATCCCTCTGGGAACAATCCGGGCGATATGAAAGTGTGGGCAGCGAATTGCTCCGCTTTACTGACCGCAATAACAGCCCGATGATCCTGGGCATGACACACGAAGAAGCCGCTGTCCATCTCGCGCGAGAATACGGCAACAGTTATGCCAAATATCCCTTTATGATCTATCAGTTTCAGACAAAGTTCCGCGATGAGGCGCGTCCCAGGGCAGGGTTAATCCGCGTAAGAGAATTTACGATGAAAGACGCCTACTCGTTCCATACCTCTCAGGAGGATCTGGAAGCGTATTATGACAAATGTTTTCACGCTTATGAACGCATTTTCGCACGGGCAGGACTGCGTGAAACCATCGCCGTATCCTCAGACTCCGGCATGATGGGCGGCAGCCTCTCGCATGAGTTTATGCTGTTGACCCCAATCGGAGAAGACTCGATCGCCATCTGCCCGGAGTGCGGATTTAAATCAAATGTGGAGTCTGCGGAATGTATTACGGAAAATCATACGGATGGTGCCTGCGAAGAACTACAGCTTGTTCACACGCCGGACAAACACACGATTGAAGAAGTATGTACCTTCTTAAATATGCCGCCGGAAAAATCCTGCAAAGCGGTCGTATACCAGAAAAAGTCGATGGGCGATTATGTCATTTTGTTTATTCGCGGCGACCTGGAAGCCAACGAAACAAAACTGACCAACTTCTTTCCAAACGAAGAGTTGATTCCGGCTTCGATCACTTCAGAATCCGGTCTTCACGCCGGTTATATCGGGCCGGTTAATCTAAATGTAAACAAAAATACAATCATTTTATACGACCGGTCGCTGCAGAATGCAGAAAATTTCTGCTGCGGCGGAAATAAAGAAGAATATCACTATACCGGCCTGAACATGAGCCGCGATCTTCCGGACGCCGAATATCATGACTTTGCAAAGGCGACTGATCACGGCATCTGTCCATGCTGCAAACAACATTCCCTGTCCATATCCCGCGGTATTGAGATCGGAAATATCTTCCAGCTCGGAACCAAATATACCAAAAGTATGGACATGCAGTACCTTGACCAAAACGGAAAACCGCAATACCCGATTATGGGATGTTACGGAATTGGAGTTGGCCGGCTCGCCGCCTCCGTTTGCGAGGCAAACCATGACGAATACGGTCCGATCTGGCCGATCACAATCGCACCGTGGCAGGTACACCTGTGCTGTGTGCGTTCGGATGACACGGACGCCAGAAATTATGCCGATGAACTGTATGAGAAACTGCAGTCGCAAGGTCTGGAAGTGCTCTACGACGACCGCAAGGTCAGCGCCGGCATTATGTTTTCTGATGCCGACCTGCTCGGCATACCGGTACGCTTGATTGTCAGCCCGCGCAACATGAAACAGCAAGTCTGCGAGATTGTCACCAGAGATAAAACCGTACAAAAGCAGGTCGATTTGGACAGCGCCGTACAGGAAACAATGGCCCTTGTGCAGCAGCTTTTGAACTCTGTGAACGACACGGCATCCAGATAATACACAAAATATGTTTTATATCATATGACATAAAAAAGAAAAACTTTATGCGGCCAAAACGCGCATAAAGTTTTTCTTTTTTCATCATTCAAATGTCTCTTTTAATTTATCTTTAAAACTCTTTTTCTTTGGCTTTTCATCGGCCTTTTTTTCTGCCGTATTCCCGCATGCCCGGTCAAATGCCCGAAGCAGCTCTTTTTGTTCTCCCGTCAGATGATCGGGCACCTGAACAACCAGTGTCACATAATGATCACCGCGCACCTCTTTGTTGCGGAGCGTTGGAACACCCTTGCCCCTCAAACGCACTCTCGTATCTGTCTGCGTACCCGGTTTGACCTCATACAGCACATCGCCGTCCACCGTACTAATTCGCACTTCACCGCCAAGCGCCGCCTGTGCAAATGTAATTGGCGCCGTGGAGTAAATATTGTAATCCTGCCGCTGGAAAATCGGATGTCTCGACACGCGCACTTCCACTAACAAATCGCCCCGCGGTCCGCCGTTTACCCCAGGCTCGCCTTTTCCGCGGATGCGAATGCTCTGACCGTCGTCAATTCCTGCCGGGACAGAAACCGCAATTTTCTTCTTTTTCGAAATATAGCCGCTTCCTCCGCAGTCGGCACACTTTTCTTTTACCACCTTGCCGGTTCCTCCGCAATCCGGACATGTCTGCACATTCCGCACCATACCGAACAGAGACTGCTGCGTATAAACGACCTGACCTTTTCCTCCGCACTTGCTGCAGGTAACCGGCTGCGTGCCGGGCTTCGCCCCGGTTCCGTGACAAGAGGCACATTCATCTTTCAGCACTAACTCCAACTCTTTTTCACAGCCAAACACAGCCTCCTCAAAGGTCACGCGCACACTGGTACGCAAATTTGCGCCCTGCATCGGCTGATTTGCAGACGCACGGCTTCGGCCGCCTCCGAACAAATCGCCAAAAATATCCCCGAACATATCGCTGAAATCAGCGCCGGAAAAATCAAACCCGCCGGTTCCTCCCGCGCCTCCCTCAAATGCGGCATGGCCAAACTGATCATACTGGCGGCGCTTATCCGCATCACTCAGAACGGCATAAGCCTCGGAAGCTTCTTTAAATTTCTGTTCGGCCTCCTTGTCCCCCGGATTTGCATCGGGATGATACTTTTTCGCCAGTTTTCGATATGCCCGTTTAATTTCATCATCATTGGCACCCCGGGACACTCCGAGCACCTCATAGTAATCTCTCTTATCTGCCATCGCAACTCACCTCCTGAATGACGCTTCGCGCCTAAGCACAGCAAAGTCTACAGAGAGGCTCTCTCAAGCCTCTCTGTAGAACATTTGCACTGATCATTCCCTCATATATTACACTTCTTTATAATCGCCGTCAACTACATCGTCGGCCGCCGAACCTGCTCCCGCATCTGCTGAGCCCGCTGCTGAACCTGCTGCCTGCGATTGCTCATAAACTTTCGCAAATAACTTCTGTGCGCTGTTCATCAGCTTTTCTTTGCCGCTCTTTAGCGCGTCTACCTGCGCATCGTCAATGTTGTCTGTATTATTGGTCTTTTCTACCAATTCCTTCAGCGCTGCCAGATCAGCCTCCACCTCGGACCGATCATTCGGGTCAAGCTTATCGCCGACTTCTTCCATAGCCTTTTCCGTCTGGAATACCATAGAATCCGCCTCATTGCGCACTTCAATGGCCTCTTTGCGTTTCTTATCCTGCGCTTCAAACTCAGCCGCCTCACGCACAGCTTTATCAATCTCGTCATCCGAGAGATTGGAGCCTGCCGTAATCGTAATGTGCTGCTCTTTTCCGGTGCCAAGATCCTTTGCCGATACATTGACAATACCATTGGCGTCAATATCAAATGTTACTTCGATCTGCGGAACGCCGCGTCTTGCCGGCGGAATTCCATCCAGACGGAATTGTCCGAGAGACTTGTTATCTCTTGCAAACTGACGTTCGCCCTGTACGACGTTAATATCTACCGCTGTCTGATTATCCGCTGCCGTTGAGAAAATCTGGCTTTTCTTCGTCGGGATTGTCGTGTTTCTCTCAATCAGGTGAGTGGCAATGCCGCCCATCGTCTCAATTGACAGCGTAAGCGGTGTGACATCCAAAAGCAGAATGTCGCCTGCGCCTGCATCCCCGGCAAGCTTTCCGCCCTGAATGGACGCTCCGATTGCCACACACTCGTCCGGGTTGAGCGATTTGCTCGGTTCATGGTTCGTCAGCTGTTTCACCTTATCCTGAACTGCAGGAATACGCGTAGAACCGCCCACCAACAATACTTTTCCGAGATCTGCCGCGGTGATGCCCGCTTCATTCAAAGCATCTGTCACCGGCTTTGCGGTTCTCTCCACAAGATCATGCGTCAGCTCATCAAACTTCGCACGGGTCAGGTTCATATCAAAATGCTTGGGTCCCTCATTCGTAGCGGTAATAAACGGAAGATTGATGTTTGTCGTCGTTGCCGTCGAAAGCTCTTTCTTCGCTTTCTCCGCCGCCTCTTTTAATCTCTGAAGAGCCATCTTGTCATTGCTTAAATCAACGCCCTCGCTCTTCTTAAACTCGGACAGCATATAGTCGGTAATTTTCTGATCAAAGTCGTCGCCGCCGAGATGATTGTCTCCTGATGTTGACAGCACTTCAATGACACCGTCACCGATCTCAATGATGGACACATCAAAGGTACCGCCGCCAAGATCGTATACCATAATCTTCTGTTCTTTTTCGTTGTCCAGTCCATAAGCCAACGCTGCCGCTGTCGGCTCGTTGATAATACGCTTAACGTCCAGTCCTGCAATTTTTCCGGCATCCTTCGTCGCCTGTCTCTGTGCGTCGTTGAAATATGCCGGCACTGTGATGACTGCCTCCGTCACCTTTTCGCCGAGGTACGCCTCTGCGTCCGCTTTCATTTTCTGCAGAATCATTGCAGAAATTTCCTGCGGCGAATACTTCTTATCATCAATCGCTACTTTAGCGTCTGTACCCATTTTTCTCTTAATTGAGGAAATGGTTTTATCTGCATTTGTAACTGCCTGGCGTTTCGCCGGCTCGCCGACCAACCTCTCGCCGCTCTTTGTAAACGCTACGACTGACGGTGTGGTTCTTGCGCCCTCCGTGTTTGCAATAACGACCGGCTTACCGCCCTCCATTACTGCCACACATGAATTTGTCGTTCCCAAGTCAATACCGATAATCTTGCTCATATCTATTTCCTCCTTCATAATTCGCTTCATTGATCTATATATAAACGCCGTCCAGATAAAAGCGGTTCTGCTTTTACCGGCGCGGCGGTTGCCGCATTTTTCCCGCCAACTTCGCTAGTTGGCCACTTTCACCATACTGTGCCGGATTACGGTATCGTGGTAGCGGTAACCTTTCTGCAACTCCTCTACTACAACATTTTCACCGGCCTCTTCATCCTCAACATGAAGCACCGCATTGTGCAGATTCGGATCAAACTCTGTCCCGACTGCCTCAATTGCCTGTACGCCAATCTGTTCAAACACTCCAAGCATCTGCCTGTAAATCATAGTCATACCCTCTCCGACCGGAGTGTTTAACTCTTCCTCAGAAATCGACTGAATACCGCGCTCAAAATTATCTAAAACCGGAAGCATCTTTTCAATCACATCTCTCGCGCCAATTTCGTACATCTGTGTCTTTTCACGTTCTGTTCTCTTGCGGAAATTCTCAAATTCCGCCATCACGCGCTTCACACGATCGGTCAGATCGTCGATCATTTCATCCTTTTTATCTTTCTTTTTTTTCTTATTAAAGAAGCTTTTTTTCTCCTCGTCAGACTGCATATCGCTTTGCTGCTCCGTAGCCTCTTCCTCAGCGCCGGCGCGGCAGCCTTCCTCCGTGTCGATCGCCGTCTCGGCCGCCTCAGCTTCCTCCGGCTGTCGGTCGTTTACAGCTGCGGCGTCATCCAAGCCCTCGCCGCAGACATCCGGCTCTTGACTTTGATCCTGCTGTAGCTCCTGTTTTGTCGTCTCCTGATTCACTGTTCTCTTCCTTTCTGTCTGAGATTGCTATTTATCGCCCAACAGCGTATCCAACTGTTTCATCAGTGTCTTTAAAGTATCCACCACATTCTCATAGTCCATACGCTTAGGCCCGATAATTCCGATTGTTCCCTGCATGCCTCCGCCCAGGTCATAAGTTGCGGTTACCACGCTGCAGTCTTTCATATTTTTCACCGGCGATTCATTGCCGATGTAAACCTGTATACCGGTTTCCGATGTGTTCTCAAGCGATTTTTGTGCGAGAGACAACAGCTGCTGCTTCTCCTCAAACGCGCTGATCAGCTCACTGGCCCGTGCCTGATCGCTTAGCTCCGGATATTTGAAAATATTCGTCGCCCCGCTTGTATACACTTCCATATCGTTATCCTCGCGGATCGCTTCGGCAACCGCGTCAATCACGTGGCTAACCACATCGCTGTGCACGCCGGCCTGCTCTTTCATCTGCGCAATCGTTCCAAGCGTAATCTGTTCCAGAGACAGTCCGTTTAAGTTTGTATTCAAAAGGAAATTGAGCCGGAACAACGTCTCACTGGTCAGGCGCTCGGCGACGGAAAAAATTTTGTTCTTAACAATATTTCCCTCAATCACAATGACCGCCAGAATATGTGTCGAATCCACCTGAGACAGCTGAATAAATTTCACCTTATTCTGATGATACTGCGGTGCGGTGATCATCGCAGCATAATTGGTATTTGCTGCAAGCACGCGGGCAATTTGTTTAAGCACGCTCTCCATTTTATCCTGCCGCTCAATCATCAGCGTCTTCAGCTCGGCAACTTCGCTCTCCTTCTGCTGCATCAGCGAATCCACATACAGGCGATAGCCTTTATCAGACGGGATCCGACCGGCTGAGGTGTGCGGCTGTAAAATATAACCCAACTCCTCGAGATCAGACATCTCGTTCCGAATGGTGGCCGAGCTCAGATTCAAATCACTGTATTTTGAGATTGTCCTTGAGCCGACCGGTTCTCCGGTCTCAAGATAATTTTCAATAATCGCCGTCAGAATCTTAATCTTGCGCTCGTCAAGCTCATTCACATCGCCGCCTCCTTTCAACAGAAGCTTCAACAGACTGTTAGCACTCGTTTTGAAGGAGTGCTAACATCTGGTTATAATGTACCACTCTCTATTTCCATTGTCAACCATTTTTCAAAAAAAATTATGAAAAGTATGTGAAAATCCGACGCTGCTTTCGCCGCGCCGGATTTTTGAATACTGCTTTACCAAGCATCTTTTTTAGTTTGAAGTCCGTTGTGCCCGGACGTCTGTATGCCGCTTACTGTTTTGTAACAATCGCCGAATCCAGAATCAGACTTTCCACTTCCGTGTAAATATCGCTCTCATAAATCATAAAGCTGTAATTTTCCTCAAAGCTTGCCGCAGACTCCTCGCCGTAATTTGCATAATCGGCACTGAGCTCCGTCACATCCGCTTCATAATCCTCTTCGCTGATTTCAATATTCTCCGTCTTTGCAATCGCGCGGTAAATCATAATCCGCTCATAGTACGTCTGAATATCGCCGTCCAGTGAGTTTTCATATTCCTCCACCGTCGTGTACTCTGCATTGGTATACAGCGAAATAAAGGAATCATCGTACTCATACCCGTAATTGGTGGCAAGATTCTTCGCGTACTCAATTTCCTCCGCTTTGGTCGACTCCACATCCATGTCTTCCGCCAGGCCGGAAACTTCTGCATCCGCCATAATCTTATCCATTACAGCAACGTATGTCGCCTGCTGCATATCGCTCTCTGCCTGATCTTCAAGGCTGGCGCGGACATAGTCCCTGTACTGATCTACCGTGGCAACATTATCAATCCCCTGATCAACAACCCACTCGTCTGTCAATTCCGGCGTCACCGTATCGCCTTCTACATAATTAACGGTCACGGTAAATACTGCCGCCTTTCCCGAAAGGGAAGGATCCTGCTCATACTCATCCGGGAATGTTGCATTGACTTCCACGGTAGAGCCGATCTCTACTCCGATCAGTCCCTCCTCAAATCCCTCGATAAACGAGCCGGAACCAATCACTAATCTCTGACCTGTTGCAGAACCATTTTCCAGATCCTCGCCGTCCACTTTTCCGGCATAGTCAATATTGACTGTATCACCGTCTGCTACAGTGCCTTCTGTAATCTGTTCCGGTTCGCCGGACTGCTGCAGATTTAACGCCACCTGCTCGTCAACGTCTACATCGGAAACTTCCACATTATCAATCGTAACTTCAATATCTTTATACTGTCCAAGCTTGACAAGAGAATCCACATCCTTAAACAACTTCTCGCGAACCTCGTCAAGCGGAACAATATTCTCTCCTACCGGTCCCGCTGTGCCGCTCGGATTCTCGCTGCTGTCTGCACTGCTGTCATCACCGCCGCTACATCCTGTCACTGCCATTGCGACTGCCAGGCTCAATACCGTTGCCACTAACCATTTCTTTTTCATGATTTACCTCTTTTCTTTGATATAATCCCCATCTTATCTGAGATTATATTCGTATTTTTGAAAATGCCTTTGGTGATTATAACACACAATTTTCTCTGTGAAAAGCATTTCTAAAAATTTCACACTTTTTTCATGACTTATCACGATATGAAAAATGATATTTACGCACCGGACGTCGGCCTACATCAGCGGAGACAAAAGTCGCGACACCTGTTCCTTAAAGCGAATCCACAGTCCCCGTTTCCCGTAGCTGTACGACGTAATTTGTGTGCAGTTCCGTAAATCCTGTATAAATCCGTCTTCCAACGCCTGGGTGACATTTTCGTTGTAGATCACCGCATTGACTTCAAAATTTAACTTAAAGCTTCTTATATCCATATTGGCCGACCCGACCGAGCTGATCTTGCCGTCTGCCATGATCGTTTTCGCATGCAGAAATCCATTGTCATAGGTATAGCATTTTACGCCCGCTCCAAGTAAATCTTCTAAATAGGAAAACGTAGCCCAGTAAATAAACGGGTGATCTGGCTTACACGGAATCATCACACGCACATCCACGCCCGACATCGCCGCCACGCATATGGCGTCCAGAATGACCTCATCTGGTATAAAATATGGCGTCTGAATATACAGATTGCTCTTCGCTTTATGGATAATTCTCAAGTAATTATTCCGAATATTCTGATACTGAGAATCCGGTCCGCTGCTCACAATCTGCAGACCGACATCTCCCTCATTTCCATTGTGCGGCCGCACAAAAAAACGGGAATCCCGAAACAAATTTTCCTTCGTTGCATAGTTCCAGTCTAAAATAAACCGGTTTTGCAGACTCAGGACTGCTGTACCGTGAATCTTCAGATGAGTGTCCCGCCAATAACCGAATTTCTCACTTTTTCCGAGGTACTCTCTGCCCATGTTAAATCCGCCAATATATGCCACCTCGTTGTCGATGACTACGATTTTGCGGTGATTGCGGTAATTCACCCGAAGCTGCAGTTTTTTCAGAAGAGCAGGGAAAAATTCTCCAATCTGTATCCCCTCAGAGCGGAGGCGGTCCCAGTCTCTTTCCTTCATGGCGCTGCACCCCATACTGTCGTAGAGAATGCGGACATTGACGCCCTCTTTCACTTTCTCCGTCAGCACTTCCTCCACAGAAGAGAGCACCTCATCCGACCGGATAATATAGTATTGAATATGAATCGAGCTCTTCGCCTTTTTTAATTCTTCAATCAGATCCGAAAACTTCTCCGTACCATCGGTAAAAATCTGTACCCGATTATCATTGGAATACACCGCCCCGGAAGACTGCAGGTTATACATCACGAGATCCGAATACTCTTTCATCGGCTCGTCAAGCTCTTCAAACTCATCGCGGATAATGTGTTCTTCCTGTTGGTGAATCACCGCATGAATTTTATCTTCAACCGCCTTCGTCTCAAACATTTTCCGCTTATGCATATTTTGCCCAATAACCAGATACAGGACGAATCCAATTCCCGGCAAAAAAATAAGCGCTAACAGCCAAGTCCACACTGTTTTCGGATCACGCCTCTGAAAAAAAACGATGACTAGCGCCAGTATAAGATTCATTGGAAACAGGTTCGCCATCAGCCAACTCCATGTCTCCTGTATCACAACCCACACAGACTCCAAACAAACGCCTCCCGTCCGTCAGTAGCTACTTTTGTTTTACTATTATATACTTTCTTCAGAGAAAAGCAAGCAGACGTTCTGCTGTGATGCCCCCACCTTCGCTTAACAAAACAAAAGTTGTTGACAAAGTTTGTTTCCACATATTGCACTTTTTTGCGATCAATGTTAAAATAATCACCATGACAAAAGGAGGGAATCAATCCAGTGAACACATTTTGGACAGTATTACTCATTATTTTATGCGTCCTTGCCGTCGGACTCGTTGTGCTGTATTTTCTCGGACGCCGTATGCAAAAGACGCAGGCTGAACAACAGAAACAGATGGATGCAGCCGCGCAGACCGTATCTATGCTGATTATTGACAAAAAAAAGCTGAAGCTAAAAGACGCCGGGCTTCCGGCAGCCGTACTGGAACAGGTGCCGCGCTTTGCACGTATTGCAAAATTTCCGATTGTAAAAGTCAAAGTCGGCCCGAGAGTGACCTCCATGATCTGCGACGCCAAAATTTTCGACCGGATTCCGGTTAAAAAGACCGTCACCGCAACGATCAGCGGGCTATATATCACCGCTGTCAGGGCAGAACGAGGCACACTGGAAACCCCGCCGAAAAAAACAGGGCCTATTGCCAAGCTGAAAGCAAAATTACATAAATAAAAACAAACGGGCATAACTTGAAACTACTCTTCAAAAGTTATACCCGTTTTATTTTTGCATTTTTCCGCATACCAACCTCAGGCCTGCGCGCCCTTACCTCGCCTGGATGGAAATCGACATCGTACAATCGCTTGTGTGCGCGCCGTTCATTTCAAGATAATATTGCAGCTGAACGGAAATCTGATCCTCCGTCTCCGCCACCTGCACTTCAGTCGCCTCCATAGCAATATCAATCGTTCCATAGGGAAGCCGGTATTTGGACAGACTCCGAAAATCTTTCCGGAAAACCATCTGCATAGACAGTCCCCCGTCCTTCTGCAGCTCTACACGGTCATTTCCGATCAGCAGCCGATTTTTCACAACCAGATCGCGCTCATCATCCTGCTGAAAATGCTCCTCATACTCGATCATATGCAGCCCATCGGCCGACGAATGTTTCCCGATCGTAACGAGCTCCACATTTTCTCCCGTGTCTGCAGCCGCCATATGTAACCCTTTGATGGTCACCAAAACATCCTCTGTCATGAAACCCTCCATTTTATCACTCTGTCCGGCCGGTTAGATTAAAATCCGTCAATGCAGATTTGTCGCGTCCGGTCCGTCGGACACGGTAAAATTGTGTCCGCAAATTCACGAAATGTCGCCGGGTCATCACTTACAAAAAACTGATATTTTTCCCGAAGCGGTTCACCCGCAAACGACAGACGGTGATCCCGCAAAAGCTGTCTTAACTCGATCGCCGTCTCATAAGCCGGATTGACCAGTGTCACCTTATCCCCCATCACCTGCCCGATCGTCGAACGGAGCAGCGGATAGTGCGTACACCCCAATACCAACGTGTCAATATCACACTCCTGAAGTTCTTTCAAATATCTCCTGGCCATCTCAAATGTCACAGAATCATCGAGCAAATGCTCCTCCACCAGAGGAGCAAACAGCGGACACGCTTTGCCAAACACTTCATATGTCGGATGTTCGTTCAAAATAACCTCTCTGTATAATCCGCTATGTATCGTTCCCTTTGTCCCAATGACGCCGATTCTGCCGTTTTTAGTCACTTCTCCCGCCACCCGCGCGCCGGGCAGCACCACGCCGATAATCGGCAAATCCAACTCTTGCCGTATCTCTTCTAGCGCAAATGCGCTCGCCGTATTGCACGCGACGACAATCGCCTTCACATGCTGCGTTTTCAAAAAGCGAATAATCTGCCTCGAGTAACGCAAAATCGTTTCCCGGGACTTGCCGCCGTAAGGCACTCTGGCCGTATCTCCAAAATACACAATCGGCTCCTCTGGAATCTGCCGCATAATCTCGCGCACCACCGTGAGTCCGCCTACGCCGGAGTCAAACACGCCAATCGGCGCATTGCGTTCAGCCGGTGCATCCAGACGCCCATTCTCTGACAAGGCTTGCATCGTTTTATTTCCTTTCTATTTCCTCAGACATTACTCATTTGTTACATTTTACTCTGTTTGTCTACAAGTTTCAAGTAAAACCTTGGTGTCTGGTCTACAAACGCCGATACCGTCTGATCCGATGTAAACAAGCCTTTTAGCTGCTCCCAGATCCAAAACCTTGGAGATCTGGGCTGCTCTTTTTCCTCCCCGCTCGGATACAGTACACTCCACCAGGCCATCGCCTGGCCCTCCTGCCAGACACTCTTCTCAGACGATGTCCCGCAATAACTTCCTGCCAAAATCACAGCCGACAAGCTCACTATACCAATCCATAAACCTATCCTGCATTGTTTTTTCAACCGCATAACAAATCCTCCTCCGGTGCTATTTTGTTTGATAGCACGCAATTTCCTAGAAAAAATTGAGATACCGCACTGCGGTATCTCAAGTATGTCCCTGTCCGGACATGTTATACAGTTTAAAACAAAAAACAACTGCCTTCTCACCTGCGCTCACGGAACCGGCTTCGTGACAAACAGCTGCCTGACAAGTCGGGCCCGGATAAGCCCCCGCCGCGTTCTCTCCGCCGCGTTCTCATCATTAAACAAACCAAATACCGTTGGTCCGCTGCCGCTCATCAGAGCGCCCAGAGCGCCATGCTCTATCATGATCTGCTTAATCCTGGCGACAACCGGATAATCCTCTTCGGTCACATTCTCTAAAACATTGCCGAGATTTTGCGCAACAGTCAGAAGGTCGCCTCTCTTTAGTCCCTGAATCATAGCGTCTATATCTGGATGTGCCGGTGCCGGACATGCGTCAAATTTTGTATATACCTCTTTGGTGGAAACACTGACCGGCGGTTTCGCGACGACTACAATACACGGCGGCATTTTCGGCAGCGGCGTCAGACGCTCGCCAATACCTTCCGCCAGCGCGGTTCCGCGCATAATACAATACGGTACATCCGCGCCCAGAGTCACTGCTCGCCGGGCGAGATCCTTTTTTGAAAATCCAAGACCAAACATTCGATTGACACCGATCAGCACCGCGGCGGCGTCACTGCTTCCCCCCGCCATTCCCGCAGCCACCGGAATCACTTTGCGGATACGAATCGAAACGCCCTCCGGCACATTGCACTCCTGCATCAGAAGATCCGCTGCACGGTAAGCCAGATTTTGCTCATTACAGGGCAGAAACGACAGATTCGTCGCAATCTGTATGCCCGGCTTGCGCTGCTTCTCCATACGAATCTCGTCATACACCCCTACGGTCTGCATAATCATCCGAACCTCGTGGTATCCGTCCGGCCGCGTCCCCAACACATCAAGTCCCAGATTAATTTTCCCGTAAGCCCGCAGCTGTAAAACGTCCATTTTCTCCTCCATGTCAACATGCATATGTAAACTCAGCAGTAGTTGTTACCGTGTATTATACCGGAATGTTCGGACAATGAACAGCACTTTTTCTGATCCAATGCAAAATTTTGACCCGCTTACTGCATAGCCGGAAGCTCTTTCAAAACAATCAGCTGCATTCCGGGCCGCAGCTGTTCATCTTTTAGCCCGTTAATCTGCATTAGCTTTTCTGTCGTCGTATAATTTGCTTTTGCAATGGTCCACAAATCATCGCCAGGACACACGCGGTATCCAACCATGCCCGGAAGCTGATTTAACTTCTCATAATCCATCGGCATACAAATAATGTCGGTCAAAACCGGCTCTTCATGTTTGTCAAACACAATCGCGTCCATGCGGATGACCGCCTTGATTTCCATCTCCTCACTGTCCATCATCTGAACAGACAGCTGTTCTAAAGACGGCACGACATGATATAAATACCCGTCGCCCGATGAAGATGCGGACAAATTCGGCATGTCAATCACCTGCGAAAACGGTATTGTGCCCTTGGCCAGACGCAGCGGCTGCATATCGTCCGCTGTAATGTAGAGCACGGAAATGGCAATTTCCCCCTCTGCCTTCAGCCCTTTTTCAACTGGCTCGGTCTGTTTGAGCTGCACACTGCCGTCACTGTGACAAATCTGCAAAACCCGCGCGCTTGTATCGGCAATCTTCATCCGCTTTGCTGTGCGGCACTCTGTCTCATTTTTCACAAGCAGTCTTGTAAACTGCGTCATCTTAATCTGCGGTTTTACCTCTTGCGCAACGGAATAGACGTCCACAATGCCTTCCACTTCTTCCTCTTCGTAGAGTTTGATGGAAAGCTCCAGTACTCCCTCAAACGACAAAACTCTGAGTTCCCCGTCGGAATCCGGTTTTATTTCCAGCTCATGCATGCCCAGTTCCCAGGGAATATGACTGATCATATTTTCCTGACAATTACTGCAGTCTAATGTCTCCTCAAAAGGAATCTCATAAGAGCAATAAGCAGGCGCGCTTCCCTCCGGCTCTCCCTGGTACAGCGCAAAAATCAGAAACGTCCCCTGAACGAGCAGCCGGTTTTCCAGACAACGGATCCGAACCCCCTTTGCAGTCACCGTATAAAATAAAATTTCTCCAATATTTGGCTTGTCAGCAGGCAGCTGCCACTGATTGCGAATGCGCAGAATATCTTTCTTGCTCACTTTCATCTGAAGCAGACTCGCCGTCTGTTTTTTCTGAAACATCTGCGGCGCTTCATAAAGATCGACTGTAATATCTTCATCATAAACTTCTTCCAGAGTGACGGTCAGCGTAATCACTGCCCGAAAATTAATTTTCCGTGAGTTAATCACGGTCACGGCAGGCTGCAGTAATTCCCATTCTACACACAGATTATCCTGCGGAGCCACTCCCTCCATTTGTATAGTGTCCTCAAACGGAAGCCTTCCGTGCATACTATGCATCTGCTGGCTACGCTCATGATCCATATACAGAATGTCAAAACACACGACTCCCCGAATAAACACGTGGTCGGCAGCCGGCCGCACCTCCTCCACACGAATCTCGCTTTTTTCCCATATCACTTTTTCTACATCGGCTTTACGATCCGGCACATTTTGATCTTCATCCAGATGAATCTGGCTGACTTCGCGCCCTTTCTGGCGATTCATGTGTATGTTCTTTTTGACAAGCTCCAAGAACCACCCCTCCTCTCTTCACGCTCCATTCTATGCATCACAGGCGGGGATTATCCATCAATCAAAGGTTCTCCTTAAAAAAACGCTCGGCATTTTCCCACATCAGCCGGTCGATCTCGGCCTCTGAAAACTCGCATGTCAAATATTCCGGCAGCCGCTGCATCATCGAAGCGTCCGCAATCTCAAGCTCACCGCTCATCCCGTCAAAATCCGTTCCCAACGCCACACAGCCGCAGCCCCCAACTGATATGATATGCCGAATATGCGCCGCCAATGCCGGCAGCCGCATTACCCTGCTGTCCGGCTCCACAAACGGCGGATAAAAATTGACGCCAATCAATCCTCCCCGTTCTGCAATTTTACCGATCATATCATCGCTTAGATTTCTCGGATGCGGGCAAAGAGCGCGCGCATTGGAATGGCTAGCCAAAAGCGGCTTTCTGGTCCGCCGTAACACATCATAAAAACCCTGATCACTCAGATGAGAAACATCAATCAGCATTCCCATCTCCTCCATCTGCTCCAGAAACTCATGCCCCAATTTTGTCAGCGGGCCGTCCGGGAACGCGCCGTTTGGAAGTCCAAGTTCGTTTGCATAATTCCAGGTCAGCGTCATCATACGGACGCCGGCGTTATAAAATTCCTGCAAATAGGCCGTATTCCCCTCACAGACGCCTCCCTCCTCGATCGAAAGCAACGCGGACAGTTTTCCCTGCCGCTCATTGTTCTTCCATTCGTCATAAGTACGCACCTGTGAAATCCACTGTTGATTCCGTTCCATCTCCCGGAAAAACTCGTTCAACAGGCTCTTTGCAAACCTATAAGCGTCCGCATGCTGCGCCCGGTCTACAAACAGTGCAAACACCTGAAGGGAATATCCGCCTTTCCGCATTCTGCACAAATCCACATGCCCGTCGGCACAAAATAACTGTGCACTTCTGCCCTCCGCACGCTTAGCAGCCTGACTGGAGATCGTATCACAGTGCAGATCAACCACTTTCCACGTTTTCTTTTTGTGATATGTAACCATATTTTCTCCTTAAACGTCTTTACATTATATTGCCGAAAATGCTATACTATATAAGATTTGAAAAAATACAAAGGATTGGAGATACGTATGAATATTATTGCAAAACCATCCGATCATGCGCGCTACTCCGGAATTTTGGCACATCCTACCTCCTTCCCCTCCGATTATGGGATCGGTGATTTCGGGAAAGGCGCTTATGAATTTATTGATTATCTAAAATTATCCGGGCAGACGCTGTGGCAGATTCTCCCGCTCGGCCCGACCGGCTTTGGCGATTCCCCATATCAGAGCTTTTCCGCCTTTGCCGGACAACCACTGCTGATCAGCCCCGAGCTTCTAATCGAGGACGGGCTGCTCGCGGAAGAAGACATTGCTCTTCCCTCCGGCCTGAGCGATAAAAAAGTGAACTACGGCGCTGTCATTCCGTTTAAATTTTCCTTATACAAAAAAGCCTACCGCACATTTTGCAAAGGCGCAAATCCAACATTATCCGATGCATTTGCCGTCTTTTGCGACAGCGAAAAAGACTGGCTTGACGATTACGCCTTTTTCATGGCATGCAAAGATGCGCACAACGGCCAGTGTTGGCTTGAATGGGAGCCTGAGCTTTTGGCGCCGACCGCATCGGTACGGGAAAAATGGGCGCAAAAACTATCGGATGACATTGGTTATTACCAGTTTATTCAGTTCCTCTTTTTCCGTCAATGGGCCAATCTCAAGGATTACGCAAATCAAAATGGCATCCGTATTATCGGAGACATCCCAATTTTTGTTTCCCTGGACAGCGTGGATGTATGGAGCCATAAACAACTGTTTGACTTAAACGAAAAAGGGTATCCGAATGCAGTGTCCGGCGTCCCCCCTGACTATTTCAGCGCTACCGGCCAGCTCTGGGGCAATCCGCTGTATAATTGGAAGGAACTCGAACGAACCGGCTTTGACTGGTGGATTCGGCGGGTCAAGGGACAGCTCCGGTTAGTCGATATACTGCGCATTGATCATTTCCGGGGATTTGTAGGCTACTGGGCCGTTCCATACGGTTCTGCAACCGCTATTCACGGCCAATGGTTAAAAGCGCCCGGCCGCGAATTTCTACTCGCCCTGAAACGGGCGCTCGGCGAGAATCTTCCGATCTGGGCCGAGGATCTCGGCGTCATTACGAGGGAAGTGGAGGCGCTGCGCGACGACTTTCACCTTCCGGGCATGCGCGTGCTTCAATTTGCATTTGAAGACCCCAACGACAATATGATGATGCCGCATAATCACATTGAAAACTGTATCTGTTATCCCGGCACGCATGACAATGACACCGCTAAGGGATGGTACAGCCACGCGTCAAAAGATGCACAGAAAAAAGCGCGTCAATATATGAACACCGGCGCTGCCGACGTCGCATGGGCCTTTATCCGCACCGCGCTCTCCAGTGTCGCTACGTATACGGTCATTCCGCTGCAGGACGTAATGAGCTTGGGAAGTGAAGCACGTATGAACATGCCGGGCCGTTCCGAGGGCAACTGGGCCTGGCGCTACCAGTCTAGCGACCTGGACGCGGACTGGGGAAATTACCTTCGCTATTTAACCAAATTATATCATCGTTAAAAAAGAAGGAAAGGTTGGTTGGTCATATGCTGCGTTTTCTTGGAGTGGCCTTGTTTGTCATATTATTTTTAATACTGTCCATCCCGCTTTTGCTTGTTGAATGGCTGATCGGCAAATTCAACCGGCACATCCGGGACACAAGCTCCCTGCGCATTGTGCAGTGGGCCTTCCGTGTCTGTCTGCGGATTGCCGGCGTTCACGCGACCGTGTACGGCCAGGAACATATCCCGGCCGAAGGCTCCGCACTGTTTGCTATGAACCACCGCAGTCAGTTTGACATCTTGCTCACTTACGTGCAGATGCGATCTCCTGCCGGATTTATCGCCAAAAAGGAACTGGAGAAATTTCCGCTGCTCAATATCTGGATGCGTTATCTCTACTGCCTGTTTTTAGACCGCAGCAACCCGAAAAAAGGTGTCAAATGCATCTCAAGAGCCATCGACTATATGAAGCAGGGCGTTTCCATTCTGATCTGCCCGGAGGGCAAACGCGGCAGAGCCGACGGGATGCTGCCGTTTAAAGAAGGCAGCTTTAAAATTGCATTGAAAGCAAACCGGCCCGTCGTCCCTGTTGCACTCTATAACACCTCGGCGATCTTTGAAGATCAGTTTCCGCGAATGAAAAAAACCAATGTGATTGTCTCATTTGGAGAACCGATTGATCCGTCTTCGCTGCCCAAAGAACAACAGCGCAATCTGGGAGCGATGACGCAGGACGCCATCCAGAAAATGCTTGACAAATATAAAAGCCTCATGTAAACTTACTGCGGATATGGATTCAAAGACCGAGCGCACAACGGATGGAGAGCTGACATTTATGGAACATTCAGGAAAACACAAATTGGCAATGTTTTTTGAAAAACATCGCGCACTGCTTAGACAGATTATACGCTTTTCTGTTGTCGGCGGCACTGCCTTTCTTGTCGAATACGGATGTTTGATTTTGCTCACGGATTATATTCTGCCCTCATTTAGCCTGTTCCCTCAGGATGAAGGCACGCGGTCTCTGATTGCGGCTCCGATTGCATTTATTATTGCTGTCATCTACAATTATGTACTTAGCATGCTCTGGGTATTTGACCAGCGCAAAGATACGAGTAAAAAAGCGACGTTTATTATTTTTGTTCTGCTCAATATTGTCGCCTTGGGTTTGAATCAGATTTTTATGTGGATATTTATCAAAATGTTCCAGATGAATTTCCGTATTGCGAAAATCATCACTACGGCAATGGTTATGGTTTACAATTTTGTATCTCGCAAAATTTTTATTGAAGATCACTCTTCATCAACCTAGACAATGCTATGCGGATATGGCGGAATTGGCAGACGCGCCAGATTTAGGTTCTGGTGTCCATGACGTGGGGGTTCAAGTCCCCCTATCCGCAGTAAACGCTTGGAAGCCTGATCAAATAAGGATTTTCAGAAAAGGACGAGAGTTTTCGTGTTGGTGCGGAGACTCTTTTTTACGTTTGACATCAATGGGCATGGAATATGCTCAGGATATGGCAAAAAACTCTCATTATACTTTGGAAGGCAGGATCATGCGATGAAATTGAAAAATCCGTTATTGGTAGTCACTGATATTGATCAATCCGTTGAGTTTTACAAAACTGTATTGGGGCTTCACGTCATCATGGATTTTGGAGCAAACAAAACTTTAACCGGCGGTTTGGCTTTACAGACACTGGAGACTTACAAAGAGTTTATTGGCACAGCAGAAATCCGTTTTCACAGTAATAATTTTGAAATTTACTTCGAAGAAGATGATTTTGACAAATTTACGAACAGACTTCAAAAATGCGGTGTTGAATACGTACACCCGATTAAACAGCATGCCTGGGGACAACGAGTTGTACGTTTCTACGATCCTGACAGACATATTATCGAGGTTGGAGAAAATATGAACGCAGTATGCAAGCGCTTTTTAGACAGCGGCATGACGCCGGAGCAAGTTGCCAAGCGCATGGACGTGCCTATAAAATTTGTAAAAAAATGTATGCGGTAACGAAAACATTCAAAAGACCAGGGAGGACACATCATGAAATCAATTTGCGGAATCGACTGTTCACAATGCCAACTGCGCTGCGATTGCAGCGGCTGTTCAGAAACAAATGGCCAACCTTATGGAGAACAGTGTATGGTTGCCATGTACTGTCAGAAAGGAGAAGACGCGTTTACAAAATTAAAAGAAAAAATCATCACAGCATTGAATGAACTGAAGATTCCGGATATGGAGCCAGTGACCGATCTCCATGCACTCAAAGGTTCCTTTATCAACCTGGAATATCCCCTGCCAAATGGGCAGACCGCAAAATTTTGGAATGACAATAAAATCTATTTAGGAAACCAGTTACATAAAGCAGGGAGCGACAGATGTTACGGAGTCGCTGCTGATGAAACGCATTTATTAGTTTCCGAATATGACGCCTATGGTTCCAATCCGGAGATTATCGTATTGAAACGCTATAATGAATGAATTGCCAAACACGGTTCAGTATGTTAGAAGAAAATAAATCACATAAACCCAACTAAGCAGTCCGTGAATAATGGCCCACCCCACAGAATGCCACGTAGTATAACTAATGACCATCGCCAGTGCACTTCCAAAAGTGATGCCTGATTTCACGGTTTTTTTAACCTGTTCATTTTTTCCGTTGCCATCTGATTCCAATATTTTCGCCTCCTGAAACGATTATTTTCACAATCTGTTTTTACCAATTTCATATAAAACTGAAAGGGTATACTGCTTCTGCAATATACCCTCAACATACAGCGTTCGCTTAAATTCCCATCTGCTTTGCGACTTCTTCCGCGAAGTTCTCTTCTTTCTTTTCAAGACCTTCGCCAGTCTCATAGCGGACAAATCTGGTAACGGTCACATCAACGCCTGTCTCTTTGGACACCTTCTCAAGATACTTGCCGACCGTAAGGTCGCCGTCCTTAACATAAGCCTGATCCAACAGACAAACTTCCTTGAGCTCTTTATTCAGCCGTCCGATAATCATTTTCTCAATAATATTATCCGGCTTATTCGGATTCTCCTGCTTTGCCTGAGCCAGAAGAATCTCTTTCTCATGCTCTTTATACTCTTCTGAAACTTCAGCCTGAGATACATACTTCGGAGAAAGCGCCGCAATCTGCATTGCCACATTGACAAGCGCCTCTTTTACCGCAGGTTCTGCCGTAGCCGTTGCCGACTCCACCAGAACGCCGATACGGCCGCCGCCATGTATATAAGAGACAACCACGCCGTCCGTTTTAATCTTCTCAAAACGACGAATGCTCAGATTCTCACCGATCACTGCAACCTTTTCCACAAGCGCATCCTTCACCGTCTTTGAAGAATCCGGTTTCCATGCCTCGGCCATAAACGCATCCATATCAGCCGCGTCGGAAGCAATAACCTGCGCCGCCACATCAGCTACATAACTCTGGAAATCTTCATTCTTGGCAACAAAATCTGTCTCACTGTTTACTTCGACAATCGATGCCACCTGATCATCCTGAATCATCGTCTTTACAATACCTTCTGCTGCAATACGGCTAGCTTTCTTTTCTGCCTTTGCCTGTCCGTTCTTTCTCAGAAACTCAATCGCTGCATCCATATCGCCGTTTGTCTCATTTAATGCCTTTTTGCAGTCCATCATTCCTGCTCCGGTCATCTCTCTAAGCTCTTTTACCATTGCTGCGGTAATTGCCATGATTTCGTCCTCCTTAAACTTCAATATCCATCTATCTGAATTATTCCGCTGCTGCCTCTGCAGCCTCTTCCTCGGCCTGCTCTTCTTCGGTGTCAGCAAGCACCTCTCCCTGCTTTGCCTCGACAACCGCATCGGCCATCTTAGACACAATCAGCTTCACCGCGCGGATTGCATCGTCATTTCCCGGAATAATATAATCCAGTTCCTCCGGATCGCAGTTTGTATCCGCAATACCGATCAGCGTAATGCCGAGTGTGTGAGCCTCCTGTACACAGATACGCTCCTTTTTCGGATCCACAACAAAAATAGCGTCCGGAACGCGTTTCATATCTTTAATGCCGCCAAGGTTCTTCTGCAGCTTTTCCATCTCTTTCTTGAGAGCAATGACTTCCTTTTTCGGCAGAACATCAAATGTTCCATCCTCCTGCATTGCCTCGATGGCTTTCAAACGTGCAATGCGGCTCTGAATCGTCTTAAAATTGGTCAGCATACCGCCCAACCATCTCTCGTTTACATAATACATGCCGCAGCGCTCAGCTTCTGTCTTAATCGCATCCTGCGCCTGTTTCTTTGTACCGACAAAAAGAATCGTACCGCCGTCTGCCACAAGGTCTGCAACTGCCTTGTAAGCCTCGTCCACTTTTCCGACCGACTTCTGCAGATCGATAATATAGATTCCGTTTCTCTCCGTATAAATGTACTCCGCCATTTTCGGGTTCCATCTTCTTGTCTGATGACCAAAATGTACGCCTGCCTCCAGTAACTGTTTCATTGAAATTACACTCATTTTTTTACCTCCGTCTGGTTATTTTCTTCCGTATGCGTCGCGCGTTTAAGAAATTTGTCCTCCTGCTCAGAGTGTCAAAAAAACATCGCTCAAAACACTTGAGCGATGAAATTATGCTCTGACAAACACCCTCTTAAAAATCGGCATACGTGCTTTTTGCCCAACTAGTATAGCATGTTCTCAAGCACAGAGCAAGTATTTTTTTCATATTGAGGAAATTGTTCCAAATCCGTATTTTTATTTCTGTTTGGATGAAATCGTATTCGCAATCTGCTCATAGGTGGCTGTAGTCGAAATCTCAAAACTTCCCGCGTGAATTTCCTCGGAATACCCCCGGTTTACCAGATACGTGTTAAACTCCTGCGCATCCTGCACAAGTCCTTCTTTCTCCAGTTGCTCTGACACCTCGCCGGACGTCATCCCCTCGGTCACGGTAATCGTCTTTGTCTGCTCCTGTCCGTCCTCCGGCTGACCGTCGGTTCCGCCGCTTACCGTTGCACCTGTATTACCCGTCTGCTGCGGGGATAAAGATGGCGCAGCCGTTTCCGAAACTGGTTGAGGGCTCTGCACCGGAAGTTCCTCTGACGGCTCCGCACTTGGAGCCTGGCTTGCATCCGGCTCTTTGCTTTCCTTTGTCACCTGCGAAACCGGCGCTTCCGTAGCCGACTGACCCGGTTGTTCCGATGTTCTGCCTGTAATGCTGTTCCAAAGAGCGGGGATCGAAAACAGAATCGCTGTACATAAAATTCCAACACCCAAGCCCCGTATAAAATATTTTTGTTTCATCGTTCTCTCCTGCTGTATAAATCAACAATCATTCGTACTTCTCCGATGCCGAGTTTCATGGTCTCTGCAATTTCCATACTGCTGTAACCCTGGTCATACATCTCTAGCACCTTTATCCGCGCTTCCATATCTGCATCATTGGAAACTGTTTTGCTATTTTCTACCGCCCGAATCAATTTTGTCGGAATCTCTGACATCAGCGTACTGACTACATCTTCCGCCATGACGCCGACTGCCGATTCCGGCGCTTGCTGTGCGGTCTCTTCTGAAGGATCATCATCACTTGACTGCGCCTTCTCTTCCGATTGCTGATCATCGCTCTGCTGCACAATCTCTTCGGGACTAGTGAGTGCTTCTTTCTCAGATTCTTCTGCTTTTGTTTCCTGCCAGTTGTTGGCTTCGGTTTCCTCCTGCGGCACAGGTTCCTTTTCAGCCAGCTCCGAAGTTTCCCGGGCAGTCTCTGTCGGCTCTTGCTCCGAAGCATTCTCCTCATCTGTCTGTTTCTGTCTTTCCACAGAATCGTCCGCTGCGGTGTGTTCCTCTATGTTAGCAGAAACTTCTGCAACTGCCTGTTCCTGTGCGTCCCCGGAGCCTTCCCGGGCTGCTTCTTTGTCTGCCGCAGGGGGCTGTTCCTCCGTCTTTTCTTCTCGCGCTAGAGGCATATCCTCAAACAGCGAATCAGTGATGTCCGCCTCATATTCGCTGTCCTCCTGCGCCACTTTTTCTACAGACTGTCCGATAGCGTGCAGCAGCTCTTCGATATCTTCTTTATCTACCGTCTTGGTATCTTCGCTTTCTGCCACCTCGTTCAGCCGATCCGTATCAAATATTCTTGTCTCCTGTACAGACTCCCTGTTTACATTCGCAGCGTCCGCCGCCTCAGCGGTCTCACGAGCTTCCTGAGAGCTAATCTCCTGAATAACGCCTTCTGCAATCTCGCTGACAAACTCCTTGCGCGCCTCCTTGGTCGTCTTACTGATTGCCTGCGCCTGTTGGGAAGCCTCCTTGATCTCCTGTCCAAGCGTTGCCGTCTTAATCTGCAGCTCATCCACCATCTGCGTGTGCTTCTTGATTTCCTCTTCCTTGTCATTAATCATGGAATAAAGAAAGGTAACGTCATTGTGGTGATGATTAATTTCAGCAATGACCTGCTCCGAGCTTTCCTTCAGCGCTTTCTGGTGTTCTGCGAGCATCTCCTCAAATCTGGCTTTCGTATCCTCCGAAGTCTGCTTGCTCTCCGTCTGCGCCTGCACAATATATTCGCGCATCCTGGCATCCGACTGTTCCACTTTTTCATCTATGTAAACCTTGGCCTCGTTCACCATCACCTCAAGAGAACGTTTTGCGTCGCTCACATACTGTTCCACCGCTTCGCGCGCCGCAGCTTCAAACTCCTCCCGCGCATGGCCTGCATGCTCATCAAATACGGAGTCCATCTGCTGCTTCAGCTGATTTTTATATTCTTCGATGTCCTCAGGTTCCTCTTTTCCCCAAATCCGGTCGGAAAACCCAAAACTGACGGCCACCACCAAAATGCCAATAACAATTAACGCAATTTCCAACGGTCCCATAGCTTCCCCTTCCTGTTCTCAGTATTCTCAACAGTTCTGATATTATAACACATTCTTTTCACATAGCAACATTTTCCGAACGAGCCAAAACTGCAAGCGCTACTCGTCCGCCAGGAGAACCTGCATTCCCGCCGCTCTGCTAAGCTGTGCCAGAATCGAATCCGTTTGCTTCTCATCTAATGTCAACGGCGCTGCATCCTGCCG
>CALWPC010000044.1 GCA_944383325.1 uncultured Lachnospiraceae bacterium | reverse complement strand
TATACTAGCCATGCGGAAATACATCCTTTCTTGTTGTGTTTTGGTGTGGTAGCTAAAAATATAACACAGAAAAGGTATTTCCGCTTTTTAAATATTCAGTTGTAACACATGTATTGTAATCCTACAAGTGCATAACACTGCTGTAAAATTAGTGCTTGCATAATTCTGGCAGGAGTGCTATAGTATAGTAAATGATGATATATGGAATAGAAAGAGAGTGGGTGAACGCCCACTCTTCTTTTTGGATTTTTGGAAAGGACGTTGCAATATGACAAAGAGAGAAACCTATGAGCAGAGAACAGAGCAGCTGCTGCAGCCGATTCTCGATGAACACGGTTTTGAGCTTGTCGATGTCGAGTATGTAAAAGAAGGAAGCAACTGGTATTTGCGCAGCTATATCGACAAAGAAGGCGGTATTACAATTGATGACTGTGAGCTTGTAAGCCGTTCGCTGAGTGACGCGTTGGATCGGGAAGATTTCATTGACGACCCCTATATCATGGAAGTCAGTTCCCCGGGACTGGGACGTCCGTTGAAAAAGGAAAAAGATTTTCAGCGCAGTCTGGGAAAAGATGTGGAAGTCCGGCTTTACCGGGCAGTCAATCATGAGAAAGAATTTGCCGGCGTGCTGACCGCGTACGATGAGGAGCGTGTCACATTGGAGATGGGAGAATCCGGTGAACAAACATTTCTGCGCTCAGATATTGCGCTGATTCGTCTGGCATTTGATTTTTAACAGGCGGCTTGCTGTATGGTCAGCGTGCCGCCAAAAACATACAGGCAATAGGAAATAAAATCTAAAGGAAAGGAAACGCGGTGTGCGTCAGAACGGAGGAAAAAATGAACAAGGAATTGATCGAGGCGCTTGATACGTTGGAGAGGGAAAAGGAGATCAGCAAAGATACGCTGCTGGAGGCGATCGAGAACAGTTTGCTGACGGCTTGTAAGAATCATTTTGGCAAGGCAGACAATGTGTGCGTAACGATTGACAAGGAGAGCGGAGATTTTCATGTGTATGCTCAAAAGCAGGTGGTCGAACAAATACAGGATCCGGTGTTGGAGATCAGTCTGGAAGAAGCAAAGAAAATCAGTCCGGCTTATGAGGTGGGCGACACCGTAAACATAGAAATTCAGTCAAAAGAGTTTGGACGTATTGCGACGCAGAACGCAAAAAACGTGATTTTGCAGAAAATCCGTGAGGAGGAGCGCAAGGCGCTGTTTAATCAGTATTACGGAAAAGAAAAGGATATTGTGACCGGTATTGTGCAGCGCGTGAACGGAAAAAATATCAGTATCAATCTCGGAAAGCTAGATGCGGTGCTGACGGAAAATGAACAGGTAAAAGGCGAAGTGTTCAAACCGACCGAACGCATCAAACTGTATATTTTAGAGGTTCGTGATACGACGAAAGGACCGCGCGTTCTGGTGTCGAGAACGCACCCCGAGTTTGTGAAGCGGCTGTTTGAGACAGAGGTGACGGAAGTCCGCGACGGCACCGTAGAGATTAAAGCGATTTCGCGTGAGGCGGGGTCCCGCACGAAAATGGCCGTTTGGTCCAATAATCCGGATGTCGATCCGGTCGGCGCATGTGTCGGTGTAAACGGCGTCCGCGTCAACACGATTGTGGAGGAACTTCAGGGTGAAAAAATTGATATTATAAACTGGAGCGAGAATCCGGCGATTTTGATTGAAAACGCATTAAGTCCGGCCAAGGTGGTGTCAGTTATGGCCGATCCGGATGAGAAAAGCGCCAAGGTTGTCGTGCCGGACTATCAGTTGTCTCTGGCTATCGGAAAAGAGGGACAAAATGCGCGCCTTGCCGCCCGTCTGACCGGTTATAAAATCGACATTAAAAGTGAGACGCAGGCAAAGGAAACGCCGGACTGGTATGATGAGTATGATGATGAATACTACGATGATGACGAATATTATGACGACGAGTACGAGGAAGATGTGTATGAAGAGGATGATGCGGTAAATATGCAGGATCCTGAGGAGCAAAACGATTGATTGTTGGAGGCGTAAAATAGCTTAAGCAGGCAGGATGTGATAATGTGGCAGTGACAAGAAAGGTTCCGAGACGGCAATGTGTCGGGTGCCGGGAATTAAAAGAGAAAAGAGAGCTTCTGCGCGTGGTGAGAACGCCGGAAGGCGAATTTGTGCTCGACGCAACCGGAAAGTTAAATGGAAGAGGGGCATACTTGTGCCGATCCTCAGAGTGTTTTCAGAAAGCGGTGAAAACGAGAGGTCTGGAGCGCTCGTTTCATATGTCTTTGGACGCAGAGGTATATGAGCGTCTGAGAAAGGAGCTAGAGCAGATTGAACACGCATAAGGCGCTCGGCATGATCGGGCTTGCAGCGAGAGCCGGCAAAATTGTGAGCGGTGAATTTGCCGTGGAGAAAGCGGTGAAGGGCCGAAAAGCCTGTCTTGTCATTATTGCAGAGGATGCTTCTGCCAATACGAAAAAAAAGTTTCGGAATATGTGCGATTATTATCGGCTCCCGTGCTATTATTTTGAGACAAAAGAGCGGCTTGGGCATGCAATTGGAAAAGAATTTCGGGCATCAATCGCCTGTGTTGAGGAAAATATGGCAAAAGCAATCACCGGACAGTTGGAATCAGCAAATCAGGAATATGGAGGGAACATACATGTCGAAAATTAGAGTGCACGAATTAGCGAAGGAATTGGGAAAATCAAGTAAGGAGCTTTTGGATATTCTGGAGAAACTCAATATTGAAGTGAAGGGACATATGAGTACCCTGGAGGATGACGAGGTAACGCGTGTGAAGGAAATACTGGAGCGCCGGAAAAAGCGGCCGGAGCGCAGAAAACGCAATATTATTCAGGTATTTAATCCGCAGAACAGCCGGATGACAGGAGGCCCGGATATGCGCCTTAGAGAGCGGAAAAAGCGCAGACCGCAGGAGCAGGAACCGGCGGCAGATGCGGCTAAGAAAGAAGAGCCGATCCAAAAGACAGCGCAGGAACCGGCAAAGGAAGTTTCAAAGACGGAGACTATCAAAACGGAGAGTACAAAGACACCGGTTTCGGTACAGGAGGCCGGCAGAGAACCGGTAAAAAGCGAGAAGACGGTGCAGGCGCAGGAGGCTGTGCATACCGAGGCGCAGGAGAAGCCGGCAAAACCGGTTGAGGAGAAACCGCGCCAGACAAAGGAAACGGCAGGCGCCGTCCATACGGGCGAGACAAGAGCGCAGAACCAAAATGCAGGTCAGCGTGCGCGCAGCGCATCGGGCGATAAGCCTGTCAGGCAGCACGGGGCACAGCGCCAGGGCGGAGGTGACAATTTCCGCCGCCGAGACACACAGACGAACCGGCAGGATCAGCGCAGAGGCGGCCAAAACCGCACAGAGCAGGCGCAGAGACGCGGCGGCGCACAGGATGCGCAGAGGCGTGGTGGTTTCAGAGGTCAGTCAGGAGCAAATCCGGCGAGGTCGTCCGGTGGGAGAGACCGAATGGCACTGGAACGCCCGACGGAGGCGATGGAGCGTCAAAATCAGAAAAATGAGCGCCAGAACCAGAGAAATGACAAAAAGCGTCATGATCGGGACCGTTTTGAAAAGAGAGCGCCGAGAAGCCTGGAAAAGCCGACCCGCAAGCCGGTGAAGCCGCAGCCTAAGCAGGAGCCGAAAGAGGATGTGATTCGCACAATCACTCTTCCGGATGTGATGACGGTCAAAGAACTTGCCGACAAGATGAAAGTACAGCCGTCGGTCATCGTAAAGAAACTGTTTATGCAGGGAGTGGTCGTCACAGTAAATCAGGAGATCGACTTTGAGACTGCCGAAGAAATTGCATTGGAGTTTAACTGCATTGCTGAAGCGGAAGTAAAGGTGGATGTCATCGCAGAGCTGTTAAAGGAAGAAGAAGAGGATGAGAGCACGATGATTTCCCGCGCTCCGGTAGTCTGTGTTATGGGTCATGTTGATCACGGGAAAACCTCGCTTCTCGATGCGATTCGGAATACGAGGGTGACTGACCGTGAGGCGGGCGGTATTACGCAGCATATCGGCGCATATGTTGTTACTTGCAATGGGCAGAACATTACGTTTCTGGATACGCCCGGACACGAGGCGTTTACCGCCATGCGTATGAGAGGAGCAAATTCAACGGACATTGCGATTCTTGTAGTCGCAGCGGACGACGGCGTGATGCCTCAGACGGTGGAGGCGATCAATCATGCAAAGGCGGCGGGTGTTGAAATTATCGTTGCGGTTAATAAGATTGATAAGCCGAGCGCCAATGTGGATAAGGTGAAACAGGAATTGGCAGAATATGAGCTCGTGCCGGAGGACTGGGGCGGCAGCACGGTATTTGTGCCGGTATCCGCGCATACGCAGGAGGGTATTGATCAGCTGTTGGAAATGATTCTTTTGACATCTGAGATTTTGGAGTTAAAAGCGAATCCCAACCGTCAGGCCCGCGGTCTCGTGATTGAGGCGGAGCTTGACAAGGGCAAAGGTCCGGTTGCAACAGTGTTAGTTCAGAAGGGGACGCTGCATGTCGGTGATTTTATTGCGGCAGGCGCATGCTACGGAAAAGTGCGCGCCATGATGGATGATTCCGGCTGTCGGGTACAGTCGGCGGGGCCGTCTCAGCCGGTGGAAATTCTCGGATTTAACGACGTCCCGAATGCCGGAGAAATTTTTGTCGCACCGGAGAGCGACAAGGAAGCGAGACATTTCGCGGAGACGTTTGTGTCCCAGGGAAGAGAGCGGCTGTTGGAAGATACTCGAAAAGCAAAAATGTCGCTTGATGATTTGTTTTCACAGATACAGGCCGGCAATTTAAAGGAACTGGATATTATTGTCAAGGCGGACGTACAGGGTTCGGTGGAGGCAGTGAAATCCAGTCTGCTGAAACTTTCCAACGAGGAAGTCGTTGTCAAGGTGATTCATGGAGGAGTGGGAGCCATCACAGAGTCGGACGTCAGTCTCGCCTCCGCCTCCAATGCGATTATTATCGGATTCAATGTACGGCCTGACGCAACGGCAAAACTGGTTGCGGAGCGCGAGGGCGTAGATCTGAGGCTGTATAAAGTCATCTACAATGCGATTGAAGATGTGGAAGCGGCGATGAAGGGAATGTTAGATCCGATCTATGAGGAAAAGGTGATCGGGCATGCGGAGGTACGGCAGTTGTTCAAGGCGTCCGGCGTCGGAACGATTGCGGGCTCTTATGTACTGGACGGCGTCTTTAAGCGCGGCTGCAGTGTCCGCGTAAAACGGGACGACAAGGTACTGTACGAGGGACCTCTGGCGTCGCTGAAGCGTTTTAAAGACGATGTGAAGGAAGTGCGCAGCAATTATGAGTGCGGACTTGTGATGGAAGATTTTAACGACCTGCAGGAAGGGGATATGATCGAGGCCTTTGAAATGGTCGAGGTTCCGCGGTAAGCAGGCGGTTGATGTAGAAAGCAGGAGGCCTTATGAAAAAAAACAGTATTAAAAATACGAGGGTTAATGCGGAAGTACAGAGAGAACTGAGTCATATTATTCATGAAGAGATTAAAGATCCGCGCATCCATCCGATGACCTCGGTGGTGTCTGTGGAGGTTACGCCGGATTTGAAGTTTTGTAAGGCGTATATCAGTGTGCTCGGCGACGAACAGGCACAGAGGGATACACTGGCCGGACTGCAGAGTGCGGAAGGCTTTATTCGCCGGCTGCTCGCACAGACTGTAAATTTAAGAAACACACCGGAAATTCAGTTTATTTCCGATCAGTCGATTGAGTATGGCGTAAGGATGTCAAAGCTGATTGACGAGGTCAATGAGAGTGCGGACGAATCTGAGGATGGGCAGTAATAAAAAGGGGGAGGATCTGTGAACGATCTTTTAGCAGCGGTAGGGGATGCAAAACATGTGGCGATTGCCGGTCATATTCGGCCGGACGGAGACTGTATCGGTTCGGTGCTCGCCGTTTATCATTATTTACAGGCGAACGGCGACGGCATTGCAGCCGATATGTATCTGGATGCGGTTCCCTGTCGTTTTCTTGGTATCGAGGGCGCGGAAAATATTCAGACCGAGGCTTCCGGTGATGAGGTGTATGATTTGCTGATTGCGGTTGACTGCGGCGATGAAAAGCGCCTGGGGAAAGCGGCGGTTTATCTAAAGACGGCGCGAAGAAGTATTTGCGTAGATCATCATATCAGCAACGGAGGGTTTGCAGATGAGAATGTGATTCGGCCGGATGCTAGCTCCACATGCGAAGTACTGTTCGATCTTATGGAGTATGAGCGGATGGATCAGAAGACGGCGGCCGCTTTATATCTGGGTATTGCGCATGATACCGGTATGTTTTGCTATTCCAATACAACAGCAAAGACATTGGAAACAGCGGCGCGGCTGATGAAATTTGACATCGCGCACACAAAAATGATTACAGAAACCTTTTATTCAAAAACGTATTTGCAAAATCAGGTGCTTGGACGCGCGCTGATGGAGAGCATTCTTGTGCTTGACGGACAATGTATTGTCAGTGCGATGCGGAAGAAGGATATGGAGTTTTACGGCGTGGAGTCGGATGATCTGGAGGGGATTGTCAATCAGCTTCAGCTGACCAGAGGAACCCATGTGGCTATTTTTGTCTATGAGATGGAGAGTCAGGTGTTTAAGGTCAGCATGCGTTCTGATGAGTATGTCGATGTCAGCCGGGTGGCGGTGTTCTTCGGAGGCGGGGGGCATGTCCGGGCGGCCGGATGTTCGATGACCGGATCGTTTCACGATGTAATCAATAATTTATTGCTTCATATTGACAGACAGTTAAGGGATCAAATGTAATTGTTTGGAGAATCATATGTATCACGGGATAATCAACGTATATAAAGAACGCGGGTTTACCTCACATGATGTTGTAGCGAAGCTGCGAGGCATTCTGGGACAGAAAAAAATCGGACACACAGGCACTCTGGATCCGGAGGCGGAGGGGGTGCTTCCGGTATGTCTCGGTACGGCGACGAAGCTGTGCGAGTTTATGAACATGCAGGATAAATGTTATGAGACGGTGATGCTGTTGGGAATAGTGACCGATACGCAGGACGTATGGGGAAAGGTGCTCGCCCGGCAGCAGCCGGATCTGCAAGCTGAGCAGGTGTGTGACGGTATTGCCGGGTTTGTCGGACCGTATGCGCAGATTCCGCCGATGTATTCCGCGTTAAAAGTGAAGGGAAAGAAGTTATATGAACTTGCTCGGGCCGGCGTTGAAATTGAACGAAGTCCGCGTGAGGTATGCATCCATTCGATTCAGATACACGAAATGCAGCTGCCGCGGGTTCGAATGGAAATTGTCTGCTCGAAGGGTACTTATATCCGCACGCTCTGCCATGATATTGGACAGCGCCTGGGCTGCGGGGCGTGTATGGAGGAACTGGTTCGCACGCGGACCGGAAGATTTACGCTTCAGGACAGCCACAGGTTAGAAGAAATTGAACAGTGTATGAGCGCAGGCTCTATCCGTCAGATGATCTATCCGACGGAGCTTTTTTTTGAGCATTACCGTGTTGTCAGGGCAAAGCCGGAAGCAGATTGCCGTCTGATGAACGGCAACCCGATCGGCGCACAGGAGGTATCTGAGGCTCAGACGGTGTGCGATCCGGTGCGGATGTACCGGTCGGACGGCCGGTTTGTCGGAATTTTTCAGTACGACGGGGAAAGCCGGCAGTATCGCCCGATAAAAATGTTTTTGGAGAGATGAATATGGATCAGAGAACGGCCGTTGCGATCGGTAAATTTGACGGGCTGCACAGAGGGCATCAGGCGCTGCTGAAAAAGTTGGCAGAGCAGGGTGAACGGGGAATGAAACCGCTTGTCGTTGTTGTGGCAGTTCCGGTGTCCGGAAAGCTGTTGACAGAGTCGGAATTTCAGAAAAAGCTGTCGGCATTTGGCATTTCCGACTTCATTATGCTGCCGTTTTGCGAGGAAATTCGCGGGATGGAGCCGGAGCGGTTTGTCAGGGAAATTTTGGTCGGGCGTCTGCACGCGGGCTATGTCGCTGTCGGGCGTGATTTCCGGTATGGTTATAAACGCGCCGGGAACAGCCGCACGCTTGCGCTTGCAGGAGAGCGTTTTGGATTTCATGTGGACATCCTTGAGAAAGAGACCGATCACGGACGGGAAATCGGAAGCACGTGGATACGCGGGGAGTTGGACAGCGGCAATATGGAGATGGTCAATCAATTACTAGGCTACCCGTTTTTTGTGGATGGGACGGTCGTCTCAGGAAACCGGATCGGCCGGACGCTCGGGATGCCGACGATTAATCTGCTCCCGGGGGAAGAGAAATTGCTGCCGCCAAACGGCGTCTATATGAGCCGCACCTGGTACAGAGGAAAGTCGTATGCGGGGGTGACGAATATCGGGGTCAAGCCGACAATTCATCAGAGCGATCCGCGGCGGGGCGTCGAGACGCATCTGCTGTCGTTTGAAGAAGAGATTTACGGCGAGCAGGTGTGCGTGGAATTGTTGTCACACAGTCGTATAGAGCGGAAATTTTCAGGCCTGGAAGAATTAAAGGCGCAGATCGTTTCTGATGTGTCGGATGCAAAGAAGTTTTTTGAGTAATGACAGGAGAAAAAGCATATTTTGAGACTTTACAATGCGAAATGGTTGTGCTATACTTCTTGTGTTTGAGTATAAATGAGCCGACACTCGGAATGCGGACACTCCGACCGGTTCTTAGTGCCGGGCGCTGATCAGTAATTAGGAGGAAAAACATTATGATTTCGAAAGAAAAGAAAACTGCGATTATGGAAGAATACGCCAGAACACCGGGCGACACAGGTTCACCGGAAGTTCAGGTAGCCGTTCTCACCGCGAGAATTAAGGAGCTTACAGAGCATTTAAAAGAGCATCCGAAGGATCATCATTCCAGAAGAGGGATGCTGAAAATGGTCGGTCAGAGAAGAGGCCTTCTTTCTTATCTGAAACGGATTGATATTGAAAGATACCGTTCATTAATCGAGAGACTGGGAATCAGAAAGTAATATCACGTTTAGGGCGGATGGTTTTCCGCCCTATTTTTGCTGTACAGGGTGCAGAAAAAAAGTGTGAAACTTACCGTGAAATGCGGAGAATAGGAGGAACGGATGTACAAGAGCTTTTCAATGGAATTGGCCGGAAGAACACTGACAGTGGATATAGGCAGAGTAGCTGCGCAGGCAAACGGCGCGGCATTTATGCATTACGGAGACACGGTTGTGCTCTCCACAGCAACCGCGAGTGACAAACCCCGTGAGGGCATTGATTTCTTTCCGTTGAGTGTGGAATATGAGGAGAAAATGTATGCAGTGGGTAAAATTCCGGGCGGCTTTAATAAACGGGAGGGAAAGGCGTCGGAGCATGCCATCTTGACGTCCCGTGTAATCGACCGTCCGATGCGCCCGCTGTTTCCGAAGGATTATCGGAATGACGTGACGCTGAACAATCTGGTAATGTCCGTAGATCCGGACTGCAGTCCTGAAATTGCGGCGATGCTTGGGTCTTCGATCGCTACATGTATTTCAGATATTCCTTTTGACGGGCCATGCGCGGCAACGCAGATTGGCTTGGTGGACGGGACACTTGTTGTCAATCCGAATGCGCAGCAGCGCGAGAACAGCGATTTGCAGCTGACGGTTGCCTCGACGGCCGAGAAAGTGATTATGATTGAAGCCGGTGCAAATGAGGTTCCGGAGCAGGTAATGCTTGATGCGATCTTTATGGCTCACGAAGTCAATCAGGAAATTATTGCGTTTATTAACCGGATTGTTGCCGAGTGCGGCAAGGAGAAGCATACGTATACAAGCTGCGCCGTTCCGGACGAATTGTTTGCCGCGATCAGAGAGTTGATTCCTCCGGAAGCAATGGAGGAGGCAGTCTTTACCGATGAGAAGCAGGTGCGCGAGGAAAATATCCGCCAGATTACAGAGAAACTGGAGGAGGCGTTTGCTGATCGTGAGGACTGGCTTGTCGTTCTCGGCGAGGCGATTTATCAGTACCAGAAAAAGACAGTCCGCAAGATGATTTTGAAAGATCACAAGCGTCCGGACGGACGGGCAATCAATGAGATTCGTCCGTTGGCGGCAGAAATAGACTTGCTTCCCCGCGCGCATGGTTCTGCAATGTTCACAAGGGGACAGACGCAGATTTTGACGGTGACGACTCTGGCGCCGCTCAGCGACGCGCAGAAAGTCGACGGTCTTGATGAGGCGGTCACATCCAAGCGCTATATGCATCATTATAATTTCCCGAGCTATTCGGTGGGAGAGACAAAGCCGTCCCGCGGCCCCGGACGCCGTGAAATCGGACACGGCGCTCTTGCAGAGCGTGCGCTTGTGCCGGTGTTGCCGAGTGAGGAAGAGTTTCCGTATGCCATTCGCACGGTCTCTGAGACGATGGAGTCGAACGGTTCTACATCGCAGGCAAGTATCTGTGCATCTTCCATGTCTCTGATGGCAGCCGGAGTGCCGATTAAAAAGGCCGTTGCCGGTATTTCCACCGGTCTTGTGACAGGAGAAACGGATGACGATTATCTCGTGTTGACGGATATTCAGGGTCTGGAAGACTTTTTTGGAGATATGGATTTTAAGGTAGCCGGAACGCACGAGGGAATTACCGCGATCCAGATGGATATTAAAATTCACGGTCTGACGCGCCCGATTATCGAGGAGGCGATCGCGCGCACAAGAGAGGCCAGAATGTATATTCTGGATGAGATTATGGCGAAGTGCATCGACAAACCGCGCGACGAGGTTGGACCGTATGCACCGAAAATTATGCAGATTATGATTGATCCGCAAAAGATCGGTGATGTGGTCGGACAGAGAGGAAAGACGATCAATACCATCATAGAGCGCACGGGAGTGAAGATTGATATTACGGACGACGGCGCTGTGTCCGTGTGCGGCCTGGACAGTGAGGCGATGGACAAGGCAGTGGAGATGATCCGGATTATCACCACGGATTTTGAGGCCGGACAGATTCTGACCGGTACGGTAGTCAGCATCAAGGAGTTTGGCGCGTTTATTGAGTTTGCACCGGGCAAGGAAGGAATGGTTCACATTTCCAAAATTGCGAAG
Source organism: uncultured Lachnospiraceae bacterium (assembly GCA_944383325.1). GTDB lineage: Bacteria > Bacillota > Clostridia > Lachnospirales > Lachnospiraceae > CALWPC01. The sequence continues at coordinate 21,361 of CALWPC010000044.1, read as the reverse complement.
GAACGCATTGCGCGCGTTGAGGACGTGCTGACGCTCGGCGATGTGGTTCGCGTAGTGTGTCTCGGAAAAGATAAAATGGGACGAATCAGCTTCAGCATCAAAGATGTCAAGGAATAATTGTTCCGAATCTTCTGTTGCCGATGAAATTTGATTTGACAAAGCATTTTCAGTGTATTACATTGAAGATGCTTTTGTTTATTTTATGTGTTATCAGATAGGGAGGTTTGTTTATGAAAATTCAGAAAAAAATGTGGTCTGTAGTACTTGCGGCTATTATGAGCGCTGCATTGTTATTGCCCGGCTTTGCTGTGCCGGTGCAGGCTGCCGGCGCCGAGCCGGCAATGTTGAGCGGAAGCGGCGTTGTGCACCTGAACGGGGAAGAGAAGGGAACAGATTCTCAGCACTTCGCTCAGTATACCTATTCGGCCAAATTATCGACAACGTATGATTATTATCATCAGCTTTCAGGATTATCCGGGTTTTCCTCTGCCGAGCGCGCCAATGCGGTACAAATTTATAACGAATTTGCTTTGGCGGGACTGGGCAACACGGAGCTCGAAATACCGCTTGAGAAGGTTATCGCCTTTACATCGGCTACGTCGTCTCCGACCGACAGTGAAACCAGCGCTGCGGCGAAACAGGTACAAAATGCTTCCCAGCTTGCGGTGGATGCAGTGATGCGGGATCGCCTGGATCTGTTTTGGGTCAGTGTCCCTGACTGTACAATCTGGTATTATTATACGGGAAATTATAATGCGGCGACAGGCAGGTATCACTGGGAGATTGACGAGGTCCGTATATCAGTGAGAACAAAAACCGGGTATGCCGGAAATACGGCTTCGTACATACAGAACCTGCAGAATGCGATCAGCAATTTTTATGTTTCGGGTAGCACGCGCTATGAAAAGCTCAAATCGATGCATGATACGCTTTGCAGCCGTGTGACATACAGCGAATCTTCTCATGCGCATGACGCCTACGGTGCGCTGATTGACGGAAAAGCAGTCTGCGAGGGGTATGCAAAGGCGCTTAAAGAGCTGTGCGACCGCGAGGGCATTCCGTGTCTTTTAGTAAGCGGAACCGGCGTCACTCCCGCGGGAAGTGATGCGCATATGTGGAATTACGTGCGTATGGAAGACGGAAAATGGTATGCCATCGACGCTACATGGAATGACCAGGAATCGAAAATTTATACAGATTATTTTTTGGTAGGTTCAGACAGTGTTGCAAGTAATTTTGACGGACGGACATTTGCCCAGACGCATATTGTGAGCGGGGATTTTTCAGGATGGGGATATGATATTTTTGCAGTGCCGGAATTGTCGAAGACGGCGTTTAATCCAAACACTGCGGTCACCACATTTGTTCCCGGCGATGTGGATTGGGACGGAAATGTCAGCGCGTCGGATGCGTTGTGGGCGCTGAAAAGTGCCGGAGCGCTCGTTGTTCTCTCCACGGACGAGAAAGCGCGCGCGGATGTCAATAACGACGGGTTTGTGGACGCCTCGGATGCATTGTTAATTTTAAAATATGCCGCGGGGCTGATTGCTGGATTTTAATGTTGTAAACGATCAGAGAAATTGCTTTTGTTTTCAAGAAAATTGTCCTAAAAGAGTTGTGAGAAGTAAAAAAATAATTTATAATGAAGCTATCGTGAAAGCCTGTCGCAGGACGAAATGATCAGGATGAGGAGGATAACGGTATGGCAAAAATCAAACTTGGATTTGCACCGACGCGGCGGAGTATTTTCAGCGCACCGGATGCGTTGAAGTACGGAAATCTGACGAGAGATAAGCTGAGGGAGCTCGGTGTGGATTTCGTGGATATTACGGACATCAATGAAGAGGGCTTGCTTTACAACGACGGGGATATGCAGAAGATTGCCGCGAAGTTTAAAGCGGAAGGCGTGGACGGCCTGTTTTTCCCGCACTGTAATTTTGGTACGGAGTATGTGGTGGCCCGTCTCGCGAGAGAGATGAATGTTCCGGTTCTTTTGTGGGGGCCGAGGGATGAGCGTCCCGATGAAAACGGAGTGCGGCTGCGGGACAGCCAGTGCGGGCTGTTTGCCACGGGCAAAGTGCTGCGTCGTTTTCAGGTTCCATTTACATATATGACAAACTGCAGACTGGATGACCCCGAATTTGCGCGCGGAATTCATGATTTTCTGGCAGTCTGCAATGTAGTCAAGGTATTTCGTCACACGCGTATTTTACAGATTGCCCCCAGGCCGTTTGATTTTTGGTCTACGATGTGCAATGAGGGTGAACTGTTAGAAAAATTCAACATCCAGCTCTCTCCGATTCCGATGCCGGAGCTGACGGATGAAGTGGCCAGAGTGAAGGCGGAGAAAACGGAAGTGGATAAGGTTATCGCGTATGTTCGTGAACAGATGAACGTGGCGATCAAGGATGAGGAACTGGAAAATGTGGCGGCGCTCAAAGTGGCTATGAAAAATCTTGCGGCGCAGTATGGATGCAACGCGATTGCGATTCAGTGTTGGAATGCGCTTCAGGGCCAGCTTGGCATCATGCCGTGCGCGGCTAATTCACTCCTGAATGAAGAAGGGATTCCGGTCGTATGTGAGACGGACATTCACGGCGCTATTACCGCCGTCATGGTGGAGGCTGCCGGCATGGATGCATCCCGTTCGTTTTTTGCGGACTGGACGGTGCGACATCCTGACAATGAAAACGGGGAGCTGCTGCAGCACTGTGGTCCCTGGCCTCTTTCCTGTGCGAAAGAAAAGCCGACGATCGGTTATCCGCTCGCATTTGATCATCCGGGGGCAGTCGAGGCGGAGGCAAAACACGGGGATATGACATTGGCCCGTTTTGACGGAGATAACGGGGAGTATTCCCTGCTGCTTGGCAATGCAAAAGGGGTGGACGGCCCTTACACCAAAGGAACTTATGTGTGGGTGGAAGTTGCCAATCTGAAGCGTCTGGAGCACAAACTGGTGTGCGGACCGTACATACATCACTGCGTAGGTATTCATGGGGATGTGGTGCCGGTGCTGTATGAGGCGTGCAAGTATATTGGCGTGAAGCCGGATCTCTATGATCCGATTGAGGAGCAGGTGCAGGCGTATCTGCGCGGAGAGTGAATACGCTTTCCGGCAGCGGAAAATCAAATACAGAAATGAGGAAGAGTATGGAAAATTTGAATAAGCTCAGATTTGAGCTGCGTCAGGACGTCCTCGATATGATTTACAGAGCAAAGACGGGGCATATCGGCGGCGATTTCAGTGTGATGGACATTCTTGTGACGCTGTATTACAGACAGTTAAATGTTGCGCCGGACCGCACGCAGGATCCGGACCGCGACCGGTTTGTACTCAGCAAAGGACATTCTGTGGAGGCCTTGTATGCAGTGCTCTGTTCCAAGGGCTTCTTTCCGAAGTCTGATCTGCTTACTTATTCCCAGTATATGTCGAAATACATTGGCCATCCGAATAACAAAATCAGCGGAATTGAGATGAATTCCGGGTCTCTGGGACACGGACTGTCTGTGTCTGTCGGAATGGCGCTCGCCGGGCGCATGGATCAGCGCAGTTACCGCGTGTATGTGGTGATGGGTGACGGCGAATTGGCGGAAGGCTCCGTCTGGGAAGGCGCAATGGCTGCCGGCCATTACAAACTGGACAATTTATGCGCCGTGGTGGACCGCAACCGCCTGCAGATTTCGGGCTGCACGGAGGATGTGATGGCGCATGACAGTCAGGACGAGCGTTGGGCAAGCTTTGGATGGCATGTGCTGCATGCCGAGGGCAATAATCTGGACTCTTTAAATAACGCTTTTGAAACAGCCAAGACACTGAAAGGAAAACCGACGGTCATTATCGCCGACACGACAAAAGGCTATGGAGTATCTTTCATTGAAAACCAGGCCGGATGGCATCACCGCGTGCCGACGGAAGAGGAGTATCAAAAAGCGACGGAAGAACTGAAAAAGCGAGGTGAGGCAAATGAATAAGATTCCAAATCGACAGGCAATCTGTGAGCTGCTGATTGAGAGAGCCAATACGGATAAAGACATTGTTGTGCTGTGCAGCGATTCGCGGGGTTCCGCATCGATGACGCCGTATGTGGAGGCGCACCCGGATCAGTTTGTGGAAGTCGGAATTGCAGAGCAGAGTCTGGTCAGTGTCGCTGCCGGTCTGGCGCGCTGCGGAAAGAAAGCATTTGCCGCATCGCCGGCATGTTTTCTGTCTACAAGAAGTATGGAACAGGCGAAAGTGGACGTCGCCTACTCCAATACCAATGTCACGCTGATCGGAATCAGCGGCGGCGTAAGTTACGGAGCGCTCGGCATGACCCACCATTCGGCGCAGGATATTGCGACGATGGCGTCCATTCCGAATATGCGTGTGTATATTCCAAGTGACCGGCATCAGACAAGATGCCTGGTGGACGCGCTTCTTCAGGATGAAAAGCCGGCCTATATTCGTGTGGGACGAAATCCTGTGGAAGATGTTTATGAGGAAGGCCAGGTGCCGTTTGTCATGGATCAGGCGACGGTGCTGTCTGAGGGCGAGGATATTGCGATTGTAGCCTGCGGGGAGATGGTCAAACCGGCGCAGGAGGCGGTTGCCGCCCTGAAAGAAAAAGGGATTTCGGCCACCTTGCTTGATATGTACTGTGTAAAACCGATTGATCAGGACGCTGTGATCCGCGCCGCAGAGCGCGCCAAGGCGGTCATTACTATTGAGGAGCATACCTATATCGGCGGCCTTGGCTCTATGGTTGCACAGATTGTCTCCGCAAATTGTCCGAAAAAGGTTGTAAATCTTGCGCTTCCGGATGCTCCGGTAATCACGGGCGTCTCTAAGCAGGTGTTTGATTACTACGGCCTGAACGCCGAGGGAATTGTGAAGACGGCGGAGAAGTTACTGGCAGAATAGAAAGGCTTGAAGCAGAATGATGGCAGAGAAATATATCATTGGTATTGATCAGAGCACGCAGGGAACGAAAGCGATGCTGTTTGATCAGACGGGTGATTTACTTGAGAGGATGGATTTGCCTCATGAGCAGATCATCAATGAGAAGGGTTGGGTTGAGCACGATCCGATTGAGATTTATGATAATACCGTGGAGCTGATCCGCAGTCTGGTGGATCGCTGTCGCATTTCCCGCGACAGTGTCGCAGGAATTGGGATCAGCAGTCAGCGCGAGACCGCGCTTGTGTGGGATCGTGCAACCGGCGAACCGGTGTACAATGCGGTTGTATGGCAGTGTGCCCGGGGAGCAGATATTTGTAATCAACTGGAGAGACAGGGTGTCGCAGATTTAATCCGTGAACATACCGGACTATCGCTCTCGCCGTATTTCAGCGCTGCGAAAATTGCGTGGGTGCTGCAAAATGTGGAAGGCGCGCAGCAGCGCGCAGATCGGGGCGAGCTCTGTTGCGGTACGGTAGACAGTTGGCTGCTTTACAGGCTGACGGCGGGCGCGGCGTTTAAGACCGATTATTCCAATGCTTCACGTACACAGATGTTTAACATCCGTACACTGAAATGGGATGAGGAAGTGTGCAGTTTGTTTGGGATTCCAACGTGCGCGCTTGCGCAGGTATGCGATTCGAACAGTCATTTCGGGGACACGGATGTGGAAGGCTTTTTTGATCATCCGATTCCGATTCACAGTATGCTTGGAGATTCCCATGCGGCGCTGTTCGGACAGGGCTGTTTAAAGCGCGGCATGATTAAATCAACCTATGGCACAGGTTCTTCGGTGATGATGAATATTGGAAGCGAACCGGTCTTTAGTGAGAAAGGCGTAGTCACTTCTCTTGCATGGGGAATGGACGGGAACGTCGAGTATGTCCTGGAGGGAAATATCAACAATACCGGGGCGGTAGTCAGTTGGCTGCAGAAAGATCTGGGACTGATCGCTTCGGCCAGTGAGACACAGGAGCTTGCCGAGCGGGCGCATGAAGAGGATCAGACTTATTTGGTGCCTGCATTTACCGGATTGGGAGCCCCCTATTGGGACAGCAAGGCGAGGGGAATCATTTGCGGCATGTCCCGTACAACCGGAAAGAGGGAGATTGTCAAGGCGGCTTTGGATTGTATTGCCTATCAGATTGTGGACATTGTCCGTCTGATGAGCGAGGAGGCCGGCTTGCCGATCCGGGAAATCCGTGTAGACGGCGGCCCGACAAGAAACGGGTATCTGATGCAATTTCAGAGCGATATGCTTGGAATTGACGTGCAGGTGCCGAAGGCGGAGGAGCTTTCCGGCATTGGTGCGGCTTTTGCAGCCGGCCTGGGTCTTGGCATTTATGATAAAAAACAAATTTTTTCCCGCATGACACGGACGGCATATCACCCCCGCATGCAGGAGGAAGAGCGCGACCGAAAGTATCAGGGGTGGAAAGATGCAGTTCGGTTAGTGCTTGCGAAATAGCAGATCATCGAAACGGCGCCGCTGGATGCGGCGTCGTTTTTATAAAAGGCGGATGAAACTATGAAATTTTTGCATCTTTCAGATTTGCATCTCGGAAAGACATTACACCAGTACTCCCTGATTGATTGTCAGGCGGATATGCTCTCACAGGTTTGCCGGGCGGTCGAGCAGCAAAAGCCGGATGCGGTTTTTATTTCAGGCGATATTTACGACCGGTCCGTGCCGTCGATTGAAGCGGTGCGCCTGTTTGATCAGTTTCTGTCGGATCTGACAATGCAAGATCCGGCGCCGGCAGTGCTGATGATCAGCGGAAACCATGATTCGGGCGAACGGCTGCGTTTTGCCGGGGATATTTTGAAGAATCATCTTATTTATATTGCAGGACGGCCGCCGGCGTCTGAAACAGAAAAAATGATGTGCGTGCGGTTTGAAGACGAGTATGGCCCTGTGTTTGTACATTTACTCCCGTTTGTCAGACCGGGGATGGTGCGACGGCTGATCCGGAATGCAGAACAGGACGGCTTTGGATTTTCTGCAGAGGCATACTCCTATACGGACGCGGTGCGCGGCGTACTGGCGTGTGCAGATATAAAAATGTCGGATCGGAATATTTTACTGTCCCATCAGTTTTATACGGCAGACGGCTTTTGTCCGGAAACGAGTGACTCCGAGGTGCGTTCGGTCGGAATGATTGATCAGGTTGACGTATCCTGTTTAAAGGCGTTTGATTATGTTGCGCTCGGACATTTGCATAAGGCGCAGACGGTCGGACGGGACGTCGTCCGCTACTGCGGTTCGCCGCTGAAATATTCTGTCAGCGAATGCGGGCAGGAAAAGAGTATCACGGTTGTCACACTGCGGGAGAAGGGAAGACCTCTTAAATTGCAGACGATTCCGATTGTGCCGCTGCACGATGTGCGCACGCTTTCGGGATCACTTCAGGAGTTGCTTGCGGCCGGAAGGCGCAGTCCGACGGAAGATTTTGTGAGTGTCACGGTGACGGACGAAGGACCGGTTTCTTATCCGAGGGAACAGTTGTTGGAAGTGTTTCCAAATTTGTTGGAAGTGAAATATGACAATCGGCGGATCCGGGCAATGATGTCCGGTGTGCAGGAGGATGTTCTGTTAGACGGCGAACCGGATATGGAGGAGGCGTTTGCCGAATTTTACCGGCAAATGCATGGCTGTGAAATGAGTGAGGAGGAACAGGCATTCGTTTCTGCGATTTTGCAAAATGTTGCGGACGGCATGGAAGGAAGTGGACAATGAAACCAATTTCACTTACAATGTCTGCGTTCGGCTCCTATGCGGGGAAGGAAGTTATTGACTTTCGCGCGGTGCAAAACGGGGTGTTTTTGATCTCGGGCGATACGGGTTCCGGAAAGACAACGATTTTTGACGCGATCACCTATGCGTTGTACGACCGCACGAGCGGCGGCATGCGTAGCGGCAATATGATGCGCAGCCAGTACGCAGACGCCAGGGTGAGGACGTATGTAGAATATTGTTTTTCTTACCGAGGCGAGACCTATCAGATTTTTCGGAGTCCGGAATACGTCAGGCCTTCCAGGCGCAGGCGCGCGGACGGTACGGCGAGCGAGGTAAAAGAGACTGCCAGGGTGGAACTGACTTTGGCCGACGGCAGTGTATATCCCGGCAAAAAAAGGGAGACGGACCGCAAAATTGAGGAAATTATGGGGCTTAGCGCAGAACAATTTTTGCAGATTGCGATGATTGCGCAGGGGGATTTTATCAAGCTTCTGCATGCGGGTTCTAAAGATCGCAAGGCGATTTTTTCCAAGTTGTTTCAGACGGATCGCTATCGTATGTTTCAGGAGGAGTGCAAGAGACAGGCGAAAATTTTTTCAGAACAGTTGGGTGAAGATCTGAAGCTGTGCAGGCAGGAGTTTTCAAGAGTCTGTCTTTCCGATGAGAGGGCCGAACAATGGAATCATTTATGCGCGTCCTCGGACTATCGGATCGAAGAAAAACTGGAATATTTAAAAGAAGTGTACAGACAAGAGCGGGAAAAGGAGCGGCAATGTCAGAAGGAACTGACGCAGTGCACAGAACAGGCGGATGCTGTCCGCGGAACATTGGAACGAGCGAAAACAACGAATCAGCTGCTAGAGTCTTATCAGTCCGCTTGTGAGCAGTGCAGGGAACTGGATGCGAAGAAAGAGGAATTTCAGCAGAAAAGGCAGCTTCTTAGGCGCCTGCAGGCAGCGCAGAAATGTCTGGACAAGGAACAGATCGTTCTGGAAAAACGCGGGGAGCTTATGAAGCTGACAGGACACCTGGAGCGTATTGACCAGAAACTGGATCAGGCGCGGGCGGATCAGACGGCAAATCGAAGAGAATATGAACAGCTTCAGCGTTCCTTTGACCAGAATCTGCCGAAATGGCAGGTCAAACTAAAAACAGAGGAGGACGCGCTCCGGCATTTTGAGGAATATGAACGGCTGACCGCCGATCAGCAATGGCTAGAGCAGCTGTTATCGGTGAGCCGGACGCGGACGCATATGGAACAGATCCGTATGTGTGCAAATTTGCGGGAACAGCTGTATGATCAGGTGAAGACGCTGTCGGCCCTCAGGGAAGAGTTGTCGGAAATTCAGACAAAGTACACCGTATTATATGAAGAATATGAGCGTCAGTATGCAGTGTATCTGCATCAGCAGGCGGGTATCCTCGCGCAGTCGCTAGAGGATGGGATGCCGTGTCCGGTTTGCGGTTCGCTTACACATCCGAGCAAGGCGGCGACCGATCCCAAGGCGCCGGACGAGGAGACGTTGAACGAATTAAAAAACAAAAAGGTGAGTTTGGAGAGTGTGCGGGATCAAAAGCGCGGTGAGTTTGTGCGCCTGCAGGCCTATTTGGAGCAGGCGTGCGGACAGGCAGTAAGACAGACGGCAGATTGTGGAGCGCCGGCATATGAAATTGACGAGCAGGGAATGCGTCAGTTTCAGAAATGGCATGCAAAACAGGAGGCGTCTTTGCTGCGCCAGGAGGAAAACATGCGCACTTTGCAGGAGCAGAGCGTGCGACCGGAATCGGCGGACGAGTGGCTGCGGATGTCCGAGGCGGAGTTGGAACATTGTATGCAGCAGACGGCGGTGAAACGCAGCCTGCTGAGCAAGCAGCTTCCGTTTGCAACAAAAGAGCAGCTGCTTCGGGAAATCAATGACATTCAGTCGACACTCGCAAAGAGCAGGAAAAAACTGGAGCAGGCGAGAAAAGAACAGGATGCGTCTGCGAAAGAAGTATCGGGACTGACCGGTCAGAAAGAGAGCGTGCTTCGCCAACTAAAGCAGGTACAGCGATCGGTGCAGACGGCCAAGCACGCGTTTGAACGTCAGCTGTCCGGCGCACCCTTTACAAACGAGGAGTATGCCGAGTATAAAGAGCAGCTTTCTGGGGTACGCACACTGGAAAAAGAGATCGCGCAGTATAGAGAGAACGGGATTGCGCTGCGTGAGAAACGCAGAGCGCTTAGGGAGCAGACAAAAGGAAAAAAGATGGAAGATCTGGCGGAACTGACAGAGCGCGACGGGCAGCTTGCGGAACGCTGCAGAGCGCTGAATGAAAAACTCAAAGTACAATATGCGGCCAATGAGACGAATGCCAAAGTCATTGCTTGTGTGGAGGAGGCCGTATGCAGGATGCAATCGTCAGAAAAGAACAGTTTTCTGATGGAGCAGATTTCAAGAACGGCGAACGGAAATCTGAGCGGGAGTATCAAATTGGACTTTGAGACGTATTTACAGCGCTGCCATTTCCAAAGGATTATCCAGGCGGCTAACCGCCGTCTTGCCAGGATGACGGATCAGCAGTTGTTTTTGCAGCTTCGTCCGACAGACCGTTTGAGCGGACAGACCCAGTCGGGGCTTGATCTGGATGTGTACAGCGCGGCGACAGATTCGGTGCGGGATGCGAGGACGCTTTCAGGAGGAGAGTCGTTTTTGGCCGCACTGTCCCTGGCGCTTGGACTTGCGGATATTGTTCAGGCGTCGTCCGGCGCGGTGCGGCTTGAGACGATGTTTGTGGACGAGGGATTTGGCTCTCTGGATGAGCAGGCGTGCCATAAGGCGGTATGCGTATTGGAGGAGCTAGCCGGAGAAGAGAGGCTAGTCGGGCTGATTTCTCATGTAGATGAACTGAAAGAGCAGATGGAGAAGAAGCTTGTGGTGCAAAAAGGGCGCAAAGGAAGTCATGTGCAGTGGCAGTGTTTTTAAAGGAAAAGGAGCGGAGGATATGCGGGTCGTTCATACATTTTTACCAGTCTGCGATGAACAGTCGGAAATTTTGATACTTGGCACATTCCCTTCAGTCAAATCCCGAGAGGGAGAATTTTATTATCATCACCCTCAGAATCGGTTTTGGCGCGTGATGGCGGCGATTTTAGAGCAGCCGGTGCCGCAGTCGATTGCGGAGAAAAAAGACATGCTGCTCAGAGGAAAGATTGCGCTCTGGGATGTCATTGCGGCCTGTGAAATTGAGGGATCGGCGGACAGCAGCATTCGCGACGTGACGCCGAATGATATTGGAGCGCTTGTGACGCAGACTAGTATCCGGCGCATCTTCTGCAATGGAACAAAAGCGTATGAACTCTACCGCAAATATTGCGCGAAGACGTGTCCGGTGAATGCGGTCAGGCTGCCCTCCACCAGTCCGGCAAACGCGGCATGGTCGCTGGAGAGGCTGATTCAGGAGTGGAAAAGTATTGTTTTTTCTTGAGAAAGCCATTATAATAAAATAGACTTTGTGTTCACAAACGGTGAACCGCTTGGAAATGTGATTATCGATATAGCGAGTAGGAGACAGATTATGGTAAAGAAGAGTTTGGCAGACGCCTATGAGTTAAATAACGGGGTTCTCATTCCGTGTGTCGGCTTTGGAACGTGGCAGAGCAAGAACGGGGAGATGGCTTATCAGGCAGTTACCGCCGCGCTGTCATGCGGTTACCGCCACATTGACACCGCGGCGTGTTATGGAAATGAGGAGAGTATCGGGCAGGCGATTGTGGACAGTGATGTGCCGCGAGAGGAAATTTTTGTGACAAGTAAACTCTGGAATACGGAGCGCGGCTATGAAAAGACATTAGCTGCATTTCAGGAGACGATGAGACGGCTCAAACTGGAATATCTGGATCTGTATTTGATTCACTGGCCGCTCGCAAGAGGTCCGAAGGAAGAGTGGAGCCGGGTCAACAGTGATACATGGCGCGCGTTTGAAAAGCTCTATGCGGAAGGGTATATTCGGGCGATCGGCGTCAGCAATTTTCTCGGGCATCATCTGGAACCGCTTATGGAGAATGCGAAGGTAATGCCGGCTGTCGATCAGATTGAGATTCATCCGGGATACCGGCAGCAGGAAGCGGTGGATTTTTGCAAAGCCCACAATATTGTTGTGGAAGCATGGGGGCCGATGGGAACCGGAAGGCTGTTGGACAATGAGCAGCTGAAGGCGATCGGTGCAAAATACGGAAAGTCAGTCGCACAGATTTGTATTCGGTGGGACATTCAGCACGGCATTTTGCCTCTTCCGAAGTCGTCGAATCCTGAACGGATTGCACAGAACGCGCAGGTTTTTGACTTTGAGCTGTCTGATGAGGATATGCGCGTGATCGACCAGATGCCGTTCTGCGGAGGATTGAAAATGCATCCCGATAAAGTGGAATTTTAGAATGGATAAAGCTGTGGGAGTGCGAACAGTTGGAGACAGTATTGTTGACAGGACAAAATGAGGAGACACGAAACGGAGGAGGAGCAGTAAAATGGCTGTAAAATATGTGTTTGTCACGGGCGGCGTAGTTTCAGGGCTTGGAAAGGGAATTACCGCGGCCTCTCTGGGCAGACTGCTGAAAGCCAGGGGCTATAAGGTGACGATGCAGAAATTTGACCCCTATATTAATATCGATCCGGGCACCATGAATCCGATTCAGCACGGAGAAGTATTTGTGACCGACGACGGCGCGGAGACCGATTTGGATCTCGGCCACTACGAGCGTTTTATTGATGAAAGTCTCGATAAAAATTCGAATGTGACTACCGGAAAAATATACTGGTCGGTGCTGCAGAAGGAACGTCGGGGCGATTTCGGCGGCGGCACGGTTCAGGTGATTCCTCATATCACCAATGAGATTAAGAGCCGGTTCTATCGGAATTATACGGACGAGGAGATGCGCATTGCCATTATCGAAGTCGGCGGAACGGTCGGCGATATTGAGTCGCAGCCGTTTCTGGAGTCGATTCGTCAGTTTCAGCATGAGGTGGGACGTGAAAATGCGATTTTGATTCACGTGACGCTGATTCCGTATTTGCGCGCTTCGGGCGAGATGAAGACGAAACCGACGCAGGCGAGCGTGAAGGAGCTGCAGGGTATGGGCATTCAGCCGGATATTATTGTCTGCCGGTCTGAGCAGCCTCTGGATCAGGGTCTGCGTGATAAAATTGCGCTGTTTTGTAATGTGCCGAGCTATCGTGTCCTGCAAAATCTGGATGTGGAATACCTGTACGAGGCGCCTCTTGCAATGGAAAATGAAAATCTTGCGCAGGTGGCCTGTGAGTGTCTGAAGCTTCCTTGTCCGGAACCGGATCTGGACGATTGGAAGAAAATGGTGGATGCGCTGCGCAATCCGACAAAGGAAGTGAACGTGTCCCTGGTCGGGAAGTATATTCAGCTCCACGACGCTTACATTTCGGTGGTAGAGGCGTTAAAGCACGGCGGAATTGCCGGACATGCGGTAGTTAATATTCACTGGGTAGATTCTGAAAAACTGAATGACGAAAATGCGGACGAATTGTTGGGAGACAGCGACGGCATTTTGGTTCCGGGCGGTTTTGGGGACCGGGGGATCGACGGGAAAATTACGGCTATACACTATGCGCGGACAAAAGGTATTCCGTTTCTCGGCCTGTGTCTTGGCATGCAGCTTGCCATTGTAGAATTTGTGCGCAACGTAGTCGGTTATCGGGATGCGCACAGTATTGAGCTGAATCCGACGACTACGCATCCGGTAATTGATTTGATGCCTGACCAAAACGGTGTTGAGGACATCGGCGGAACGCTGCGTCTCGGCGCATACCCATGCGTGTTGGATACGCAGAGCCGGGCGTATGAGGTGTACGGCGAACAGACAATTCATGAGCGCCACCGTCACCGCTATGAGGTGAATAATGATTACCGGAAGGTACTGAAAGAAAATGGAATGAGGCTGTCCGGCCTGTCTCCGGACGGACGGATTGTGGAGATGATTGAAATTTCGGATCATCCATGGTTTTTGGCAACACAGGCGCACCCGGAGTTAAAGTCGCGCCCGAACAGGCCGCACCCGCTGTTCCGCGGATTTATCGAGGCGGCGGTAAAGCGCCACGAACAAAGGCGGTAGTATATCGCGCATAGCCGGAGCGGATGTGTAAAAAACAGACGATATGTTCATGTGGTTTTTCAAAAAGATTGTGAAATTTTTTTCACAATCTTTTTGTTGATTTCCAGGTTTACAGTGTCTATAATTAGAGAATACTAAAGTTAAGGAGAACTGGGTTTATGGACAATCATGAAAATAAAGATAATAATAAAAACCCGCAGAACAAACAGGCTCTTCTATGGTTTTTGTTGGTCGTCCTGATCACACTGGCTGCCGTCAGCGTATTTTCCAGTATGGTGACCGGAGTCCGCAATAAAGAGATTACGTACGACGAGTTTTGGGAGATGCTCACTGACGGGAAGGTGAAGGCGGTAGAGATCTCAAGCGCGCAGATCAAAATTGAGCCGAAATCCTCTTCGGACAGTTATCTGCCTGTCACGTATTATACAGGGTATTTATATGATGAGGATTTGCTTCCGATGCTCAAAGAACAGGGCGTGTCCTACAACGGAGAGATTCCGGATTCCCGCTCGACCATTTTTGAGATCATTCTGATATATGGTATTCCCATTCTACTGGCAGTCATTATGTTTAATCTTGTCATGCGCAAGATTTCAAAATCCGGCGGAGGGATGATGGGAGTCGGCAAGAGCACGGCGAAAGTGTATGTGCAGAAGGAAACAGGAGTGACGTTCCGGGATGTTGCCGGCCAGGATGAGGCGAAGGAATCGCTTCAGGAAGTGGTAGATTTCCTGCACAATCCCGGCAAGTATATGCAGATCGGCGCGAAGCTGCCGAAAGGATGTCTGCTCGTCGGACCGCCGGGCACCGGAAAGACGCTTCTGGCGAAAGCGGTCGCCGGCGAGGCGAAAGTTCCGTTTTACAGCCTTGCAGGTTCCGATTTTGTGGAAATGTTTGTCGGTGTCGGCGCATCCAGAGTGCGCGATCTGTTTAAAGAGGCGCAGAAGAACGCGCCGTGCATTATTTTTATAGACGAGATTGATGCGATCGGAAAGAGCCGCGACAGCCGGTACGGCGGAAATGATGAGCGGGAGCAAACGCTCAATCAGCTGCTCTCGGAGATGGACGGCTTTGATACGTCCAAAGGACTGCTGATTCTGGCGGCAACAAACCGGCCCGAGATTCTGGACAAAGCGCTGCTGCGGCCGGGACGTTTCGACCGGCGCGTCATTGTGGATAAACCGGATTTAAAAGGGCGTCTTGAAGTGCTCAAAGTGCACTCCAAGGACGTTCTTATGGACGACAGCGTCGATCTGGAAGCGATTGCAATGGCGACGAGCGGCGCAGTTGGATCCGATCTGGCCAACATGATTAATGAGGCGGCCATTCTTGCGGTAAAGAACGGGCGTAAATATGTCAATCAGTCGGATTTGTTTGAGTCGGTGGAAGTGGTGATTGCCGGCAAGGAGAAAAAAGACCGCGTGCTGAGCAAAAAGGAGAAGCAGACTGTAGCATATCATGAAGTCGGGCATGCACTTGTCACCGCCTTGCTCAAAGATGCGGAGCCGGTACAGAAAATCACCATTGTGCCCCGTACAATGGGCTCTCTCGGATATGTGATGCAGGTTCCTGAGGAGGAGAAATTCCTTATGAGCAAAGACGAGCTGATGGCCCGCCTGGTGACGCTGTTTGGGGGCCGCGCGGCCGAGGAGCTTGTGTTTGACACTGTGACGACAGGTGCCTCCAATGACATTGAGCAGGCGACGAACATTGCGCGGGCAATGGTTACCCGTTACGGGATGTCCGATAAATTTGGCCTGATGGCTTTGGAGAGCGTGGAGAGCCAGTATCTCGACGCGCGCTCTGTGTTGAATTGCGGTGAGGAGACGGCGGCGCAGATTGACAACGAGGTTATGCGTATTTTAAAAGAGTGCTATGCCAGAGCCAAGTCGTTGCTTGAGGATAATCGCAGAGTGATGGATCAGATTGCAGAATTTCTGTATGAAAAGGAAACCATTACGGGCAAGCAATTTATGGACATTTTTAACCGCATTAAAAACGGAGAAGCCGACGTTTGTGATGCGGATGTGCAGCTGCAGGAGCCGTAAGACGGCCAAAGCGGATGGGAGGAGTTATGTTCGAGCATAATTTTGTGTTTGTAGTTGGTCATAAAAATCCGGATACGGATTCCGTATGTTCGGCGATCGCTTATGCGGAATTAAAAAACACACTGCATCCCTCAGATGAATACGTGCCGATGCGCGCCGGTCATCTGAACGAGGAAACTCAGTTTGTACTGAAAAAGTTCGGCGTCATGGAACCGCCTAGACTCAATGACGTGCGCACTCAGGTGCGTGACATTGAAATTCGGCAGACGCCCGGTGTCAACCGCAATATTTCCCTGAAAAAAGCATGGACACTGATGAATGAAATCGGTGTTGTCACACTGCCGATTACAAATCGAAACAAGCTCGAGGGCTTGATTACGATTACGGATATTGCAATGTCGTATATGGACGTTTATGACAGCAGAATTCTTGCCAGGGCAAAAACACAATATAAAAATATTCTGGAAACCCTGGATGCAGATATGGTTGTCGGGGATAAGAATGCGTATTTTGAAGAGGGAAAAGTGCTTGTTGCGGCTGCAAATCCAGATTTGATGGAGGATTATATTGAGCCGGGCGATCTGGTGATCCTGGGCAACCGCTACGAATCGCAGCTGTGTGCGATCGAGATGGAGGCAAAAGCGATTATCGTATGCGAAGGCGCGAAAATCTCGAAAACGATTCAGCAGCTTGCCAAAGATCATCAGTGTACGGTGATCCGCGCCCCGCATGATACCTTTACGGTCGCGCGGCTGATCAATCAGAGTATGCCGATCAGTTATTTTATGAGAAGAGATTCTCTGATTACGTTTCGCACAGATTCGTATGTCGATGAGGCACGCGCGATTATGGCAAAAAAGCGCCACCGTGATTTTCCGATATTGGACCGCAGAGGAAATTACATCGGCATGATCTCCCGCCGTAACCTGTTGGGAAGCGGGCGTAAGCGGGTGATTCTTGTAGATCACAACGAGCAGAAGCAGGCGGTGGACGGCATTGAAGATGCGGAAATTCTGGAAATTATTGATCATCACAGGTTAGGTACGATCGAAACGATTTCGCCGGTATTTTTCAGGAATCAGCCGCTTGGGTGCACAGCCACGATCGTCTATCAGATGTATCAGGAAAATCAGGTGGAAATCAAACCGGAAATTGCCGGTCTGCTCTGTTCTGCGATTTTATCCGATACGCTGATGTACCGCTCGCCGACCTGTACGCAGGTAGATAAAGAGGCGGCCGAGCAGTTGGCGAACATTGCGGGCATTGATGTGCGGCAGTATGCGACAGAAATGTTTCGCGCCGGAAGCAATCTGAAAAACAAATCGGCGAAAGAAATTTTTCATCAGGACTATAAGAAATTTTCCATGAACGACACGACGTTTGGGGTCGGGCAAATTTCCTCGATGGACGAGGCGGAGCTCAAGGAAATCAAGGAGCGGCTTGTCCCGTATATGAACAGCTCCTATGAGGCGGAGGGGGTCAACATGCTGTTTTTCATGCTGACGAATATGGTCATGGCGACGACAGAATTGCTGTGCAAAGGATCCGGCGCGGCGGAGCTAGTGCAGACCGCGTTTTCCTTTGCAGAAGTTTCGGATTCCTATATTCTTGAGGGCGTGGTGTCGCGGAAAAAGCAGCTGATCCCGGAGCTTATGATTGCCATTCAGCAGGAAGATTAAATGCCTTCTCTGAGGCGTGCGTAGCGACCGGGCGTTGTGTGCATGTAGCGCTTAAATGTTTTAATGAAATAGCTCGGATCGTTAAATCCGCAGCTGAATCCGACTTCCGTAATCGACAGGTCGGTTGTCTGAAGAAGATGCGCTGCGATCTGAACACGGTGATGGTTAATATAGGTCATAGGAGACTGGTGCGTGAGTTCCTGAAAATAGCGGCAAAAGTATTTTGGAGACATGCCGGCGATTTTGGAGAGTTGATCTAAGGTAATTGCGGAGGAGTAATGTTCCTCGATATATGCAATTACCTTTTTTAGTTGGTCAATTCTGTGATGTGTGCGCGTTGTCTGAAAGTTGGTATTGGAATAGCGTTGCTGCGCAAACACGGTGCCAAAAAAATCGTAAAGCGCTCCGACCGCGAGAAGAGGAGTGTGCGTATTCTCGGAGGCGAGCGAAACAAACAGGCGGTCGGTAATGGAGGTAATGGCGAGGTCGGCGCCTGAAAAATGATCAAAGATTACCGTGGAGCCATCGGAAACCGGCAGAAGCAGCCGGCGGAACAGGGGGCTTTGTTTGTACAGCATATTCAGATCAAAGACGACGCACTCATAGGTACAGTGATCCGACGGACTTCCCGAGTGCACGATTCCGGACCGTATAAATACAATATCGTTTTTTTCGGCAGTAAACTCCCGCTCGTCCAGAGTCAGGGTGAGCGCTCCGGCTTGTACGCGCAGCAGTTCGTACTCCATATGCCAGTGGAGCGGCATATAATATTGAGGGTGAGAGGCGTCGACATAATGATATTCGACCGGAAACTCATAGGTGCCGCGCTGGCGGTTTTCCTGGTAGTCGGATAGTTTCATGACATGCTCCATTTCTGTGAAAAATCTCACATTTTTTGTTTATATCTATGTTTGAAAACGGATATTTAAAAGACAAACGTGAATATTGTTATATTTTTTGCTATTATAGCACTAGAATTCAATATGGGCAAGAGTTATACTGGTAATAGATTCAGTCAGGTTGTTCTTGTACAGTTTTCACAAATTCAAAAGGAGGAATTACATATGGCTGCAAACAGATACATTGGAGATTATCCGGTGATTGGTATTCGTCCGATCATTGATGGAAGGAGAGGCATCCTGGATGTCAGAGGCTCTCTCGAGGAGCAGACGATGAATATGGCCAAAGCGGCTGCCGATCTGTTTACGGAAAATCTGAAATATTCCAACGGGGAACCTGTGCGCGTGATCATTGCAGATACGACGATCGGCCGTGTGGCGGAAGCTGCGGCCTGCGCGGCAAAGTTTAAAAAAGAGGGTGTTGATATTACCCTCTCTGTGACGCCATGTTGGTGTTACGGCGCGGAGACGATGGACATGGATCCGATGACGATCAAAGGCGTATGGGGTTTTAACGGCACAGAACGCCCGGGCGCGGTATATTTGGCATCCGTACTGGCAGGTTATGCGCAGAAAGGACTTCCGGCTTTCGGTATTTACGGCAGGGACGTCCGTGCGTGTGATGATATGACGATTCCGGAGGATGTAAAGGAAAAACTGCTTCGTTTCGGCCGTGCGGCGGTAGCTGCGGCGACTATGAGAGGCAAGTCATATTTGCAGATCGGTTCGATCTGTATGGGAATCGCGGGTTCGATTATTAATCCGGAATTTTTTGAAGAGTATCTCGGCATGCGCGTGGAGTCGGTCGACGAGGTGGAAATTATTCGCAGAATGAACGAAGGTATTTATGATGAGGAAGAATACCAGAAAGCGCTTGCATGGGCAAAAGAAAAATGTGAAATCGGCTTTGACAAAAATCCTGATTTTGCACAGAAATCTCCAGAGCAAAAAGAGAAGGATTTTGAATTTGTTGTCAAGATGATGTGCATTATCAAGGATCTGATGAACGGCAATCCGAAACTGCCGAAAGGCTGTGAGGAGGAGATGGTTGGCCATAATGCCATCGCGGCAGGTTTCCAGGGGCAGAGACAGTGGACAGATTATTATCCGAACTGTGACTTCGCGGAGGCATTGCTGAATACGTCCTTCGACTGGAACGGAATGCGCGAGCCGTACATTCTGGCGACTGAGAACGACACTTTAAATGGCGTCAGCATGCTGTTTAATAAGCTGCTCACGAATACGGCGCAGATGTTCTCAGATGTGCGGACGTACTGGAGCCCGGAGGCTGTGAAAGAGGCGACAGGCTACGAGGTGACCGGGAAGGCAAAAGAGGCCGGCGGATTTATTCATCTGATCAATTCCGGCGCGTCCTGCCTTGATTTTTCCGGTGAAATGAGAGACGCAGACGGCAATGCGGTTGTGAAACCGTTTTACGAGATGTCTGAGCAGGATGCGGACGCCTGCCTGAAAGCAACAACATGGAATGCAGCCGACAATGGCTATTTCCGCGGAGGCGGTTTCAGTTCTAGGTTTGAGACAAGATCTGAGATGCCCGCAACGATGGTTCGTCTGAATCTTGTAAAAGGAATCGGTCCGGTTGTGCAGCTTGTGGAGGGCTATACGGTTGCGCTTCCGGAAGAGGTGAGCGACGCGCTCTGGAAACGGACGGATTATACGTGGCCGTGCACCTGGTTTGCTCCGCGCACAACCGGCGAAGGCGCGTTTAAAACAGCGTATGATGTGATGAATAACTGGGGAGCAAATCATGGTGCGATCAGTTACGGGCATATCGGCGCCGACTTGATTACGCTTTGCTCCATGCTCCGTATTCCGGTTTGCATGCACAATGTGCCCGAGGAAAAGATCTTCCGTCCCGCCGCATGGAATGCGTTTGGAATGGATAAGGAGGGCGCTGATTACCGCGCGTGCGCGGCATATGGACCGCTCTATAAATAACTTGTATAGCAATCAAAAAGCAGGCGGCATGGCTCAGACTATGCCGCCATGTTTTTTGTAGAAAGGATGATCATGCGTTTGGAGAGTGCGGCAGACTGTGTGCTGCAGAAAATGGCGGAAATCGAGAAACAGCCGTATCCGCTGATTATGGCTATCGACGGAAGATGTGCGGCCGGAAAAACCACATTGGCGGCTGCTTTGGGAAAAGCGCTGAAATGCAATGTGTTTCATATGGACGACTTCTTTCTGCGTCCGGAACAGAGAACCAGACAGCGGCTTTTAAGACCTGGCGGCAATGTAGATTACGAGCGGGTGCGGGAGGAAATTTTGCTTCCGCTTGCGGATGGCAAGTCGGTGGAGTACCGGCCGTATGACTGCCGCAGCCGGCGGATGATGAAGCCGGTGTCGGCGCGGCCAAAAGCGTGGAATATTGTGGAGGGAGCCTACAGCTGCCATCCGGAGTTGTGGGACTTTTATCATTTGCGGATCTTTCTGACTCTGAACGCGCAGGAACAGCGCTTGCGCATTCAGGAAAGAAACGGAGTACAGCGGGTGCGAGAGTTTAGCGAGTTATGGATTCCTCTGGAAGAAGCCTATTTTGAGGCGTTTCAAATTGAGAAGAGAGTGGAGCTGCGTTTGGAGATGGAATCATTGGGAGAATGAAAATGGTTCTGTAAACAGGCAACCAAACAGTACTTTACAATCAGGACAGAGGCTTTCAGTATCATTAAGAAGATGGGTTGCACAATGGCAAAGCAAACCGAATAGGATTGGATATACGCTTAATGTTTTGGATCTGTCACAATCGCATATATTGATCAAAAACGCTTCGGACGAGAATATATCGCCGGAGCGTTTTTTATGTGCGCCTTGCGGCGCACGTCACTAATGGGTGAAAGTCCCTAATCCGCCCTAGTAGTGGGAAGGATACAGCCAAGACCAAGGGTGTCCATCGTGAGGTGGGATCTGAAGGAAGGTGGAG
>CALWPC010000043.1 GCA_944383325.1 uncultured Lachnospiraceae bacterium | reverse complement strand
CGGTATCAAATAATCCCCTTGCCTTTCGTATTTGCCGCCCAGTTCCTCAAATAATGATTTTGCCATTGTCTGTTACCTCCACATTCTTTTTTATTTTGAATGTCCGCAAAATCCGTCCTACATCAGTTGGCAACCAAGAGGACGAAATCAACGATTCTTTTCACCCTCGCAAAGTATTATTTTTTATTTCTTATACAAACAACACAAAAATTTCTTTCATTTTTTCATTTTTTCATGTAAACTGATACTATCAACTAAACGGAAGAAAGGATACAAAACTATGGAACATTATTTTCAGCCAGAAATTGAACGCGCATCCCGTGATCAGATTCGTGCATGGCAGGATGAGCGGCTTGCCAAAACAGTCAGACATGTGTACGATCACGTGCCGTATTACAGAACACGCATGCAGGAAAAAGGCCTGACTCCCGAAGACATTCAGTCAGTCGACGATTTACATAAACTTCCGTTCCTGACCAAGGATGATCTCAGAGAGGCATATCCTTACGGACTTCTGGCAAAACCGCTCTCGGACTGTGTTCGGATTCAGTCTACAAGCGGAACAACCGGAAGACGCGTAGTCGCCTTTTATACACAGCACGATATTGATTTGTGGGACGAATGCTGCGCCCGCGCCATTGTTGCCGCAGGCGGCACGCGCGACGATGTGGTGCATGTCTGCTACGGATACGGCCTGTTCACCGGCGGCCCCGGCCTAAACGGCGGGTCCCACAAAGTTGGATCTCTGACGCTTCCAATGTCCTCCGGCAACACGGAACGCCAGATCCAGTTTATGTGCGATCTCGGCTCTACAATCCTCTGCTGCACGCCCTCCTACGCCGCTTATCTCGCAGAGAGTATCCACGAGCGCGGTCTTCAGGACAAAATCAAACTCAAAGCCGGTATTTTCGGCGCTGAGGCATGGACGGAAGAAATGCGCGCAGACATTCAAAACAAGCTTGGAATCAAAGCCTACGACATATACGGGCTGACGGAAATCTCCGGCCCCGGCGTCTCCTTCGAATGCAGTGAACAAACCGGTATGCACATCAACGAGGATCATTTTATCGCAGAGATTATCAATCCTCAGACGGGAGAGGTTCTGCCCGACGGCGAAAAAGGAGAACTTGTATTTACAAGTATTACCAAAGAAGCATTTCCGCTGCTCCGTTACCGGACGCGAGACATCTGTGTGCTGAACAGAAAACCGTGCTCCTGCGGACGCACACATGTAAAAATGAGCAAGCCGATGGGCAGAAGCGACGACATGCTCATCATCAAAGGCGTCAACGTATTTCCGTCTCAGATTGAAGCCGTACTGCTGCAGCAGGGTTATCCGGCCAATTATCAGATTCTTGTAAGCCGCGAAAATAACAGCGACCGGCTGGAGGTTCAGGTGGAAATGGTGCCTGAGATGTTCTCCGACTCCGTCAGCGAAATTGCTCAGCGCGAAAAGGAACTGATCAATGCGCTCAAGGCAATGCTCGGCATCTACGCCAAAGTAACGCTTGTAGAGCCAAAGACGATCGCCCGAAGCGAGGGCAAGGCTGTACGCGTCATCGACACCCGCAATCTGTACTAATTGAAAAGGAGGAATCGGCAATGACCATTAACCAACTCTCCGTTTTTGTAGAAAATAAAATCGGCAGTCTTGTCGACGTTACCAAAACGCTGTATGAAAACGAGATTGACATGCGCACGCTTTCTGTCGCCGAGACACCGGACTTCGGCGTACTCCGCGCCATTGTCAATGATCCTGAGAAAACGGCACGGCTCCTGACCGACGCCGGCTATGTGTGTAAACTGACGCCGGTACTGGCCGTTGCGATTGACGACCGTCCGGGCGGCATGTACCGCGTACTTCAGACTCTGGAGCAGCACAGTATTAACCTGGAATATACTTACGCTTTTGTCACAAGAACAACCGATACCGCATATATGGTATTGCGCGTTGCCGACAATGAAAAAGCCATCCAGGTGCTTCAGGAGCAAAATATCCGCCTGGTCAGCGCGCAGGAAGTGTTTAAACTGTAACCAAACTGCCGGCGCCTATACCGGAAAGACAAAAGGAGATTTGCATAAAATGACATGCAAATCTCCTTTATTTATGCGTCACCGTCCGCATCCGGCTCAGGCAAACAGCCTGGCGAGATCCTGAACGCCGGAAATGCCAACTAGCTCCATTCCATCCGGCTTGCCCACGCCGTCCACACATACCGACGGCAGGAGGCATCTTGTAAATCCCAACTTTCCGGCTTCAAGCACGCGCTGCTTCGCCATGCTCACCGCCCGCACTTCGCCGGCCAGTCCGACCTCTCCAAACACCACCGTCTTGTCGTCGACCGCGAGATCCTTCTGGCTCGACAGCACCGCCAGCACAATTGCCAAATCCATTGCCGGCTCATTCATCCGAATACCGCCGGCAATATTGATATAAGCGTCGCAGTCGGAAAGCGAAATGCCCAGGCGTTTCTCCACCACAGCCATGAGCAGATTGACCCTGTTAATATCCGTCCCGACCGCAGTCCTTCTCGGGATACCAAAATTCGAGCGGCATACAAGCGCCTGCACTTCCGCTAGCATCGGCCTCGTTCCCTCCACGGAACACGCCACAACCGAGCCGGACGCCCCTGCCGGCTTGCCGGCCAACATATATGCGGAAGGGTTTTTCACCTCCACCAATCCGACATCCTGCATTTCAAACACGCCGATTTCATTCGTAGAACCAAACCGGTTTTTTACGCCGCGCAGCACGCGATAGGAGGCATGCCGGTCCCCCTCAAAATAAAGAACCGTATCAACCATATGCTCCAACACGCGGGGACCCGCGACGACGCCTTCCTTCGTCACATGTCCCACCAGAAAAATAGAAATCTCAAACCCTTTTGCCAATTGCATAAATGCGGCCGCAGCTTCCCGAACCTGCGAGACGCTGCCCGGTGCAGAGCTGATGTCGTCCCGGTACATCGTCTGTACCGAATCGATAACCGCAACCTGCGGCTTCTCCCTTGTCAGCACCGCCTCAATCTCATCCAGATTGGTCTCGCAAAGCAGTTTTAAGTCTCCCGTCTGCTCCCCGATACGCAGCGCACGCATGCGAATCTGCTCTGGCGACTCCTCTCCGGAAATATATAACACACTCCGGCCGCCGGATGCTAAAATTCCGCAGACCTGTAACAGAAGCGTGGATTTCCCGATGCCGGGATCCCCACCGATCAATGTCAGTGATCCCCGGACAATTCCACCGCCAAGCACGCGGTCTAACTCTTCAAAACCACTGGAAAGACGTTGTCTCTGCTCGCTTCCAATATCCCGGATGGCAACCGGACGGACTGGCGAACCGGATGTTCCCCTGCCTGCCGGTCGGCCTCCCGCGCTCTTGGTACGGACAACTTCTTCCACAAAAGTATTCCATTCTTTACATGCCGGACACTGCCCCATCCATTTTCCGGACTCATAACCGCAGTTCTGGCAGAAAAACACACGTTTTTTATCCTTTGCCATCATTCTCTCACATCAACGATCAAGCGCATTGCACCGCTTCGATGTCTCCGCTTACTTCGCCACCCGCACGGACACCGGCTGATCAGCCTCCAGTTCAATACTCATCGTCAGCTTTCCGCCCATGTTCGTCTCCATTGTGCCTATATCCGCGCCGTCCACGGTAATCCGATACTCTGCATTCTCCTCAAGGCCAAGTATAATCTGCGTATCTTTCATTCCCGACACGATAAAACTCATACCATCCGGGGTGATCTGAAGATGTTCCACCGCCGTGCCGGGCACAGACTCATACACAAAAAGGCCGTTCTTCTCTAACTTGGTAATCTGCTGATAAGTCTTGACCTTCATCGTGTCTCCCTGATACTCATAATCGGAAAGCTTTGCTTTCTGATCGAGTGTATAGTCCCCAAAACTCAGGCTCCCATCCTGTTCTGTACGCATTAATTCCTTAACCACTGCCATCGTCTTTATCCTCCTGTGTCCCTTAATAATCTGCCGCTAATGGCCTGCGTATACCATAGCATATTTAATTCGAAAAAACCAGTGAATATTTTGTGGTTTTTAGGCGGTTTTTCTACGGATAACCGCCGGCTATCTGGCCGCCTCAGGGTCCGTCTGCACGCTCCCGCTATCGGCCTCCAGACGAAGCTTTGATCCCCGTTTGCTGACAAATACGCGGTCTCCCCTGCGAATATTCTCTTTGAGCAATTCCTCTGCAATCTCGTCTTCAAGCAGACTTTGAATGGCTCTTCTTAACGGTCTCGCGCCGTACTTCGGATCAAATCCTTTCTCCACTAACAGTTCCCTTGCCGACGGCCGTACAACAAGCTCGATGCTCAGCTGCTGCGCACAACGCTTTTTCAATTCGCGCAGCATAATCGTCACAATCTTCTGCACCTGCGCGCGGTTGAGCGGATGAAAAACAATAATATCATCAATCCGGTTCAAAAATTCCGGTTTAAACAGCCGCCGAACTTCTTCCATCACTTTTTCCTTCATCCATGCATAATCCGCTTCTTCCCCGTCCTCAGAAGAAAAGCCCAGTTTCCTCGGCGTCAGTATCGCGTTGGCTCCCGCATTCGAGGTCATAATAATAATCGTATTTTTAAAATCTACGCGGCGTCCCTGTGCATCGGTAATATGCCCCTCGTCAAGCACCTGCAGCAAAATGTTAAACACATCCGGGTGCGCCTTTTCAATTTCATCAAACAAAATGACCGAGTATGGATTGCGGCGGATTTTTTCACTCACCTGGCCTCCCTCGTCGTACCCGACATAACCCGGCGGCGCTCCGATCAGTTTTGATACACTGTGCTTCTCCATATATTCGGACATATCGACACGAATAAGCGACTGTTCCGTCCCAAAAACCGCTTCGGTAAGCGCTTTTGTCAATTCCGTCTTTCCGACGCCGGTCGGCCCGAGAAACAGAAATGACCCGGTCGGACGATTCGGATTTTTCAGACCGACTCTGCCCCGCTTAATCGCCTTGGAAACTGCGTTTACCGCCTCCTCCTGCCCGACAATCCGTTTTCCTAAAATCTGTTCTAACTTCAGCAGCCGTCTGCTCTCCTCCGTCTCAAGCTCCTGTACGGGAATGCGCGTCCACCTTGCCACAACCTCTGCAATATGGCTAGCCTCCACCGTGAGCGGCTTGGCCGTCTGCCTGCGCTGCTGCCGTGTCCGCGCCTGCGAAAGCTTCTCCTCTTTTTCAAGCTGCATCCGCTTATATTCACCGGCTCCTCTGAAATCTTCCGCGCGCAGCGCCTCCTCTTTTCGGAGTTTCAGCTCGCGCACCTCTTCCTCCAACTGCCGGACAGCCGGCGAATCCTCGGATCCGGCCAGGCGCACTTTTGCCATCGCCTCATCCATAACATCAATTGCCTTGTCCGGCAAAAAGCGGTCTGTAATATACCGCTTCGACAATTTGACCGCCGCCTCAAGCGCTTCATCCGAAATTGCAACCCGATGATGCTGTTCATACCTCTTTCGAATACCTTTTAGAATATTCAGGCTCTGCTCCTCCGTCGTCTCCTCGACCATAACCGGCTGGAACCGGCGCTCCAGAGCCGCATCTTTCTCAATATGTTTTCGATACTCCTCAAGCGTCGTCGCGCCGATCAGCTGCAACTCCCCTCTTGCAAGCGACGGCTTTAAAATATTGGAGGCGTCCATCGCCCCCTCCGCATTCCCGGCGCCGATCATAGTATGAAGTTCGTCAATAAATAAAATAATATTGCCGCTCGCGGTCACTTCTTCCACTGCATTTTTTATGCGCTCCTCAAACTCCCCGCGATATTTGCTTCCTGCAACCATCGCCGGCAAATCGAGCATAATAAGCCGCTTTCCCTGCAAATTATCGGGAATATTCCCGTCAGAAATCGCCTGAGCCAACGCTTCTACAATCGCCGTCTTCCCCACGCCGGCTTCCCCGACCAGGCATGGATTGTTTTTCATTTTACGGCTCAAAATCTGCACTACGCGCAAAAGCTCCTCCTCCCGGCCAACGACCGGATCAAGCTCTCCGTCCGCGGCCATCTGGGTCAAATCCCTTCCAAAACGCTCGAGCGCGCTTTGCCGTTTCGCGGACTTGCGGCGGCCTGCGAGAAACTCATCATTCTTGGCAGCCTCGCTCTCACCCATGGCCACCAACGTCCCTGCATACACTTTTTGAAGAGATACCCCGAGATTATGAAGCATCTGCGCGGCTACACAATTTCCATCTTTCAGAATCGATAACAGCAGATGTTCCGTTCCAATATTGGCCGAACGAAAACGATCCGCCTCCCGGGCCGCTCCCTCCAGAATTTTCTCCGCGCGCGGGGTATAGCCCTCCGGAACACGCTTCATCACGCCGTGATCTTTCACGCCGAACAATTCGCAAATATAATCCATAATCTGCTGTTCATTCAATTTCACAGCCTGCAGCACGTGCGCCGCCACCCCATCGACAGACATACACAGACCCACAAGAATATGTTCCGTCCCAATATAATAATGACCCAACCGCTGCGCGGTCTGCCGTGCATAGCTAAGCGCCTGGCGAGCCAACTCTGTATAATGATACTTCAATGAAACAATCCCTCCTCTATTCATCCGGATAAACTGATGCGTCCTGTTCTCCGTACTCCGCATAAATATCGTCGATCAGCTGATGCACTTCCCGACGGGAAATCTCTTTGCATCGCCCCCAGGCAAGCAGCACCCGAAGATCATGCCTCATGATTTCCAGTGCTTTTCGTTTATCTGTATCGAGCGAAATCACCGCCCCTT
This sequence comes from uncultured Lachnospiraceae bacterium, assembly GCA_944383325.1. GTDB lineage: Bacteria > Bacillota > Clostridia > Lachnospirales > Lachnospiraceae > CALWPC01. The sequence goes on along the minus strand of CALWPC010000043.1, from coordinate 15,383 downwards.
TTCTGCGGTCTAGCTTCAAAATGCCCTCCTGCCGAAGTACACTATATGCCTTATTCACCGTATGCATGTTGATTCCAATATGATCCGCCATCTGCCGCACGCTCGGCAGCGATTCGCCCTCCTGAATCTGGTCTGTGGCAATTCCCAAAATAATCTGATTGCGAAGCTGCATATAGATCGCTTCATCGCTGTTAAAATCAATTTCAAATATTACCATATGCACCCCTCTTTTCTGTTATACACATAGTAGCACAATTATCATAAAAGTGCAAGCAGCGCACATAAACAAGTTCCCGACAGGCAGACCATTGTTTTTCGGCCTGCCTGCCGGGAACTCGTTTCACATCATATATTGATTGCTAATCGACGTCTTTCCCCATCTTAAACAGCTGCGTTACTTTCTGGCGCTTTCCATACTGGTATACTGATGCAGAATAAATTCTCATACCAATGATTGCCACGACAACGACGGATACCGCCAAAATAATTAGTGAGATCACAACCTGCGACGGTTCCATCGCTCCCTGCAGTAACCTGGAGGGCACAATAAACGGTGAAGAAAACGGGAAATAAAGCGCAAACGTCTGCAGCGCCCCGTTTTCGGATGTGCCGATAATGGAAAAATAACCAAGATAAAACGATATAATCGTCAGCATCATCACCGGCATCATCGCTGAATTGACATCCTCCATCTTGCTGACCGACGCGCCGCACGCTGCATCCATCATTGCATAGAGACAATATCCAAGTAAAAAATATGCGATGACGCTTAACATCACCGGAACTGTAAAACTGTCCAGTGAGATGGCTACCCCATTCAGCAAAAAGTCCGCCGGAACAAACACTTTATAGCAAATTCCCCCAAACAGGAGAATCCCTGCCAACTGTACAAAGCCAAGAGCGCCCATAGCAAGCGCCTTGCCGAGCAGAATACGGGACGGCTTTGCCGAGACGACAAGCGTCTCCATGACACGCGACGCCTTCTCTGTGGCCACCGACATCGCAACGCCGTAACCATAATAATAAATTGCAAAGAACAGCACCATCGTGATGACAATGCCGAGCACATAGCCGCTGATGTCCATTTCTCCTACCATGGTCTCCTCATAGGAGAGCGGTGCAAGCGCCTGCATCGCCTCCTCCTGCGTCATACCTCTGGCCGTCAGCTGTTCCGACGTATAAACCGTATCTAACACTTCCATCACCGAAGACGAGGAAACCCCGGACATAAAATCTTTGCTGTAAATCGTCACAAACGGTTTGGCGTCTCGCTCTTCAATTAAAATCACAGACAGATCCACGTCGTCCTTCATCATATTCTGATACTCTTCCATCTCATCCATGGATCCTTCAAGAAAAAGCGTTTCCGACGCCGCCTGTGTGAGCGCATCGGCGGCTCCCTGCAAATACGGCGTCTCATTGATTACATAACAGGTGGCGCTGCGGTCCTCCTGCACTTCTTCTGCGGCCGAAGAGTCCGTTGACTCTCCCGCAAACAGCCCGATCACACGCGGAGCCAAACTGAGCAGCAGCACAACCGCGCAAATAATAATCGTCGAAATAACAAATGCTTTTTTCCGAACTGCATCTAAAAAAGTAAACCGAAAAACAGTCATAATTTGTTTCATTGCTGATCACCCACTTTCTCCAGAAAGATCTCATGCAGCGACGGCTCTGTAATTTCATATTTCACCGGATAAATTCCATCTGCAATCATCTGTGACAAAAAGCGCTGCGCCATCTCATCTCCGGTAATGCGGTATTCGGACTCATCGGCGTGCCGTTCCACTAGCTTCAGACCGCATTCATCCGCCAAAACACCCAGATCCTCCTCAGCGCTCACTACCAGATTTGTATGCCCATACCCTGCCTTAATCTCGCGAAGGTTCCCTGACAACAGCGTTTTCCCCCTGTCCAGAATCACTAGCTCCTCACAATACTCTTCCACAATCGACATCTGATGGCTGCTCATAACAATGTATTTGCCCTCATCGGTCAGTTCCCCGATCAATTTTCGCAGACTCTCTGCATTAACGGGATCCAGACCGCTGAAAGGTTCGTCCAGAAAGATCAGCGTCGGGTCATGAATCAATGTTGAAATCAACTGTACCTTCTGCTGATTTCCTTTAGACAGCTTTTCCGCCAACATATCCTGATATTCAAGAATATTTAACCTCTTCATATAGGACAGCGCGCTCTTTTTTGCCTCGTCCCTGCGCATGCCCCGCAGCATACCAAAATAAATCAACTGCTCTAGCACCTTGCTTTTCGCGTAAATACCCCGCTCCTCCGGCATATAACCAAATTTCACTGTCTCGCGTGTGATCCGCTTTCCATTCCACTTTGCATCTCCTTGATCTGCGCGCAGAATGCCAAGAATCATGCGAATCGTCGTCGTTTTTCCCGCTCCGTTCGTTCCGATCAGGCCAAACACGCCCGGCTGATCCATAGAAAAGCTTAAATGATCTACGGCTACTCTACTGCCGAACGATTTACAGAGCTGATTTACCTCAAGACTCATTGTGATCTCCTTTCTAATTTGTTCCATGCAAATGCGCCTGCAAATTCTTGCTCTAATACAATACCGCGCCAAAATACGTTACCGTGTTGGCGCCATTGATATACCGAACGCCCGCGCGCTCGGCAAGCTGATTGACATAAATCCCCTGTCCCTCCAGCGACGGCAAAAGCTCATCAGGAAAACGGCACGGCTCCTTTGGATACGTACAGACGCGGCAGCGATGACATCCCCCGTTTGCCAATACCTCATGGTCGACGCCGTTTTCTTTCAGCATCTTGTGCAGACGAATACACATCTTTCGAAACTGCTTGGCACCTTTTTGCATGCCGTCAATGTCATAAGAATCTTCCAGATCATACACCGCTGTGAACACGAGCATCTGTTCATAGGCCATGCACCGGTCCCGGCATTGCTCCAGACTGCCGATCGCCGGCGGACAGGCCCAGGAGGTCCCATACGCGCCACACTGGTTCTTACTGCACAACTCGCGTACCTCCTGCGCAAACACAAGAGCAGAGGTTGGAATCACACTCCACTCCCGAAGATTTTTGTCCGCAATCTGACTGATCCAATCCTCTGCTCCCAAATTCCACCACTCCTATCCCTAACCGATTGATCCCTTTATTCATCAAGATCAATAAAAGTGATACTTTCTTCCGAGTCACCGTTTGTACTTTCCGCATTCCGCTTTGGCTTTGTCTCCTGCTCAACGGTCTTTTTAATTTCTTCCGAAATGCGGTTCAGTGACTTGGCAAGCTCATCTTCCTCAGGCTGTTCCTTTGTATTTTCAACGTCCGCCTGCTCATTCCCCGCCGGTGCTTTCTGTGTTTCTTCCTGATGCACAGGCTTTAACGCGCCGATTGCTTCATTGGAATCGTCAAAAGCATCGCCGGCCTTCACATTATAATCATCGACAAAGCCATCCTCATCGGTCATCTCTTTCAGCTTCGCCTGCTTCATCGCCTTTTTTTCACGCCGGCTTTTTTTCACCTCATCCTCATAACCGTCCTCATGCTCCCAGTCGGGCTCCTGCTCGCTGTCCGGCTCAATAATGACAGAAGACTCTTCCTCTGCTTTTCCCCGTCCCACAAAATTGATAATCAGGAGAATGATCAGAAGCGCCAAAATCGCCAGGCCGCCGTACTTTGCGCAGTTAAGAATGAAATTATATTTTGAGACAAGCTGCTCGTTTTCCTCCCTGGCTTCGTCCGGAGTGTCTGTTGCAACAGCGGCAGTTCCGGTCATTTCCTCTCCGGTCAGCTCCACATAACGCTGAAAACTGCTCTGTACAGAATCATAAATAAACCAACCGAGGTGCCCGTTCTGATTATATCCATACACCAAATAAAATTCATTTGGATCTGACGCCTGGCCGCCGTCCGCATAGTTGCCTCCGGTCTGCCAAGCCTGATACGAATTCAGTCCCATATTCAGCGTCGTCTCGCTGAAATAATCAGGAATTAATTCTTCTGCGGGCGGCTGTAAAATCACAAATGTTGACGTGTCCGTCACAATCTTATCCAGGGTGTAGAATTTCGTGTTTGCCTGATCGTAGATTACCCACGCGCGGTTATTGCCGTTTTCATCTTCCACCATCACAGTGAACAGCTGCGTATTATTCAATTGGGCCGCCTTGATTTCCACGCCTTTATAAAACTGAGTCGCCTCCACAAAATGAAGCGGAAGCTCTTCATTGGAAAATGTTTCGCGCACATACACTTTCTGATCTCCGACAAGCGCGCTGAGCTCAGACTCGCTCAAAATTTCCTGCTCCAGAGCAGCGAGCGCATCCTGCGCCGGTTCTTCGGGCTGCAGCGTTTCGTCTGCACCGGCCGTAGCCGCCGTTCCTGCAGTAATGTCCAGTGTCTCCCTCTGCGCCGTCACCGACATCAGCTGAGAACCGTCTTCCTGGACTTCCTCATTTCTGGCATAAATATTCAGCAGCGCAAAATTGACCTGGCCTTCCGCCTTGGCCTGAAACTCGATTGTCCACGTAAATGTCTTATTGTCTGTTGTCTGCGCCTGTGCTTTGCGAAGCCGCACCTGTCCGACGCCGCCCGTCTCCGCCACATCGCCGGAAACATACTCTGTCAGTGCAGAAGTATAATCCAGAAACATATCCACATCTGAGAGCGCGGCGTCTCCGCTCAGCACAACCTGCACCTGATAATTTTCGCCGGCCTGCACCGGACCGGAAACCTGTATACTCGCCGTACCGGATGTCTCTGCATACGCCGGAACGCACAGCGCCAACACAAACACACAGACAAGCAGCATCATTCTGAATCGTTTTTTCATGTCAACCCTAACCTTTCTCTCCGAACTATCAGTCCAGATTGATTTCTTTTACTTCATCTATGGCCTTGCCAATATCACTTCTGCAATATTTATTATCAAACGACACCCATTCCACCGCCTGATATGCATTCTTCCTTGCCTGTTTTAAATCTGCTCCTTTTGCGGTCACGCCAAGCACACGTCCACCGGCCGTCACAATCTGGCCGTCAACATACTTTGTTCCCGCATGGAACACATAATATCCCTCTTTGTTTTTAAATTTTTCAAGTCCCGCAATCGGAAGTCCTTTCTGATATTCCAGAGGATACCCTTCTGAGGCAAGCACGACACAAACTGCCGCATTATCTTCAAATTCCAGTTCCACTTGATCCAGATTACCGTCAATGCATGCATTCATGACGTCCAATATATCATTTTTCATCCGGGGCAGCACGACCTGCGCCTCAGGATCACCGAACCGCGCATTATATTCCAGTACTTTGGGACCGTCCTCCGTCAGCATCAGCCCAAAAAAGATAATTCCCACAAACGGACGTCCCTCCGCCGCCATCGCATCCACCGTCGGCTGATAAATATGTTCCTGGCAAAAACGGTCGATTTCCTCTGTATAGAACGGACTCGGGGAAAACGTCCCCATACCGCCTGTGTTCAGACCCTGGTCGCCATCCTTCGCACGCTTGTGATCCTGCGCGGACGTCATCGTGCGAATTGTTTTCCCGTCTACAAACGACAGCACCGACACTTCCCTGCCGGTCATAAATTCCTCGACAACCAACTGATTGCCGGCAGCTCCGAATTTCTTGTCGAGCATAATCTGCCGCACTCCGTCAAGCGCCTCCTCCTCGGTCTGGCAAATCAAGACGCCCTTGCCAAGCGCCAGACCGTCGGCCTTTAACACAATCGGGTAAGACGCCGTCTGAAGATACTTCACAGCAGCCTCCGCATCATCAAACGTCTCATAAGCCGCAGTGGGAATGTGATACTTCTTCATTAAATCTTTGGAAAATGCTTTCGAGCCTTCCAAAATAGCCGCATTTTTCCGCGGGCCAAACACACGCAGTCCCTTCTGCTCAAATACATCGACAATTCCCCCTACGAGCGGATCATCCATACCGACAATAGTGAGATCAATTTCCTTTTCCTGTGCAAACGCTGCAAGTTTTTCAAACTCCATTGCTCCAATATCTACGCACTGCGCATACTCAGCAATGCCTGCATTTCCCGGAGCGCAAAAAATCTGCTCCGCCTTCTCGCTCTGCGCCACTTTCCATGCAATCGCGTGCTCGCGGCCGCCGCTCCCGACAATCAGTATTTTCAACGGTTACCTCCTTTTGCCTGCTATCCTCTCAGGCCTTCTATTCTATGATATGCACAATCTGATCCACAACCTGTATTCGGTCATTTGCCAACAGATGAATGGCGCGGGGAAGAATTTTCCACTCCGCCTCCTCCATCACTCTGCGCTGCAGCGTCTCGGGCGAATCGCCTTCTAAAACGTCAACTGCCTTTTGTAAAATAATCGGTCCGGTATCCGTGCCTTCGTCCACAAAATGACAGGTCGCGCCGGTCACCTTCACACCGCGCGCCAACACCGCTTTATGCACGTTCAGTCCATAAAATCCAGTCCCGCAAAATGACGGAATCAGCGACGGGTGAATATTAATAATCCGATTCGGATACGCCCTCACAATTTGCGGCGGAATTACAAACAGGCATCCCGCCAGTACAATACAGTCCACCTGATAACTTTTTAACACCCGAAACAGCTCTTCATGAAACGCCTCCCGGCTCTCAAAATCCGACGGTGAAATCGCAGCGGCAGGAATGCCTGCCTGCTTGGCGCGCGTAAGCGCATACGCATTTTTATTATTACTGATCACCACTTCTATGGAAGTATTGGTAATCGTCTGATCTGCAATCCGGTCAATGATTGCCTGCAGATTGGTTCCTCCGCCGGACACCAAAACGGCAACCTTTAGCATAGGACTACTCCCTTCTCGCCAGACTCAATCTCACCGACAATATAGGCTTTCTCTCCGGCTGACTCCACGGCTTCCACAGCGGCAATTACCTGGTCCGGACGGACTGCAAACACCATACCAATTCCCATATTAAATGTATTATACATCATCTCCTCTTCGATCTGCCCCTGTCGTGCCAACAGATCGAACACCGGCGGTACCGGATAACTGTCTTTCTTAATGACTGCACGGACGCCGTCCCGAAGCATTCGCGGTATATTTTCGTAAAAACCGCCCCCGGTAATGTGACTGCACGCCCGGATAACCACGCCGGCTTCCTTCACAGCGCGCAGCGCCCGCACATAAATTTTCGTCGGCGCCAGAAGCGTTTCTCCGAGCGTCGCGCCAAGCTCCCCGCTGTAAGTCTCCAGTGTTTGACGATCCATTGTAAACACCTTTCGCACAAGCGAAAATCCGTTGCTGTGCACGCCGGAAGACGCAATGCCAATCAGCACGTCTTTCTGCTGCAGCTCCTTGCCGGTAATTAAATCCTTCTCATCCACAATACCGACTGCAAAGCCGGCCAGGTCATACTCATCCTCGGGATAAAATCCGGGCATCTCGGCCGTCTCCCCTCCGATCAGCGCTGCGCCGGACTGTTTGCAGCCCTCAGCCACGCCGCTGACAATCGCGGCAATTTTCTCCGGATAATTTTTCCCGCATGCAATGTAATCAAGGAAAAACAACGGCTCTCCTCCGGCGCAGGCAATATCGTTTACGCACATCGCCACGCAGTCGATACCGATCGTATCGTGCCGATCCAACAGAAACGCCAATTTAAGCTTTGTGCCCACGCCGTCCGTTCCGGAAACTAACGTCGGTTTTTCCATATGCTGAAACGCCTTCATTGAAAATGCCCCTGAAAATCCCCCGATATTGGTCAGGACTTCCGGCCGCATCGTCTGCTGTACATGCTTCTTCATCAGTTCTACACTTCGGTAACCCGCTTCAATATCTACGCCTGCCTTTTTGTAATCCATACGCTCCTCCGTTTCTTTACTGTGTCTGCTTAAGCAGATCAGTTCATTCTCTTTAAATAAGCTTCGTATCCGTCCGATTCCAGTGCTTTTGCCTTGTCAAGTACCATGTCATTTAACCCCTGCGCGTATTCATCCAGGCGGACACGGAGCTCATCATCCGTCACCGCAAGAATTTTAGCGGCCAGCAAGCCGGCATTGAGCGCGCCGTTAATTGCAACCGTCGCAACCGGAATTCCCGGAGGCATCTGCACAATCGAATACAGCGAATCCACACCGCCAAGCGCCTTTGTCTGCACTGGCACTCCGATGACCGGAAGCACCGTCATGGCGGCAGTCATACCCGGCAGATGTGCCGCTCCGCCTGCGCCGGCGATAATCACCCGGATTCCACGCCCCTGTGCCTGTTTTGCATATTCACACAGCCGGTCCGGCGTCCGGTGGGCAGAAACAATCGTACATTCGTATGGCACCTCAAGCTGATCTAAGATCTCGGCCGCTTTGCTCATTACCGGCAGATCCGAGTCACTTCCCATAATAATTCCGACTACAGGTTTCATAGGACACCCCTTCTTTATTGAAAATTTTTGACATATACCAACTAATTATACCGCTTAAAAAGAAATACATGTGTGCGCTCGCCGCACCTGTGACAGCGCTTCCTCGATCGTGTCTGCCGTTGCAGTAATATGGCCCATTTTCCGGCCGACAGCAACGCGTTCCTTTCCATAAACGTGCACTTTCACATTCGGATAGCGATAGGCGAGCTCCAATCCCTCCAGGGAAGCCAGTCCATTTTTTTCACCGATCAGATTTTTCATGGCCGTCGGCCGGATCAGCTCCGCGTTGCCTAACGGCATGCCGAGAATCGCCCGCACATGCTGCTCATACTGAGACGTATAACAACCCTCAATCGTATAATGGCCGGAATTATGCGGCCGCGGGGCAAGCTCGTTGACTAAAACGTGCCCTTCCTTCGTCACAAACAATTCAATGCAAAGCATACCATACGCGTCGACAGCCTCCACACAGGCCTTTGCCACAGCAAACGCCTCCCGGTTTGTCTCTTCGCTGATGTCCGCCGGAACCGTCGTCTCATCCAGAATGCTGTTGCGGTGCCGGTTTTCCGCAACCGGAAACACGCTGATGTCCCCGCTGATACTTCGGCATGCGAGAATCGACACTTCCTTTTGGAATGGTATCCACTCCTCCAACATTAAAGGAAGCTGTCCTGCGCCAAGCGCGTCATATGCCTTGCGCTCGTCGCCCCGATGCCGGATCACCGCATTGCCCTTGCCGTCATATCCTCCTGTGCAGGTTTTCAAAATCATCGGATACCCGGTCTCCTCCAAAAGCCCGCACATCTGTTCAAAACTTTCCACTCCCGCAAACCGCGGCACCGGAATATGATGCTGCATCAGCCACAGCTTCTGCTCGAGCTTATTTTGAATATGCGACAGCGTATAACTGGTCGGATACACCTTTTTTCCTTTGCTCTCCAATAAGCGGAGCGCCTCCACGCTGATGTGCTCAAATTCATATGTGACCACATCCACTCTGGAAGCCATCTCTAAAATTGCTTCTACATTATCAAAATCCGCCACAATATGCTCATCCGCAATACTGTGCGCGGGACAGTGTTCTGTCGGATCTAAAATCACAAAATAGTGATCAAGACGTTTGCCGTCCAAAATCATCATTTTTCCCAACTGGCCACCGCCGACAATCCCGATTTTTTTCATTCGCGTATACCCTTTCCTCTAACTCGCTATTATACTAATACAACCAATATTTTGTCAAATATTGACTGCCAGAATTTCCTCCTCGTCAAACGGCTGATTCAGCTCCTCCGTGCCCGGAAGTACAAAGCGGCCGTTTTCAATAATCGGAATCTTCCGCCCGTCTTTTGTAAGCACCCAGATTCCGCCCAATTCCTCATAGGGAATTGTAATATCCGTATGGGTATTAAAATAGGCTTTCGACACGTCCTCCAGACGTCGGATCGAACAGGTGTTATCCTTAGCCACAATTTCCTTGCCGTCAGGGTTATAGGTTTTCTGATCTTCCGACCAGCTGTAACAGGTGTCGCCCACTGCAAAATGCGGGCCCATTTTTTCTGCGATCAGTATCGGAAGTCTCTCTGCAATTCCATATTTCCTCGCCGCCATGTATGCCGTTGTATTGGTCCCGATCGCAAACTCTCCCATCGGAAGCGTCTCATGGTATTTTAATATATTCTCCAGAATATACGCTCTGCCTTTTTCCGGATCCTGAAAATTACTGCAGGAATATTCCCTGACCATGCCGTCCTCAAACACAACCCGAAGATCCGTATATAAAAGCCCGTTCAGATACACGCGGCTGACATACAGTTCGCCGCTTGTGCCTTCAAGAACTGGCGACGTAAACACTTCCCCGACCGGAATATTAACGTCCGACACACAATTTTCAAACTTCGTCTGCGAATTCGGATGATCAAGCGGATGCAGCTTCACATACAAATCGGTGCTGTTTCCGTTTCGCCCCGCAATGTGTACGCATTCTCCCTCGTCAAGCGCGTCGATCACCGCCTGCTGTATTCTCTCATACTGCTTATAATCGAGTGTATTAATTCTCACAATAGCGTCAAAAATCTGCGGGTACTGCGCGCCGATCTGCGGCAGCGGAAAGGCAATAATCGTGAAGCTCCTCTCCTCGCCGATAATATAGGTGTTCATAAGCTGACTCATCCCATTTTGCATCTCGACAGACAGGCGGTGCTGCTTTGCCGTCAGCGAAAACGCTTCCTCTGTTTTCACCGGCGAAAACGGCACCTCGCCAAACACTTCCTGCACAGCCGGTCCCGCATGTCCGGCCGCCTCCTTTGTCCGGCGCTCAAACGCCGCCTTCATCGCCTCCAGACGCCGCTGTACAAATTTTTTGTCCAGATACAGAGATAAATCTTCTCTGTGATCATATACATACTGCCTGTTCGGGCATGCCCCCTCAAAACCGCCCCGATGCATCGTCGGCTGCAGTCCCATGGCGGCAAACTCGTGAATGGCCTCGCGGATCATGCGCTCAAAACCGATATGATACCTCACATCCACCGTTCGTTTTTTTGACAGGTCAATACCCGCCTTCTCAAATCCTATGCGGTACCCCTCGCTCATCGCGCGCGCCATTTTTCGGATCGTCTTTTCCGGCAGTGCGTTCAGATGCAGCGCCGTCAGCCGCTCGTCGTCCGTAATATATTCGCCATAATAATAAAGATAGCGCAAGTCTGTAAGATCACTGTCCATACAGATGCGCACTGCAAAATTATCCTCGGGATCAACGATCTTTTTTACACGATGCTCCATAAACAGATCGCTGTAATCACTCTGGAACCAATATAAAATATCGCGGATCTCCTTTATGGCAACCGGTGCCTGCTCCCGCGCACCGCCCTCATGATCCGCAAAACTGCAATATATCTGCAGGAAAAGTTCCGCCTCCGCGGTAAGCTCCTCTACTCTCCCCTCATAGGCAAACACAATCATCTGCCGAAGCTCTGTATAGAGCGCGGCAAACAGCGGCCCAAAATCTTCTCCCATCACACTTGCCGCATACACCGGATTCGCATAACTGACCGCATACGCCTCCCCCGTCACGTCCGCATACAGCTGCCGATTGTGGGCTTCTAGCTCCTCGAGCGTCGCGCGCATCAGCCACCCGTCCGCAATCTGGTCTGCGAGCGTCAGCATTTTCCGGACAAAATCTGCACAGAAGCGAAAATAATCTGCAAAACGCACATGCTCGCCTCCATCCGCAATTTCGCCAATCCGCTCCGCCGCCAGGGAGAGACGCTCCTGAAACGGTTCCCTCCGCTCTGCATAACTGTCCATGAAACCATTACCTCCTGATCCTGCCTTTTTCTACATTCCGCTCGATAAGCGCCTCGCAAAACTCCCACAGCTGCTTTGAACCTTCCGGAGTGCGGGCGTTTCTTTTTTGAATCTGCTCCAGCCGCACGCCGTGCTCGGCCCATGCACGGCCGTCCGTGCAATCATTCAGCAAAATGGGCTGCACTTTATCGAGCGCCAGGGCAAACTTCGCTTCCGGCGTCTTACCGGCCTCAAACTCTTCCCACAAATTCCGAAGCTCTGCGCCCTGATCTTTCGGGAGCATTCCGAAAATCCGGTCTGCAGCCAAAACTTCCCGCGCCCTCTTCGTCTCATTGCCGGCCTGATCATACGCGTACGTATCGCCTGCGTCGATTTCCACAAGATCATGGATCAGCACCATTTTGATCACATGCAGGACGTCCACCTTTTCATTCGCATATTCGCCGAGCAGACACGCCATCATCGCCAAATGCCATGAATGTTCCGCATCATTTTCCTTTCTGTCCGCACCGGAAAGATAAGTCTGCCTTACAATCTGTTTCAGCCGGTCCACTTCCAGAATAAACTGCATCTGCTGTTCAAGCCGCGTCACTTGCTCTCCTCCTTTTAACGAAACGATTTGCTGAGATTGCTGAACAGATGATAACACCCGTAGCCAAGCACTCCCCCGAGCGTATTGAGTATTAAATCATCCACATCAAAACTTCCAACTCCGGTAAACAACTGTATCACCTCAACGGTGAGGCTAAGCTCAAATGTCAGCAGCAACACCATAAGAAGCCGCCGCTCTTTCGCACTCAGCAAAGGCAGGAAAAACCCAAACGGCATAAACCCGACTACATTTCCAATAATATTCAGAACAACCGCCTGCCATCCTAACACATCATAATGTATTAAAAAACGCTTGATCTCCCGAAACGGTTCCAGATTATAGTGCATCGCTCCGTCAATCACGCGGCCGTAACCCTCGGCAAAAAACAAAAAATAGACAAGAGCTGCAATATAGACAATAAAAAATATCCAACCTACCACTCTGGCAGCCGTCCGGCTGCCCCCTGACCTGCTCACAATTTATCCTGCCCTTTCTTTTGATCTGCTGTCCGTTTTGACTGCGCGCCTCTTGCCGAACCGCGCACGTCCAAACCTCCGTTATATTAGCATTTTCTTTCTGCTGCAGAGTAGCTTCGCACCGGACACGATCAGCATGACCCCGGCGGCGATGCCTCCCGCCAACACCAAAACGCCGATTGTCAGATCCACCGCGCCGGACTGACTCACCGTCTTATAAACTCTCTCATCCATAAAAAGCCTCCATTCTGATCCCAAGCTTACTTCCATTCCGCCTGCATTGACGCTTTGCCGGCGGATTACGCTCTGACTCCATACAGCTCATAATATGCATCAATTTTTTCTTTTATCTCATCATCAATAATCATCCGGCCTGCATATTCCCGGTTGTGCAGATGCTGCACCACCTCGCCCATTGTGACAATCGGCGTCACCGGGATGCCATACTGCTGTTTGATTTCCGCTAGCGCGCTCTGACTTCCCTGGCCTCTCTCCATACGGTCCACCGCGATCACCAGACCCATCACCCTGGCCTCCCCGTTGGACATGATCAGAGGCAACGTCTCCCGTATCGACGTCCCGGCCGTCGTTACATCCTCAATCATGACTACACGGTCGCCGCCGCTGATTTTGCATCCGAGGAAACTTCCGACGTCGCCGTGATCCTTCACTTCCTTGCGGTTGCTGCTGTAGCGAACCTCCGCCGCATACAGACGGCTAAGCGCCATAGACGCAGAAACGGCAAGCGGAATGCCTTTATACGCCGGTCCGAACAGCACATCAAAATCGGTACCGTAGCTGTCATGAATCGCCCTGGCATAATACTCGCCGAGTCTCGCAAGCTGCGCTCCGGTCTGAAAGTTTCCGGCATTAATAAAAAACGGCGTCTTGCGTCCGCTCTTTGTCACAAAATCGCCGAACGTCAGTACTCCACAATCAACCATAAATTCGATAAATTCTTTTTTATATTGTTCCATATTTTTTCAATCCTCCGTATTGACGGTTTCATTCAGCCTGCGGGCTGCCGCTTCTTTTAAGTTCCACTTGATTTTACCATATCCGGTAGAGTTTTTCAATTCAGGAATGTCCCTTTCTTTCGGCTCCGAAACTTGCCGGCCGCAGAAATATTTGCTATGATGAGCACAGTATATTGGATATTACTTATTGTACAGAAACAGGGGGGATTATATGAAACCGGCTTTCCCGGAACTCAAACAAAACTTTGGATTTGGGTGCATGCGCCTGCCAATGGATCATGATGAGGTGGACGATGTGGAATTTACAAAAATGATTGACACATTTTTGGAAAATGGATTTTGTTATTTTGACACCGCGCACGGCTATTTAAGCGGCAAAAGCGAACAGGCAATTAAGCGCTGTCTGACAAGCCGCCACCCCAGAGAATCCTATCTGCTGACAAACAAACTGACACAACCGTATTTTCATTCCGAGAGCGATATTCGCCCGTTTTTTGAACAGCAGCTAAACGCCTGCGGTGTGGATTACTTTGATTTTTATCTGATGCACGCCGTAAGCTCAGAAAATTATCCCCATTTCGTAAACTGCCATGCATTTGAAATTGCACAGCAGCTGAAAAATGAGGGTAAAATCCGCCGGGTCGGCATGTCCTTTCATGATAAAGCACATGTCCTCGACCGCATCCTGACGGAGCATCCGGAAATTGAAGTTGTGCAGCTGCAGTTTAATTATGCGGATTTCGACGACCCGGTTGTCGAAAGCGATAAATGCTACAATGTCTGCGTCGCGCACGGCAAACCGGTCATCGTGATGGAACCTGTCAAAGGAGGCCGTCTTGTGGACCTGCCCGCGGAAGCCGGCGCGCTGCTTGATCAGCTGCAAAACGGCAGCTATGCAAGCTACGCTCTTCGGTTCTGCGCTTCTTTTCCTCAGGTTTGCATGATTTTGTCTGGCATGGGAAACATGGACATGATGCGTGAAAATATCCGCGTCATGTCCGAATGCAGCCCTCTTTCCGATCAGGAGCGCGAGACGATCGACCGCGTGCGCGATATTTTGAAAACGAAATCGCTGATCGGATGCACTGCATGCCGCTACTGCGTCGACGGATGTCCCAAGCACATTCCAATTCCTGAGCTCTTTGCGTGCTACAACGAAAAAAAGCAACGCCCCAAATCCGATATTTCTGAACGGTATCTCGCCTGCACACAGGGCGGCGGACTTCCCACCGACTGTATCCAGTGCGGCGCATGTGAGCGCGTCTGCCCGCAGCACTTAAATATTATCAAACTGCTCCGCAGCACGGCGCGCGCGCTCATGAATTGACAATTCCGATCAAATCACGAATATCGTTCACATTCTTGCGGCTCATATATGCTTCTATTCCCTCAATCACTTCCAGAGTCGTCTGGGGATTGCGGAAATTTGCGGTTCCGACACTGACAGCGGTGGCGCCGGCCATAATAAATTCCAGCGCATCCGCCGCTGTCCGGATGCCGCCCATTCCTATAATCGGCAGAGACACCGCGTTTGCCGCCTGATTGACCATGCGCACGGCAACAGGCATAATTGCCGGTCCGGACAGGCCGCCGGTCCGATTGGCAAGCGCAAACGTCTGACGCTCAATATCAATCTTCATACCAGTCAGCGTATT
>CALWPC010000042.1 GCA_944383325.1 uncultured Lachnospiraceae bacterium | reverse complement strand
TGATGTTCACGCGGTTACGCGCCATGCCCAGAATCATATCCCAGTGCAGGCCCAGATGCAGACTCATCAGCAAGATCCCCCAATATGCGCCGAGGATATGCAGCTGTCTCGCCAGCGCCAAGCCATGTTCGATAGGCAAAAACGCAAACACATAGCGGGACAGGACGATTCCGCTGTACACCTGCATCAGCATCACAGCAAACACAAGCAGATCCACAATCAGCTGAACAATCCGCACCGGCGTATACCTGCCGCGAAACAAACATGGATACCATCTGCGGTTCAGCCAATGATGGATCACAAAAAGAACAAACAAGCCTGTGCCCACCCACTCATGAACCGCCTCGCCCCACAGCTGATAGCCCGACACAAGCATAAGAGCGGCGGTCATCAAAAGATCAACACTAATTTTGGCGATTACTTTCGGCTTCATCCGTCACCACCATTCCATTGTCACTCTGCGGCCTGATTGATACAGGCAATCGCATTCAGGCTGCGCGGGTAACCGATATACGGCAGGCATTGCGATACCACTTTTATGAGAAATTCTTTATTATTTCCCATATTCATATTTCCCCTGGCATGAGCGGTCAGCTGCGGTTCACAGCCGCCCTGCGCAAGAAGAAAGCAGAACGTAATCAACTCGCGCTGCGCAAGATCCAGTCCGGTGCGGGTATAATAATCACCGAAACAATTTGCCGCAAGCCACCTGTTGATATGTCCGCTCTTCCATGCTTCCTGCATATGCTCGCCGAAAATTTCCGCCTGTACCTGCACTCCTTTTTCAAGACGATCCTCCATAGTCGTTGTCGCCTGGGACGGGAGCAAAAGCGCAATCTTTTTCTCAGAAAATATTTCATTTGTGGCGTTCAGAAACTGCCACATCCGCCCCATTCCCAGATAATCTACCGCCTGATAAACTGTTTCCTTTACCGCAACCGGAGACAGACCGTCGTCCAATGCCCTGGGCAGCATTTCTTTGTAGGCCTCCAAGCCCTGACAGCCGATCAGCGTCGCTAAAATTGCCAGATTACGCGTTCCTGGCTCTAACTGCTGTCCCTCCTCATTGACCACCTCATCAAAGGCAAAATGTTCAAACCGTTCCATAAATTCCGGATCTGTTTCATAATAATTCATTTTGGCTCCTCCATATTCCTTTCGATGTTCTGATTACCGGCGCCCCATACAAATACGGGAGACATTGAGATCTGAAATGCCCAGTTTTGTATACTTCATATCCGCCCCTTTATTTCAATTTTGCATATGCAGCATCATCTACCGGCTCGCACCACTCATTAGCCGTTTCTTCACCGGGCACTTCCACAGCAATGTGGCTGAACCAACTGTCCGCTTTTGCCCCATGCCAGTGTTTTACCTCTGCCGGTATTGTGATAACCGTTCCCGGCGTCAGACTGACTGCTTCCTTTCCTTCCTCCTGATACCAGCCTTCTCCAGCCGTGCAGATTAAAAGCTGCCCGCCTCCGCTTTTTGCATGATGAATATGCCAGTTATTGCGGCACCCCGGCTCAAAGGTTACATTTGCCAGAAACACCGGACATTCACCCGGCACCGTCAGCGGATTGAGGTAAGAATTGCCGGTAAAATACTGCGCAAAAGCGCTGTTTTCATTGCCCTGTCCAAACATATTTACTTTGTCAAATTCTGTTTTACTATTCATTTTCATGAGACACTACCTCCATTTTGATTTGTTGCATCATTCGCTGTATTCTATTCGTTTGCCAGTCCAATCCCGCTCAGCCATTCGGCGACATCACTCTCCGCATTTGCCGCGCTTGTTAAAAGCCCCTCTGTGACCGCAGCCTGCGGCTCCAATGCCTCGATAGACTGCACTGCTCTGGAGATTCCGCTGCCGCCGCTGGTTGCAAACGGCGCAATCGTCTTCTCAGACAAATCATAACTGTCAAAAAATGTGCAGAGGATACGGGGCATATCTCCCCACCAGATTGGGAAGCCCACATAGATCACATCGTAATCCTCTATATTTTCCACGCCGCCCAAAATCGCGGGTCGGGCGTTTTCGTCGCGCTGTTCCACCGTCGCACGGGAAGAACTGTCATTATAATTTAAATCCTCATCGGTATATGACTGCTCAGGTACAATCTCATACAAGTCCGCACTCTGCATTTCGGCAATCGTTTCTGCAACCGCCCTCGTATTTCCCGTTGCGGAAAAATAGACGACTAATGCGCGGCTTCCTTCAGTTGCCGGTTCCGCCTCCGGCTGAGACGACGTTGCCGCTTCGCCGCTTTCGGTCTCAGACGGAACGGCCGTCTGCCCGGCCGAAGATCCATTGTCCGACTTCGTGTTCGCGTTTCCGGCGCCGCTGCAAGCCGTCAATCCAAACAGCAGCACACCGGCCAACAACATTGCAATTACTTTTTTCATCGCCAAACTCCTTTCTTGACTGATCCTGTTTCCAGTTGCACACTTGTAAGTGTTACGCACCTAACAATTTTTTCACCTCAGCGAAGGTAATTTCATAGATACTCATATACACATACTCTACATTTGCCTGTTGCATTGCTTCTCTCTGTTTGTCCGACACCACCGTATAAGGATAAATTCCAAACATAAAAGGAAAGAAGGAAAAAATAAAATCCTGCTTATCCTGATCCGTCATTTCAGGAAAAAATTGATCCAAACCGTTTCTCACTTCCGCTAGCGATCCGCCATAAGCCTTTTTGAATTCCACAAGCCGCTCCATCCGGCTGTTTTCTTCCATATCATAATGATTCATCGCCAGAATTTTGAGCAGCGTTGCCCGCTCTTCCAGAGAACGCGCCAGAGCATCGGCAAATTCAACCGCGGTCATTGTCCGATGCACTGTCCAAATTTGCCGCAGTCTCTCGTTCCACATCTGATATTCTCTCTGTAAAAGCGCCAGAAAGATCTCTTCCTTCGTCCGAAAATAATTGTAAATCGACGTGCGGGTAAACGACGTGACGCTACCGATTTCCTTGAGCGTAATGTCTTTGAAATTCATCGTCTTATAAAGCTCCTCGCAGGCTGAAATAATTTCTTGTGTTCTTGCTTCTGTAAGTTCTTCTGAACCCTTTGGCATTCTACACCTCCTCATCTTCCAGAGAACAATTAAGCACAAAAACCTCTGATTTTTATATACGTTCTTTCTGTTCTGACACCGTGTCATCATCTTTATTATGCACCTATTCTGACACCATGTCAATTATGTTGGTCATATTTATTTTGCATACACCTCCATGCCCCAAGGACATAGAACTTTTTTATTGAATAAAAAAGCAGATACCTCTGCATGTGTATCTGCCTTTTTGTATAGCATCATGAAATTTTTTATTAATTTTATAGACGAAAATCATCATTGAAATGCATGATCAAGCCACTTGGCAACACCGTCCTCATCATTTGATGAGATAATTGCAGTAGCATATTTCTTTAAATCTTCATGAGCATTTTGAACAGCATAGCTTTCATCAGCCAGTTCAAACATATCAATATCATTCTTTCCATCACCGAAAACAACTAATCTTTCACAGTGCAACAATTTTTGCAGCTGCTTTATCGCATTTGCTTTTGAAACAGATAAGGGCATAATCTCAAGCCACTGTTCATTCGTATAAATATCTGTTTGATAAACGCAGTGAAAGATGCCTTTATATTTATCATACAACGGCTTAAGTTTATTTGGTTCATCTATACAAACAATATAGAAAATATTCCCCGCTTTTAACTCGTTCGTTGTTTGCACAACATTTGTTCTAATATCACCATTTCTACTATCGATCAATTTCTTCATTCCTGCTGTACATAGCTTTGGTATAAATGAAAATTTTTCTTTCCCCTCTATGTATGCATAAACAATAGGAAATATCTTATTTACAAACAACTCGTCTAACACCTCATATACCGATTCGTCAAAATAATTTGCAATCAGTATATCGTCTGTAACATTGTCAATGACAAATGCACCGTTATAAACAATTAATGGAATTTTTACATTTATTCCGTTTGTCACTTTCTTAGCTGTAACCAGTGAACGTGCCGTAGCATAGGAAAAAAGCATTCCTTTGTCAGTTAAACTGTTGATAACGCTGTTTGTATATTCTGATGTTCTTTCATTACTTCTCAATAATGTGCCATCCAAATCAGAGACATATAACGTATTCATTATGAAATTCCTCCCCTTATTAAGGAAAATTTCCCATTCAGAAAAGTTCGTATTTATATCAACAGCATGGCGTCTCCGAAACTAAAGAAACGATAGCGCTCGCGAATTGCCTCCTCATATGCATGTAAGATCAGTTCTCTGGAAGAAAACGCCGATACCAACATCAACAACGTGGACTGCGGCAAATGAAAATTTGTAATCAGCCCGTCAATCACTTGAAAACGGTATCCCGGATAGATAAAAATATCGGTAAAGCCGCTAGCGGCGCGCACTTCCCCGTACATCGCGCCGACCGATTCCAACGTCCGGCAGCTTGTCGTTCCGACCGCGATCACACGGTTTCCGCTTCTCTTTGCTTCGCGGATTTTATTGGCCTCCTGCTCTTCAACGCAGTAAAATTCACTGTGCATATGATGATCGGTCACATTCTCCACTTTGACGGGGCGAAAGGTGCCCAGACCGACGTGAAGCGTCACATGGGCAATCACAACGCCTTTGCTCTCCAACTGCGCAAGAAGCTCCTCTGTAAAATGCAGGCCCGCCGTCGGAGCGGCCGCAGATCCGTCATGTTTTGCATACACTGTCTGATACCTCGTCTTATCCTCCAGTTTCTCCGTAATATACGGAGGCAGCGGCATTTGTCCGAGCTGATCCAGAATCTCCTCAAAAATCCCCTCATAGGAAAACCGGATCAGCCGATTGCCCTCCTGTACAATATCGAGCACTTCCGCGCGGAGCAGACCTCCGCCAAAGCTTACTTTCGCTCCTGTACGCATCTTTTTCCCTGGATGGACAAGCGTTTCCCAGACATCACCCTGCCTGCGCCTTAATAGCAGCACTTCCACTTTGGCGCCGGTTCCCTCTTTCTCCCCGATCAGCCGCGCCGGAATCACTTTCGTATCATTAATGACCAGGCAATCGCCCTCATGCAAATATTCTCCGATGTCCCGAAACCCCCGGTGGGTAATAGCACCTGTTTTGCGGTTCATCACAAGCAGCCTGCTGTCGCTTCGCGTCGCAAGCGGCGTCTGTGCAATCAATTCCGGCGGAAGCGCAAAATCAAAGTCACTCACCTTCATCATTTACCATCCCGCTCCTCATCATCATGTAAAAAGGCATCCCAAAGCTCCTTTGGAGACTGCGAACGCTCTTGCGGATCCTGCTGTTTTGCAGCGTCCTGCTCTGCAGATTCCTCTGGCTGTGCCTGCGGCATTTTAAACGGTTTTTGGGGCGGATGCGTCTCGCGCACCAACCCCATGTAACACACCGCCGTATCGCAGAGCATATCATGCAGCGCTCTGTGTTCGCGGCCAAGCGCCATCAGATAGCCAATATACAAAATTCCGCTCAAAAAGCGCCCGATAGTCTCACGAAACAACACATCCAGAAATGTCAGCTTTTCTCCGTCCGTACTCACCACAACAAGACCAAGCGCCATTTTCCCGAGCGTTCTTCCTCCTGCATACGTCATGCCCACAAAATATGCCTTCTTGACAACATATAAAATAATCGCAAACAGCGAATACTGAAACAGCACTTCTCTGGACAGCACATCCCCCGCCAGAAAATAAGCGATAAAAAGCGGCGCTCCGACAATGATCAGCACAAGATTCAGCAAAAACTCATCGAGAAGATAAGCGAAAAAGCGGGTGAAAAACGACGCCCTCGCATAATTAAGGTTCTGCATAATACATCAACCCCTTACTCTTAACTGTCGTTGTCAGTTCCTCCAAAACTTCCGACTCGCTCTTTGGCGTCAGAGCCTCCAGTTTGGAGAACAGCCGCTCAAACAGGCTCTCCTCCTCGACCGGCATCTCTGCAAACGTATACACCTGAAGTTCATCGCCGATTGCCTGCATCGCATCCTCATAGGTGTCCGCCACTTCATCAATCAGACCAAGCTGCGCCGCCTTTGCCGCGCTGAACACGCTGCCGTCCGCAACCGGCTGCAGCTGATCAGCCGTCATAGAACGCCCCTCGCATACAATATTCAGAAACTGATCATAGGCATCATTTACAATATCCTGATACATTTGAATCTGCTCCTGCGTCGCCTCTTCGTCTCCGGTAAACATCGCCTTGTTTTTACCGCTCGTAATATTGATTTCCTCTATTCCGAGCTTCTCATACAGGCCGCTCACATCATACGTGCTCACAATAACGCCGATGGAGCCGATCATCGCATTGCGGTTTGAAATAATCTTATCCGCAGCCATCGCCACGTAGTAGCCGCCCGAAAAATTATAGCTGTGTACATAGGCATACACCGGTCGTCCTGTGATCTCTTTGTAATCCATAAGCTTTAAATACAGCTCATCCGCGTCGATCACCGCGCCCCCCGGAGTATTCATGTACAGAACAATCGCCTCATTATTCGGCTGTTTTGTCAGCGCGTCAATATAGCTTAGTATCGCCTCATGATCATAGCCCCCGGTTTCTGACGCGGAAGAAGCGCTCATAATCGTACCGGTAACCGGAATCACCGCCGCAAAGCGTTCATCCGGAAAACTGGATTCGTAGTCTATCTCGCTGTCACCAAGGCCTAAGACTTCCGTCCAGTCCCAAAGCTGCGCCGTCTCCTCGCCGAGCTCCGACTGTTCTCTCTGCTCCACAATGCGCACAAAAACATTCGACGCCCCGATAAAGACGAAAAGCACAGCGGCAATAATCATTGCAATTATCTGCTTTTTTTTCATGCCTACAACAACCTTATCCTTTCTGATCCGTTTTAAGACCGAAGCTCAATATCCAACTTTTTCAGATCGTTTAAGATTCCCTCCATCGCATCGTTAATATCGCTCTCTTCCAATGTTTTGTCTTTGGCGCGGAACGTAATCGAATAAGCGACAGATTTATATCCTTCCCGGATCTGCGAGCCCTCATACAGATCGAACAAATGGAAACTCTCCAAATACCGACCGCCTTTCTTGCGAATAACTTCTTCTACCTCGCCGACTAGCATTTCTTTCTTCATCAGCATCGAGAGATCTCTGGTCACGGAAGGGAATTTCGCAATTCCTTCATATTTGCGGTCAAATGTTGCATTCTGTACAATATACGGCATATCAATGACCGCGATGTAAGTGCGCTCGCCAAGTTCATAGCGATCCGCCACTTCCGGGTGTACTTCACCAAGAAAACCGATCACCTGTCCTTTATAAACTACATTCGCCTGACGGCCCGGATGCAGAAACGGTTTCCCGCTGTTCGGATCATACACAGGCGTTTCCCGCAGGCCCGTCTGCTCCAAAAACTCCTCGATAACACCCTTCATTGTGAAGAAATCGCCGTCGCCGTACATACCGAGCGTAAACTGCATGCGCTCATCCGGCAGCTCTGTGAGCGGCACCTGCTTAGGCAGATAGATATTTCCCAGTTCGTACAGACGCACATTTTTATTCCGGCGATTATAATTTGTCGCCAGACTCGTCAGCATGCCGTTCAGAGAAACCGTCCGCATAATACTGAAATCCTCACCGAGCGGATTGGAAATGACTATCGCCTTGCGAAGCGGATCCTTCTCATCAAGCGATAATTTGTCAAACACCTTGGGACTTTCAAAACTGTAGGTCATTGCCTGAGAAAATCCGCAGAATTGCGCTACATTTCTTGCAATCTCCTCAATACGCAGTTTAAAAGAAAGCTTGCCAGTGGTCGCTTCCCCTGTCGGAAGCGTTGTCGGGATGTTGTCATACCCGTACAGGCGCGCTACCTCCTCGGCCAGATCCGCCAGACATTCCAGATCCTGTCTCCAGGAAGGTACAATGACTTCGCCTGTCTTGTCATCAAATCCAAGCTCCAGTCTCTGCAGATACTCCCGCATAGCGCTTTCCTCAATTTGCGTGCCCAACAGACGATTAATCATCGCAGCGTCAAACGGCACACGGGTTTCTCCAACCGGATTTGGATATACGTCAACGACGCCTCCGACCACTTCGCCGGCTCCGAGTTCCTCGATCAGCTGACACGCCCGGTTAATGGCGTCCAGTGCGTTGTTTGGATCCAACCCCTTCTCAAACTTCGCGGACGCATCCGTGCGGAGACCGACTTTTTTAGAAGAAAGCCGAATATTCGTCCCGTCGAAACAGGCTGCTTCAAACAACACCGTCTGCACGGAGTCCGTAATCATGGAATTTTCTCCGCCCATGATTCCGGCAAGTCCGACCGGCTTTTCCTCATCGCAAATCATCAGCACGCTGCTGTCCAGCGTCCTCTCCTGACCGTCCAGTGTGACAAATGTTTCCTGATCGTCGGCCCTGCGCACAATAATCTTATGGCCGGCGATCGTATCGAGATCATATGCGTGCATGGGTTGTCCGTATTCTTCCATGACATAATTCGTAATATCGACCAGATTATTGATCGGGCGAATGCCATTGCTTGCCAGACGTCTCTGCATCCATTTCGGACTGGGCCCCAATTTAATATTCTTTACCACACGCGCGCAGTAACGCGGGCAGAGCGCCTGATCGCGGATGTCCACCTGAATATAATCGCTAACGTCCTCGCTGTTTCCCGTTTTCTTGATCACCGGAGGACAAAACTCTTTCTGAAATGTTGCCGCCGCCTCGCGCGCAATACCGATCACGCTGAAGCAGTCCACGCGGTTTGAGGTGATTTCATATTCAAACACCACGTCATCCAGACCCAACTCAGCAATGGCGCTTTCTCCTACCGGCGCGGAGGAATCAAAAATATAAATGCCGTATTCGGGCGCCTCCGGAAACAGTTCACGGCTTGAGCCAAGCTCTTCAATCGAGCACATCATGCCGCAGCTCTCTACTCCCCTAAGCTTCCCCTTCTTAATTTTGACGCCGCCCGGCGTCTTCTTGCCGTCGTGGCCTCCCGCTACGCGTCCGCCGTCCAGTACAACCGGTACTTTGTCCCCCTCATGTACGTTCGGGGCTCCTGTCACGATCTGTACCGGAGCGTCCGTCCCGACGTCTACCTGACAAACAATCAGCTTGTCCGCATCCGGGTGTTTTTCAATTTTTAAAATTTGTCCGATTACAATATCTTTTAAATCCGCGTCCAGTCTCTCGTACCCTTCCACTTTGGAACCGGAAAGCGTCATCGCATCACAGTATTCCTGCGCGCTCACATCCAGTCCCGGCACATAGGCTTTCAGCCATGATAATGAAGTATTCATTGCTCTCCTCCTAGAATTGTTTTAAAAAGCGATCGTCATTTTCATACAGCAGACGCATATCGTCAATCTCATATTTTAACAGCGCAATACGCTCCAGGCCTACCCCAAAGGCAAAACCGGAATACTTGTCCGGATCGATACCGCTCATTTTCAACACGCGCGGATGCACCATGCCGCATCCCAAAATCTCAATCCAACCGCTTCCCTTGCAGAACCGGCAGCCCGTTCCTCCGCATTTAAAGCAGCTGACGTCCACCTCGGCGCTCGGCTCTGTAAACGGGAAATGATGCGGCCGAAATTTGACTCTGGTCTGCTCGCCGAACAACTGTCTGGCAAATTCCGCAAGCGTTCCCTTCAGATCCGCAAAGGTAATATTTTTGTCGATTACTAACCCTTCAATTTGATGGAAACTCGGACTGTGGGTCGCATCCACTTCATCGCTTCGAAATACCCGCCCGGGTGCAATCATTCGGATCGGGAGTTTCTCCTGCTCCATCACACGCACCTGTACAGACGACGTCTGTGTCCGCAGCAAAATATCTCCCGTAATATAAAACGTATCCTGCTCATCTTTCGCCGGATGATTAGCCGGAATATTGAGCGCCTCGAAATTGTAATAATCATACTCCACCTCGGGGCCTTCTACCACTTCATATCCCATACCGACAAAAATACGCTCCACTTCTTCGAGGGCAATCGTATTGGGATGGCGATGTCCGACCTTGTTTTTCTTTGCCGGCAGCGTCACATCAATAACCTCAGCGGCCAGTTTCGCCTCCCGTTCCCGGGCCTGAATCTCGCGGCGCGTCCGCTCAAGCAGCTCCTCGATCGCAACGCGCGCGTCATTGACAAGCTGCCCTACTTTCGGGCGTTCCTCCTGCGCGACGTCTTTCATCGACTTTAAGACCGCCGTCAGCGCCCCTTTTTTCCCAAGATACTTGACCTTGATGTCGTTTAAGGTCTCGAGTTTGTCAGACGAATGAATATCCGCAAGCGCCTGCTTCCGAATCTCATCCAACCTGTCCTTGATGTGCATCTCCATAATATGACTCCTTTCATTTCTGTAAAATAAAAAAAGTCCCTCTTATAAAAAGGGACGAAAACTTTCCGCGGTACCACCCTGATTCCTGCTCACACGCAGGCTCCTCGTTCTCTGCTTAACGCGCAGTACGTTGCCTTCTACCTGCGCCCTCATAACAGAAAAACGGCCGCGCCATTCAAAGGCAAAGCTCCGGTGTGAATTTCGAACGCTGCCTGTACCTGAGGAAACTTTCAGCCGGTGATCTCCTCTCTCTGCCGGAAATACAGCGCACTACTATGCACCATCAACGCCATTTCATTGATTGAATAATTATAATCTTTTACATTTTAACATAAAATGCCGGTCTGTCAAGACGCTTTTCACCAGAACCTCCCAAAACCATTTGCATTTTGATCTCCTCCGCAAAAAAATGTTGCAAACCGCACAATTCTCCACTATTATGAAAGAAAAAATCCTGCACACATCATTGACATGGAGAAAGGACGAATTTCATGTATGTACAACGATTGAGACAGCTTTGTGAGACCATCCTGAGTCAGCCGGACAGCGTATCCTATTATAATTGGATGTATGACGACGGCGTTGTCCTAAAAGGCCTGGAATATGCCGAGGACATCACTGCAGATCCGCGCATTTTTCCATATACCAAAGCATATGTAGACCATTTTGTAACCGAAGACGGGCGCATCCCCGCCGTAGAGAAACGCCCGCCGAGCGCCGACTGCATCAACAACGGCAAGGTGATTTTCCACGTATTTCGCCGTACAGGAGAGCAGCGGTATGAATCTGCGCTCCGATATTTATATGACTACATACTGAAACATCCAAGGCTTCACGATGTCAGCGGTTTTGCCCATAAAGCAGTCTACCCGGATCAGATGTGGCTAGACGGACTTTATATGATGGAACCGCTGTATGCAGAATTTGTGCGCGAATGGGGACCGGCAGACCGCTTTAAGGACATCGCCGATCAGTTCGCCTACATCGAACAATTCACCTACGACGAAGACAAACAGTTATTTTATCACGCCTATGACCATTCCAGACGCATGTTCTGGTGCGATCCGGCCACCGGACATTCCCCCTGTTTCTGGGGCCGGGCCATGGGTTGGCTCGGAATGGCCGCCGTGGACGCGCTTGACTATATACCGGACAGCTTTCCCAAACAGCGCGCCACTCTCATTCGTGTGCTAAACAAACTGTGCGACGGCCTGCTCCGTTACCAGAACCAAAACGGCGTCTGGTATCAGGTTGTTGATCAGGGCGGACGGACAGGCAATTACGAGGAGGCAAGCTGCTCCTGTATGTATGCCTACACATTAAAAAAAGGCGTGCAAAAAGGATACTTGGCTCCCTCATTTGACAAGGCGGCGCAGCGCGCAATGGACGGTATCTGGTCGCGTTTTGTAACCGAAGATGCATCCGGCCTGCTTCATATTCATCAGGTCTGCCAGGTGGCCGGACTCGGCCCCGAAAAAAAACCGGAGCGAGACGGTTCCTATGAGTATTATATCGGCGAACCGGTTGTCGACGACGACAACAAGGCCGTCGGCGCCCTGTTATGCGCCCTGTCCGTATTTGCCCGGCAATCCGGCAAATAACAACCGCATAAAACGGACGGTATCCGACATACTAGTCGTAAAGGTGCGTGTAGAAAATGCTTGAAAAATTG
Organism: uncultured Lachnospiraceae bacterium; assembly: GCA_944383325.1. Lineage (GTDB taxonomy): Bacteria > Bacillota > Clostridia > Lachnospirales > Lachnospiraceae > CALWPC01. The sequence continues at coordinate 10,393 of CALWPC010000042.1, read as the reverse complement.
AAAAAAGGCTCCCCTGCCGCAGTGACGTTCGCCGCCATCATCGCCTGTCTGATCTGGGGCATGCCGTTTAAACTACTAAAAGTCTTTTATAACGAACTCCATATTTCGCCGGAAACATTTGGTCATGCCTACAACGGCCAAATGCTTCTGGCGGTCAGCTTGCGTTTTTTTCTGTCCGGCTGTATGACGCTGCTGTTTGCCCGCGCAACCAAAAACCGGATTTTCAGTCTGAAGCGCACGCAATGGCTGCACGTCGCGATTATGGGACTTGTCTCAACGACGATCTCCTACTATTTTTTTAATATTGGAAACGTCAATATTACTTCCAGTGTCAACGCCAGTCTGCTCGGACAATCCGGCATTTTTTTCGGCGTCATGCTCTCCCCGCTGTTTTTTAAAGAGGAGCGCATCACGGTCTGGAAGCTACTGGCGCTGCTGCTTGGTTTTTGCGGCCTCTTTATCTCACAGCTCAAACCCGGCGTGTCTGTCGGAGAATCCTTTGCATCCGTTTCGCTGCACGGAGAAGGGTTTATGCTGATCCACGGTATCATTTTTGCCATCGCCACCATGCTCGGCAAGCACTATACGACGGATCTGAATCCCTTTGTTATGACCGGCTGGAATCTGGTCATTGGCTCCGTCGGACTTGGACTGCTCGGCATGTATATGGGCGGCCGCCTGTCAGCGCTGACCTTTACCCCGAAAGCCGTTTTTCTGCTGCTTGTACTCGCAGCCGCTTCGGCGATTCCATTCAGCGTATGGTACTGGTGCACAAAATTCATGGAAGTCGGACGGTTATCTATCTTTAAATTTCTTGTCCCGGTTTCCGGCAGCATCATTGCCGTTTTATTCGGCGAAACATTCACTCCGATTCTCGGAATCGGACTGGTGATGGTGTGCGCCTCTATTGTGCTGATTAATCTCAATTTTCAGAAAGAGGGATAGCTTTGCTTGCGATAAAAATCGAAGATCTCAAAGATTTTACATCCAAACTGCTCCTGCAGCCGGTATTTGACGAATTTTCTGTCGCACAGGCGGAAATTGTCACCGGCACAACGATCGTCATTGACGGACATATCAACGCCGCCTTTTACGACACCGACGAATGCGTGTACAGCGACGGCTCTCCCAGGAATTTTGCGTATTGGTCAGAGCTTCGCGAAACATGCCTTCAGCGCATCCGCGGCAAAAAACTGCCGCTTTCGTTTTTAATTTCACTGATGCTCACCCCCGCGCAGCAGCGTGAAATTTTCTCAGAAGATGCAGACAGCGATCTGTTTGCCGCCGTCGAAAACTTTTATTTCAACCTCCGATATGATTCGAACGGGCTGATCGGCATGACCGGCGCCTCTTACCGCACCTTTACGATGAACAAGCTAGCCGAACAGAGTTTTGAACGATACATAACCGATTTTCTCCAGACAAACGACATTGCATTCCTGATTCTCTAAATACAGACGACGGATTTTGTTAGCACTCTTTTCAAAGGAGTGCTAATTTTTTCTTGACTTTTCCAATTTGCCGTATTATTATAGTTCCATGTAAACGAACTGTAATACATTCTGCCCCGCACAGACGACATACAGAACATGCCGCGTGCGGAGACAGTGCGCGAAGAACAATGAAAAAGGAGCGAATGTTTATGAGCAGCAGACAGGGAAATCTCTCGATTAACAGTGAGAATATTTTTCCGATTATCAAAAAATGGCTGTACAGCGATCACGATATTTTTGTCAGAGAACTGGTATCCAACGGCTGTGATGCGATTACAAAGTTAAAAAAACTGGATATGATCGGCGACTACGCCCTGCCGGATGATTATTCTGCCAAAATTACGGTCACGGTAAATCCCGAGGAAAAAACCCTCTCCTTTACCGACAACGGCATCGGCATGACGGCGGACGAAGTAGAAGAATATATTACGCAGATTGCATTTTCAGGAGCGACCGACTTTCTGGAGAAATATAAAGACAAGACGAATGAAGACCAGATTATCGGCCATTTCGGACTGGGATTTTATTCCGCATTTATGGTAGCGGACGAAGTGCACATTGATACTCTCTCATACCAGAACGGCGCGACCGCAGTACACTGGGAATGCGACGGCGGTACCGAGTACACGATCGGAGACGGCGACAAAGATACGGTCGGCACCACGATCACACTCTTTTTAAATGAAGACTGCACCGAATTCTGCAATGAATACCGCATGCGCGAGGTACTGAACAAATACTGTTCCTTTATGCCGACCGAAATTTATCTGGAAAAGGCCAATGCAGAGCCGGAATACGAGACGATTCTCCCAGAGGAGAAACTGGAAACCGATACCGTCGTGGAGACGATTATCGAAGAGGCGAAAACAGAGGAAAAAGAAAATGAAAACGGCGAGAAGGAAATTGTTGAAATCTCTCCCCGCACAGAAAAGCTCAAAATCGTAAAACGGCCCGTCGCGCTCAATGATATTCACCCGCTCTGGACCAAACATCCAAGCGAATGCTCCGACGACGAGTACAAAGAATTTTACCGAAAAGTGTTTAACGACTTCAAGGAGCCGTTGTTCTGGATTCATCTGAACATGGATTACCCGTTTAACTTGAAAGGGATATTGTATTTTCCGAAAATCAATACGGAGTACGACAGCCTGGAAGGTACGATTAAGCTCTACAACAATCAGGTATTCATCGCCGACAATATCAAAGAGGTCATTCCTGAATTCCTGATGCTGCTCAAAGGCGTCATCGACTGCCCGGATCTTCCTCTGAACGTATCCAGAAGCGCCCTGCAAAACGACGGATTTGTCAAAAAAATATCAGATTACATCTCCAAAAAAGTGGCGGACAAGCTCAGCGGCATGTGCAGAACGGACAAAGAATCCTACGAAAAATACTGGGACGACATTTCTCCGTTCATCAAATTTGGTTTTTTGAAGGACGAAAAATTTGCAGAAAAAATGAACGACTTTATTCTGTTTAAAGATCTGGACGGAAACTACTTAACGCTTCCCGAGTGTTTAAAAACCGACGAGCCGGAATCTGACGATTCCGAAGCTTCCGCCCCGGAAGAAAAGAGCGAACCGGATCAGCAGGAAGAGGCCGATACCGAAGAGCCGCCCGCTCCGAAAAAGATCATTTACTATGTGACCGATGAACAGCAGCAATCGCAGTATATACGCATGTTTCAGGAGGATCACATGCGCGCGGTCATTCTGACGCACAATATCGACGCTCCGTTTATTACCCAGTTGGAGCAGAAAAACGAAGGCATTCGCTTCCAGCGCATCGACTCCGATCTGACCGATGACATGAAGGATGATTCCGCCGCAGATCTTTCCAAAGAAACCGAAGCGCTGACCAAGCTTTTCCGAGACACGCTCGGCAAAGAGAACCTGGAAGTAAAAGTAGAATCTCTGAAAAATGAGAAACTGTCTTCGATGATTACAACATCCGAAGATTCCCGGCGTATGCAGGAAATGATGAAAATGTATAATATGTACGGAATGGATCCGTCCATGTTCCCTGCGTCAGAAACATTAATTCTCAACGCTAACCACCCGCTTGTAACCTATGTGTTCAAGCATCCGGAATCCGAACACACCGCTATGATCTGCAAACAGCTGTATGATCTGGCCGCCATCAGCCAGCGTCCGCTGACGTCTGATGAGATGAGCGAATTTGTCGCACGAAGCAACGAACTGATGATGCTGTTGTCAAAGGAAGACTAAATTTAAAAAGCACATGGATACGGTTCAAAAGGCCATATGCCATGTGCTTTTTCCTTTTTTATAATGTGTTTTTTCCTGCAGACAGGGCACACTAGCCATACTGTTTTGGTTATCATTGCGATTCTTTTTTCCCAATCATCATCACCCAACGCTGATTAAAATAGATTTTCCTGTTTTTTTGATAAGGCTTAAAACCTGTTAAGCCATTTCCTTTTATTTCATCCGTCAGTCGTTTCCGTATATCGTCAGATACTGCCGCAGACGTATTTGTAAGAGCTAGCCAAGCGGACAATGAAACGGGAATTTCCGTACAGTCTATTGTTGTAATCGTCAAATGATGATCTCGAAACATTTCTGTAAATTCTTTTTTGCTCAAATTACATACATGCGAGGGATCACGCAGAGTTTCTATTTCATCTTCCGTACTGCGCAATAATTCTTCGGCCGCTTCCATATCAATGATAACCAATTTACCGCTCGTTTTCAAAACCCTGGCCATTTCTGAAAAGCACCGTTTTGGATCGGAAAAGTGGTGGAAAGCCAGACGAGAAATGACAATGTCGAAGCTGCTATCTGAAAATGGCAATTTCTCAGCGTCACCCTGAACAAAGTCTATATTCCAAAGTCTTTGTTTTTCCGCTTCATCTTTTCCAATAGCAAGCATAGAGGTTGTCATATCAAGGCAAGTCACACTTTTTACAAACGGAGCAAGAGCACGTCCGCAGATACACGTTCCTGCCGCCACCTCTAAAACGGTATCTGACCTTTGAGCATTCGCACACGAAACCATGTGTTCCAAATATTCTTGCTTTGTAAAGTTCATTGATTTTGTTTCAAAGTTCTTGGCCTGTCCAGTAAAGGATTTTTGTATGGTTTTTGCATTTGATGAAGTCATAAGGCCGTCCCTTTCTTCGGCACGAAAAATGAGGACATATCCGCCTTTTCCAGTGTAAGTAACTGCACCTTTTTCTCAATGCCGCCTGCATATCCTGTTAAGCTCCCGTTTGTACCGACAACACGATGACACGGAATTATGAGTGAAATGGAATTATGCCCGACAGCGCCGCCGACAGCCTGTGCCGACATTTTAGAAAGCCCTTTTTGCTTTGCAATTCTGTCTGCAATCTCGCCATAGGTCATTGTCTTTCCAAAGGGGATCGTTAGCATAATTTCCCATACCTTTTTACGAAACGGTGTTGTCTGCATATACAGCGGCGGCGTAAAATCAGGCGCTTTACCGCTAAAGTAAATATCTAGCCAACGGGCTGACTGCTCAAATATCGGCAAACTTTTTTCCTCGTATTTTTCTTCGAGTGTATCTCCAAAATATTTTTGCCCGTCAAACCAAAGCCCTGTAAGTTCTGTTCCGTTACTGGAGAGTGTGATACCGCCCAAAGGCGAGTCGTAATGATATGTATAGGTCATAAGTTTATACCTCCAAACATTTATTGGAATCCGCAGGCGCTTGCGTTCTGTCGGTCATTGTATAGGTGCGGACAGGCGTTACAACGGTAATTTTATAATCTGCAAAATCGTTCATCCTACCGTGCTTTTGCGCCATACGGTGTGCGGCAAGATTACGCCATTTTGAAACGCATTCTTCGCTTTCCCATATGGACATACTAAGTAATTTTCCCTCCGTAGCAAGAGAAGAAAAACGCTCGGAACGAATAAATCCTTCCGCTTTTGCAAGGCTGTCTTTCAGTGAGGCCGCCATTTTCAAATAATCTCCCATTTTCCCGTTTTTTACAGTTACCTCAAATAATACGATGATGTTACTCATTTTCATTTCCTCCTGTGTTGGCTTAACAAGTTCCGGTTTACATCTTTTACAAGGACGGTATCCCTTTTCTATTGCTTCTTCTATCGTATCAAAAAATACTATATTCTTTTCCAATGGTATTTTTGCAGGGCAGCCCGGTCGGCATATAATCTTCGTTGTTTTCACACCAAAAATAAACTTGCCGTCATAAGACTTATCTCGATTTTGAATTGCCTGCAGTTTTTCCTTTTCGTCCACTTTTTATGTCACTCCTTTTAGGTGCATAATCTTTCATTTCAGGTATTGCACCGCCTGCCACCGCCCAAAAGTACAGGCTTGCCACACTGCAATAAGGGCTTAATCTTCTGCGGTATTTTTCAAACAGCCTGCGGTCAATTTTCCTATGATGGTATACCATACGCATCCCCCGCAAAATGGCTAAATCCCCGTAGCTAAAAACATTGGGGCGCTGCATACAAAAAAGCAGGATCATTTCGGCAGTCCAAACGCCAATCCCTTTTAGTCCTGACAATTCGGTTATGACCTCATCGTCCGATTTATTCCAAATCCCCTGTAAATCAAAAGTACCGTTTTGTACTTTCACAGCAAAATCCGTGATATACTCAGATTTTTTGAAGGTCATTCCGAAAGACTGTAAGCGGTATACTCCGGCGGCAAGAATGGTATCGGCATTTATTGCACTAAGATTTTCTTGCATCCTCTGCCAGATGGTTGCCTGCGCTTTTGTTGAAATCTGCTGACCGATGATGTGATGGACAACCGAAGAAAATAAGTCACTGTCAACTTCACGCTCAATTTTTCCAATTCTATCAATCACTTCTGCAAGGCGTTTATCCTTTTGCTTTAAATATTCAGTTGCACTTTCATCGTATTGAAAATACACTCTTGTTTCACCCTCACCTTGACTCTGTATTTGTCTTACAGTATAATAATATCAAAATTTAAGACGATATAATATTAAAATATCGTCTAATATTATCACAATATATTCAAACAAGGATAATCCAACATGGAAAATATACAAACCGATTACTTAAACTCCATCAACCTAAACGCAGACTCAGACTTTCCGTATCTTGTACTTGACGTTATTAATGACCAAAGCTATCCGAGAAATCCCGGCTTTCAGGTTATGCATTGGCACGAAGATTTGCAGTTTATTTATGTACTTGACGGCGAAATCGAGATTAAAACACTGGATACATCAGTACAGATCAATACGGGCAGCGGTATCTTTATCAATAAAAATGTAATACATCTTGTAAACAAAAAGACGTCTTCTTGTCATTACAATAGTTTTATTTTTCCCGACTATTTCCTTAAATTTTATTTCGGCAGTCCCGCAACTGTTTTCGTTGAATATATTGTCGGCAAAAATGAATTGCCGATTTGCTGCTTTCCAACGGAAATGGATTGGTGCAAATCTATTTTATCTGTACTTTCCCGCCTTGCAGAGCTTGAAAACAGAAAAACCGAATTTTATGCCTATGAAGTGCTTTGTCTGCTCTCTGCACTTTGGCTTGAGGTATGCCGAAACATTCAAGTACCATGCGAAAACACCGACACTGTTATTGGCACTCGTATGCAGAAATTTTTGCAGTACATAAATGAACATTATAATGAGGACATTTCTCTTGATCGACTTGCGGGGAGCGCAAACGTCAGCAAATCAGAATGTCTGCGGTGCTTCAAAGCAAGTTTGCAAACAACTCCCTATAAATATCTTTCAGAATACAGGCTTTCAAAAGCAGCCGAATTACTGAAAAATTCTGACGAACCGATAGGCAATATTGCTGACAGCGTAGGTTTTCGGCAAATCAGCCATTTCGGAAAATGTTTCAAAGAAAAAACGGGATTTTCACCGAGAGATTACCGAAAGAAAAAGTAACGCTTTTAGATACATAATGGCTGCACAGAAACCTATTCCGAATGCCAAATAGAGCAGGCAGGGATTCTTCCCTTGCCTGCTCTATTCTTGTGTTTATGAGCGTTAGATGAGTTTCAAATCAGTTCGCCATTTACAATTTCCGTTGCTCTGTTGCAAATATTATCCACAGCCTTAACCCACGTCATTACGTACTTGTCCATTGAATCAGGCGAACACATTGCGATAATTCAGATTTTCAAATAGAGTCTACAAACGCCTTGATCAGTTTTCTGCTGTTTTCATTAGTCTCATAAGAAAATTCGGGATGCCATTGAACACCGATCATAAACTTATGAGACGGCATATAAATACTTTCCATTAAGCCATCTTCGGAAACTGCCATTGTCTGAAAATCGGGCGACAGCATTTTGACCGCCTGATGGTGATAACTGTTTACCCCGATTCGCTCTTTGTTCACAATATCATAAAGGGGCGTGCCTTTTTGTACGATGACTTGATGTGCCGCTCGATTGTAGGGCGGCATCATATGATGATCAATACCTCTATCATATTCCGTCTCTAAGTCCTGATACAATGTTCCGCCAAAGCAGACGTTCATAAACTGGATGCCCCGGCAAATACCCAAAACAGATTTATTTTGTTCTGCGGCCTTTTGTAAGATATATCGCTCCATCTCATCCCGCAATTCGCAGCATCGACCGCACCAGGGCTTTTTATCGGTATGGTAAAGAGACGGGGAAACATCATGTCCGCCAGTCAGCAGAAAGCCGCCGCAAATCTCAAGAAAATAATCCAGTTCCGCCGCTTTTGATGTAAGAGGAAGCATCATCGGTATCGCGTTTTCTGCCTCCAGCATTTTCATATACCCCGGCAGCATCCAATAGCTTTCTTTTTCCTCATCATAAAGCGGCATAACGCCAATCACTTTTCTCATCGCAGCTTCCGCCTCCTATAAATCCGAGTTTGTCTGGTTACATCTCCTCCAAATCCCGCAGCAAATTTTTTAACACCTGCAGTACGCCATGCCGTTCGTTCGTATCGGCCAGATGCTTTGCCGCACGTTTCACGTGTTCCCGTGCATTGCCGACTGCATAGCTTTCCTCTGCGCTTTTAAACATCCCGATGTCATTTCCGTTGTCGCCGAACGCCATTGTTTCCTCCGGCGTAATATGCAGCATACGCTGCAGCATGGAAAGCGCAATGCCTTTATCCGCGCGGTAATCCATAAAATCTACCCACACCGCGCCCGCGACCACCACCTTGAAACGGTCGCTCCATTCTTCAATCAAAGCAGGCGCCACCGCGTCAACACCGGAACGCATATACAGAGACGCTTTGTTTACTGTCAGCGGTTTTTCAAGCACGTCATCCACCCGGATCAAATCATTGCGGTATCCGTGCAAAAGCCAGTCATAAAACTCCTCGTCCTTCGTCTCCACATACATCGCGTCCCTTGTGGAAACCGTCAGCTCCGCCCCCGGAACCGTCCTAAGCTGCCGAACCAACTCTTCCACAAACACCCGATTCATAATGACCTGCTGCAATACTTCTTCTTTTTGGATCACAATCGATCCGTTCTCAGCAATAAACAAAATCTTATCCCGGACAGGCTCAAACAGTCTCCGAATACTCGAATACTGCCTGCCGCTCGCTGCGGCAAACAACACTCCGTGCTCGCGGAGCCGACAGATCACCTCAAAATATTCCGGATTCAGTGTATTGGTACCCTCCTCCAACAGAGTGCCGTCAATATCTGATGCAATGAGCTTTATCATTGTACGCGATTCCTTTCCCACTGTTTTAGCTGCTGATATAAGCGAGCAAGCGGCAGGCCGACCACATTTTGATAGTCGCCCTCGATTGCCCGGATAAACACGGCCGACGGTCCCTGGATGGCGTAGCTGCCCGCCTTGTCCAGAGGGTCCCCGGTCTCCGCATACGCCCGGAGCTCTTCCTCCGACGACGGATACATATGAACGATCGTTTCCTCCGCAAAAGACATGACTGGCTGCCACTCTTTCCTTTGACCATTCCTTTCCTGCATATCTTCTGCCCGCTGCACATGAAAGACAGTCACCCCTGTAAACACGCTGTGCGCGCGTCCCTGAAGCATCATCAGCATGCGCACGGCATCTTCCTCATCTCTTGGTTTCCCAAGGATCTGCCCGTCACAGGCCACCACCGTATCCGCGCCGATGACCAGGCATTCCGACGTCTGCGCCATAGCCACCTCAAGCGCTTTTTGCCCGGAAAGCGAGACGACCACTTTGGCCGGATCCGTATCTGTAATCCGCTCCTCCCCCTTGGCCGGCATCACGATAAAATCGATCCCCATCATCTGCAACAGTTCCCTGCGGCGCGGGGACGCGGAGGCCAGAATAACCGGCAGGGAGGTTACCGGAGGAAGCGCCGCCCGTCTGTTTTCATTTCCTTCACTATGTTTATTCATCATCCTGACTCTCCACAACGCTCTCGCTATATTCCGGAAGCGCCTTCTGCGTCTGCTGAAGCTTCAAAAGCAACTCATGGTAATGCGGATAAGAACGCTTTAAGGACACCGGCTTGCCCTCCGCATTCAGAAAACAATGTCTAGTTTGACCAAGGCAGCGAATGTCTTTTGTCGCGGCGTCCGCCACGAGGTAGCTGATTGTCAGCTTAATGCCGTTATATACTTCAATATGAGGGGTAATCTCCACACTGTCGCCAAAACGCACCATAGACTTATACTGCGCCTTTACGCCCAGTACCGGGCTGATCAGTCCCTCTCTCTCCAACCGGTCATAGCTCATTCCGATTCTCTCCAGAAGCTCCACTCTCGCCTCCTCAAACCAGCGAATATAGTTCGAATGATGTACAACCGCCATTTGATCCGTCTCATAATACTGCACTTTATGCTTATATGGTTTCATTTTACGCACCTCCAAATTTCCTGACATCTCTTGTATTATAATCGTTCTGACCAAAAAAGACAACCCGGAACCCTCGTCGGAAGTAATCTCAG
>CALWPC010000041.1 GCA_944383325.1 uncultured Lachnospiraceae bacterium | reverse complement strand
GCCTGAAAGAAATGGGTGTCCGAGTGAAGATTCTGAATATCCCGACCACGCTTATTGACTTCCCAGAAGAACAGGCGTGGGTATTGGAGATGGTCAACAACATACTGATTGAAGTTTTAGGAAGTATCGCTGAAGAAGAACGTAACAAGATCCGTCAGCGTCAGCGAGAAGGTATCGATTGTGCAATGGCAAAAGGTACTGAATTTGGAAGACCGAAGGTTCAGTATCCTGAGAACTGGGAGTCTGTCAGGACACAAGTGATAAACAAGGAGATAACCTCCGTAAAAGCAATGGAACTTCTGGGCTTGAAGAAAACTTCCTATTATAAACTGTGCAAAATGGGAGGTGCTTTGTAATTGTGAACTACTATATCGCAGATATGCACTTGGGACATGAGAATGTAATTTCTCTTGATGGCAGACCCTTTGAGACTGTGGACGAAATGGATGCAGCTTTGATTGCGAACTGGAACGCTAGGGTTCGCCCTCATGACAATGTGTATATTTTAGGAGATTTATGCCATAAGTCCAAGAAGAGCCCCTCATGGTACTTGAAACAGCTTACGGGTATTAAACACCTGATTGTCGGGAATCATGATGGGCATTTGCTGAAGGATGCGGACGCTATGAGTCATTTTGTGTCCGTGGATAAAATCCTGTTCGTGAAAGACGGCACAGAGCGTATTATCCTTTGCCACTATCCCATTGCAGAATGGGAAGGGTTTCATAGAGGTGCATGGCACATCTACGGTCATATCCATAACCGCAAAGACTCTACATATGAATATATGAAGATACTGCCACGGGCGTTAAATGCAGGATGTATGCTTCATGGCTACACGCCTATTACCTTTAAAGAATTGGTATCAACTACCCAAAGTTTATTTGGGCGGGTATGAGCCTTTCGGGGCATGGTATTTCCAAAATACCCGTGGTGTTCCTTTCTGGCAGAGAAAAACACATTTTTGAGCGATACTGCACACAGCCTTAAGTAGCTGACATAAGCCCAAGTTGGTATGCGGCAGGAGCGGATGTTGGTTTTCATTTCTGGAGGGGTGGGTTCGGCGTACTCTTCTCAAATTGCAAGAGAGGAGTGCGTAATTATGGAGAAGCACACAGTAAAAACCAGTTATGTTAAATCGTCAGACAAAATTAATTTTTTTCTAAAAAAATTGTACGAAGAAAACTTGATAGACGGGGAGACCTATACTATTGCGAAAAAACTATTGAAAGATAGCAATGCGTATGAGAAGAACGCCTCAGCTGAGTGGTCAGGAAAGGAGGTGATTTGATGTCTATTAGAGCATTATATACTGAAGAACAAATTAGAAATATGAATTTGTTTGATTACTTTAGAGAATGTTCATTTGACGACATTCTTCATACTACCAGAGTTCTGAGGGTTGCCCGTTATGCAAGAGAATCAACCAATCATGAAGAGCAGAAAGTTGCTTTGGAAAACCAGATAGACCGTCTTGATACCATGATAGAAAATCATGCGTATTTCACTTTGGAAGAACGCCATAAGTATACGGAGTATGGAATATCTGGAAGACTTGCAACGGATAGGACTGCCTTTAATTTAATGGTTGATGCAGCTTCACGCAGAGAGTTTGACATTATTATTGTTCAGGATACCTGTCGCTTTGCAAGAAATATAGAAGACTTATTTCGCTATATTCGTGTCTTTAAGGAATATGGTATTGGTGTCCTGATTTTGGATGGACCCTACTGGACTTATAATATGAGCGAAGTGGATATTTTACGCTTGGCGATTGATGCAGGAATGGCACAAGGAGAATCTATGCGGACTGCCACCCGTGTAAATAATGGGGTCGAGTCATACCGAAAGCGTGGTCAGCTAGTCATATCATGTTTATTTGGCTATATTTTGGATAAAAAAGTGGATAAACGGCAAGACACTTTGATTATTCACCCTATCGATAGTCTTACTGTAAGGAAAATTTTTGAGTTATATACACACCCTGATGCTGAAAAGAGAATGGGGAGTGGACAAATTTCAAATTATCTTATTGAGCATGGGTATAAAACTGCGGCAGGAGACTTACGTTGGACTCCAGGAAAGGTTATTCGCATTTTGAAGAACGAAAAGTATATGGGATATATGCTGTATGGAAAGTTTAAGGTGGTCGATACTATGGCGAAAAAGAAGGTTTCTACTCACATTGAGCCAATTAGGGAAGACGTTTATAATGAGAAAGGAGAATTGATTGCAAAGTGTAATTTGATAAAAGGCGATTGGGAACCTATTGTCTCTGAAGAGGTCTGGTGGTTGGCTTACGAGATCCGTACTGGCAGAGCGTCACAATTTATTTATTCAGAAAAAGGCAATCTGAAAAACGGGCTGAGACCTGCAAAGGACGTTCTTGCAAACAAAAGTTTTTGCCAGTGTGGTTATTCCCGAAGTATTCAGTATCTTCATACAGCTAGGAACGGGAAACCTGCTCAGTTTCGCTATACTGGCAGATGGCAAATTAATGATAAATCACCTGAGTATAGGGAGAAAAATGGACTTGCAAAGATACCTAATCAGTGTAACTTGGAGCCTGTGTCAGAGATGAAGATGTGGCTAATGTCATTGAAAGTCTTTGAGTATGTCTTTGGTGATTCTAGAGAAGAAGTTTTATATACTTTGAAACTTCTTGAAGAATCTAAGAAGCACAGAATACAAAAAGCAAATGGAAAGAGCCTGCTAGACCTTCAGAAGGAACTGGAGAAGGTGGACACACAGATAGAGAATTTATATCTGGATAAGTTGGCAGGGGACATCGATGCGAATATGTGCAAGAAATTAGCACATCGACTTGAGGAGAACAAGGCAGAGATTGAACGTGGAATCCAAGACCTGCATATGCAAGAAGCACGAGAAAATAGTGCTCAGCTCAACCTTGAGAAGATTCAAGAGAGACTTTCCGCTTATGTTGATTTAACTGGGAATAAAGTGAGCGAAGAATTACTGGACGCCTTTGTGGAAAGAATCATTTTCAGAGCCAATGATGAATTTGTTTGGGAGATGAATTTGTCTGGTATGAAGAGTACGGGCGAGAAGTACCGCATAAAGGAGTATTCTGAAGAGTATTCAAAACAACTACAGTCTGATGAGAATTTTAATATAATACATACTTTTGTGATAACGGTTAGCGAGTGCAAAGAGTTTGTAGAATCTGACAAGGTAAATAGAAGATTTGTTGGAAAATATTGGAGACCCATAACCGTAAAAATCGCAGTAAAATAGGCTTTGAGACATCTGTGTACTGGAATTTTTATTGAACTTTCAAAGGGTATGTAGTATTATATATAAAGTATGTTGGAATATATTGAGAGATTGAATAGTGAGGAATACTATATGTATAATTTATGCAAAGAAAAGCTGTGTATGCTTACACACGGTTGCAACAAAGCAACGTATGCTTACACACAGTATATTAAGCAACGCATGTGTACAGCAGCAGATCAGAGTGCAAAACTTGCCAATATGAATGAGTGACGCAAATGCTTTTTCGTTTAGTTGCATATTGTAAATATAAATGCGTTATGATAAAATATAGACACATTTTTGAGAATGACTTCGATAGGATCATAGAATAATATGAGAACAAAAGGGTTTATTGATATTCATTGCCATATTTTGCCCGGAGTGGACGATGGCGCACGGAGCATATCCGAGGCGGAACGCATGTTAAATATTGCTTATGCGGACGGTATTCGCAGCGTGGTGCTGACGCCCCATTTCTTTCCGGACAGGTTTGAGAACTCCAAAGAGCGGCTGTTGGAGGAAATGTCCAAATTGCGGGAGTTTACCAAAGAGTTTCCGGAACCGTTTGGTTTGTCTTTAGGGTGTGAGGTCTTTGCCTGCAGTGACGCGCTAGAACAGCTCATGGACGAAAAGATCCCGACAATGGCGCATACGCGGTATGTTTTGGTCGAATTTCCTGTACGGATTGATTTAAAGTCGATGCTGTCTTATGTTCATGCGCTTTTGATGAGCGGGTTATGGCCGATTGTAGCTCATGTCGAGCGTTATGAGGCGGTTCATGTGCACCGGGACGGCGTCGGTCAGCTTATCGATTTGGGGGCGTATATTCAGGTGAATGCCTCTGATTTGTCGGGAGAACATGGCTTTAAAATGAAGCGGTTTTGCCGGCGTCTGCTCAGGGAAGATCAACTGCATTTTATAGGCACGGATGCGCACCGGGCAACGCACAGAAAGCCGGAGCTTCGGCTCTGCTACGAGCGGGTTGCAAAATGGTGCGGCAAAGCCAGAGCCGAGCAGTTGTTTATTAAGAACCCAACTGCTATGTTAGATGGGAAACGCATTGAATATTGAAAATGCCATTCAGAAGAGGAGGACTATGCATTATGGATCAGAAGCAGACGGACGACGAGCTTCGTATTGATTTGCAGGAACTGTTTTATATGCTGTTGTCGCGTATATGGGTGATTATTATCGTCAGTGTGCTTGGCGCTGCGGCCGCGTTTTGTGTAAGCTACTTTTTCATCACGCCGGTCTATCAGTCGACGACAACCGCGTATATTCTGGATCGAAGGAGTACTGGCGCGGAACTTACGCAGAGCGATTTGCAGGTGTCTACACAGATTACAAAAGATGCGGTGGAAATGGTTACGAGCCGGACCGTCCTTAGCCGGGTGATCGAGGTATTGAATCTGACAGAGTCTGTTGGCAGCCTCGCAGGAAAAGTGAGCGCGCAGGCGTCGACCGATACCCGTATTTTAAAAATCAGTGTTGTGGATTCTGACCCGACGCGCGCGAGAGAGATTGCGGACGAGGTGCGGCAGCAGACGGCAGAGCATATTAAAAACGTGATGGACATCGAGGCGTTCAATACAAATGAAGAGGCGAATCAGCCGACGGCCCCGTATTCACCGAATATTCCAAAGAATGTGCTTTTGGGATTTTTTGCCGGACTGATTCTCACAGTGATTGTTCTCATTGCGCGCTATGTGCTTGATGATACGGTGAAAACGCCGGATGATGTGGAGCGGTATCTGGGACTTTCGGTTCTCGGAAGCATTCCTGTTTCAGAGGAGATGAACAAGAGAACGAGACACTCGACAAAGAAGAAAAAGGCCGGAAGGAGCATAAAATGAAGTCAGTAGAATTAAAAGGTCTTGGAGATGCGGATTTTCAGGTACGCGAGGCGTATAAAACACTGAGGACGAATCTGCAGTTTTGCGGGCAGGATGTGAAAGTAATTGCGATCACCAGTTGTACAGAAAACGAGGGAAAAACAAGTACTGCCATTAACCTTGCGCATTCTCTTGCAGAGCTTGGCAAGGACGTATTGTTTATTGACGCGGATCTGCGAAAGTCAGTTCTTACGTCGAGACATATGGTCGGGAAAAATATCAAAGGCCTGGCTCATTATCTGACCGGGCAGTGCGGTTTTGATGAGGTGGTATACAGTACGAATATCGAACATCTGTACTGCGTGTTCGCCGGGGTGTATCCGCCGAATCCGGCGGAGCTTTTGAGCAGCAGATATTTTGTTCATTTAACGTCCTCGCTGAAAAAGATTTATGATTATGTCATTATCGACACTCCGCCGCTCGGCAGTGTAATCGATGCGGCGATTGTGGCCAGGGAATGCGATGGCGTTGCGATGGTGATCGAGAGCAACTGGGTCAGCCATAAATATGCGAAAAATGTATTGGAACAGCTGCAAAAGGCGGACTGCCGCATACTGGGCGTTATTTTGAATAAAGTCGATATGAGCGGCGGGCGTTATGGAAGCGGATATGGAAAGTATTATGGAAAAGGTTATGGAAAAAGTTATGGACATGCGTATGGTGCGCCGCCCAGACAGACAAAATAATTAAAATCAAGTATTGTATTTTCAGGACAAAAAATTTAAAAAACTTAGCAGAAGAAGAGAGTTGTTCGCGTTTGATGAAAGCGCGGGCAGCTCTTTTTTTGTACAAAATAGAAAACGATGCACACGCTGTAGCACATTCCCGATAGCTCCATATGTCAGGTGCTATGTAACCTTGAATATGCTGTTGAAATTTGTTTCAATGGAAGAAAATTGTCATATTTTTCACGGCGAAAGAATATTATATAGAGGGGAATATGTGCTATGTTTTATCGTATTTTGCCAACCACCTTGGAGCATATTAAAGAGCGATTTATGGAGTGCACCGGAATGTCGGAGGATGTATTTAATGAGCAGGTGAAGAAGAATGCAAAAAGTCAGTATTACCTAAAAAGTGTGCAGCATAATGTCATGAAGACAATTGCGCCCCGGCATATGAAAGAGTTTTCTTCGGGCAAAAATGCAGTGCCGGAATTGTGTTATATCGGTTCCTCCTGCGCGCTGTTATACAATATACTTGGAAATGAGCGCGTTACGGTTCGTAAAAATGAATTCGGAGTGCCGTCCGGTACATATGAGATTTATTACAGAAAAAAGCTGCGCACAATGAAAAGCAAAAACGCGTTTGTTTCCATTGATGCGGAGCTATTTCATATTCGGAGAAAAGAGTGCGTCCTGGTGGAATCGAAAATGCTTGAGTGGTTTGTTTTCAAAATCAATCCGATCAAAGATAACTTTTTTCGGAAAGAGAATTACTATTTTGAGGACACTGCGGAGGTATTTATGAATGTGTTTCGCAGACTGATTCCATTTTATAATCGCGATGAGTGGGAGCATACAAGCGGTTTTCAGGAATATGACGGCCTGTTGGCCATACGACAGGTGTTAGGGCTTTATAATATGCTGCGCCTGCTTCAGGAGAATCAAAAAGAACTGGTGGAGGCAGGGATGGATCATAAGCTGCGCGACATTGAACGCGTGAAACTGGTATTATGTTACTGGATGGCACAGCATCCGGAAATTTACGGAAATTACATCGGGCGCATTTTGAGCGCGGAGGAGCGCATGCACATGGAATGTGCGTTTTTAAAAGAGATGATGCATCCGATTGTGGAACTGTTTCGCAACGGACTGGGCATTGAGCTGACGATTGAAGTCGTTCACTATAAAGATTTTATTCAGGCGCTCGCACGAAAAAAGGAAGAACAGATTTATCTGAAACGGTATGACGTCTGACAGGGGGAGATTGTCAATGGAAGATCAAGTGCACAAACTGGAAGAGGAAAATGATCAGATCAGGCAGGAGATTGATGAAATTCGTCTGCGCATTGCGGAAGAAGAACGCCGCTACCGGAGATGGAAGGAGATGGCGGTTTTGTTTCACGATTCCCTATGGGAGGTTGTGTCCCAGTATGAGCCGGATCGGCGGAAAGACCGGAGCAAGTAGTAGAGACGGATGACTGCGGGGAGGAGAGGCACATGCTAATTATGTATTATTGCGCCGGGGAACGGTGCAATCGGACGTATTTAAGGTCGGATGACCGGGGACTGGGAGGAAGCGCGTTTTGTCCAAAGTGCGGACGTCCGATGATTTATGTGATGGAATTTACAAAGTGGAGCGGTCTGTCTGAGGAGGAACGCGAAGCATATATCAGGCATGCCGCAGGGCAGCAGCCATATTTGGATTTAGAGCGGAGAACAATTCTTCAGCAGCGGGATGAACAGCAATGGAAAATGGCTCCTAAGAAGTATTCGGCTCTTGTCAGAGAAAATGCGCATCTGCACAGCGAGCGTGCGCGTCTGCGGCGCATGCTCGCCTATTATGAGAAACTGCACCGTACATGGAAGCATACGGCGAATACGTACCATGACGCGCTGTGGGCAGTGCTTCTGAAATATGAGCCGGATAAATATAGCGCTTTTTGCGCAAAATGTAAAGTAAAGAATGGAGAAATCGATCTGGAGTCTCTTCCAAAGCTCAAATGATCTGAGCAACAGTCCTGTTTATGCAGTATTGACTTATTTTTTTTGAGGTTGTATGATAAAGCATAAGTATTGTATTATTGTAGACTTCATATTTGAGGAGGAGACATTATGTGTGGCATTGTGGGCTATGTTGGGCAGCAAGAATGTACCGATGTTCTCTTGAATGCGCTTTCGAAATTAGAGTATCGCGGATATGATTCCGCGGGAATTGCTGTATTTGAACACGGAAAGATTTCTGTGGAGAAGACAAAGGGCAGACTGGTTGATCTGGAAGCGAAGATGCGGCAGGGCCGAAGGCCGGATGGACATTGCGGCATCGGCCATACGAGATGGGCGACGCACGGAGAGCCAAGCGACATTAACTCTCATCCGCACGGCAATAAACGTATTACGGTTGTTCATAACGGAATTATTGAAAACTATCAGGAATTAAAAAAGTTTTTGAGTATGCAGGGGTATCAGTTTCAGAGCGAGACCGATACGGAGACCGTGGCAAAACTGTTGGATTATTATTACGACGGGAATCCGCTTGAGACAATCGCTCATGTGATTCAGGAAATTGAAGGTTCTTATGCGCTCGGCATTCTATTTCGGGATTATCCCGGGAAAATTTTTGCTGTGCGCAAGGACAGTCCGTTAATTATCGGTGTGGGAGACCACGAAAACTTTATTGCTTCTGATGTGCCTGCGATCTTGAAATATACGAGAGACTATTATTTGTTGGAAACGGAGGAGATTGCGGAACTGACGGAGAACAGTGTCCGGATCTTCGACGCGCATCTGCAGCCGGTAGATAAAGAGCTGCAGACGGCGACGTGGGATGTCGACGCGGCGGAAAAAGGCGGATATGAACACTTTATGCTCAAGGAAATCAACGAGCAGCCGAACGCCGTGAAAACAACGATTATGCCGCGTATACAAAAAGGAGTGCCGGATCTGTCGGAGTGCGGAATAGACGACGAGATGTTGGCCGGCATTGATAAATTATATGTAGTGGGCTGCGGGACGGCAATGCATGCGGGTATTGTAGGCCGGTATGTTATTGAAAAACTGGCGCGCGTCGAAGTCAATGTTGACATTGCGTCGGAATTTCGCTATCGCGATCCGATTATTGAAAAAGGACAGCTTGTAATTTTGATTACGCAGTCCGGCGAGACGGCAGATACGCTTGCGGCGCTGCGCCTTGCGAAAGAACGCGGCGCAAAGACGCTTGCCATTGTCAACGCGAAAGGATCGTCTATTGCGCGCGATGCGGATATGGTTCTTTATACTCATGCGGGGCCGGAGATTTCGGTGGCGTCCACGAAGGCGTATACCGTGCAGATGGCGGTCATGTATTTGCTCGCATTTCGGTTGGCGTATGCCAAGGGAACGATCAGCGAGGAGCGGTTAAAAGAACTCACTGCAGGACTGATCCGAACGTCGGAGGATATTGAACGGGCGATCCTTCAGGCCGACACGTGTCAGTATATTGCGTCGAAGCTGATTAACGCCGACAGCCTGCTCTACATAGGCCGCGGCCTTGATTATGCGCTCAGTATGGAAGGTTCTCTGAAACTGAAAGAGCTGTCGTATATTCATTCAGAATCTTACGGAGCGGGGGAATTAAAACACGGCACCATCAGTTTGATTACCACGCATATGCCGGTCATTGCCGTTGCCACACAGCGAGATCTGTACGAGAAAACGGTGAGCAATATTAAAGAAGTCAAAGCGCGCGGCGCGCGCGTGATTATGGTCTGCGTCGAGGGGACAAAAGTGAGCGGGGATCTGGCGGACTATGTCGTATATGTTCCCGAGACAGAACAGCTGCTGACGCCGATGGTGACGGTGATTCCGCTGCAGTTGATTGCGTATTATACGGCAGTTTTAAAAGGCTGCGACGTCGATAAACCGAGAAACCTGGCAAAATCTGTTACTGTGGAATGATAAAGGAAAGGGAAAATATATGATTATTACATTAAAAGATGGTTCCCAAAAGGAATACAGCGGCGCAAAAAGCGTGTATGAAATTGCGCAGGACATCAGCGAGGGGCTTGCGCGGGCGGCCTGCGCGGGTGAAGTAAACGGCGAAGTGGTGGATTTAAGAACTGTCCTTTCAGAAGATTGCGCATTAAATATTCTGACTGCCAATGATCCGGCGGGGCTTTCAGCGCTGCGTCATACAACCTCGCATGTGATGGCGGAGGCGGTGAAAAACCTGTTCCCGGACGCAAAGCTTGCGATCGGTCCGTCGATTGAGACCGGATTTTATTATGATTTTGAAGTGCAGCCCTTTTCCAGAGAAGATCTGGATGCGATTGAGAAGGAAATGAAAAAAATTATCAAGCGCGGCGAGCAGCTTGAACGGTTTACGCTTCCTAGGGAAGAGGCGATTGCATTTATGCGCGAGCGAAATGAGCCGTACAAGGTTCAGCTTATCGAAGACCTGCCGGAAGATGCGGAAATTTCGTTTTACCGCCAGGGAGAGTTTGTCGATTTATGCGCTGGACCGCATTTGATGAGTACAAAGTATATTAAAGCGTTTAAACTGATTTCTTCCTCCGGGGCATACTGGCGGGGCGATGAGCATAATACGATGCTCACCCGTATTTACGGTACGGCATTTTCCAAAAAGGATGAGTTAAATGCTTACCTGGAGCACCTGGAAGATATAAAAAAACGCGACCATAACAAGCTTGGCCGTGAAATGGAACTGTTTACGACGGTGGATGTAATCGGACAGGGATTGCCTCTCCTGATGCCGAACGGCGTGATTATGTTAAAAGAATTACAGCGTTGGATTGAGGATCTTGAGGACAACGAGTGGGGCTATGTCCGCACGAAAACGCCGCTCATGGCAAAGAGCGATCTGTATAAGATTTCCGGCCACTGGGATCACTACAAAGACGGCATGTTTGTGCTCGGGGATGAGGAGAAAGATAAAGAAGTGTTCGCCCTTCGCCCGATGACTTGTCCGTTTCAGTATTATGTTTATAAGTTTAAACAGCGCAGTTACCGCGATCTGCCGATTCGCTACGGCGAGACCTCGACCTTGTTTCGGAATGAAGAGTCGGGAGAAATGCACGGCCTGACCCGTGTGCGCCAGTTTACGATCAGCGAGGGGCACCTGATTGTGAGGCCGGATCAGATGGTGGAAGAGTTCAAAAACTGTATCGCGCTCGCGCAGCATTGTCTGAAGACGCTTGGTGTCGAGGAGGATGTAACGTATCATTTGTCGAAGTGGGATCCCGACAATCATGAAAAGTACATTGGAGAGCCAGAAGTCTGGGAGGAGACGGAAGGCCATATCCGCCGGATTCTGCAGGAGTTAAACATCAATTTTGTGGAAGATGTCGGCGAAGCTGCATTTTACGGGCCTAAAGTCGATATTAACGCAAAAAACGTGTACGGAAAAGAAGACACCATGATTACGATCCAGTGGGATGCGCTCATTGCGGAGCAATTCGACATGTATTATATTGATCAGAACGGGGAAAAACAGCGTCCGTACATTATTCACCGGACTTCCATGGGATGCTATGAGCGCACGCTTGCATGGCTGACCGAGAAGTACGCGGGACTGTTCCCGACATGGCTGTGTCCTGAGCAGGTGCGGATTATCCCCATTTCGGAAAAATATGCAGATTATGCCCGGAGTATTCAGGAGTCCCTGAAAAAGAATCTAATTCGCTGTTCGGTCGATGAGCGTTCGGAGAAAATGGGATATAAAATACGCGAAGCGAGACTGGCACGCGTGCCCTATATGCTTGTCGTCGGGCAAAAAGAACAGGAGCAGGGCGTCGTGTCTGTGCGCAGCCGCTACCTCGGGGACGAGGGACAGCAGTCGCTTGACGATTTTATAAATGCGATCTGCAAAGAGATCCGTACAAAGGAAATCCGCAAAATTGAGGCGGACAACAGCTGATTGCGCGCGAAAGTCAGTCTGCGTATAATATTTTGGGTTTCGCATATAATATGCCTGTCATCAATTTTGAAGGAGGGATTTTAATGCCGGATTTAAGATGTCAGGCGGTAGACTGTGTATTCAATAAAAATGAGGATTGCACGGCAGATAAGATTCGGATTGAGAACAACACATGCTGCAGAAGTTATTGCGATGATCCAAAAACCGAAAACAAGGGCTGCGAGTGCAAGTAAACATGTCTGACCAGTTGTAATCATAGGGGCGGTTTATGGTGAATGCCATGAACCGCCCTTGATTTTCCATATTAATCTTGGTAAAATAAACTATCAATTCAGTTTTCAGAATTTACCAGAGGGATTTTATGGAAGAGTACAGTGGATTTGCGTCGTTTTATGATCTGTTTATGGATGATGTCCCATATGAACAGTGGCATGCGTTTCTGATCAGGCAGCTCCATCGCTATCACATCGAAGAGGGACTGGTATTGGATCTTGGCTGCGGTACGGGCAGGATGACGCGTCTGCTGCAAAACAGCGGTTATGATCTGATCGGTGTAGACCGGTCGCCGCAGATGCTGACAGCAGCGCGCCAGGCAGATCCGGACAATGCGGGAATTCTTTATCTTTGTCAGGATATGTGTGAATTTGAATTGTACGGTACGGTGCGGGCGATTGTCAGCGTGTGCGATTCGCTCAATTATATATTGGAGCCGCGCCAGATGCAGCGGGTCTTTTCTCTTGCGTACAATTATCTGGATTACGGCGGCCTGTTTGTGTTTGATTTGAATACCGGCTATAAATATGAACATCTTCTCGGTGACCGGACATTTGCGGAGAACCGGGAGGAGGGAAGTTATATCTGGGAAAACATGTATGACGAGCAGAAGCGCATTAATGAGTACGCGGTAACCTTTTACGTCCGCGAGGAAGATCAACAGTACCGGCGGTTTGAGGAAATACACTATCAGAAAGCGTATTCTGCCGATGAGATTTCGCAGTGGCTTTCGCGGGCGGGTTTTGAGCTGCGGGCAGTCTATGATGATTATACAGAAAAACCGGCTCACGAACATTCTTCCCGGATCTGCTTTGTCGCACAGAAGTGCAGAGCGCGCATGAGGCATATCAGTCGGGATTGTTCGGCGGCGACAGTACAGAAATGAGGATGGGTATGGATGATTATATTGTAAGGGCAACGGCGGCTGACGGACAAATCCGCGCGTTTGCCGCGACGACGCGTCAGCTGACAGAAAAGGCGCGTCAGATACATGAAACGAGTCCGGTTGTGACGGCGGCGTTTGGCAGGCTGCTGACGGCGGGAGTGATGATGGGCGCCATGATGAAGGGCGAGCAGGACATGCTGACGGTCAAAATCGACGGCAGCGGAGCGCTTGGACATCTTCTGGTCACTGCCGACAGCCGCGGGCATGTCAAAGGATATGTGAGCGAGCCGGTCGTTTTGCTGCCTCCGAACGACCGGGGAAAGCTCGACGTCGGCGGAGCGATTGGCCCCGGGATGCTGTCAGTCATCCGGGATATGGGTCTGAAAGAGCCGTATGTCGGGCAGACGGCGCTTCAAACGAGTGAAATTGCGGAAGATCTCACATATTATTTTGCTACTTCCGAGCAGATTCCGTCGGCGGTCGGACTGGGCGTGCTGATGGAGAGAAATAATACAGTCAGGCAGGCCGGCGGTTTTATTATCCAGGTCATGCCGTTTATTGAAGAAGAGGTATTATCGGCGTTGGAGCAGAATGTGCAAAACATCCCTGCGGTGACGGAGCTTTTGGACAGAGGCTTGACGCCGGAAGAGTTGCTTGGAGAGCTGTTGGGGCCATTGGGCCTTTCGATCAACGATACAGTCGGGGCGGCATACGACTGCAACTGTTCCCGGGAGCGCGTGGGCAGAGCGCTGATCAGTCTTGGACGCGAGCAACTGTCGGATATGATTGACGAAGGGGAAGAGATTGAGATGAACTGCCATTTTTGCGGGCGCAAGTATCAGTTTACGATTCAGGATTTAAAAGCGCTGTATCGGAAAGCGCGTTAAACTAAGATGTGAATGTCGGGCAGTCTGCCTGCCTGCATTCACCTGAACATGGAGGGCTTTATGAAAGACGGTTTTGTGAAAGTCGCCTGTGCGACGCCGAAGATCAGAGTTGCGGATGTATCATATAATGTAAGGGAGATTTGTCGTCTGATGGATGAGGCGGTGGATCAGCACGCAAAGATTGTGGTGTTTCCTGAGCTTTGTGTTACCGGTTATACCTGCGAGGATTTGTTTTGGCAGCGGACGCTGTTAAATGCGGCGCGCGATGGTCTGCTGCAAATTGCAGAGCACTCCGAAGGTATGGACGGTATTTTTTTTGTGGGACTCCCGATGATGCACGGGGGAAAGCTCTATAATGTGGCGGCGGTTCTTTCGGGGGGAAAGATTCTCGGCGTAGTGCCGAAAAAGTATATTCCGAGTTATGGTGAATTTTATGAGGGACGACATTTTGCGCCGGGAAATGATAGCTGTGAATTGGAACGCATCGGCGATGTGCAGGTGTTGTTTGGAGTGCGGCAGCTGTTTGTGTGTGCGGAGCTGCCGGAGCTTGTCGTTGGCGCGGAAGTGTGCGAGGATTTATGGGTTGCGGATCCGCCTAGCACTGCGCACGCGCTTGCGGGAGCGACGGTTATTGTCAATCTCTCAGCCAGTGACGAGACGGTGACAAAGAGCGAATACCGTGAGCTTTTGGTCAACAGTCAGTCTGCGAGACTGTTGTGCGGGTACGCCTTCTGCAGCGCGGGAGAGGGCGAGTCGACAACGGATTTGGTGTTTGGAGGACATAACCTGATCAGTGAAAATGGAGTGCTGCTTGCGCAGACAAGTTGTTTTGAGGGACAGATGGCGATCAGTGACATTGATGTGTACCGCCTGGAGGCAGAGCGCAGAAGAATCAATACGTTTGTGACCGACGCCAAGGATTATATTATGACTTCATTTTCACTTCGGATGGAAGAAACGCCGCTTGTCCGCAGCTTTTCGTCTGCTCCGTTTGTGCCGGGCGATATGGACAGCCGTAGCAGGCGCTGCAGGAACATTGTGTCCATCCAGGCGATGGGACTGAAGAAACGTCTGGAGCATACCGGCTGCCGCCATGCGGTTATCGGCATTTCAGGCGGGTTGGATTCAACACTCGCGTTGCTTGTCACTGCGCAGGCGTTTGATTATCTGAAACTTCCAAGAGAAAATATCATCTGCGTCACGATGCCGTGCTTTGGCACGACCGACCGAACCTACCGAAATGCGTGTGATTTAACGGCAAAACTGGGAGCGTCGCTGCGCGAAGTCTCTATTATGGAGGCGGTCAACGTACATTTTCGGGATATTCACCATGATCCTGCAAAGCATGACGTCACGTATGAGAACAGCCAGGCGCGGGAGCGGACACAGGTGCTGATGGATATTTCCAATCAGGTAAACGGACTGGTCATCGGAACAGGGGACATGTCCGAGCTCGCGCTAGGGTGGGCGACTTATAACGGAGATCATATGTCTATGTACGGAGTCAATGCATCTGTTCCAAAGACGCTTGTGCGGCATCTGGTACAGTACTATGCGGATACGGCGACGGAGGAGCAGCTGAAAGAAGTGCTGCTCGATGTGTTGAATACGCCGGTGAGCCCCGAGCTTTTACCGCCTGAAAACGGGACAATTTCTCAAAAGACAGAAGATATTGTAGGACCGTACGAGTTGCATGACTTTTTTCTATACTATATGCTGCGTCTTGGATTTTCACCGTCCAAGATTCTGCGGTTGGCGCAGTGTGCGTTTGGCATGCAATATGACCGTGCGGTGATTCTCAAGTGGATGAAAATCTTTTACCGGCGGTTTTTCGCTCAGCAGTTTAAGAGATCCTGCCTGCCGGACGGACCGAAGGTCGGCAGTGTTGCGGTGTCGCCGAGAGGTGACCTGCGGATGCCGAGCGACGCGTCGGCGTCAATCTGGCTTGACGAAATCGAGGCATTGTAATCTTCAGGAAGATCATCCGGCTGCTTATGGAACATCTTCAGCAGAAAAAAGGCCAGAAGAATGATAAGAAGGAGTACAATAATTGCATAGATTAAGTCTTTTGTGCGAAGGACGACGATTTTTGTTTTATTACTCAAGAGAATCACCTGCCACCGTTTTTTATACCATATGAGGAGGAGTGCGTAAGTATGCCGAAATTATTATTTTTATATAATCCCTGTGCCGGAAAAGGCTCGATTAAAAATAAAATATCTGACGTCGTAGATATTTTTGTGAAAGCGGGCTATGATGTGACGATTTATCCGACACAGTGTGAGGAGGACGGCAAGAGAAAGATTCTTGCGGACGGAAAAAAATACAAAAGGATTGTCTGCTGCGGCGGGGACGGAACGCTCAATGAAGTGGTCTCCGGAATGATGGAAACGGGGCTTACCATGCCTCTCGGATACATTCCGTTGGGATCAACAAATGATTTTGGCAACAGCCTGGGTATTCCCAAGCAGGCGATCCGGGCGGCCCGGGCAGCGGTAGGCGAACGACATTATCACAGTGACGTGGGAAGATTCAATGACCGTTGGTTCGTATATGTGGCGGCGTTTGGCCTGTTTACAGATGTCTCGTATCAGACGAAACAGGAATTGAAAAATGTATTTGGCCATTCTGCGTATGTGTTGGAGGCAATGAAGCGTCTCTACAATGTTCCGTGTTATCCGATGACAATCTGCTATGATGATGAGCAGATCAGCGGCGAATACATATACGGAATGGTGTCGAACTCGGAGTCAGTCGGAGGATTTAAAAATCTGACCGGCAAGGAGGTGCATCTGGATGACGGGCTGTATGAGGTGGTGATGATCAGGCAGCCGGCTAATGCGCTTCAGTTTCAGGAGATGCTGATGTCTGTGCTTTCCGGTCAGCTGAAGGCGGCGAATATTGACACTTTTAAAGCGTCCAAGCTTACGATCACGAGCGAGGTTTCCGTCCCCTGGACACTTGACGGCGAGTTTGGAGGAGAACATAAACAGGTCAGCATTGTAAATCACATGCAGGCGTTGGATATTCTGATTTCCTGAGCGCTGCGCCCCGATGTCCCTGGTACTGTAAAGTATTTAAAAAACAGGGCTGCTGCGTTGCTTTTTTGTGAGCGCTGTGATATGATCAATTTATGGTTAATTTATGAAACGGAGGTTGCATTATGTTAGTATCAGCAAAGGAAATGTTGCAGAAAGCAAAGGCGGGTCATTATGCCGTCGGACAGTTTAATATTAATAATCTTGAGTGGACAAAGGCCGTACTGCTGACGGCGGAGGAGCTTCGCTCTCCTGTTATTTTGGGCGTGTCAGAGGGTGCCGGAAAGTATATGACTGGTTTTAAGACGGTGGCTGCGATGGTGAAGGCGATGATGGAGGAGCTTCATATTACGGTTCCGGTTGCTCTTCATCTGGATCATGGAACTTATGAGGGCTGCTTAAAGTGTGTGGAAGCCGGATTTTCCTCTATTATGTTTGACGGATCGCATGACTCGATCGAAGAGAATGTGAAAAAGACGCGCGAATTAGTACAGCTTTGCCGCGAACACGGGATGAGTCTGGAAGCGGAAGTCGGATCGATCGGC
Source organism: uncultured Lachnospiraceae bacterium (assembly GCA_944383325.1). Lineage (GTDB taxonomy): Bacteria > Bacillota > Clostridia > Lachnospirales > Lachnospiraceae > CALWPC01. The sequence goes on along the minus strand of CALWPC010000041.1, from coordinate 40,040 downwards.
GGCGAGGAGGACGGCGTGGTCGGTGCCGGAGAGTGCGCTGATCCGAAAGAGTGCAAAATGATTGCGGATCTCGGAATTGATATGTTGGCGGCAGGTATTGGAAATATTCATGGAAAGTATCCTGAGAACTGGGCAGGCCTTAGCTTTGAAACTCTGGACGCCATTCAGCAGCTTACCGGCGATATGCCGCTTGTGCTGCACGGAGGCACCGGTATTCCTGAGGATATGATCCGCAAAGCGATTGATCTGGGCGTAGCCAAGATCAATGTTAATACGGAGTGTCAGCTGTCTTTTGCAGCGGCTACCAGGACCTACATTGAGGCCGGCAAAGATCTTCAGGGCAAGGGCTTTGATCCGAGAAAGCTGCTGCTTCCGGGAACTGAGGCAATTAAACAGACAGTGAAAGAAAAAATGCAGTTGTTTGGATCTGTGGGGAAAGCAGAATAGACCGGACGGCTTGTGTAAAGGAGCGGTTGCAGCATGAAAAAAATCGCATTGGACTGTCTGCCGGAAGGAAAGCAGAAAGCGGTTACCATGAGCTTTGATGATGGGAAGACTGCGGATGTGCGGTTGGCAAAGCTGTTTCGCGAACGCGGCGTGAAGGCGACGTTTCATTATAACAGCGGCAATATCGGCAGGGAAACGTATGTGACAGAGGAGCAGGTTCGGGAAATTGGGCGATACCATGAGATTTCCGTTCATTCCTGCACGCATCCGTTTTTGGATCGACTGCCGCTTCCGGCAGCGGTATCGGAAGTGATGGAGGATCGCCGGCAGCTTGAAAAGTTGGCGGATAAACCAGTCCGGGGGATGAGCTATCCGTACGGAACTTACTCAGAGGCGCTAGTAAACGCGCTGCGGGCGTGCGGCATTGAGTATGCGAGGACGATACAAAATACCGGTGAGTTTGATGTGCCCGAGGATTTGATGAAGTGGCATCCGACTTGTCACCAGAGTCATGATTTGGACGGTTTGTATCAGAGATTTTTAAATAAAAAGAAGCATATCCGTATTTTTTATGTGTGGGGACACAGCTATGAGTTTGACCGTGATCAGTCGTGGGAGCGGATGGAGGCGTTTTGTGACCGCATTGCGGGAGATCCGCGCATCTGGTATGCCACGAATCTGGAGCTTGCGGATTATATCACAGCTATGCGCAGTCTGAAGTTTAGTGTTGACTGTTCATACGTGTACAATCCGAGTGCAGCGGACGTATGGATTCTTGTCGACGATGTGCCGGTTAAGGTGCCGGCGGGAGCACAGATGCAAGTATAAATGTGGAGGGTTTTGTATGAAAGAAACAGCATTGGTAATTATGGCGGCGGGAATCGGAAGCCGCTTTGGCGGAGGAATTAAGCAGTTGGAGCCGGTGGGGCCGAATGGGGAAATTATTATGGATTATGCCATTTATGATGCCATCCACGCCGGATTTAACAAGGTAGTGTTCATTATCCGCAGAGATCTGGAGAAAGACTTCAAAGAGATTATCGGAAACCGGATTGAGCGGCAGATTCCGGTGGCGTATGCATATCAGAGTTCGGATGATCTGCCGAACGGTTATCAGAAACCGGAAAAGCGGACGAAACCGTATGGAACCGGACAGGCAGTTTTGGCTGCAAAAGATGTGATTGATATGCCATTTGCTGTCATTAATGCCGATGATTATTACGGAAAAGAAGCCTTTGTCAAAGTACATGATTTTCTTGTGCAGGAGCATGCGTCCGGCGAAGCGCTGCCGTTTTGCATGGCGGGCTTTATACTGGGCAATACGCTCAGCGATAACGGCGCTGTCACCAGAGGCGTGTGCGATGTCAATGACGAAGGCCTGCTTGTCAACGTGTTGGAGACAGGCGGCATTGAGCGCAAAGACGGACAGGTTGTCTGCGAGCGGAACGGCCAGACTGCGTTGTTGGATGAAAACTGCCATGTGTCGATGAATATGTGGGGATTTACCCCGGATATTCTGGATATACTGGAGTCTGGATTTGCAGAATTTTTAGAAAATATGGCTCCCGGGGAAGAATTAAAGAAAGAATATTTGCTGCCTGATGTGGTGGACCGGCTGATTAAAAACGGCAAGGCAACTGTGACGGTGTTGGAGACAAAAGACCGTTGGTTTGGAGTCACGTACAAAGAGGATAAGCAGGTAGTTGTGGATTCGTTTGCGGCTCTGATTGAAGCCGGAGCGTACCCGAAAAAGCTTTTTGACTGATCAGGGAGACGTTTTTATTTTGAAAAATACAGTATCATTGAGAAAGTTGGCGGCCTGGTTCCCGGCAGCCGGACTTATGGCGTTGATTTTTTACTTTTCCGCCATGCCCGGTGAGCAGTCAGGCGCGCTGAGCAGTCCTTGGGCGGCCCGCATTGTGCGGGCCGTCGTCGACGTTTTGGCCGGGGTAAGCGGGCAGGATGCGCTGCGGGATCTGGCGTCGGACAGCCAGGTATTGCAGGCTGCGGAGGTCGTTATTCGAAAAAGCGCGCATATGGCGGAATATGCCCTGTTGGGAGCTGCGCTGTGTTTCGGGTTTTGGATAAACGGTTACAGAAAAACAGTCTGTCATGCGTTTCATTTGCCCGCACAGTTTGCGGCGTTTTTGTATGCGGCAACGGATGAACTGCATCAGCTGTATGTTCCCGGGCGAACCGGCAAATGGTCGGACGTCCTGGTGGACAGCGCCGGGGCGTGTATCGGCATATGCATTTTTTTATGTTTATACCATAGGAAAGTTTTTCGGACAGATCCGGAAAATTTAGAAAAAATTTAGAAATAACATCTTAATTCTTTAACCTTTTTTTGTATGCTATGATTACAGCAAAAATATTGGCGGACAAATACGGTTCGGCAATAGGCAAAAGAGGCAGTTCGGCAGATCAGTGTTACACAAGAACGTGTTTTGCAGATGCGAATGAGGTGTTATGATGAATCATAAAAAAAGAAAACAATATCAGATTGTCATACAGATCATTTCTGTCGTTGGATTTCTGTTGACGGCGGCATTTCTGATTTATGGCTATCATACCGGCATTTTTCTTCATGAGGATAAGCTGAAAGCGTTTTTGCTCCCTCTGGGCATCATGGCGCCGCTCGTGTTTATGTTTATTCAGGCGGTTCAGGTGGTTGTCCCGATTTTGCCGGGGGCGATCGGCTGCGTCGTAGGCGTGGCAGTGTTCGGCGGGTTTCAGGCATTCTGGTATAATTACATCGGCATTTGCATAGGTTCGCTGTTAGCGTTTCTGATTGCTCAGCGTGTAGGACGGCCCGCGCTGACGCTCATTGCAAGCGAAAAGACATACAACCGCTATATCGGATGGTTGGAACACAATCAGAAAACATTTGACAAGTTATTTACAACCGCCATTTTTCTGCCTGTGGCGCCGGATGATTTTCTCTGTTATCTTGCAGGCATGACAAAAATGACGATTAAAAAATTTACAATTATTATTCTGCTCGGAAAGCCGCTTGCAATTGCGGCCTATTCCATGGGGCTGAGTCTTGTACTGGAGAATATCTATAAGATGTTGCTTCAATAAACATAAAGGTCGGCACAGAAAAGAGGGAAACTGATGAAGGTGTATTTGTATATGGGTCTGTACAAGCTTGTACGGATGAGCGGTATCGGAAAAGCGGTCTGTCATCAGATGGAAGCGCTGAAAGAGACCGGGGTACCGTATACGACAAACCGCGGTGATGAATACGATATTATTCATTTAAATACCATTTTTCCGGATTCGTATCTGATGGCAAAATGGGCAAAAAAGCGAGGGAAAAAAGTCATTTATTACGGACATTCGACAATGGAGGATTTTCGGAATTCGTTTCGGGGTTCCAATTTGTTCGCGCCTTTGTTTAAATTTTGGATTAAAAAATGTTATTCTTCGGCGGATGTCGTGATCACACCTACAGACTATTCCAGACGCCTGTTAGAGGGGTATGGCATTGAACGTCCGATTTACAGTCTGAGCAACGGTATTGATTTGCGGCAGTATCGCTGTGATGAAGGGCGGAGAAAGCGCTTCAGGGAAAAATACGGAATTGGTCACGGGGCAAAGGTGGTGCTCTCAGTCGGGCATTATATTGAGCGAAAGGGCATTATGGACTTTATCGAACTGTCCAAACAGTTTCCGGAGTATCAATTTTATTGGTTTGGTTATACGCAGCGAGAGCTTGTTGAAAAAAATATTCAGAAGGCGATCGACGCGGCGGGGAGTAATTTGCATTTTCCGGGGTATGTGGAGCAGGATGAGATGCTGGACGCCTATGCGGGCAGCGATTTGTTCCTGTTTATGACGCACGAGGAGACGGAAGGGATTGTCATGCTGGAGGCAATGGCGATGCAGATTCCGATTCTTGTGAGAGATATACCGATTTATGAGACGTGGCTGCCGGATCGGGAAGTGGTCTATAAAGCGGGATGTTTTGAAGAGTTTGTGCAGCGGGTGCCCGAAATTTTGGAAGGGCAGGTTCCGAATCTGACAGACGCGGCATATCGGGTCGTTTCGCATAATGATCTTCCGGTAATTGGAAGGAGACTTCAGGAAATTTATGAGGAGAATTTTGCCGGGGAAGTGCAGCCGGCATATATACGTCAGAGTTCGGATGTGTCAGAGGGGAGTATGGCATGAGGATTTTAATTACTACAGATTGGTACAAACCGGTGATTAACGGTGTCGTAACATCCGTTGTCAATCTGGAACAGCATTTGCGTGAGCAGGGACATGAGGTGCGCGTTTTGACGCTGTCGCAGTCGGTTCATTCCTGGAAAGACGGTGAAGTGTATTATATCAAATCCATCAGCGTCAATAAAATTTATCCAAACGCGCGCATGGTCTACTCCAATATTTCCCGTTATCTGTCAGAGATTATGGATTGGAAGCCGGAGATCATTCATTCGCAGTGTGAATTCAGCAGTTACATGTTTGCGAAAAGAATTGCCGCAAAGCTCGATATTCCGATTGTGCATACCTATCACACGGTTTATGAGGATTATACGCACTACATTACGCCTAGCAAGGCGTGGGGACGCAACGTAGCGCAGCTGATCAGCCGCCGCGTGTGCAATAATGTGAATCATGTGATTGTTCCGACACAAAAGGTTCGAATACTTTTGGAACAGTACGGGGTGACGGCGCCGATTGATGTGATTCCGTCGGGAATTGATCTCGGAAGGTTTGAGCGCGGGTATGAGCAATCCGATGTGGCGCGCGTGAAACAGTCACTCGGAATTCCCAAGTCCGATCAGGTGGTAGTCATGGTCGGCCGTATGGCGAAGGAAAAGAATCAGCAGGAAGTGATTGAGTATTTCGGAAAAGCCGGTTTTGCAAACGTCAGTCTGCTCTGTGTGGGGGGCGGTCCGTACGAGGAGCAGTTAAAGGAACTGGCGGCCGGCCAGCCAAACGCCGATAAAATCTTTTTCAGCGGGATGGTAAAACCGCAGGAAGTCGGTTTGTATTATCATGTCGGAGATGTGTTTGTCTGTTCTTCCCAGAGCGAGACGCAGGGAATTACATATATTGAGGCTCTGGCGTGCGGGCTGCCGTCCGTATGCCGGAAAGACCCGTGTCTTGAGGGTGTGGTCATTGATAATGTCAACGGCTTTTTGTATGAGACATACGAGCAGTTTCAGGAAAAGCTGCAGATGCTTTTGTACGATTCTAAGCAGCGCAGAGCAATGGCAAGGCGCGCGGTGCAGAGTGTGGAAAAATACAGCGCGAAGCAGTTTGCAAAAAATGTGGAACAGGTATATCTAAAGACGCTGAATAAACACAAAGAAGAGGCGTCATTCCCGCTTGTTCAGAAACAAATCATGTGGTATAATGCACGCAAGTGATAACCGTGCATTTTTGAAAACAGGCTGACATCCGCCGTGCTTGCATGTGAGGGAGTCGGCCTGTTTTTGGAAACGGGAATGCGGCCTCCGGGCGGAAAGGAAATGCAATGAGCATTCGAAATCAGCTGTTTCGGTCAAATATGTTGGTTGTTGTAACGGCCATTTTGCTTCTGCTGATCTCCATTGCAGTGATCATCGGCGTGCTCCGCGTCTCTTACGATTCAGAGTGGCAGGGAATGAAAAATTTAGATGAGCAGCTCTACGATATTCAGACAGCGCTCGGAGAGTTAGATCTGGAAACTGATTCTGTAGATGAGCAGCTGTCCGGGCTGATGTCCTCGCTGCAGCTGTATGGATATGATCTTTATGTGCGCAAGGACGGAAAGCTCTACATGAGTAATTTGAGTAAACAGGAGCTTGTCGTTGTCCAGGCACTCGATTTTGAACAGCTGCGGACCGTGCATGAGAGCGTGCGCGTGGCGCAGTCGCGCAACCGGACGGTCGTATACCGCCTGATCCTTTTGAACGGAGAGCGCTACGATTTGTGCGCCATCAGTGAAAAAAGCTCGCTGAAAATGGAGACGTTTGATTTAGTGCAAATGTTTGTCTTATCGTTTGCCGCCCTGCTTTCCATTTCCGTGGCGATTATCTTTCTTTTGAGCCGCTATTTCAGTCATCGCATGGTGGACCGCTTTATGATTCCGATTTCCAAGTTGGTGGACGGAGCGGAGCGCGTCCAAAAAGGTGATTTATCGGAAATGATTTATTATTCAGAGGAAAATGAATTTTCGACAATCTGTAACTCATTCAACGACATGCAGAGGAGTCTGAGCAGGGAGAGGGAGCGCAGTCGGGCGTACGAACAGTCCAGAGTGGAAATGATTGCCGGAATCAGCCACGATTTGCGCACACCGCTGACTTCGCTTCAGGGCTACTTAAAAGGGGTGTTGGACGGAGTGGCCAATACGCCGGAAAAGAGAGAGCGTTATCTTCGGGTGGCCTATGAAAAGGCGGCGGATATTGACATACTGCTCTCAAAACTTTTTTTGTTTTCCAAATTGGAGACGGGCAATATGCCGTATGATTTTCAGCTGATTGAGCTTCATCAGTTTTTGGAACATTTTGTCAGGCAGGAGCGTGAAGAATACGGAGATCAAATTGCCGGTCTGAGCTATGAAAATTATGCGCCGGACGTGATCGTCGAATTGGATGCGGATCAGATGCGCCGTGTTCTTGAGAATGTGATCCAAAATAGTGTGAAATACAAAAAGGACGGCCCGCCGATGATCACCGTGGAAGTTTACCGTGCAGGCCAGGATATTGTGTTTCTCTCCATTTCGGATGATGGAAGCGGTGTGGATCAGAGGGATCTTCCGCACATTTTTGAGAATTACTACAGAGGGGGAGAAAACAAAAGCTGTGCAATGGAGGGCAGCGGCCTTGGACTGTCGATTGTGCGGTATATTGTGGAGGCGCATCACGGCAGCGTGCGCGCAGAGAGCAACGACGGGTTGGAAATTATTATCAGTCTGCCGATTAAATCGCGTGTGAAGCAGAGAGAAGAGAGTGAAGCAGATCATGAAAAAAGTGTTGATTGTTGAGGACGAGCGTGATATAGCACTTTTGGAGAAGGATTACCTGGAAATTTATGGGATTGCATCCGACATTCTTGATAACGGGAACGTCGTGCTGTCCGCGCTGAACCGGGAACATTATGATTTGGTTGTTTTGGATGTCATGCTGCCGGGAAAAAGCGGATATGAGCTGTGCCGGCTGATACGCGAGCAGTTTGACCTGCCGATTTTAATGGTGACGGCAAGAAATGAACCGATGGATATTATCCGAGGACTTGGCCTCGGCGCCGACGACTATATATCCAAGCCGTTTGATCCGGCTGAATTTGTGGCGCGCGTCAATGCGCATCTGAATCGCTACGAGAGGCTGAAAGAGAATAAAAGGTGCGAGGCGGTTGTTTTTGACAATGTGGAAATTCATCTGAATAACCGTAAGGTCTTTGTTGACGGCCGGGAAGTAAAAATGCCGAATAAAGAATACGAGTTGCTGCAGTTTTTGTGTACGCACCCAAATGTCGTCTATTCCAAAGAAACGCTGCTTGACCATGTGTGGGGGTATGAAGCGTTTGGAGACGTGGCAACGGTGACGGTTCATGTAAACCGTATCCGGGAAAAGATCGAACAGGACAGCGCGCATCCAAAGCGTCTGGAGACTGTCTGGGGAGTTGGGTACCGCTTTAATTTATGATTTTTGCACAGTTTTCACACGTTGTTCAAATATATAGGGTATGCTGATACTGCTACTGTATTATGGAGTGTATATTTTTAGGGGAAACGAGAGAAAAAGAGGGGTTTTAAAAGTGAACGAGACTCAAAAACAGGGATTTGATAAACAGGACTACGATATGTTTGTGCATCCGTATCAGACAGCCGGCGGCGTGGTGATGGTACATCTGACAGGGCTTCGCAGGGATTTGGAGCTCAGCCACAAGCATAAGCCGATTCACCATATAAGCTGCCGTTTTAAAACGATGGAGAGTATCGAGGGAAAATTGCGCAGACGAGGACTGCCGGTCAGTTGGGAATCTGCGCAGGAATATCTGACAGATATAGCGGGTATTCGGGTGCTTTGTTATTATAAGAAGGACATTTATCTGCTCGCCAAACTGTTAAAAAAACAGTTGGACGCCATCGTGGTCAAAGAGTCTGATTACATAGCGAATCCAAAGCCGAACGGCTACCGCAGCTTTCACATGGTGCTTGGCGTGGCGGTATATGGCGCAGAGAGCAAGCAGTATTATCCGGTGGAAATTCAGATTCGCACATTGGCTATGGATTTTTGGGCGAGCATGGAGCATCAGCTGTGTTATAAATCGCAGCATATTAATCACGAGGAGATGACGAGGCAGTTTCGCGAGTACTCGGACAGTCTGGAACAAATGCAGCATAATCTTGAAAATTTCTACGATTTTGATACAGATGCAATTATGTAAACAGGCAAAAAAAGTCGTGTATTTTCAGTGAAAAAAGAAAAAAGGGGATGCATTCTAAATCGAAATCAGGTATAATGAATGCAGCATAGGGTCAATATTGGCTGATTATGCCAGTATTGGCCTTTTTTTATCCAATAGGAAGGTTTTTCGGACGGACCTGTGACAGAAAAATATGTTGATTCCGGCTCTGTCATTGAGGCCTGAAAGGGAGGGAAAACATTGGCAAATCAGGATTATTTTGCAGAGATTGCGATGACGCAGCATCCGCTTGGATGCGAGGATCAGGAGATTGTACCTGTCGTCTCCGAGATGTCCCATTTTGAAAAAAGCACGCGCGTCTATCCATATGAAAAGGCACGGGTGGCACAGGATAAAAGCGATGAAGAGCGGCTTGCAGAGTATCAGCGGGAACTGGTCCGTCTGCGTGAGCAATATGCGCCGTATATGGAAAATCATCTTCCGGCGCAGCAGTGCGATGTACAGTTTTTAAAAGAGTTTTCATTTCGTTACCTTGAGGAGCACGAGGTGTTTTCAGAGCGGGGTCGGGATGTAGAGTGGGAGACGGTTTCGATTCCTGATTACCGGGGACCGGTCGGAAAGTGGCGTGCATATTATAAAACCACATTTTCAGCGAGAGATGTTCAGTCGTTTGAACACGCAGTGCTGAGCTTTCAGTGTGTAGACTATAAGGCGCTCATCTATGTCAACGGCTGTTATGTCGGCAGTCACGAGGGCTTTTTTGCGCCGTTTGAATTTGACATTACCGACTATTTGCAGAGAGAGAACGAACTCATTATTGAGGTTCAAAATGACGTTTCTATTTTAGGAGAAGGGCCGGTACTGGACGGAGATAAAATTTATGCGGCGACCGGACCGGGATGGGACGATCCGCAACTTGGTTGGCATCACTGTCCTGCCGGGGCGGGTGTGTTCGGCACTGTTCAATTTGAATACCGTCCGTCTGTGTTTATCCGCGATGTGTTTGTGCGTCCGAATATCGACGAGGATTTTGTCGAGCTGAGAGTCGGCGTGACCAATTATGATTCTTGCCTTTATGAAGATTATGAGTTTGACGTGCAATTTTTGCCGCGTAATTTCCAGGATCATATCAGTCATGAACCGTTCCATGCCAGGATGAAAGTGGTGGGAGTTGGCAGCAATGAGTATCGCTATCATGTGAGCTTCAAAAATTACCGGCTGTGGGATATGGAGCATCCATATTTGTATGGAGCAGTTTGCTGTATATCCAAAGAAGGTTCTCCCGTAACCGAGCATGTGCAGACATTCGGCATGCGGAAATTTATCAGTGACGAGAGTTCGGAGCCGAAGGGGAAATTCTACCTTAATAATAAGCCGATTATCCTCCGCGGCGCCAATGAGATGGGACATCTGCAGCAATGCGTTATGAACGGCGATTTTGATCAGCTTGTGGATGATATATTGATTGCCAAAATGTGTCATATGAATTATTATCGTCTTACACAGCGTGCGGTGCAGCACGAGATCTATGACTATATGGACATGCTTGGCATGCTCAATCAGAGCGATTTGCCGCTGTTTAGCTATCTCAGGCGTCCGCAGGTTTGTGAGGCTGTAAAGCAGGCGGGTGAGATGGAGCATTTGCTGCGCAGTCACCCGTCGGCGGTTATGGTTACATTTATCAATGAACCGGTTTGTATTCGGCGGACGGAAGATCCGGAGAGCAAGTTTTCCAGACGCTATGACGTCAAAGGACACCGGCATTTGCTTCGGGACGAGTTGGAGGCGTTTTTTGTTGCCGCGCGCAAAATCATATACATAGAGAATCCGGACCGAGTGATTAAAAATGTGGAGGGCGATTATGATCCTCCCACCTCGGAGGGAATGCCTGATTTTCATTGTTATACGATGTGGTACAGCAATCATGCGGTGCCTATCGGAAAGCTGTACCGCGGTTATCTGCCTCCGGTCAAGAGCGGTTGGATGGTTGGCTGCGGGGAGTATGGCGCGGAAGGGTTGGATAATGAGTCCATTATGTGGGAGCGCTATCCAAAGGAATGGATGGAGACCGACAGTGAAGGGCACTGGTATCCGACGAAAATTGTCCGTGCACAGACAAATAGCGTGCAGGGCGATTGGTACCCGGAACAGAATACCGTGTCGGACTGGGTGCGGGAGAGCCAGAAACATCAGGCGGTAGCGACAACGATGATGACGGATGCATTTCGCAGAAGAGCGGATATTTTAAATCATACGGCGATTCATCTGCTCATTGACGCCTGGCCGGCAGGGTGGATGAAGACGATTGTGGGATGTGACCGACTGCCGAAAAAGGCGTACTACGCGTATATGGATTCTTTGATCCCGCTTCGCGTGAATCTCCGTGCGGATCGCAGATATTTGTATGCGGGCGAGACCTACGAGGTGGAAGCATGGGCGTTAAACGATACGCCGGATGATACGCCGGTGACGATTGTGGCCGTATTTCGCAGAGACGGGGAGGTGCTTGCACAGTATGAGAAGACGGTGCAGGCCAAGGCGGCCAATGCAGCGTGCGTCGGCACGCTTCCGCTCACGATGCCTGTTGTGAACGAGCGCACAAAGGTCAGTGTGGACGCCGCAATGCTGAGAGAGGACGGTTCCGTGTTATCGGCGGAACGCCTGGAGCTTACGGTTTATCCGGAAGTGAAAAATATGCATGGAAAATTAGAAGTGGTGGCATTGGGAGCCCGCGCTGAAATGCTCAGCGAGGCGTACGGCTTTACAAAGGCGGACGCAGAACAGTCGGAGGCGGTGCTCGTCAGCGAATACGGAGATTATAAGGAACAGGTGCTAAGCGCTCTTTCGCGAGGAGCGAACGTCGTTTTATTGACAGATGACGTGAAGATGGAGCGGTTTGAAATTGGAGATTTGACCGTTGAGACAAAGAAAGGGCCGAAGCTGTTTTTTGCAGATTCCAGGGAGGACATCCGCCCGTACCAATTTTCTATGCTGTACAATGCAGGCGCCGATTATATCGATTTTCTTGGGCGGAAAGTGCTGACAGCTAGCAGGCCGGGGGAGGAGCTTGTCTTTACCTACGCGGGAAAAGGCGCTGACGGCGTTCCGGCTCCGAAACTACACCGTCCGATGGTGGAGAAGTTTCATGTTCTTGGCGGAACATTGTATGTAGTCAGCCTGCTGTTGGACGGCAGGGTGCTTTCCAATTCTAATTTGGATCAGTTTTTAATAGACTGTATAGCCGACCGGTTTTAGTAAAAACCGGAGGGCATACGTTTCTGAATATGCCGGTCATGGCACAGATTCAGAAAAATAAAATAAAAAGAGGTTTTATTACATGATTGAAGAGGAGTTAAAGCTTCGCGCGTTGCCAGATTTATTGACAATGGAGGATGGCACAAAGGTAACAGAAATCACACAGTGGGAAAAGAGAAGGGTAGAGATCCGGGAGATTCTGGATAATTTTTATGCGGGTATTGTCCCGCCTCTCCGGGCCAAAACCAAGGGAAAGGTGCTTGTCACTGATGAGGAGGCATTTGCAGGAAAAGCGGTGTATCATCATCTGGATATTGAGTTGGACACTGTAGGAGGAAGCTTTCAGTTTTGCGCGCATATGGCGCTGCCAAAACATGTGAGCAAACCGCCCGTATTTTTGTACATTTCGTTTGAACCTGAGCTTGTGACGGAATTCAGTCCGGTCGAGGAAATTATCGACGCAGGTTACGGATTTGTCAGCTTTTACTACCAGGATGTGGCGCCGGACACGGACAGCCGCTTTCTGAACGGCGTGGCAAAACTATATAACCGCAATCCGTTTGACAGTTGGGGAACGATTTCAATGTGGGCATGGGCGGCAAGCCGTGTGATGGATTATCTGCAGACATTGGATTTTATTGACACAGAACGCATTGCCGTAGTCGGGCATTCGCGTCTTGGCAAAACGGCGCTTTGGGCGGGGGCGTGCGATCAGAGATTTTCCATGGTTATTTCCAATGATTCCGGCGGGGGCGGAGCGGCGCTGTTTCGCGGGAAGGTCGGCGAAAAGCTGCAAAATTTTAATCACGGTGCGTCAAAGTACTGGTTTTGCGGCAATTTTCTTGACTTTGCGGAAAATGAAGAACATATGCCGTTCGATCAGCATTTCTTGTTGTCGCTAGTAGCGCCCCGAAATCTGTATGTCTGCAGTGCGGCGCTTGATGAATGGGCGGATCCGGTGTCGGAATTTTTAGGAGCCGCGGCCGCTAGCGAGGCATATGAAGTGTTTGGAATGAAGGGACTGGTGACTCCGGATCAGTTCCCGAAGGCGCCGACTAGCCTGCACGAAGGGCAGATCGGTTACCATATTCGGAAGGGAACGCATTATCTGAGCAGATATGACTGGAATCAGTTTATTGAATATCGAAATTTACACAGATGTTAATTGCCGGCGCGGTCCGGTGAGAGGGGCAGGGGTGCGATGAGACATACGATTTCGATTAAAAAGGCGGCGAAGACGTGGGAGGAGGGGCTCCCGCTTGGAAACGGCCGTCTTGGAGCGACCATTCTCGGCAAAATAGCCGAGGAAGTAATTACCATTAATGAGGAGACGATCTGGTACGGACCGGAGCGAAACCGCAAAAATCCGGACTGCAGACGGATGATTCCGAAAATCCGCCAGCTGTTGCTGGAGGGTGAAGTGCAAAAGGCGCAGTTTTATGCCAAGATGGCGATGACGTCGACGCCGAAATACATGAATCCCTATCAACCGGCCGGAGATCTGAAGATTCAGTTTCCCGGGCACCTGGCAAAACGGTGCTCGAACCGGGCCTGTTATCTGGATTTGGATGACGCGGTCGCGTATGTAAAATATGATCTGTTCGGTGCGTCGTATCAGCGCCAACATTTTGTCAGTCAAAAGTACAATGTCTTTGTGACAAAACTGTCGTGTTCACAGCAGGGAAAGCTGACGATCAGCGCGAATCTCAACCGCAAGCCGTTTGAGGAACATACGGAGGCGGTGGATGACCGGACGGTGTGCAATTATGGGCAGTGCGGACCGGACGGCGTGCATTATTATACTGCGCTTCGGATGGCGGCCAGGGGAGGAACCGTGAGCACCATGGGCGACTTTGTGTATGTGGAAGACGCAGATGAGGTCTATCTGTACGTGGCGAGCGGAACAGATTTTATGGGCGCTAAGGACTACAGAGAGCAGTGCCTTGCCCGCCTTGACGAGGCGGAAAAGGCGGGAGCGGACCGGATGTTGGAAACACATCTTGAGTGGTATCATTCCCTGTTTAACCGTACATCGCTTGTGCTTAACGACTGCGAGCCGGATAGGCGCACCGTGGAGGAGCAGTTGGACGAGCTGAAAAACGGACAGCGTGAGTCGAATGATTATCTGGTAGAGCTTTTGTTTGCTTTTGCCAAGTATTTGATGATTTCCAGTTCGTATGACTGTAAGCTTCCGTCGAATCTGCAGGGAATCTGGAACGGGGAGTATGTGCCGCCGTGGCAGAGTGAGTTTACGATTAATATTAACGAGGAAATGAACTACTGGATTGCTGAGAAGTGTGCGCTTCCGGAGTGTCATATGCCGCTGTTTTCACTTCTCGACCGCATGGTCGAAAACGGGCGCCGTACAGCGGACGAGCTATATGGATGCAGAGGCTTTGTGGCTCATCACAATACTAGCATATGGGCCAATACCGATCCTGAAGGGATTATGGATGCCTCTCCGTTCTGGGTGATGGGCGGAGCGTGGCTGTCGCTGCATATGTATGAACATTATTTATATACGCAGGATTTGACGTTTTTAAAGGAACGCGCGCTCCCTGTTATGAGGGAGGCAATTCGCTTTTTTGAAGATTACCTGTACGAGCTGCCGGACGGCACGCTCGTTACCGGCCCAAGTGTCTCGCCGGAAAACACGTATATCTCAAAGTTGGGAATCCGCGGCGCGCTGTGTATGGGGCCGACGATGGACAGCATGATCTTGCGGCAGCTGTTTCAGTCGTATTTAGACGGCTGCAAAGCGTGCGGTTTTTCGGACGGGGAGTCGGATGCGCCGCTTGTACAGCGCATGCTTGAGCGCCTGCCGAAGACAAGACTTGGCAGTGACGGACGCGTGTTGGAATGGCAGACGGAATATGAGGAGCCGGAGCCTGGGCACCGGCATATTTCACACATGTACGGACTTCATCCCGGAAATGAAATTACGGTCGATCAGCCGGAATTATTTGAAGGCGCAAAAAAGACGATCGCAAAGCGGCTGTCGAACGGCGGCGGCCATACTGGTTGGAGCCGGGCATGGATCGCCTGCTTTTTCGCCCGGCTGCGGGACGGAGATCAGGTATATGAACATGTCAATGGTTTATTGAAAAAGTCGATTAAGAATAATTTGTACGATACCCATCCGCCGTTTCAGATTGACGGGAATTTCGGCATTGCGGAGGCTATTGTGGAGTCGCTTGTTCAGTCGCATAATCATTGTATTGATTTGCTTCCGGCGCTTCCCGCCGCATGGAAAAAAGGCGCGCTTTTGGGCGTTCGCCTGCGTGGAGCAATCACCTGTGATTTGGAGTGGGAGGACGGAAAGGTGCGCTTGTGCAGACTTGTTGCGGACAAGGATATTTCAGAATTGCCGGTGCATATGAACGGAAACGTGTATACGGTCAGCTTAACGGCGGGAGAGCCGTATCATCTGACAGCGTAAAAATAATACATAAGAGTTGCTAGGAGGTTGAGTATGTCAAACAGTCAAAAACCAAGAGAAATGACCGGCGCGGAGCTCGCGTCGATGTTAAAAAGCAGTATTAATTTTAAGAGTCTGGGAGGTCTGCGCTGTCCTGAACTGGATCTGACTGAGCAGGATATGCAGTGGTGGCGCGATGCGAAAATCGGCATGTTTGTGCATTGGGGCCTGTACTCGATTTTAGGGCGCGGAGAGTGGGTTCGCCATAATGAGCAGATTCCATGGGATGAATATAAAGCGCTTGCCAATGAGTTTAACCCGAAAGATTTTGATATGCATGAGTGGACAGATCTCGCGAAAGAATTTGGGGCAAATTATATGGTCATGGTGACGCGCCATCATGACGGATTTGCGCTTTGGGACAGTCCGGGAAGCTATGAAGGGTTTACAAGTTACAATACCGCGTCGGGAAGAGATTTTGTGAAAGAGTATACCGAGTGCTGTCGCGAGGCGGGCATGCGCGTCGGCGTGTATTATTCTCCGATGGACTGGAGATTTCCCGGATATTTTCATCCTAAGGAAATGCCGGAGAGCGCGCAGGCGATGAAAGAACAGTGCTACCGGCAGGTCGAGGAGCTCTGCAGCAAATACGGGCCGATTGATATACTTTGGTACGACGGCGCATGGCTTGCGCACAGCGGAAGTGACACGACAAGCGCATGGCTGTGGGAACCGGTGGAGCTGAATAAAATGGCCCGCAAATATAATCCAAAGATGATTATGAACCCGAGATCCGGTTGGGAAGGAAACTTTTACTGCGACGAGGGTTCGCATGAAATTACCGGTGGAATCGTGCCGGTGCCGTGGGAAAAGAATATGTGTGTCTGCTCGGGAACATCGTGGGGATGGATGGCGAACGATCCGGTTTCCGATTTTGACTGGCTAATCAAGATGATTGTGGATGTTGTCTGCAGAGACGGAAATATGCTGATGAATGTGGGACCGGATAGAGAAGGGCATATTCCAGAGCCGGTGAAAGAGCGCATGCGTCAGATCGGCGAGTGGCTTCGCGAGAACGGGGAGAGTATTTATAAAACACGCGGAGGCCCGATTGAGCCGGTGGACAATGTATTTGGAACGACCTACCATGGAAATCATGTGTATGTACATATTACGGACGCCGATGCCTTTGCAAAGACAACATTGCCGGAACTTCCTTATGAAATTATAGCGGCCGAATACAAAGGAACGCCGGTGTCGGTGAAGCAGGCGCCAGGCGAGTTAAAAATTACGCTCCCGGATGGAGTAGACAAAGAAGCGGACGTCATTGTGAAGCTGACTCTTCGCGAGGATGTCCGTCCAATTAAGCGCGAGACGATTCATTTTACAGGGAAGGAATAAAAGAACGATGATGTTATATGGAGTTTCCTATTATCCGGAACACAAGACCGAGGAGGAGCTTGAGCATGATTTAAAGCTTCTGGTAGAATCGGGTATCAATACGGTTCGCATGGGCGAGTTTGCATGGTGCCGTTGGGAGCCGACAGAGGGAGAATATCATTTTGAGTGGATGGATCCCGTGGTGGAATATCTGGGACAGCATGGAATTCGGACCATTATGTGTACGCCGACTGCCTGCCCTCCGGCGTGGATGGTGGAGAAGCATCCCGATATTTTATATACCGATAATCGGGGTGTTGTCCGTCCGTTTGGCGGCAGGAGACATTATTGTTACAATAACGAGACATACCGCGAGTATTCCAGGCGAATTGCGAAGGCGATCGGTGAGCATTACGGAAAAAATCCTTATATTGCGGGGTTCCAGATTGACAATGAGCCGGCGCAGGAGGGAACCGGGAGGTGCCGGTGCGCATACTGTGAACAGAAGTTTCAGCGGTATCTCAAGGACCGGTATGGTACGATTGAAGAGTTTAACCGCAGAAGCGGCGGGATTTTCTGGTCGCAGGAGTATACGCATTTCGGACAGATTCATATTCCTGTAAATACCATTGAGGTTGGCACGGCGGAATCCATTAAAAACTTTTATGAAAATCCGACGGTGAGACTGGAATTTGAGCGCTTTGCGAGCGACTGCCAGATTGAGTACCAGAACATACAGGCCAGGGAGCTCAGGGCATTTACCGATCGCCCGATTACGACGAATGCAACTGGTCTTGCCACGAACAGCATTGATTATTATAAGAGCACGCGTCAGCTCGACTGTTATGCGTTTGACTCTTATCCGGAGCTGCGCGATGCCGAAGTGGATTCGTTTCCGTATGCATTTGCGCGTGGGGTGAAAGACGGCGCGCCGTTTTGGGTGTTGGAGTTTATGTCCGGCGGCGGCCATCGTTTCAGCGGCAGCGGACGCAGACAGCCGAATCCCGGGGCGCTCAAACAGGCGGTGCTCCAGTCGTATGCATATGGCGCGGCCATGATGCTGCATTTTCAGTTCCGCACGTTTCCGTTCGGAGCGGAGCAGTTAAATTACGCGATTGTCGATATGGACGGTGTGCCGCGGCGCCGTTATTTTGAAATGCAGGAGACGGCGGCGCTTCTGAAGCAACTGGAAACTTATGAGACGGCGGAATTTCGCAACGAGGCGGCGATTCTGGTCAGCTATGACGTCTACTGGGCTTTGAGAATTAAACCGGTTAATGACCCGGACTTTTCTTATCTGGAGTTCTGTCAGAGACTGTATCACAGCCTGGAGGCAAACGGGATCAATGCGGATGTGGTGTCCTATGATGCGGATCTGTCCGCGTATAAACTGGTCTTTCTTCCGAGCGCGTTTCTTCTTCCGGAGCGTTATCGTGAAAAGCTCAAAAGTTATGTCAATCAGGGAGGCCACCTGTTTGCCACCTTTTTGACAAGTGTGAAAAATGAGGATAATGTCGGCTATACGCAGACGCTGCCGGCAGGACTTACGGATTTATTCGGCGTTACTGTTGAGGAAGTGGAACCGATATTTGAGAGCAATCGTGCGACTGTCCGTCTGGATTTACTCGGCGGATCGGTAGAGACCCCGGATCGCGACTGGTGCGATCTGCTCGGCGGAGACGCGCAGATGGTTGGAAATTATGTCGAGTCTTACAAAGCCGGACAGGGGATTGTCTCAAGGAACAATTTCGGAGAAGGCTGCGCATGGTATCTGGGAACCGGCGTCTCCCAAAAGGCGCTGAATATGCTTGTTGAACAGGTGTGCGCCGAGGCGGGCGTGGAGGCTAACCCTTTTGAGGCGATGGAGGGAGTTCAGGTTGTCCGCAGATTTTTTGAAGAGCGGCCGCTCTATTACATTTTGAATTTTTCCGGAGAGACGAAAACACTGTTTTTGAAAAACACATATCTGGATTGTCTTAAGGAAGCGCCGATTGAGGGAATGATGGACATTCCGGCGCTTGGTTATGCAGTGCTTCTTGAAGTGTAAAAAATACAGAGTAGGAGGGCGATTATGGTTTTCACAACACCGATTCGGGAAAACATTATGCGTGTCGTCTGCACGCCGGAAGGTACGGTGAAACCGTCGAGCTTCATGATGGAGGCGCTTCCGCAGTTTGAGGGAGAATGTCTCGTTGCGGCGAGTAAAAGTCAGGAGCGGACATCGTTTTTATACAACGGCCGCTTGTTGACGGAGCAGGTGTCATTTCTGTTTGAGCCAAGAGAGGTGACAAGGTACACGTTTGCCGGCGGCAAACCGAAAATCGTCACAGAGCGTACAGTAGACGGGGAGCGCTCGTTTGTGGAAAATGCCGAGATGATGAAAGTGGCGGATTCTAGTACCGCCCACATTACGTTTCAGATTGACGCGGACGAATGTATCTACGGTCTTGGGCAGCATGAGGATGGTGTGTATAATTACCGGGAAACGACGGAATATTTATACCATAACAATATGAAGATTCCGATGCCTGTTTTTTTGTCTTCAAAAAATTACGCCATTTTTTTTGACTGTACGAGTATGATGAAGTATACGCAGAGCGGACGGGAACTTACGGTGACGCTTGATGCGGTGGATCAGATTGATTTTTATCTGATTGCGGGAGAATGTTTTGACGATTTGGTCGGCGGCATTCGGATGCTGACCGGGCAGGCGGTTATGATGCCGAAGTGGGTATTTGGCTATATACAGTCCAAGGAACGGTATAAGACGCAGGAGGAGATTCTGGAGACGGCGGCGAGGTTCAGAGAGGAGAATATTCCGCTCGGCTGCATTGTGCTTGACTGGATGAGTTGGGAAGAGGGAAAATGGGGCAACAAAATTTTTGATAAGAGCCGTTTTCCGGATGCGAGGGCGATGGTGGACGAGCTTCATAAAAACGGCGTTGCGTTTATGATTTCCATCTGGCCCAACATGAAAGAGGGCTGTGAAAATAACGAGGAATTTGCCAAGGCAGGAAAATTGCTGTGCAACTATTCCACCTATGACGCCTTTGACGAGGAAGCGCGAGACATTTATTGGAGGCAGTGTGAAAAGGAACTGTTTGCAGCCGGCACAGATGCGTGGTGGTGCGATTCCACGGAGCCGTTCACACCGGATTGGAATGGAGAGGTAAAACGGCCGGATGAGGTTCGCTATGAGCTTGCGCAGGAGTCGACGAACAAGTACCTGGATGCGCGCGTATCAAGCGCATATCCGGTTGCTCATGCCCGCGGCATTTATGAGCATCAGCGGCAGGCAGATGCATCAAGACGTGTGGTGAACCTGACAAGGGCGGGCTATCCGGGGATCTGGAAGTATGGGACGATTTTGTGGTCGGGCGATATTGCGGCTACATGGGATGTGCTGCGCAGCCAGGTGGCGGAAGGGCTGAGTATTTGCATGTGCGGCGTGCCGTACTGGACATTTGATATTGGCGGATTTTTTGTCGGGAACACAGAGAGCTGGAAGCGGTGGGCGAATCAGACGGAAGGTCAGGCGCCCTGGTTTTGGCGCGGATTGTTCGAGGATGGCGTGCATGATAAGGGCTACTGCGAGTTGTATGTCCGGTGGCTGCAGCTTGGCACATTTTTGCCGGTTATGCGTTCGCACGGCACGGATACGCCGCGCGAGCCATGGCAGTTTGGAGAAAAAGGAACTGTATATTACGACACGATCGTCAAGTATATCCGGCTTCGCTATGCCATGATGCCGTATACTTACTCTCTGGCAGCACAGGTGCCGGACGGAGGAACGATGATGAGAAGTCTGATGTTCGATTTTGCCGGGGATAAGAATGTGCGCGTAATTGCGGATGAATTTATGTACGGGCCGGCATTTTTGGTTTGCCCGGTTTTAGAGCCGCTGATGTACGGGCCGGATTCTGCATTGTTAAATAAACCGCTTAAACGCTCGGTCTATCTTCCTAAGGGGGCGCTCTGGTATGACAGCGCGACGAAAGCTCAGTACCCGGGGGGCAGCAGACTGTCGGCGGATGCGCCGGTGGAGCATATGCCGCTGTATATTCGCTCCGGAGCCATTATTCCAAAGTCGAAGACTGGAGACATTGTGCCGGATCAACTGGAAATTTACGCGGGCAGCGACGGTCTGTTTGTTGTGACGGTAGATAACGGCACAGACTATGCATATGAGGAAGGAGAGATGCTGCGCATCCCGATTCTGTGGAATGATAAGGAGCGGAAGCTTGTGATTGACCGGGCCTGCGGGAATTATGAGCATTGCTCGCTTGATTTGGCGGTGGACGTCTATGGGATTGAAGAGCAGCCGGTTGGTCTGCATGTCGCATATGACGGCGAGCGAACGGAAGTTACAGTATAGCAAAGGAGAGTGGGAGCATGAAAATGTCGTTTCGGTGGTACGGGCCTGATGATCCGGTTACATTGACAAATATCAGGCAAATTCCGAATATGTATTCGATTGTGACGGCAGTGTATGACGTTCCGGTCGGTGAAGTTTGGAGCCGGGAAAGTATTGCAAAGTTAAAGAAGCAGGTGGAGGAGGCCGGTCTTGCCTTTGAAGTCATTGAGAGTGTTCCGGTGCATGAAGATATTAAGCTGGGCAAGCCGACCAGAGACCGCTATATTGCGTCTTATCAGGAAAATATCCGCAGACTCGGCGAGGCGGGCGTAAAGTGTATTTGTTATAATTTTATGCCGGTGTTTGATTGGACGCGCACACAGCTTGACCATGAGCTAGAGGATCATTCCACGTCGCTTGTGTATTATAAGGAGCAGGTGGAAAAAATGGATCCGCTGACCGGCGAGCTTTCGCTGCCGGGTTGGGACAGCAGTTATACAAAAGAAAGTTTAAAACAGGTGTTTGAAGAGTATGCAAAGCTGACGGAGGAAGATTTGTGGGACAATCTCCGTTATTTTCTGGAAGCGATTATTCCGGTTGCAGAACAGTGCGATATTAAGATGGCCATTCATGAGGACGATCCGTGTTGGCCGATTTTCGGGCTGCCGCGCATCATTACCAACGAGCGGAATATTGACCGTTTTTTGTCTCTGGTGGACAGTAAATATAACGGACTGACTCTGTGTACAGGTTCTTTGGGCTGCTCTTTGGAAAATGATGTGGTTGCGATGGCTGCAAAATATACGAAGGCGGGTCGCGTACACTTTGTTCACATGAGAAATGTCAAAGTGTTAGAGGGTGACCGCGGATTTGAGGAGCGTGCGCACTACTCGGCGTGCGGTTCACTGGATATGTATGAGATTATGAAGGCGCTGTATGACAATGGCTTTGACGGCTATGTGAGACCGGATCACGGCCGCATGATTTGGGGAGAAACCGGGCGTCCGGGTTACGGCCTGTATGACCGTGCGCTTGGCGCGACGTATTTAAACGGCCTCTGGGAGGCGATTTCAAAGGGCTCGCAGGGGAAGTAAGCGTAGAACCGGAATACGGTGTGAAATACAAAAAGAGCTGTCGTAAAGACAGCTCTTTTTGTAATCTTGGTTTACTCAATATAACTCGTTTCCTAAACAAATATAAAAAATAATATATGTTATAGAAAAAGGTACACTGTAAAACTGCTGATTAAAGTTTGGTTACGTTAATGGCCTGCGGACCCTTTTCGCCCTCGATTACGTCGAATTCTACTTCCTGGCCTTCTTCCAGAGATTTGAATCCTTCCATATTCAGACCAGAATAATGAACGAATACATCGTTGCCTGTCTCGTCGGAAATGAAACCGTAACCCTTCTGGTTGTTAAACCACTTAACTGTACCTTTGTTCATTGTGATACCTCCAAATATAAAAAAATAATATATTGCCGCTCCGAAATGCGGCACGAATAAAGAGTATCACAAAAAATAAAAAAAGTAAAGACAAATTTATAAAAGAGTGTTATAATAAAGCCGTATTTTGGATTTGCATATAAAGATCTTATGTGTATAAAATTCATACGGAAATGAGGCTGTTTATGAAAGAGATTTCAATACTGACTTCGGTATTTGCTTTTTCCAGTACGCTTGTCTTGCTAGCGCTTCTTATTTTATTTGTCCTGATCGGCAAAAAGAAGTATCGGGGAGCAATTCGAAGTTTCTTTGGCGCAATTTTTACATATTTGGCAGCGTTTATTTTGATTGTTGTGATCTGGAATGTCGCTGATTTGTCAAACGTACTGGACAAGCTTTTGTCAGCGGGGTCGGACGACCGCACCTTTGATATTATTCTGATCAATATTCGCGCTGTATTTATGGTGTTGGTGGAAACGGCGGCAATGTTCGTCTATTTTAAGTGGATTTCCAGAAAACAGCTGACGTTTGGAAACGCCTGGATTTTTGGAGCCGGGTATGGTTTCTGCTCGATTGCAGTTATGCTGCTTTTGCTCACACTGACATGCGTGACGATCGTGCTGAACGCGGCGGGCACTTCGTTTTCGTTCCAGTTTCCGTTCGCCAAGCTTTTTGTGACAACCGATCAGGTGTCAGGGGCTGAGAGTATCGGATTTCTAGTTTACGGAATTGAAAATGCTCTGGAACTGATCTTTTTTATAGCGGCGTCTGTGCAGATTTTTGTGGCTGCAAAGCAGAAACTGATTTGGCCAGTGATTACGGTACTGATACTTCACAGTATGCTAGATATTCCGCCGCTTTTGTGTGCGGAAAATGTATGGTTTTGGGGCAATGCGGCGCTCGTTGAGGTGACGGGGGCGATTGTCACAGTCATTGCCTGTCTGTTGGCGTATAAACTGTTTTCTGATTATTACAGAGAGTCATACAGACATGACGGGGAAAAAACAAACGAACGATAAAAGATACGGAGGGACCGCAAATGAGCGATGAGAAAAAGATAAATGATCCATTGGGAACGCCGGATGCGGAAAACCGGCAGACGAGACCGAAAAGAGATATGAGTCCGGAAGCAGTGGCCCGCCGCCGCAGAGTGCTTCAGCAGCGGCGCAAAAAGCAGAGAAGAATGCGCATGATTGTACTTGGAAGCATGGCCGTAATTTGTATTTTGGTTGTCGTGCTGATTGTGGCGGGACTGCGCGCGCTGTTTTCTGACCACAGTGATAACGGAAAGGCGTCAGGGAATCCAACAGATTCGGCTGTCGAGATGACTGCGCAGCCGACGCCCGAGGCAACTCCTGCGCCGGAACTGCCGCTGCAGGTTGATCTGCAAAATACACCGATTGAAAATCTGGATTCGCTTTCCACAGAAAATACCGGGTGGGGTTACGGCCCGAGCCGTGATGAAAGCAACCGTCCGGTTGACGCGGTGCAGAACCAGGAAAAGTATGGTCAGTATAATGCGCATTTTGTTGAGATGACGGATGAAAAAGTCATTTACCTTACGATGGACGAGGGGTATGAGTACGGTTATACGCCGACGATTTTGGACGTTCTGAAGGAAATGGACTGTCCGGTTACCTTTTTTATCACCTTGCCGTTTGCGGAATCGAATCCCGACTTGGTACAGCGTATGATTGACGAAGGGCATATTGTCGGCAATCACAGCGTGTCCCATCCGTCGGACGGTATTGCCTCTCTGGCAGTTGAGGATCAGGATGAGGAGATTCTGGGCGTTCATAATTATGTACTTGAACATTTTAATTATAAAATGTGGCTGTTCCGTTATCCGACGGGAGCCTTCAGCGAGCAGTCGCTCGCAAGGGTGAGCAATTTGAATTACCAGAGCGTATTCTGGAGCTTTGCCCATGCCGATTATGATGTCAACAATCAGCCGGATGTGGGAGCGTCGTTGGAGAAGGCGCTTGATGCGCTGCATCCGGGAGCAATTTATCTGCTGCATGCGGTGTCTGAGACAAATACAACGATGCTGCGTGATTTTATTCAGGGTGCAAGAGATCGCGGATACACGTTTAAATTGTTTACCGGAGATCCGTCGCTTAACATTACGAGCAGTCTGGCCGGATCAGTACAGTCGTCTGACGGGGCGGCGGGCGGCACCGGCGAGGCGGATGCGGCGGAGTAAGTGAAAGAACAGCCTCCGACCGGTATCAGATGAACATGAAAGCATTTTATAAAGTGTTCCTTTCTTTTACGAGGGGAACACTTTCTTTTTGTTTTTGGGTCAAAATGCAAAAAAGCACTTGCAGAAAGAGAGACAGTGTGATAATATCTGTGAAGGAAAGACAAATGTTCTTCCCATGCAAACAATAGGCGCGCAGGAAGAACATTTTTATCGTGTTTGGCGTGTGATGCGCCAGACAGAGCGTTCCTTGGATACATACCGGTCAAATGGGGGAGATGTATGTCAGAGAGCAGTAAATATTTTGTAGTCAAGCAAAAAGCGGTTCCGGAGGTGCTGCTGAAGGTTGTAAAGGCAAAGCGCCTGCTCGAGTCGGGCAAAGCAGAGACCGTTGCGCAGGCCACGGAGCAGGTAGGGATCAGCCGCAGTTCGTTTTATAAATATCAGGATGATATTTTTCCGTTTCGGGATAACGCGAAAGGCAGGACGATTACTTTCAGTATTCAACTGGAGGATAAACCGGGCCTTCTGGCGGAGGTTTTGCAGCTTGTTGCAGAGTATGATGCGAACATTCTGACGATTCACCAGAGTATTCCGATTAATGGGGTGGCGACGCTCACTCTCAGTATTGACGTGCTGCCCACAACGGGAGATCTCTCGGCGATGACGGAACGGACGGAAAATTTGGACGGAATCTACCATGTAAAGATTTTGTCAAGGGAATAAACAGCGGCCGATAGGCGTGTAAGGAGGATACAGATGGTCAAAATAGCGGTTTTGGGATATGGCACGGTTGGCTCAGGAGTGGTCGAGGTACTAAAGACGAACCAAAAACTGATTAGTGCAAATGCGGGCGATGAGATCGAAGTGAAGCATGTGTTGGATCTGAGAGATTTTCCGGATGATCCGATTCAGGAAAAGATTGTACACGATTACAGCGTGATTTTGAACGACCCCGAGATTCAAATCGTAGTTGAGGTAATGGGCGGGGTAAATCCGGCATATTCCTTTGTAAAGCAGGCGCTGCTTTCCGGAAAAAGCGTTGCAACTTCCAATAAGGAACTGGTGGCAAAGCACGGCGCGGAACTGATTTCGATCGCAAAACAGCAACAGATCAACTTTTTCTTTGAGGCCAGTGTCGGCGGAGGCATTCCGATTATCCGGCCCTTACAGTGCTGTCTGACAGCGGATGAGATTGATGAAATTTCCGGTATTTTAAACGGGACGACGAACTATGTGCTCAGCGAAATGACGTTCCAGGGGTCAGATTTTGAAGAGGTTTTGCGGGAAGCGCAGGAGCTTGGCTATGCGGAGAGAAACCCGCAGGCAGATGTGGAAGGATTTGACGCCGGCCGCAAAATTGCCATTTTGACATCGCTTGTGTCGGGCAGACAGGTGGATTTTGAAGATGTCTATACGGAGGGCATTACAAAGATTTCATCCGCCGATATGAAATATGCAAAGAAATTAAATTGTATTATTAAACTTCTGGCCCGCAGCCGGCGCAAAGACGGACAGACGTATGTCATGGTAGCGCCGTTTCTCATTGGGCCGAAGCACCCTCTTTACAGCGTCAACGGTGTGCTGAACGCCGTGTATGTTCACGGCAATATGCTTGGAGATACAATGTTTTTTGGAAGCGGCGCAGGGAAGCTGCCGACAGCGAGTGCGGTTGTTTCGGACGTGGTTGAGGCTGCAAGACATCTGCACGATCATGTGGAAGTGAAATGGTCGCAGGAGAAGATGCCGCTTGGGAAAATTGCAGACTATGTGAGCCGTTTTTTTGTGCGTGTCAAGGAAGAGGATCAAGAGGCGGCATGCGCTTTGTTTGGCAGCGAGAAGATCGTTGATGCGGGCATTGCCGGTGAGGTGGGCCTGATTACACGGGCGATGACGGAGGAACAATTTGCGCATCTGGCAGAGTCTGTTTCGCTGTTATCAAGAATTCGCATTGATTAGTAAATACAGATCAAGGAGAGGTACTGGTCATGAAATATATGATTATACTCGGCGATGGTATGGCGGATCAGCCAATTGCCGAATTAGGCGGAAAAACACCGCTTGAATACGCGCGGACGCCGGCTCTGGATGCCATTTCCAAAAAGGCTGAAATTGGAATGGTACAGACGATTCCGGAAGGAATGAATCCGGGAAGCGACACCGCGAATCTGGCGGTACTGGGATACAATCCAAAAACATATTATACGGGACGTTCGCCGCTTGAAGCGCTTTCGATCGGCGTTCCCATGTCGGATACCGATATAGCAATCCGCTGTAATATTGTGACGCTTTCCGAGGAAAACTGTGCATATGAGGAGCGAACGATTGTCGACCACAGCGCGGGCGAGATTAGCACTCAGGAGGCCGCCGAGCTGATCGGGGCGGTCAGAGAAGTGTTTGAAAATGATGAGTTCTCCTATTTTGTCGGCACAAGTTACCGTCATCTGCTGATCTGGAAGCAGGGCAGCGTGGTGGAGCTGACCCCTCCCCATGATGTGCTTGGACAGAAGATCGGCGCATATTTGCCGGGCCAGGAGAAATTGCGTGAAATGATGCGGCGCAGTTTTGAGATTTTAAATAATCATCCGGTCAATTTGCGTCGGGCAGAGCTTGGGCTCAATAAGGCGAATTCCCTGTGGTTCTGGGGAGCCGGTACAAAGCCGATGCTCTCCGGTTTTCAGGATAAGACCGGAAAGAAAGGCGCGATGATTTCCGCGGTGGATTTATTAAAGGGAATTGCAGTCGGAGCCGGTATGACCAATATTGAGGTGGACGGTGCTGACGGCACTCTGGAGACCAATTATGAGGGCAAGGCCAAAGCGGCTGTGCAGGCGCTTGTCAGCGACGGCTTTGACTTTGTTTATGTGCATGTGGAGGCGCCCGACGAGATGGGGCATCAGGGAAGTTATGAGCGCAAGGTAAAGGCGATTGAGTATCTGGATCAGCGTGTGATCGGTCCGGTAAAAAAAGCGCTAGATGACGCGGATCTGGAGTACCGCATGCTTGTCATGCCGGATCATCCCACGCCGATTTGCGTGCGCACGCATACGTCGGATCCGGTTCCGTATCTGCTTTTTGACAGCACAAAGCCGCAGTCGCATACGTGGAGCTATAATGAGCGGGAGGCGGAAGCAAGCGGAATTTACGTTCCCGACGGCTATGAGCTTTTGGATATTTTATTGCAGAATCAATAAATTACACAATATAAGATGGAGGAGACTATGTTAATAGTAAAGAAGTTCGGCGGCAGTTCCGTCGCCGATAAAGATCGCATTTTCAATGTGGCAAATCGGTGTGTGGAAGAGTACCGGAGGGGCAATGACGTTGTTGTTGTACTCTCAGCAATGGGCGATTCCACAGACCATTTGCTAGAACTGGCACAGTCTGTCAATCCCGACGCGCCAAAGAGGGAAATGGACATGCTGCTGACTACGGGCGAGCAGGTGTCTGTATCATTAATGGCAATGGCGCTTGACGCACTTGGCGTTCCTGCCATTTCGCTGAATGCGTTTCAGGTTGCGATGCACACAACGTCCACATATTCCAATGCCCGGCTGAAACGCATTGATACGGAGCGGATTCAAAATGAACTGGAGAGCAGAAAGATTGTCATTATCACCGGTTTTCAGGGAATTAACAAATTTGACGATTATACGACGCTTGGACGCGGAGGTTCGGACACTACGGCTGTTGCGCTCGCAGCGGCGCTGCAGGCGGACGCCTGTGAGATATACACGGATGTGGACGGGGTCTACACGGCTGATCCGCGCGTCGTGAAAGATGCGAAAAAGCTTTCAGAGATTACGTATGATGAAATGTTGGAGCTCGCGACGCTCGGAGCAAAGGTGCTGCATAACCGTTCGGTGGAGTTGGCCAAAAAATATGGCGTACAGTTAGTGGTGCGTTCAAGTTTAAATAAAGAAGAGGGAACGATCGTTAAGGAGGATACGACTGTGGAGAAAATGTTAATCAGCGGCGTGGCAGCCGATAAAAATGCAACCCGTATATCATTAATCGGACTGAAGGATGAGCCGGGCGTAGCGTTCAAAGTGTTTAATTTATTGGCTAAGCATCATATCAACGTGGATTTGATTTTGCAGTCGATCGGCCGCGACGGAACGAAGGATATTACGTTTACTGTTGAGAGCAATATGGCAAAAGAGGCGATGGACGCTTTGAAAAATCAGCAGTCGATGCTGAAATTTAATGAGATCAGCTGCAAGGAAAATGTCGCAAAAGTATCTATCGTCGGAGCCGGCATGGCGACGAATCCCGGCGTGGCTGCAAAGATGTTTGAAGCGCTCTATAATTGCGGCGTCAATATTAAAATGATTTCTACTTCTGAAATCCGCGTTACCGTATTGATAAATGAAAAGGACGTGGATCTTGCGATGCAGGCAATCCATGATGCATTTGGACTGGGAACGACAAAGTAAGATGCGGGAAGTTCAATAATAGTTTTTGGCAGTCCGCCGGGAAGTGCGAGTTCTTCGCCTCCGGGCGGACTGTCGTCTGTAAAGAAAGAGGTGACGGTCAAATGGATATTGTCAGTATGATTGCGCGGGAGCTGAACGTGAAAGTGTGGCAGGTCAGGGCGGCGGTGCAGCTGCTCGACGAGGGAAATACGATTCCGTTTGTGGCGCGCTATCGCAAAGAGGCAACGGGCGCGCTGGATGACGAACAGCTCCGAAAACTCGGAGAACGGCTGACCTATCTGCGCAATCTGGAAGAAAAAAAGGCGCAGATTCTGGAGAGGATCGAGGGACTGGGCATGCTGACGGACGAGCTGCGCCAGGCCATTGTCTCGGCGGAAACCCAGGTTGTTGTCGACGATTTATATCGTCCGTACCGTCCAAAACGGCGGACACGGGCGACGGTGGCCCGGGAGAAAGGGCTTGGCCCCCTGGCGGATGCCCTGATGGAACAGAGGAGCGGTCTGTCTGCGGCGGAGCTGGCCGCCAATTTTGTAGATGAGGACAAAGGGGTGCCGACGGCGGACGATGCGATTGCGGGAGCGAGGGATATACTGGCGGAAATGATTGCCGATGAACCGGACTACCGCCGGGTATTGAGAGAACAGACGCTCAATAAGGGGAACATTGTTTCTCAGCTGAAATCGGAGGAGGCGCGGGCATTAGACGAGAGGTCGGTTTATGAGATGTATTATGACTTCGAGGAACCGCTTATGCGTCTGTTGGGGTATCGGGTGTTGGCAATCAACCGGGGAGAAGCGGAAAATATATTGAAAGTTTCGATCGGAGCGCCCGACAAAGAACTGATCAGGTATTTGGAGAAGCAGGTGATCACGGGTCGTGAAGAGAGTGTGACGGCGGTACTTAGAGAAGCGGTGGCGGACAGTTATGCAAGGCTGCTTGCCCCGGCTGTCGAACGAGAGCTTAGGAGCCAGATGACGGAACGGGCGCAGGAGAGCGCAATTCAAGTGTTTGGAAAAAATCTGGAACAGCTTCTGATGCAGCCGCCGATCAG
Source organism: uncultured Lachnospiraceae bacterium (assembly GCA_944383325.1). Taxonomy (GTDB): domain Bacteria; phylum Bacillota; class Clostridia; order Lachnospirales; family Lachnospiraceae; genus CALWPC01. Next base: position 9,686 of record CALWPC010000041.1, on the reverse strand, counting down.
CGGACAGACCGTGCTTGGGTGGGATCCGGCGTTCCGAACAGGGTGTAAGCTTGCAGTCGTTGATCCGACGGGAAAAGTGCTTGACACCGCCGTCATTTATCCTACGAAGCCGCAGGGTAAGGTGGAGGAAGCGAAAGACTGTTTAAAAAAGCTGATTAAAAAATATGGGATTACGCTGATTTCTGTTGGCAATGGCACAGCGTCCCGCGAGTCGGAAGAAATTATCGCGCAGCTGCTGCGGGAGATTACAGAACCGGTGTCCTATGTGATTGTCAGCGAGGCCGGCGCATCGGTCTACTCGGCGAGCAAGCTCGCTTCCGAGGAGTTTCCGCGGCTTGATGTCGGACTTCGGAGCGCGGCGTCAATCGCGCGCCGTTTGCAGGATCCGTTGGCCGAGCTCGTGAAAATTGATCCGAAGGCGATTGGCGTGGGACAATATCAGCACGATATGAACCAAAAACGTCTGGAGGAGGCGCTTAAAGGCGTTGTCGAGACGTGTGTTAACCGGGTGGGCGTGGATTTAAATACGGCGTCGCCGTCCCTTCTTTCCTATGTGGCCGGGATTACCGGCACGGTTGCGAAGAACATTGTCAGTTACCGGGAACAAATCGGACATTTTAACAATCGCCGGCAGCTGTTGAAGGTGCCGAAGTTGGGACCGAAAGCGTTTGAACAGTGCGCAGGATTTCTTCGGATCACAGGCGGTAGCGAGCCGTTAGACGCCACTGCAGTGCACCCGGAGTCGTATCATTGCGTCAAGGCGTTGCTGCAGCGGCTGCATTATTCAGAAGAACATTTAAAGACCGGAGGTTTCGCAGGGATCGCCAGGGCGGTCAGAGACAAGGCGGTCACAGCGAAGGACATTGGAATCGGGGAAATGACACTGTCAGATATTTTAAAGGAACTGGAAAAACCCGGGCGAGATCCCCGGGCTGAAATGCCAAAGCCCGTGCTCAGAACGGATGTGCTTGATATAAAAGATTTGCATGCGGGAATGGTGCTTCGGGGAACGGTGCGAAATGTAATTGATTTTGGCGTTTTTGTCGATATTGGCGTTCATCAGGACGGCCTGGTTCATATTTCAAAGCTGACGAATGAGCGTTTTGTAAAACATCCTCTGGAGGTCGTTCAGGTGGGCGACGTGGTGGAGGTGACGGTGCTTGACGTCGATGTGCAGCGGGGGCGAATTCAGTTGTCGATGCTGCCAAATTCGGAATTAAAAAAGTAAACATTTTGTAAGAAAATTAATCTTGCGTTTCTGTATTGCGTTCAGTATACTAGAGACTGGCTGAAATGATCGGCATTTCAGGAAGATAGAAAGATCACACAGAAAGGTTTGAAAACATGCGTGATGAGGAAGTAAAAGAGAACAGTAATCTGAACGATGTGACTGCGGACGGGCAGGACGGCGGGCAGCCGGAGGGGGAACCGGCAGCTGTAGGGAAAGAGGAGGATCGTCAGGAATCGTCCGAGAGCGTACAAGATACCGCTGACAATGACATTGAAATAACGTTGGTCGATGAGATACCGGAGGCTTCCGGCTATACGAAGCAGTCGGCTCCAGTCAGAAAACACAGGGCGGGAAAGATCATTTGCATGGTGTTTCTGGCACTGCTTTTGTTGGCGGCTGTTGCATACGGTGCGATGACATGGCATTTCCGTGATCGCTTTTTTTACCAGACGACAATTAACGGGATTGATTTTTCAGGTCAAACTGTTGCGGATGTCCAGGCAAAGCTGACGGAGGAAGTCAGCAGATACAGTCTGCAGCTTCAGGAGCGAAACGGAGTGTGGGAAACAATTCGCGGTCAGGATATTGGCCTTGCCCTGGAATTTGAGACTAGCTTTGACGAGATGCAAAAGCAGCAGAACATGTTTTTGTGGTTTTTGGGGTTGTTTGAAAAGACGGATTATACTGTCGGCAGCTCGCTGCATTATGATGAACAAAAGCTAAGCAGTGTTGTGACTGCGCTAAACGTCTTAAATCCAACGCTGATGATTGAACCGTCGGATGCAACGGTGGAATTTGACGGAGAAAACTATGTGTTAAATCCGGGGGAAATCGGAACCAAGGTTCAGGAAGATGTATTTTACGCTTGTTTAAATGACGCGATTATGAATCTAAAGCCGCAGCTTTCTCTGGAGGAAGCAGGCTGCTATGTGGCCCAGAATGTGTCCGCGGATGATCCGGCGATTGTGCAGTGTGTGGAAACGCTCAATCTGTACAGTCATGCGCAGATTACCTATCAAATCTGGGATCAGACAGAGAGCTGTCCTGCCGAGACGATACGGAGCTGGCTTAGCATTGGCGAGGGCTTTGAAGTCGTCATTGACAGCGATCTCGTCCGTGATTATATTGACACATTAGGCGATAAATACAATACATATGGAACAACGCGTTCGTTTACGGCGACGGGCGGCAATACGGTGGAAATTACAAAGGGAGATTACGGTTGGCGTATGAACCGTGCGGATACGACCGAAGAGCTGATTGCGGCCGTCAAAGAAGGCGGAAGCCACGAGATGACGCCTCTGTGGCTGCAGGAGGCAAACAGCCGGAGCAGTCAGGATTGGGGCAATACTTACGTGGAGATTAATCTGAGCGCGCAGCATCTGTATTTTTATAAAGACGGGGCGCTTGTTGTCGAGTCAGATTTTGTGTCGGGCAATATGTCAAAAGGATATGATACGCCGGGAGGAATTTATTCCTTAAAATATAAGCAGAGTCCGGCAGTGCTCCGCGGGGATATTCAGCCCGACGGAAGCTATGGCTATGAAAGTCCGGTGACCTACTGGATGCCGTTTAACGGGGGAGTCGGGATGCACGATGCCAGCTGGAGATCTACATTCGGCGGGAATATTTATCTGAGCAACGGATCTCACGGTTGTATCAACCTGCCCATCAGCGCGGCGAAGAAAATTTATGAGAATATTTCATCCGGTACGCCGGTGATCTGTTTTTATTAGTCGTATGGGTTGCAAATGCCGGGTGGATGTGCTATAGTTAATTACAGTTCTTTTACAAATTAATATATTTATATTTCTTCAGGGCAGGGTGTGATTCCCGACCGGCGGTATAGTCCGCGAACCCCGCAGGGGTTGATTCGGTGATGCAGATTGCAGATTCCGAAACCGACAGTAAAGTCTGGATGGTAGAAGAAAAGCGGGAGAGACAGATCGTGTTTCCTGTGTGTGATGTGAGTGAAGCCCTGATTCGTTCAGGGCTTTCTTTTTATTTCACTCTGGCCTGAGCAAAAATGGAGGGAAAACATGAATCAAAAAACAAAATGGAATGCGCGGAAGTTGACAATGACAGGGATGTTGGCGGCGGTTGCCTTTGTGCTGATGTTTTTGGATTTCAGCGTACCGGTAATGCCAAGCTTTATCAAAATGGACTTTTCAGAGCTGCCGGCTCTGATTGGGGCGTTTGCCATGGGGCCTGTTTCGGGCGCGGCAATCTGCGTAGTAAAAAATATACTGCATTTGACGATCACGACGACCGGCGGAGTCGGCGAGCTGTCTAACATGATTTTGGGTCTTGCCTTTGTGATTCCGGCAGGCCTGGTATATAATTATCGCCGTACAATGCGCGGAGGCATTCTCGGCGCGCTTCTCGGGGCGGTTACGATGGCGGTGATCAGCGTATTTACAAATTATTTTGTCGTATATCCGGTGTATACGTCCTTTATGCCTATGGAAACGATTATCCAGGCGTATCAGATGATCAATCCCAATGTCGAGAATCTGTGGCAGGCATTAATCTGGTTCAACATGCCGTTTACCTTTATCAAGGGTCTGTCGTGCGTGCTGATTACCATTCTTGTATACAAACCGCTCTCGCCGTTAATTAAAGGGACGCGCCTGAAAACAGGCGAGACCACAAAAGCGGCTCATTGACAACATATACGTTTCATGGAAAGAACGGAAAAGATGATGAAATTTCGAACGGCCGGTCGGGTGAGAAGGACTGGCCGTTCATTGTTTTTCAGTAGATAAAAAGCTTGTGTTACCGAGGACGAGGTGCTAAAATAAGATTACATTTTTCGCGTGTATGCGATGACAGGGAGGACGGCGGATGAACAGACAGTACGAGACGTTTTCTGCGGAGGAGACGTATGCGCTTGGCAGGACGCTTGGCCAGTCGGCGCGCGAAGGACAGATTTATACGCTCTGCGGAGATCTCGGTGTTGGCAAGACGGTGTTTACACAGGGGGTTGCGGATGGTCTCGGCATTGCCGAACCGGTCAATTCTCCGACGTTTACGATTGTACAGCCATATGAGGGCGGCCGGCTTCCATTTTATCATTTTGACGTTTATCGCATTGCAGATGTCGAAGAGATGGATGAGATCGGTTATGAAGATTATTTTTACGGACAGGGAATCTGTCTGATTGAGTGGGCGAATCGGATTTGGGAAATCATTCCAGACAGCGCGATTCATGTTTTGATTGAAAAAGATTTGCAGCGCGGATTGGATTACCGGAAAATTACGGTCAGGGACGACTGGGAAGGGTGGCACAATGAGGTTATTGGCGATTGACAGCAGCGGACTGGTGGCCAGTGTTGCGATTGTTGAGCAGGACGAGGAGAGGGGCCGCGCCGTCGTACTGGCAGAGTATATGACCAATTTTAAAAAGACGCATTCTCAGACGCTGTTGCCGATGATTCAGGAGATGACGGATCTGATGGATCTGGACCTGGCGTCGTTGGATGCGGTCGCAGTTGCGAAGGGGCCGGGGTCTTTTACCGGACTGCGCATTGGAAGCGCAACGGCGAAGGGGCTTTGCCTTGCGCTTGACAGGCCGATTATCCCCGTGCCGACAGTGGATGCGCTCGCCTTTCAGATGTATGGGATGTCGGGGCTGATCTGTCCGCTGATGGATGCGAGACGTTCGCAGGTGTATACGGGGTTATATCGCTATGCCAACGGCCGTTTTACGGTGGTGGAGGAGCAGATGGCGGTTGCGGCGTCTGCTATTGTGGAGAAAATTAATGCGTATGGAGAACTGGTTTGCTTTTTGGGCGACGGTGTGGAACCAAACAGGAGCGTATTGGAAGAAAATTGCACAGTACCGTGGGAAGAGGCCCCGCCCTTTGCTTCAAGACAGCGTGCGGGCGCGCTTGGGTGTCTCGCGCTAGAGTATGCGCGGCAGGGAAAATGCGAGCATGCCTCGGTATATGCGCCGGAGTATTTGAGACTGTCTCAGGCGGAGAGAGAGCGCATGGAGCGAGAGACGACGCAGTCCGCCGGCGACAGCGGAGAGAAGTGATGAATGTGTGTACGGACAGTGAGAAGCAGTTGGAGATTCGCCCGATGCGTCCGGAAGACCTGTCTGACGTATGTGCGATTGAGAAGGAAAATTTTTCGGTTCCGTGGAGTGCGGGCGGATTTTCGGATGCGCTCTCGCTTCCCACATCCTGTTACCTGACAGCCGTTTTTCAGGATAAGGTCGTCGGTTACTGCGGATTTTACCGCTCCTTTGAAGAGGCGAATATTGTCAATGTTTCTATAAAAAAGAATGTTCAGCGCCAGGGCGTCGGAAAACGTATGCTGTCAGAGTTGATCCGGCGGGGGGTAAACGCCGGAGTGAGGAGCTTTATCTTAGAAGTGCGCGTGAGCAATACGGCTGCAATCGCGTTATATCAATCCCTGGGCTTTGTCGAGTCGGGTCTCAGACGAAAATTTTATACAGATCCGGTAGAGGACGCATTTGTTTATATAAAAAAATGTTGACAGTCTGTCCGTGCCTGCAGGGCCGAAGGACAGGAATCAATTCCCTGTTGGATGAGCGCGGCCGACACGTTATACTGAATGTGCGGGATGCAATACGTTTACAGTGCAGACGAATCCGCAGGGGGTTCGCCTGTGCAAATACCCGCGGCAAAAATGTCGTTTTGCGGCAGGACGGAGGAAGTGTATGAGAGAATACGACAGCGCCGGAAAATTGGCCAGGGTGGTCTGTAACCAGTGTGGACGGTCGTTAGAGGTGAAAAATGGCGTGCCGACGATCGACTGGTTTGCGGCAGATAAGGAGTGGGGGTTCTTTTCAGACAAGGACGGTCAGATTCATTCATTTGATTTGTGTGAAGAGTGCTACAATCAGCTTGTCAGCGGGCTGAAGATTGCTCCATCTGTCAGAGAGCAGACGGAACTGGTATAATGAACCGGCAGAAATAAATGATAGTTGAAAGGCATAGGTACAAAATGTTAGATGTATGTTTACTTGGCACAGGCGGCATGATGCCGCTTCCTTACCGCCGGCTCACCTCGCTGATGGCAAGGTTTAATGGTATGAGTATTTTGATCGACTGCGGGGAAGGAACGCAGATCGCAATCAAAGAAAAAGGGTGGAGCTTTAAACCGATTGATCTGATTTGTTTTACACATTACCATGCGGATCATATCAGCGGACTGCCGGGGCTGCTTCTGACCATGGGTAACGCGGAGCGCAAAAAACCGCTAGTGATGATCGGCCCCAGAGGATTGACGCACGTGGTGAATTCGCTGCGCGTCATTGCGCCGGAGCTTCCGTTTCCGATTGAGTTCATTGAAATTCAGGATATGGAGGAAACATATACATTTAACGGTTTTTGTATCGATGCTTTTCGGGTACAGCATAATGTGACCTGTTATGGATACAGCATACGTGTGCCGCGCACCGGCAAATTTCTGGTTGATAAGGCGAGGGAAGCCGGAGTGCCTCAGTGCGCGTGGAATAGGCTGCAGAAGGGGGAACTCGTCGAAGTCGACGGCGTTTTGTATACGCCCGAAATGGTGCTTGGAGAGGAGCGCAAGGGGATTAAGGTAACATACTGTACGGACACACGACCGGTTCCAATGATTGCAAAACATGCGGAAGGAGCAGATTTGTTTATCTGCGAGGGCATGTACGGGGAGCCGGAAAAGAAAGCAAAGGCGATGGAATACAAGCATATGACATTTCTGGAGGCTGCGCAGTTGGCAAAACTTGCGCAGCCAAAGGAGCTGTGGCTGACTCACTATAGTCCGTCGCTTGTCCGTCCGGAGCCGTTTATGGATCAGGTTCGCCAGGTGTTTGCACAGGCACGTGCAGGGGAAGATCTGAAATTCCGGCAGTTAGATTTTGAGGATGAGGACTGATACGGCAAGCCAGATTGCCGTATATTCGGAAGAAGGGATAGGTCATGGAGCAGAAAACATTGCACAGGCAGGAGCAAAGTGAAGGCGGACAAGATCAGGCCGTAACGATATTGGCGATTGAGAGTTCATGCGACGAGACGGCTGCGGCTGTAGTCAGAAATGGCAGAGAAGTATTATCCAATGTAATTTCTTCTCAGATTGAGCTGCATAAGTTGTATGGAGGGGTTGTTCCGGAAATCGCTTCCAGAAAACATATAGAAAAAATAAATCCGGTCATTGAAGAGGCGCTTTGTAGGTCAGAACTCAGGCTGGAAGATATTGACGCTATTGCGGTCACTTATGGTCCGGGGTTAGTGGGGGCGCTGTTGGTTGGCGTTGCGGAGGCCAAGGCGATTGCTTTTGCTTCAAAAAAGCCGCTGATCGGAGTACATCATATTGAGGGACATATTGCGGCCAATTTTATTGAACATCGAGAGCTTGAACCGCCGTTTCTTTGTCTCGTCGTTTCCGGGGGACATACCCACCTGGTTTTAGTGCGTGATTACGGTGTGTTTGATATTCTCGGGCGCACGCGGGACGACGCAGCCGGCGAGGCGTTTGACAAAGTTGCGCGCGCGATCGGCTTGGGTTATCCTGGCGGACCGAAGATTGAACAGATAGCGCGAAATGGAAATCCGCAGGCAGTTTTGCTTCCGCGGGCAAAGGTGAATGGTCATCCGCATGATTTTAGTTTTAGTGGATTAAAATCTGCGGTACTCAATTATATCAATAGTGAAAAAATGAAAGGGCGGGAGATTTGCAGGGAAGATCTGGCCGCCAGTTTTCAGCAGGCGGTTGCGGATGTGCTCACACACCATCTGTTAGACGCAGCAGAGACCGTTTCGGTATCCAAACTGGCCATCGCAGGAGGCGTTGCATCTAATCAGATGATTCGCGGACAGATTGAGCGGGCCTGTGAGGAGCATGGGTACCAGTTTTATTTTCCGTCGCCGATTTATTGTACGGATAATGCGGCAATGATTGGCGCTGCGGCATACTATGATTATCAGCGGGGTGTGAGGAGCGACTGGACGTTAAATGCGGTTCCGTCGCTGAAACTGGGCGAGCGATGACGGACGGCGCAGGTGCGGCAGCTGTCTGTAAAATGGGGAGTGAGTGAAAATAAAAAGGAGTCAGGATTGTCTGACGCAGTGCGGACAGGAAAAAAGCGGCGCGGTTGTGTTGGCGGCCGGGCAGGGGAAACGCATGCAAAGCAGCGTACAGAAGCAGTATTTGTCTCTGGGAGGCAAGCCGGTGCTTTGGTATTCTTTAAACGCATTTGAGCAGGCCGGGTGGATTGACGAAATTATCCTGGTTGTACCGGGCGGAGAAGAACAGTTTTGCCGGGAGGAAATTATAAAAAAATATGATTTTCAAAAGGTCACTGAGGTGATCGCCGGAGGAAGAGAGCGGTACGAATCGGTGGCGTTTGCGCTGCGTGCTTCCATCGAAAAGCAGTTTACATATATCTATATTCATGACGGCGCGCGTCCGTTTTTGTCGCAGGATATTTTGACACGCGCAAGATGCGGGGTAGAAAAATATGGCGCCTGTGTAGTCGGGATGCCGTCAAAAGATACAGTAAAGATTGCGGATAGAAACGGTATGGTGCAGCATAGTCCTGATCGGAGCAACGTGTGGTCGGTCCAGACGCCGCAGGTTTTTCGTTTTGAATGGGCGGCAGAGGCTTACGAACAATTCATGGCGCACCCGCAGGAAAATGTTACTGATGATGCGATGGTTGTGGAGCGTTATCTGAAGAAACCGGTCGCGCTGATCGAGGGCAGTTATCGGAATATGAAAATTACAACGCCGGAAGATCTGGTGATTGCGGGGGCGCTTTTGCAGGAGCAATGAGTATCTGCGCAGCGCGGTGAAGAGAAGTTTTGACATTATTGGTCGAAAAAGAAAAAAGGTTATTGACATTCATCAAAAACGATGATAGTATATAGCTTGCGCTATTTCGTGTGTTTAGCGTGTGTGGAGAGGTATCGAAGCGGTCATAACGAGGCGGTCTTGAAAACCGTTTGTCCGAAAGGGCGCGTGGGTTCGAATCCCACCCTCTCCGTTCCAGTTTTATATGGAAGATAATCGATACAGGCATTTGGAGAAGTACCCAAGCGGCTGAAGGGGCTCCCCTGGAAAGGGAGTAGGTCGTTAATAGCGGCGCGAGGGTTCAAATCCCTCCTTCTCCGTTTCTTGATTATTTAGCCTCGGATCTTTTGTCCGGGAAATGCAATTCTGCCGGCCAGTTTGACAGCCTGTTTCCGGCATTAAGCGGAAATTCACAATTTTAAAAAGTTAGTTAAAAAAGTTGTTGACAAACGGGAACAGAAGTGCTAAGATAATCAAGCTGACTCGAAATGAGTTTGACCGTTTCCTGATGGAAATGTAACCGATCTTTGATAATTGAACAGTAGAACAACCCTGAACAATTCCGCGCATGGATGAAGCCATGCGAGAGAAGAACGAACCAGAACGAAGTAAAGAAGGAACAGCGAAGCGAGAAACGCCAAGCGAAGAGACG
>CALWPC010000040.1 GCA_944383325.1 uncultured Lachnospiraceae bacterium | reverse complement strand
GGGCACACTGATTTGCGGCCCCGTATAATGATTCATGATGAGCGTCCGTTCCCTGCTCACCGCCCGTCCCGCCGAGTCAAATACCGAATATCGAATCTTTTTGCGGCTTGGCGTACCGTCGCCGGTCAGCACTGCGTCGACCGAATCGGTAATGTCTGCACCGTCCTCCCAGGCAGTGACGCCTTCCATCAGATCCAAGCTTCCCTCTCCGTCATACGTAAGTTCTTCCGGTTCAAACTGTATTTCCACACTTCCCGGAACGGGCGAATTGTCAGGACGCTCCGTTTCCTGCGCCCGATCATTCCTGACAGCCGCAAACACGATGGCGCCCAACACAAATACCGACACAATTCCCGCAATATGATAAATTCTGCGCCTCATGACTTTTCTCCGTAACCGTACTTTCCATAGTACCCGTAACCATATCTGCCGTAGCCGTAATATCCGTACTTCCCTTTATGTACCGGAACTCCGTTAAAGGCGTAACCGCTAATTTTTGCGCCGATCCCCTCCATACCTGCAATGCTGTCCAGAATTCTGCGCTTTTGTACATAGTCATGGCGTATCACGTATAATACCTGGTCGCAATACTGGGACAACAGCTGCGCATCCTCGAACCCCTCCGCAGGCGGCGTATCGAGAATAATCAGATCGTATTGCTCCCTCGCCTCCCCAAACACCTCTTCCAGTCTAGGATGGTTTAAGATTGCCGGCGCCTTTTTTACCGGAATGCTTCCGCACAGAAACGAAATGCCGCTTTTCTCATCGCTCTGCACCGCTTCGCCCAGTCCGCACTTTCCCTCCACAACTTCCTTTAAGCCCGAACCGGTGCTGTTTACAAGCAGCATCCGGTCCTCCTGCTTTCTGAGATCCCCGTCGATAAACAGAACCGTTTTTCCGTGGGATGCCGCCGCACAGGCCAGATTCATAGCAACCGTCGTCTTGCCCTCGCCGGAAGTCGTGCTTGTGACTAGCAGAATTTTCCCATGCGCCTCGTCCAATTCTCTCTCCGCCTTAATCTGAAGTGCGAGAATGCTCTCTTTAAAGCCCTGCGCAATATTTTTGTCAAAATAAAACAGCCTGTTTTTCCGCTTTTTTCCTCTCGCCTTAAACTTGACCGCCGGAATATTTCCCATGCAGGACAGGCTCATATCATATTTTAACTCGTCCGGCTTTTGTACCGTCTTTTTAAAAAGTGCATACAGCGCAATGAACACAATCCCTGCTGCCGCTCCAATGAGCGCTCCCTTTTTCACCTGTCCGGTATAACTCGGCTTATTGTACGGCTCCGACGGCGCCTCCGGCACATCGATCATATTAAATTTCGTATCGCCGATTACAAAACGCGCGACATCGGGATAGACCTTGATCGCCGACTCCAGTATGGCTTTGGCGTCCTCTGCGCGGCTGCTCGTCACACTCATGGTAATGAGATTGGAGTCTGAAACTGCCGATGCCTCAATGCTTCCGTTAATCGTCTCCACATCCAGATCTGCTTTAATCGCGTCGGTCAGCAGGCTGCTGCTCAAAATATAAGGAAACGTGTTTGCCAACTGTCCCGCCGTAGTCGTGTCGTAGTAGAAGTTATAACTCTCACTTTCACTGTCGCCGCCCGTCATCACGGTAAAGGAAGCGGACGCCCTGTACATCGGCGTATAAAAACGCGACGCTTTGATATACAAGGCCGCGCTCCCCAACATTGCCAGAATGACAACTAGCCACCAGAACCGGTACAGGCCCTGCAGAAAATTCCAGAACAGCGTGCCAAGGTCAAGCTCGTGTTCTTCCGAAAGCATGTCCATTTTCTCACTCATACCTATACCTCCTCTTCTCCGCTGATTTTTCTGCGGCCTGTGTATCCGTAGTACCCGTACCCGCGGCTGCCCCGATACGGCAGCCCGTCCCGGAAATTATTGAGTATAAATCCGACAAAATCCGTGCCGGACTGGCGGATGTTGTCGGCGGCATCGTTTATGGCCCGTATATCCGTCCAGTCCTGCCGCACCATCAACACTGCCGCATCTGTAAATTTGAGCAGCAAATCTCCGTCGCTTGCGATCGCCATCGGAGAAGAATCCAGAATAATATAATCCACATTTCGTCTCCCCGCCTCGATCAGCAGCCGCATCCGCTCCGAATCGATAAATTTTCCGGAATTATGGATTCCCGCTTTTTGAAAAACCGTGACTAGTTTTGTCTTTTTATCGTAATTTAAAATATCATCGGCCGTCGCCCGTCCCTGCAGATAATCGGATAAATATTGCCCCTCCATCGCCTGTTTGTCAAACACTTTGTACAGAGCCGGCTTTTTTAAGTCCGAATCAATCAGAATGACTTTCCGGCCTTTTTCGGCGAGCACAAGCGCAAGGTTGGCCGCCATGGACGACTTCCCTTCATTCTCCGCAACGCTCGTCACAAGAAGCACCTTCTGCTTTCTCTTCCTCATATGATGGTCAATCTGCGTCGCGGCCTTTCTCACCGCCTCCGAAAAGCGCATACTGACAAGAAAAGAGGACACCAGAATAGATTTATTTGATTTTCCAAACAATTCTTTTAACGTCTTATGTTTTTTCTCATATGGAATGGTTTCAAGAATACGTCCGTCCAGATTTCTCCGCGCAGACTGTCTGGTCTTCACCGTAAATCTGAACACCGAAAACAGTACGATACAGCCCGCCGCAAGCGCCGCCGTCCCGAGCATCGCCAGCTTTCTCATCCTGGAAATGTTCACGGTATTTGATGGCGCGACCGGCACCTGCGGCTCCTGCAAAATTCTCAGCACCGCGTTGGAAAACAGATAGTCCGATACCGTGTCGTAATTCTCGATTGCGGACTGAATAATCATATATGCCTGTCTCGGATTTACCGACGTAACCCGCAGTACAATGAGATTCGTTTCCTCAATGATACTGGAAGAAATCGTCCCCTCGATGCTACCCTGCCCCAGGTCTTCTGCAATCTTCTGTCGGAGCACATTGCTGTCAAACACCTCGCTGAATACCTCGGCCATCTGATTCGCAACCGAAAGGGAGGCATAGGCGCTGCTAGTGTTTCCTTTGGCCGACACAGCAAGCGTCGCCTGGGACGTATACTCCGGTACATAAATCAGACTTTCCACGCCGGTTACCGTAAGCCATGCGGCCGCCGCCGCAAGCAGGATTACCCAGACATTTCTGACAAGATCTCTGATTATGCAGAACAAACTCAGTTCATCCAAATTCAGTTCCTTAGTCTCATTCATGCTTCATTCTCCTTTACTGCCGCACAATTACCACGAGCCACGTCTCTCCCTCATGTCCCCGTCCGTCAGAAACTGTATAGCCAACCTCATAGCACCCTTCCTGATCGGTATCTACATTGGACGACGCCTCCACGTCGGGATTGTCAAGAGCAGTTCCCTGCTGATCGTTCACGCTTTCCACATATGACAGGGGGTCAAATTCCGTTCCCGGCTTCAAATAGATGAGCGCGTCCGTGAGCGTAATTTCCAGAGATGAACTGGATTTTTCCCTGATATGAACCGGCAGCGACGCCTGACAAACGTCCCCAAAACTGTTCGTGACCTCTACCTGAATGCTGTAATCGCCCGCCGTCTGGTAATTTACCGTACTGTCCACTAATTTCACAAGTGAAGAAATATCGCCGTCCAGAAGATCCTCCGCCCCGACCTGCGAAACCGCGCTGCTTCCGGCTCCCGCCTGGAACACGAGAGGCTGCGTTAATGTAAATTTCGGAGACTCATAATCGGTAAACTTTACTCTTCTCGTGAGAGACGCCGACTGATTTGAAGAATCAAACACGACATAGGTGGTACTGCACACTCCTTTTTCCAAAAACTGAGAAAACGTGCCCGCCATAATCTGATCTGTCAAATCCCCGTCCTTTTCATCGGATGCGGTCAACCCCTCGAGCAGATCCTCCTGTGTATAACCGCAGGAAATTTCCAACACCTCTCTGTCGCTTGTGATGACCGGTTTTGTCAGATCCTTACTATTTTCCTCGACAACCCTGGAAATGCCGTAAATTCCCAAACTGGCAACAAACAGCACGACCACGAAAATTCTGACGTATTTCATCGTATACCTCTTTTCTTTATATTGTCCGAAAGATTTCGGTCTGGTATAATACCTCTGGAAACATTTTGATTACATTATGCTGACAGGGGGATGCTGCGATGAACCGGCAGACGGAAAATTTCTTAAATCTTATCCGCGCATTTTTGTGGAACACTGAGGTAAACGTGGCTGATCCGGACTGGAACGCGCTGTTTCACATGGCAAACATTCACAACCTCATTCCCGCCATATATGACGCGGTCTACAAGCTCCCCTGTTTTTCACAGGCGCCCTCCCATATTCAGAAAAAATTCCAGGAATCGGCGCTCTATCAATCTAGCGTGCAGTTTATGCGCACGCAGGAATTTTTCACTTTAAACGATGAATTTCAGGCAAACGATCTGCACCCCCGCGTTCTGAAGGGACTCATCTGCCGCAGTCTTTATCCGCAGCCCGATCTTCGCATTTCCTGCGACGAGGATCTGTGGATCCGTGCAGAAGATCTGCCGCGCTATGACCGCATCCTCAGGGCGCACGGATATACGCCGGATTTTGATGACGTGACTCCTATTCTCGAAACCATTCAGGAAGTCACGTATGAAAGCCCTGTCCTTACGTTGGAACTGCATACTTCCCACCCCTTCGGAACGGACGATGCAATTCGGATGAAAATGAATCAGTTATTTGAACATTCCTTCGACCGCGTTTCTGTGGAAACGATTGAGGGTCACCGCGTATACACCCTCTCTCCCACAGAGCATTATCTGTTTCTTTTTACTCATCTATATAAACATTTTATCGTCGGGGGCGTCGGCATCCGTCAGATACTGGATTTGTTTTTGTTCTACGGCAAATACCGCGATCAGCTCGATATGCGCCGGATTCATTCCGGTATCACCACGCTCAGCGGAGAAGAATTTTACTCTGCGATTACGGAAATCAGCCGTCGTCATCTCGGATTTACCTTTCTGGAGCCCGCGGACGCTCCTTCGGACGTCGATTCGCTGCTAGATGATCTCGTAGAAAGCGGCTGCTTTGGGAACTATACCCGCGCCCACAGTCTGAGCCAGGGCTATATGCTGTCTGGAGAACGCTCTCACCTGCGCATGATTCACCTGCTGTTTCCACCGGCGTCCCGGCTGTATTCTACCTACCCGTTTCTTGTGCGGCGGCCGTATCTTTTGCCCGTCGCGTGGTGCAGGCGTATTATCCGCCTTTCAAAAGAACTGTGGAACGATAAGCCGCTGCTTTCCCGGGGCGTCTCCCGCGCAAAAAAACGAACCAAGCTTCTGAAATCACTGCACACCATCCCCTTTAAACGGCAAAGACGGCCCAAAGACGACTAAAAAGCTTCCAGAAATTCCCGAATGCCCTGCTCGTTTACCTGGCTGACGTTTCCGCCCTGAATCTTATACACCCGACTGCACAATTCAAAAACGCTCGGCCGGTGCGCAGCGACAATCACTGTCCTGCACGGTTCCTTTTTGATAATGTTTCGAAGCAGCCTTCTCTCAGTCGCCACATCAAGCGCGCTAGTCGCCTCGTCCAGAATCATCACCGGCGCGTCCGCGAGAAGCGCCCGCGCGATAGAAAGTCTCTGCTTTTGCCCCTCCGAAAAGCGCCGCCCCTGCTCCATCACCTGCGTATCAATGCCGTTTTCCAGGCGCTCGACAAATTCCCATGCGCACGCCGTCTTCAAAACACTTTTAATCTCCTCGTCTGTGGCCTGTGGTCTGACCATCCGCATATTCTCCGCAATGCTACCGGAAAACATTGTATTCCCCTGCGGGATATAACTGAACAGGCACCGGGTCGAGGAGGATACTTCGAGCGGACTGCCTCCCGGATTGTTCACGGTGACGCTTCCCCGCTGCGGGTGATACAATCCTAAAAAGAGCCGGAGCGTCGTCGTCTTTCCCTGTCCGGACGGGCCGATCAGCGCCACAATTTCTCCGGGATTCGCCTCAAAATCGGCATGCTGATATACCCACTTGTTTTCTTCATACTGAAAATCCACCTGCCGCATACATACGGCAATGCCCTGTTCTTTTCCCCGCTCCTTCATCTGTCTGGCTTCGTCCTCGTCCTCCATAGATTCCCGCGGCAGACTGACAATTTCCATAATCCGCTCCGCGCTGATGCCTGCGCGCAGCGCCGTCGGAATCAGGCCTAAAAGCCCGGAAAACGAACCGCGCAGCGATCCCGCCATTCCGACAAACATCGTCATCGTTCCATAACTGATTTCGCCCTGCCACAGCCGATACGCCGCAAAGCCATAGCAGGCATAGCCGATCACCTGCCCGATCAGGGAGGTAATCACCATGCTGCCGGACTGAAATTTGTTTTGCCGAAGCGCAATATCCATCGACTCCTGCTGAAGGGCATGAAATTTCTCCGTCACTCTGTCAATCATGCCAAACGCCTTGATAAACTGCAGATTCTGAAACGTCTCCTGGTCAAATACCGTCTTTGCACTCGCCATCTCCTGATTCTCTTTCTGCATCTCCCTCATTTTCCTTGTCATATAGCGGGAGCTCAGAAACGAGACCGGCGCCCCCGCGAGGGCAATCAGCGCCATCATCGGATCATTTTGCATGACAATCACAAACGCGCCGCCAAAGCTGATGAGCGTGGAAACGACGTTGGGCAAAAAGGTCAGAATGCTGTTCGCCACCATCCCCGCATCCCCGTTGACGCGGTAAAGCAAATCTCCCGAACGATAGCCGGCCACATACGCCCAATCGGTGCGAAGCACCTGCTCGTATATATCCGCCTTAATTTCATTCGTGACCTTCAGACGGATCTTCGTCGACATCCTCGACTGCACCGCATTGATAAAAATCTGGGAAACGCCCACACCCACATACAAAAACGCCACGCGGGCAATTCCTGCTGAGCTTACGCCGGTGACTGCGTCCACCAGATCTCTGGAAACCACGGAGGTGCCAAGCCCCAGTACGGAGCCCATAGACCCGAGCGCAATGTAAAGGAGAATCAGCATCCAGTATCTGCGCACGTATATGTACATCCAGAGCATTTCGGCCAACAGTTTCTTGAGCTTGCCTTCTTTAATCTTCTGAATTATCCGTCTCACTTCTATTCAAATCCTTATTTATTTACAACATTTTCGGCATAACGAATATCGAAAAGGGCTGTCGCGAACAGCAGCCCCTCTACTTCCTGTAAAAAATTGTTTGTTCTGTCAGCTCCACCGCCGCCTCATCGGGGCGGCAGGACAGCTCATATACCGGAATCTCCCTGAGAAGATGATCCAGTGTTTCCAGACAAAGCTCCATGCCGTTTTCCAACCACTGCGGATAAAAAATGCTGTTGGACACTTCTGATACTTTTTCAAAACCGGTCAATTCGCGGATAGAATTTTCCTCGGCCTGTTTTAATACGACCATAGCATGAACCGGCAC